>JAYVLQ010000052.1:0-204937 GCA_043759355.1 Kofleriaceae bacterium
CGCGCGTGCCGCACGTGTCACGGCGATCCGCATCGCGGTGCGAACTCGTTCGAGTGCTCTGATTGCCATCGCGCGGATCGCTGGCGAATCATTCGCTTCGATCACGATCGCACCGCGTACCCGCTCACCGGTCGCCATCGCGTGGCGCCGTGCAGTGAGTGCCACACGAACCCCAACTGGACGGGCGTGCGCGGCGATTGCGTGACGTGCCATGCCTTCAACCGACCGCGCACCCAGGACCACCTAACCCGCGTGACTTGCGATGATTGCCACAGCACGACCAGCTGGCGCACGACGCTCCTACGTCGCCGTTAGCCTTCTCTTGGTCGCGGTCGGCTGCAAGCCGCCCGACGGCCAAGACGAGGTCGACCCCGATATCGCTCCTCCCGTCACCGGGCAGGAAGACATCGAGCAATGGTTCAGCGAAGGCCACTACCAGGGCTGGGCGTGCGAGGCGTCGTCGCACGCGGCGGATATGCCCTCGCCGCATGGACGCGTGCGATTATGCGCGAACCCGATCATCCATCCCGATTCGCCGGGCGAACATCCACTGAGCTCGGCGATGGTGATCGAGATCCGCGATCCGACCAGCGGCGCGATCATCGGCCACGGTGCGCAGGTCCATACGGCCGCGGGCACGCGCGGTCTCGACTGGTACTGGTACATGAAGGTGCCACTCGACAATGCGACCCCGCACGACGCGACCGGGCTTGCGGCCGATGGGTGGGGCTACGACGGTCCCGCCGCGGAGGTGTGCACCGCGTGCCACACGATGGCAGGCACCACCGGCCACGAGGGCCATGACTTCGTATGGGTCGTGCCGTGACACCGATCATCCAGCTCGGCCTCGGCCTCGCGATCGTGTTGTTCGGCATCGGCATCGTGTTCGATCGCCGGTTGAAAAAAAAGCGCCTCGCGATGCTCACGACCACGGGCGCGGAGACCCCGCCGTCGCTGTACCCGCGGATCAACGCGGCCGCGTGCATCTGTTCGGGCAACTGCGTCTCGGTGTGTCCCGAGAAAGAAGTGCTCGTGATGATCGGCGGGCGCCCGAGGCTGGTGCAGCCCGCCGCGTGTGTCGGTCACGCCGACTGTCTACGCAGCTGCCCCACCCACGCGATCGAGCTCGTGCTCGGCAGTCCCGAGCGCGGCGTCGAGGTACCGACCACCGATGGCCGGTTCCAGACCACCGTGCCCGGGCTGTATGTCGCCGGTGAAGTGACCGGGATCGGGCTCATCCACAACGCGCTCGGGCAGGGCCGTCAAGCGGCGAAGTTTGCGCTCGATAGTAAGCCTGCTCCGGGCACGTTCGATACCGATGTCGTGATCGTCGGCGCAGGACCTGCTGGGCTTGGTGCCGCGCTCGAGGCGCGCAATCGGAGGGCGCGCTACCGCCTGTTCGAGAAGTCGACGCTCGGTGGTGCGGTCCGGTCGTATCCCCGCCAGAAGATCGTGATGACCGCGCCGTTCGATCTGCCGGGCTTCGGGAAGATGAAATTGCGCCGGACTTCGAAGGAAGCGCTCGTCGAAATGTTCGAGCAGATCGTGCGCGATGCCGAGCTCGACGTGACCGAGCACGCGCCGGTGCTCGCGGTGCGCCGGCTCGCGAGTGGCTTCGAAGTCGAAACCGCGCGCGGCACCGTGACCACGCCGCGCGTGGTGCTCGCGATCGGCCGCCGCGGGTCCCCGCGCAAGCTGGGCGTCCCGGGAGATGACCTCGCGCACGTCGCATACGATCTCGCGGATCCGGAGCAACACGCGCAGGAGTCGATCGTGGTGGTGGGTGGTGGTGACAGCGCCGTCGAGGTCGCGCTCGCGCTCGCGCTCGCGCGTGCGAAGGTCACGCTCGTGCATCGCGGTAGCGATTTCGGTCGCACCAAGCCGGAGAACCGGCGCGCGATCGAAGCGGCGCGAGCAAAGGGTGATTTGACCGTCGAGTTGCGCGCTCAGATCGCCCGCGTTGCTCCTCTGCACGTCGAGCTGCGCGACGGCAAAATCATCGTCGCGTCGCGCGTGATCTGTGCGCTCGGCGCGGAGCTGCCGGCCGAGTGGCTGCGCGGCATCGGCATCGAGCTGCGCGAGCTTCGCGGCGAGCCGCTCGTGAGGGCGTCGTGATCTCGCGCATCCTGTACTACGCGTCGTTCATCGTGATCGCCTTGACCGTTGCGATCGCGGGCGTCCGCATGTGGCGCGACGCGCATCACCGAATGGCGGCGGTCCCGATGGCGGTCGCGATCGCTCCGGGCGGGCACCTCGCACTCGCGCTCGATCGCGTGACGATCGAGCGCGTCCTCAGCAATCGGACCGCGTGGTCGACCGTGTCATCGCTCGCGCTCGACACCGTCGAGCGTGCGATCAATCCAACGGGCGATCTCGTGATGGGGCGTGCGACCGGTGCAACGAGCCCGGCGGGGCTCGCGATCTTCGACCTGGCGACCGGCCACGCGAAGTGGGCCTGGGCCGTGCCGGCCAGCGAGCACTGGTCCGCTGCGCCGCCGAAGGTGCTCGGCTCGTGCCTCGTCGCGATGACGCTACGAGATGGCGATGCGGTGGTGCGCTGCCTCGACGCGAGTGCAGGGAGCCCGCGCTGGACCGCGACGATCGCGGGCGGCCGCGAATGCACGCGCGCACCCGTCGCGGTGAAAGGCTCGGTGCTCGTGCAGTGCTCGGGCTGGACCTCGCTGATCGACGATCGCAGCGGTGCGGTCACCGTCGATGCCGGCGGGATCAGCCTCGTCCAGCGCGAGCCGGCCGTGTTGTTGCGCGCGGGCTCGCCGCTGACGATCGCCGCGTGGTCGCCGGCCGAGCATCGTTTCGCGAAACAAGGTGAGCCGGTGCGCGGCACCAATGATTTCCTCTCGCTTTCGGCGGTGATGCGCGGCGATCGGCTCGTGATACGCGCGGCGAGCTCGAGCGACCAGCTCGCGATCGTGTCGCCGAAGACTGGCGATGTCTACGTCATCGCCACGGCAGATCAGCACCTCGCCGATGACGCACCTCTCGTGCGCGAGTGCGATGGAATCACGTCGCCGCGGTTCCAGCTCGTCGAGCTCGCGCCGAAGCTCGGCGACCACTTCGATCCCGAAGCAGCGCAGCATCGCCGGCTCGCGCTGATCGATGTCGCGACCGGCACCGTGACGTGGACGAGCAACGCGATCGAGCCCGCGCATCCGATCGCGGTAGCTGCGCTGTGTCGCGGTAACCATTACCTCGTCCCCGTCGACGTTCGCGGCAGCACGAGCTCGACCCTCTGGATCGTCGATGCCGAGACCGGCAAGACGACGCGCGTACTCGCGTTCGCGGGCGAGGCGTTCGGCGAGGTCACAGATGCCCAGGTCGATGCGACGCGGCTCGTCGGCATCGCGAAGGGTGGGGCGTTCGAGCTCGCGTGGGTGGGTGGCTCCTTGCCGGCCGGGATGCACGATGCGCGCGGCGAGCTAGAGCACGTGCTCGGCACGTTGCCTTAGCTTTCGATCGTGGGCAGGTGTGTCCGGACGGTCACGAAGCGAGAGGCGCAAAGGGAGCCCGGCAGGAACAGAATTTGGCGGCTGCGCCGATCGCACGCGGGCCTCTGGGTATCGGTTCGATGATCGAGCCGGCCGTCGCCTAGTGAACATCGAGTGCGAGCTCGATCGGCTCGATCTTGGGAAAGCATTGTTCGCGCTTGCACACGGCAAAGTGCAGGGTGCCGCGGATCGCGTAGTGTCCGGCTTCATGCGCGGTCACATCGAGTGCGAGTGCGAGATGGTCGTGATCCCAGCGTGTGAGCCGTACGGGCGTTGTCTCGACGGCTCTCGGAGGTGCGAGCTCGAGGTGCGGTTTCAGATCGGTATTGATCTGGTAGTCCGTCGCCGGTGTCACGAGCACGGTCGCGGTGGTCCCGTGATCGATCGACGCGTGCAGCGGCGCGACCAGGATCGCACCTTCATTCGCACGCAGGCGGTGATGCTGATCCCGAACGACGATCGCGGCGTCGATGGTCACTGGCGATGGCGCAGCCGGTGTCACGATCGTCAGTGGGGCGGGTGCGGGCGGTGGCGGCCGTGGTGCCGATGCGTCGCAAGCGATGATCGACGTCGCGACGAGGACGAATGACCGTGGCACGCTGCACCGTAACGTGAGTCGAGGGCTTGCAACACTCCGTGACAGGATCGGTCTGCGTCGCTGATCAGTCGCCGGGCTCGAGGCGGTAGGTTGCTTGTCGGCAATTGCCGACAGCACCTACTTTGCTTTTGCCGGATCGGTCTTCTCGAGATTCGAGAGCCACGACATCAACCGGCCTGCCCGAGACGCTGGAGATCGACGAGATGGAAATGCTCGTCGATTCGACCGCATCAATTGAGGGGCAGCGGACGGACTATTACGTCATCGAGGGGATCGATTTGCTTGCAGCCCGAGCAAGCTGCTTACTACTTGCCCAGATCGTTCTCGATCTTCTTTACCTTCGAGTCGACGTTCTTGTCGGTGATGTCGATCTTCGCTTTGGCTTCGAAGTCGACCTCCGTCGGAACGTCTACAGCTGCGGCGCTGCCAGCTGCGGCGCTACCGGTTGCAGGAGCGGTCACCACAGCGCTCCCGGCACTGCCGGTCGCAGCTGCGCTGCCCGTGACCGTGGGGGGCGTCGGCGGCGCTTTTTCTTCTTTTTTTCCGCCGCAAGCGGAGAGCGTGATCGCGAGCGCAAATATCAGGTGCTTCATCGCGCACCTCCCTTTGCGGAGAAGGCTGCTTGGAAAGCGCCCATCCGTTGATCGTGACGATCGTTTTCGCGCCCGAGCGCGACATCGATGCGCACGCCGAGCTTCTGGTTAGCCATCACGCTGGCGACATCCTTCGCGCGCGTGAGCTGGGCGGTGCGTTCGGCGTGGAGCATGAGCTCCGACTGCGTTTCCTCGTCGGCAAGTAACGCAGCCTGCCACCTCGAACGAATCTCCTGGATGCGCTGCTCGCGGCGTTGCTCGCGGGTCTGCTCGCGCTGCTGCCACTCGGCATCGAGCGCGGCCTGACGCGCCGCTTGATCCTTCGCCCACATCGCTTGTTGCGTCGACCACGCAGCTTGCGCCGCCGCGATGCGGTCCGCTTCGATCCGTCGCGCGTCGGCGTCGGCATCGTAGTTGGCGACTTCGAAGTTGCCGACAATGAAGTCGCGGCCGCCCTTGCCCTTGAGGAGGATCGTCACGCTCTGCGCAGCCGGCGGAACCTGGAACTCGATCATGTCATCCTTGACCTTTGCGGCACGGACTTCGTCGGGACCCCACATCACGCGGGTGTCCGGCGAGAAGTTGCGACCACGGATCATGACGCGCTGACCAACTTGGCCCTTCGCAGGCCAGTAGCTCGACACGGTCGGGCGCTCGATGCGCCACTCGTGCATCGCCGGGTAACCGCGAGGCTCACCCTGCGGCGGCGGGGGTGGCGGGCTCGCACCATCCGCGGCGCCTTCGTCGATCCACGCACCGTCGACGAGCACCCAGGTGTTATTCTGATCTTGCCACTGCGCCGTGCGCCATTTCTTGTGAGCGCGTTCGCGCTCCCAGTGACCATCGACCCACGCCCACTGATCGCTCTTCCAATCCCATCGACCGGGCTGCCACACGAAGCCCGCGCGCGCGGCATTATGTTTTTCCTCGCGCGACAGCGGCGGAGCTGAATGCGGGCGATGATCGTTGGCCGCCTGATCGTGATCGTGATCGCGATCGCATGGTTCTCCTTATGAGCTCGCCTGAGATTAACGCGTCGCGCGTCCGACGTTCGTTGGGCCTCAGATATTTCGTGTGTGCGTACGCGCTCGGCTCAGAGCTCGCGCACTTCGACGACCGCGCTCACCAACAGCACTTCATACAGATGCGGAAACGAATCGCCATCGGCGGGTTCCCAGCGAATTTCGATGCAGCGTTCGGGATCGATCACGAGCAGCACGAGGTCGCTCGCGTCATTGAAGAAGCGCGCGTGCGTCTTGGGCCACTGCGCCTCGGTCGACAAGTGGATGAAGCCTTCCGACGCGAAGGACGCTGGTGTGTACTCGCCAACCCCCACCGCGTGCTGCCAGGCGGTCCGAGTGGTGATGTGGAACAGCACGCGGAAAGCGTACGCGGATTCGGCAGGGGCAGCTGCGGGTTCAGCAGGTAAAAATTCGTAATCCCGACGTACTTTCAGTGGCTTAGGCGTGGCACGTCGGACGCAACAGGACTGGGCAAGACCAGGAGGTCCCCATGTTGACGAAGATCAAAATCGCTCTCGCACTTTGTGGTTCGTTGCTCGTTGGTGGTGGTGGCTTTGCGGCCGCGCAAGGCGTCACCAGCACGCCGGAATCCCAGGCCCAACCCCAGGCCAAGCGTGAAGAGATGAAGGAGAAGATGCTCGCGAAGTACGACATCAACAAAGACGGCAAGCTCGACAACGCCGAGCGCGCCGCGATGAAGAACGAGCGCGCCGAAGAAGCCTTCAAGAAGGCAGACACCAATGGTGATGGCAAGCTCTCCATTGGAGAGTTCAAGATGCTCCGCCAGCATCGAGGCCGTCACGGTGGCTTCCGCCATCACCACAAGGGTGAGGGCATACAAGGCCGGGGCCCAGGCAACGAAGGTCCGGCCGAGTAGTAAGGAGGTCGAAGTCATCGTGATGACCGCCCACGGCAGCGTCGATAACGCCGTCGAGGCGCAGAGCCCCCGCGCGGTGAAGCCGTTCATGGCGATCAACTGCGCCGCTCTCTCCGAGACGCTGCTCGAGAGCGAGCTGTTCGGTCACGAGAAGGGCGCGTTCACGGGGGCGACAGAGCGCAAGCGCGGCCGGCTCGAGCTCGCCGATGGCGGCACGTTCTTCCTCGACGAAGTGGGAGAGCTAAAGCTCGATCTCCAGGCGAAGCTCCTGCGCGTCCTGCAAGAGCGCCGGTTCGAGCGGGTCGGTGGCACCCGCACGCTCGAGGTCGACGTGCGCTGGGTCGCGGCGACGAACCGCGATCTGCGCGGGATGATCGATGCGGGTACGTTCCGCGAGGACCTCTATCACCGGCTCGCCGTGTTCCTGATCAAGCTGCCGCCGCTGCGCGATCGCAAATCTGACCTCCTGCCGATCGCGAGGACGCTGCTCCAGCGTATCGGGTTCGATCTCAAGCAGCGCGTCCCCACGCTCACGCCGGCCGCCGAGCAGCGCTTGCTCGCCTCGTGCTGGCGCGGCAACGTGCGCGAGCTCGCGAACGCGCTCGAACGTGCGGCGATCCTCGCGGATGGTCAGCCGATCGATGCGAGCCACATCTGGCTCGACGAGCCTACGCCCAAGGCGCCTTCGGGTAGCGGGAGCATTCGGCCCCTCGCCGAGCTCGAGCACGATGCGATCATCGCCGCGCTCGAGGCGGTGAGCGGCAACCGTCGCAAGGCGGCCGAGCTCCTGGGCATTGGCGAGCGCACGCTTTACGACAAGCTCAAGAAATCCGGCCTCGAGACCTAGCGTCACCATCGGGCATGAAAAAGCTCTGGTGGCTGCTGTTTGCGGTCGCGTCGAGCGACAGCAGAAAGGCGGCTAGCCGAGCAGCTTGTCGAGCCGGATCGGCAGCTCGCGCACGCGCTTGCCGGTCGCGTGGAATACCGCATTCGCGATCGCGCCGGTGATGCCGGTGATCCCGATCTCGCCGATGCCCTTGGTGCCGATCGTGTTGACGTGGAGGTCTTCCTCGTCGATCGAGATCACGTCGATCGGCGGGATGTCGGCGTGCACGGGCACGTGGTAATCGGCGAGGTCGCGCGTCACGTTGCGACCGGTGCGGCGATCCCGAATGGTCTCTTCTTGGAGCGCCATACCGATGCCCCACGTGATGCCACCGACGAACTGGTTGTTCGCCGTCTTCGGATTGAGGATCTTGCCGCACGCATAGGCGGCGACCACCCGGGCGACGCGGATCGTGCCGAGATCCTCGTCGACTCGAACCTCGACAAATGGCGCGCCGAACGCGTGCATCGAGTACAGGTCGTGGTCCTTCGCGAGCTCGGTCTTGATCTCGGCGACAATGTCCTTGGCTTTGTCCTCGGGACGCGCGATCGCCATCATGCCCTTGAGCGCGATGCACGCCTGCTTCACGGCGGGGCCGACCGAGTTGACCGTCATCGATCCGCCCGAGACTGGCGTCTCGGGCATCAGGCTATCGCCGAGCTCGAACCGCACCATCTCGATCGGGACCTCGAGGGCATCGGCGGCGATCTGGGTCATCACGGTATAGGTGCCGGTGCCGAGATCCTGCGTACCTGCCCGGACCAAGAACGTGCCGTCCGGCTTCGCGATCGCCCTCGCGGAGGCGGGCTGCTGATTCGCGGGATAGGTCGCGGTGGCCATGCCGTAGCCGACGAGCTCGTGGCCATCGCGCATCGAGCGCGGGTCGGGGGTGCGTTTTTTCCAGCCGAACTTCGCGGCCGCCGCGTCGTAACATTGACGCAGCGACTTCGACGAGAATGGCTTGCCTTGCGGATCGCTCGAGGCGTAGTTGCGAATCCGGAACTCGAGTGGATCGATCTTCGCCATGAATGCGAGCTCGTCGATCGCGGACTCGATCGCGAACGTGCCCGAGGCCTCGCCAGGGGCGCGCATGAAGGTCGGCGTCGGCGCATCGATCCCCACGACCTTGTGGGTGGTCGAGATGTTCGCGCACTCGTATAGCATCCGCGATTGCAACGCCGACGGCTCGACGAACTCGTCGAATCGGGAGGTCTCGCTGATCACGTCGTGGCGAACCGCGGTGAGCTTGCCTTCGGCATCGCAGCCGAGTGCGATGTTCTGGATCGTGTGTGGCCGGTGTCCGACGAGTGAAAACATCTGCTGGCGAGTGACGGCGAGCTTGACCGGGCGGTTGACGAGCTTTGCCGACATCGCCGCGAGCGCGGTATGTGACCACGGGGTGCCCTTGGAACCGAAACCGCCACCGACGAACTGGTTGATGACGCGGACCTTCTCCTTCGGGATCCCCAACACCTCGGAGATGCGATTGCGGCAGCCGAAGATGCCCTGCGTGGAATCGTAGAGCGTGAGCTCGTCGCCGTGCCACACCGCGATCGTTCCGTGCGGCTCCATCGGATTGTGGTTCTGGTTGGGGGTCGTGTAGGTCTGCTCGAGCTTGAATTTCGCTTGCACCAGGCCGACCTCGACGGAGCCGCGCGACCAATCGGGCTTGCCATGATTGAACGACTTCGGCGTGCTCGCGCTGCCGAGCGCTTGCTCGATCGTCGCAACGGCCGCCTCGTTGGTATACTTGACGACCAGCAAGGATGCAGCGTGTTGCGCGCGCTCGAGCGTATCGGCGACCACGACCGCGATCGGCTGATCGGCATACGCGATCTGCGGGTCTTGGAGCAGCTGCAGGATGCGCTCGGCAGCCCCGCCTGCCTTGCCCTTGCCGGCCATCACCTTCGGTGCATCGAGATGAGACATCACCGCGAGCACGCCAGGTTCGCGCTTGGCGGCAGTCACATCGAGCGAGCTGATCGAGCCTTTCGCGATCGTGCTCGTGACGATCACCGCATGGGCAACCTTGGTCACCTCGGTATCCATCGCGTAGGTCGCGGTGCCGAGGACCTTCCTCTGCGCATCAAGACGGTCGATCGGTGTGCCGACACTCTTCACTTGGAACCTCCTGCGACGAGGCCAAGCGCGCGCGCGACGACGCGCTTCGCGAGGCCGACCTTGAATGCGTTATCGGGACGAACATCCGGGGTCGCGAGCGCGAGGTTTGCGGCGGAGACGAAGACCTCCTGCGTCGCGGGCTTGCCGATGAGCGCTTGTTCGACGGCGGGCTCGCGCCACGGCTTGGTGCCGACGCCGCCGAGCACGACACTCGCGGCCTTGATCGTCCCACCTTGGACATCGAGCGCGACCGCGGCCGCCGCGAGAGCAAACGCGTAAGACGCGCGGTCTCGGACCTTCACGTACCTCGACGTTGCCGCCAGCGGCGTGATCGGAACCTCCACCGAGACCACGAGCTCGCCGGGTTGGATCACCGACTCCACGTTCGGGTGATTCGCGGGCAGCGTGTAAAAATCGCCAACCTTGACGGAGCGTTCGCCGCTGGTGCTGCGGAGGTGCACGCTCGCATCGAGGGCAACGAGCGCCACACTCATATCGGAAGGGTGCGCTGCGATGCAGTCCTTCGACGTGCCGACGATCGCGTTCATCCGCGTGAACCCCTCGAGGGCCGCGCAGCCCGAGCCTGGCGAGCGCTTGTTGCACGGGCTCGACGCATCGCGGAAGTACGGGCAGCGTGTGCGCTGCAGCAAGTTCCCGCTCGTGGTGGCCATGTTCCGAATCTGACCCGACGCGCCAGCACGGATCGCATCGGCGAGCGCCGGTAGCTTCGCGACGACGTCCGGGTGATAAGCGACATCGCTGTTGGTCGCGAGCGCACCAATCGTGATCGAGGAGACGCCGGTCTCGATTTTTCCGAGGGGCAGGCCCGTGATATCGACGACGTGCAGCGGGCGCATGATCTCGAGACGCATCAGATCGACGAGCGTGGTGCCACCCGCGAGCGCCATCGTGTCCGGCTGCGACAGCGCAGCGAACGCTTCCTTCTCGGTCGTGGGGCGAAGATAGCTGAACGGGTTCATCCTGCATTGCCTCCCCGAACGGACTGAATGGCCGCGAGGATGTTCGGGTACGCGCCACAGCGGCAGATATTGCCGCTCATCTGCTCGCGAACTTCGTCGTCGGTCTTCGCGCGGTTTTCCTTGATCAGTGCTGCGGCGCTCATGATCTGGCCAGGCGTGCAGAACCCGCACTGCATGCCATCGTGTGCGATAAACGCCTTCTGCAGCGGATGCAGGGCACCTCCGCCGAGCCCCTCTGCCAGGCCTTCAATTGTCGTGATCGGCTTGCCCTGTGCGGTCGCAGCGAGTGTCAAACAAGAGAGCACGCGCTTGCCATTGATGTGAATGGTGCACGCACCGCATTGCCCGGCATCGCATCCCTTCTTTGTTCCGACGAGCTGGAGACGCTCGCGGAGGGCATCGAGGAGCGAGACGCGAGGTTCGATCCGCAGCTTGTGCGTGGTGCCATTGACGTCGAGCTCGATATCGATTTCGTGAGCAACCGCGGGCGGCGGTACCACCGCGGGCTCGGGGACCGGATCGCGATGTTCGTGTTGCTTGCAGCTCGCGAGCACCACGGTGGCGAAGCCACTGACGAGGCACGTCGACATCCAGCCTCGGCGGGTGAACGTGGTCGGTGCCGGCATCAACATCGCTTCGGTCGCGGCGGTCAAGCTCGCAAGGAGCTGCGAATGATCGACGACCGGGCCGCGGTGCTCGAAGATGCTCGCGTGATCGTAGTCGAGCACGATCACCGCATCCTCGCGCTTGATGGCGTGCGCGCGAGCGAGCTCTCGGGCTGCAAGCTCGCCGAGCGTCGCGATCTCGTCATCAGGCCGGATGCGCCACGCTTGATGCGCGCTGACGATGATCAGGTCCGCTCCGAGGCCGCGGAGGTGGCTGCGCAGCGCGCGTTGCTCGACGTGAGAGGCGCTGTGGGGGGACCAGTCGCGCGCGAACGCGAGGACCCGACATCCGGCGGAGGGCATCTCCTCACACCCAGCAAGAACGTGGCCGTCACCACGCGGCAGAATCGCCGACCTGATCCGCCACCTCGTGGCGCTCGCGCACAGCTGTCGTCAGAACGCCAGGCGGGTGAGCGGCACGACGACCGGCGTTGGATCGTTGCGATCGAACAACCGCTCGTAGCCGTGGAACACCACGTAGCCGAGCCCCACATCCAACGCCGCGTAGATCAGCCGCGCGGGGACCTGGCGCCAGCCGCGGACACACCAGAGCTCGAAGATCTTGGAGACATCGTTCTGCGGACGGAGAAGGACGACGTCCTTCGCGAAGTCGATCCACAAGCCCGTCGCGGCCACGGTGAGCCCGAGCTGCGCGTATTTGTTACCTGGCCAGGCACCCGTGAACACGAGTGCTGCAAACCCGCCGAGAAGCAAGGTATCGGTGATTTTCGGTGCGCTCAAAAACGTGATTCGATCGGCCTTCGTGTGGAGGCCGTGGACGTAGGTCCAGCCGAAGCGAAACACGTTCGCCTTCGGATCGATGCCGGGCGGGAACACGTGGAGCTCGTCGACATCGGCGCCGACGAGCTTCGCGGCGAGCGCGTGACTGCCCTCGTGAAGTGCAGTGCCCGCGATGTAGTCGACTGGTGCCATCGCCATGCCGACGTAGACGAGTGTGCTGTTATCGGGCTGCGCGCTGGCAGCGGATCCGAGCGCGGATCCGAGCGCGCATACGACGAGCAGCGCCTTCATGGCGGCGCGACCCAGATCTCGTCGACTGCGACAAACCCGAGGCGCGCGGCCAGCCGGAGCGAGCCGATGTTGCCTTCATCCGCACCCCATACCGGAGCGTGACCGCGCGCGAGCTCGTCGCGGATCATCGCAGCCGCGACGATCGTGCCGAGCCCGAGCTGGCGCGCGCCCGGTAGCACGTCGACCGAGACGTCGAACAGGGTAGGGCTGCGCCACGGCGCGTACGCGAACGCCGAGGCCACGCCGTCGACGTACGCCGACCAGATCGGGCCGCGTGCCGCCGCCCACGCGAGCTCGGCATCGGGCGGCGGTTCGGTGAACAACACCGCGCCTTCATACTCGGGCAGCGCGTCGACATCGGGCAGCGTGTGCAGGAGCGCGCGCGTGCGCCTCTCGAACGAGCCGTGCAGCTCGTCGCGCGTGAACAGAAATGTGTGTTGCGGATAGCCGGTACGAAACCGCGAGACCGCCTCCGGATCGAGCTCGCCCGCCAGGACGATCAATTTCGCCGCATCGTGGCCGAGCGCGTAGCCGCCGCCGCCGCCGACGGAGGCGCGCCATCCGGCCGGATCGTTCGCGATGCCGTGGGCCTCGACCCACCGCGGAAGATCCGGCAGCTCGACCGAAATCATGGGCCGCCCGAGCCGAGCGCCTCGAGCGCGCCGATCGCGGAGGTCGCGTCGTCGAACAAGCACGCGTTGCGATACTTGAGCTTCTTCACGGTCGCACGCTCGAGCGCGGGCACGGCCTTCGGCGAGTTGAGGGCACGGAGGTGCATCACCGCGTCCCGGCGCTTGGGGCACGTGATCTCTTGCTCGAGATCGAGGCTGTAGGAGGTAAGCCAATCGATCGAATCGCCGAGCTTGTAGCGATCAACGACCGGTCGAACCGCATGCCGGCGATCGAGGTTCTGCGACACCGCCGCCTTGATCAGCGTGTCTCGACCTTCGAGGTCGTCGGTGCGCAACCACAGGTCGAACGCGTTCGTGACGACATCGGGGTTCTTGTCGGCGGCCATCGCGTGGAGGTTCGCGATGAACGTCGCGTTCGCTTGCAGCGTTGGCAGTAACTGGATCGCACGGTTATACGCGGTCAGGCTCGGCCCACTTTCGTGGCGCGCGGCGTGCGCATGACCGAGCAAGAGTTGAGCGTTCGGATCGTTCTTTACAGCCGGATCTTTGTCGATGAGGTCGATCGCGCCCTTGGCATCGCCATGCTCGAGCATGTCGGAGGCTTTGCCAGCGGTCGTTGCCGGATCGGCTTTTGGATCGTTCGTGGCACGGGTCGGCTCGTCGATGTGGCGCGTGGTGATGATCGCGATCACGACACCGGCGAGCAGCGCGGCGCCGAACCACACGAACAGCGGCCAGCGGCGTTTTTTCGGGACCTGCGCGAGCCGCTCGTCGGGTGTGAGCCCGAAGATCGGTTCGCCACCAGGACCGGTGAACGGCAGGCCGATGCCGATGCCGCCCTTCGCTTTGGTGGCCGCTGCCGCCGCGATGCTCGCCGGCGATGCGGGCTCGACGCCGAGTGTCGTCGGCGCGCGTCCGGTGTCGGTCTTGCGCGGGATCACTGGCATCGCGGCCGGTGGCGTGGTCGAGAGCACCTCGTCGATCGAGTTCGAGATCTCGTTCTCGATGTCGACCTGGCCCGCGTCGTCGATCAGCGGTTGGCTGCCGGTATCGCCGGGACGTTCGAAGCTGACATCGGTGACGCCACCATCCGGCGTCTCCAGCGCAGCCTCGATCGCGGCGAGAAACACCTCGGCACTCGCGTAGCGATCGCCGGGCTTCTTGGTCAGCCCTTTCACGATCAAGCGCTCGATCGACGACGGTACCGGTCGACCGCCCTTGATCATGCGCGAGCGCATCGGTGGCACCGCCTTTGCGGTGTGCATCGACATCACCTCGAGCTTGTCGTCCGAGTAGAACGGCGGCTGCCCGGCGAGCATCTCGTAGCCGATGACCGCGGCCGCGTAGAGATCCGCGCGGCCATCCATCTTGTTTCCGAGCGCCTGCTCGGGCGCCATGTAGATCGGCGTCCCGAAAGCCATGCCCGCTTGGGTGAGCCGCACGCCGTCGTCGGAGAGCTCGCCGTTCATCGGCTTCGCGATGCCGAAATCGAGCAGCTTGGCGAAGTCAGGGTCGTTGCCCTGCGTGATCAGATAGATGTTCTCGGGCTTGATGTCGCGATGGATCAAGCCGGCCGCATGCGTGCCCGCGAGGCCTCGCAAGATGTGCGCGAGGATATGCAGCGCGCGCCCCGGCGCGAGCTGGCCCTCGTGTTCGATCACGTCGGCGAGCGAGCGCCCTTCCAGCAGCTCCATCGCGAGATAGAGCGAGCCATCCGCGAGCCGGCCGACGTCATACGTCGCGACGCAGTTCGGATGGTCGACCTTGCCGACCGCGAGCGCCTCGCGCTCGAACCGCGATCGCACATCCGGTGATGCCGCGAGCGACGGATGAAGGATCTTGACCGCGACCTGGCGGCGCAACCCGACGTGGGTGGCTCGAAACACCAAACCCATGCCGCCGCGTCCGAGCGTGTCGTCGAGCCGATAGCGGCCATCGATGACGGTCCCCAGCATCTCGGTGCCGTCGCTGTCGTCGGTGTCGAGCCCCAGGCCGCTTCCGTGCCCGCGGCCCTGGCCGTGAATGGAGTCGCTGGAAGCCATCCTCCACCATCATTGTGCCATCGCTTGGTGGTTTTGCCCTAGCAACCCCTCGGTATTCCTTGCGGTTCTACCCCCCTGGAATGTTTGCGATCTGCCCCGAGCGGAACGAGGGGTCGGGAGGTTGCCAGCGAACATCCACGTATGTAGAGTCCCGCTCCGTTACCCGCCCGGGTAGCTCAGCTGGTAGAGCAGCGGACTGAAAATCCGCGTGTCGGCGGTTCAACTCCGTCCCCGGGCACCTTGAAGTAGCAGAGATCGCGGATTCCTCGACGGAATTCATGATCAAGTCCGTCGCGAATGCGATCACCGCAGCGCGGCTCATCAACATGCTGCCGGCGCCGCAGCGCTAGGTACTTTTTGATCCATCGCCACGTGTCCACGCGATGCACTACACGTTCCGGCCATTTGATCCTGAGCGCATTCATGGGAGCCATGCACTTCGACGCTCGTGCGATTCGGTTCATGGCATGCGCCGGCGCACGCTCCCGAGGAACCGAATGATGGACACCGTACACGTGGGCTTGTTCTGTGCAGCGCTTGGCGTACACGACCACCGCCACCGCTCCTGCCGCATCGTGGCCGATGTTCCATTCCAAGCTGGTCGCGCATACACCCCGCGTATGGTTGGGTAGAGCTTCAGATCGACTGGCGATAGCCGAAGAACTCGTGATCGGGGCTGTAGCCGCCCTGGCCACCACCAATCGTGGAGAAATCGGCGACGAACTCGATCCCGGCGATCCACTTCACTTGCTTGAACCCGAGCTGAACCTCGTTGCGCAGCCGCAGGGGGGCGCCGTGGCCGTACGTCAGCGGCTTGCCGTTCATGTCGTACGCCAACATCGTCAGTGCGTAGCTCATCTGCTCGATTGGATGTACGTCGTAGTAGCGACCCTTGTCTGGACCGTCTCCGAGCGAGTAGAAGACGACCCACTTCGCTGCCGGAGTCGGCTTGGCCACGTCGAGGATCGTCTGCATCGAGACTCCGCCCCATCGCGCGATCCCGGACCATCCTTGGATGCAGAACTGCTGCGTGATCTGCTCGTGGCGGGGAAGCGCGCGCAGCTGCTTCAGGTCGAGCTCGATGGGGTTAGCGACCAGCCCGTGGATGTGTAGCCGATACGTCGCGAACCCACTGTCGAACAGCGCGCGGTACTCGTCGGAGTCGGGATATTTTCCGTTGTGCCAGAAGTACGGCGAGATGTCCTTCTCCGTATATTCGCCGGGTGTCGCGTCGACATGTTCGAACAGCCGTTGCGCAGGCCCGACCAGCGCGAACCCGATGCGCTGCACCCAGCGCGGGTGACGTAGCGTCATCGGCGTCGCCGCCACCCAACCGACGACGACGACAACCATCGATGCCGTGAAGATCCAGAACCCGCCCCAACCGCCGGTGTCGTTACCCGCATAGATGTGGTTCAGGTTGCGCAGCAACCCCGTCGTGACCACCAAGGTCACGTGGATGACGATGAAGAGCAAAAACCAGCACAACACGAGGAAGTGCAGCGAGCGAGCGGTCTGGATGCTGAACAATTTACTCACGCGCTTGAATCGCGTCGACAGTGCTGGCGACATGCCGAGCCCTGTGATCAAAGCGAGCGGTGCCGCGACGAAAACCGTCGTGAAGTAGGCGATGGTTTGCAGTCCGTTGTATGCCGCCCAACCGGTGTCGGCCGGCCAGCCTAGCGAGAGGTACTGGATCAACACGGAGCCCGCATCGGGGAAGACGTGCCAGCTCGTCGGGACGAGGCGGCGCCACTCGCCGCTCGCGAATAGCAGGATGTAAAACACCAAGCCGTTCGCGAGCCAGAGCACATCGGCGCCGAGGTGCCACCACCGCGCGAGCCCGATCGAGTGGCGAAGACCTGGAAGCCCGACGTGCTTGGGCAACGTGATCGAGTCCTGCTTCGCAGTCCACAGCGGATCGTCCGGCACCTGCTTTTGCGCCCGAAACCACTCCTTGCCGGGCGTGCAGTGCCGCGTCCAGTAGAGCCGAGGATGGTCGGCGAGGATCTGTAAGCCGGCGCGGATGATGAACGTGAGCAGGAACAGATTCAAGAAGTGCTGGAGGCCCACCCACCGAGGCAACCCGGTCATGAATTGCGTCGCGAAGCCGGTGCCCGGATGGCGCAGAATGAAATTCTGAACGGCAGGGATGGTCCGCATCCCCTTCGCCACCGCCACCGCCACCGCCAGCAGTACGAACCCGATCGGGAGCAGCCACAGCAGGTTGAACCACCGGTTGGCCCCGATGCGGACGCGGGGCGCGATCCCGTGCGCTGCTGGCAACGAGCCCGCCCAGGTCTTGGGATCGATCGCGTCCTCGCCCTTCGACAACAACGCGCGGTACGCGCGGATAGCCTCTGGGGTCAAGGGCAGGTCGCCACGCTTGCCCATGACCGACTATGACCTGCGCTTCCACGATCGGGGCTCGGCGTCGATCACTTGGAGGTCGTCTTCTTCGGTCGCGAAGTTCGTCATGTCGGGTCGATCCGAAGCAAGACCTGCGCCGAGCTGGCGCGTGTTCTCCGCTATATCAGCCGAGCGCGACACCCGCGAGAGCAACGACTGCCACGGGCTACGAGCGGGAGACTGAGCCGCGAGCGCCAGAACGCGCTCCGTGCGTGAGCGGCGACAACAGAGGGTGGACGTGTGGGGGCCGCTTGACCGGCAAGCACACCCGGGAAAATCACGAACAGCGTTACTAGCGCTGGGACTGGGTCGGCAGACTCACGGTAAACGTGGTGCCTTCACCCGCGACGGACTTCACCGAAATCGCGCCGCCATGGGCGGCCGCGATCTGATGCGCGATGAACAGGCCGAGGCCGATGCTCCGGCCTTGCTTGGTGATCGCGTTCTTGCCGCGCGCGAACGGATCGAACAGGCGAGGTAGGTCGTCGGTACGAATCGCCGGGCCTTCGTTGAATACCGCGATCGTGGTGTGGTCGCCGTCGATCGCGGAGCGTACGCGGATCATCGCATCCTTCGGCGCGTGCTGGAACGCGTTGCCGACGAGGTTCGCGATCACTTGGGTCAGCCGGCCCTCGTCCCACGTACCGGTCGGCGGGCCGCGATGTTCGATCGCGACCGGACGCGGCCCGGAGAGCATGCGCGCACCCTCGATCGCGGCACGTACGAGCGTCGGCAGGTTCGTGCGTTCGGGTGCGATCGGGAAGTTGCCGCTGCGCGCCTGCGCGAAATCGAGGAGGTCGGCGATCAGCCGCTCGCTGCGGGTGGCCGCCGCTTTGATGTAACCGACCGCTTTGCGCGCCGAGATTCCCAGGTCTTCACTCTCGAGCATCGGCATCGCGAGCGCGATCGTACTGAGGGGGTTGCGGAGGTCGTGGCTAACGATGCCGATCAAGCGCTCCTCGTAGGCGGCGCGAGCGACGAGCTCATCGTGATCGCGGCGGGCCTCGTCGATGTCGGTGTTCGAGCCGATCCAGGTGAGGATCGAACCGTCCGCGCCGCGCACCGCGGTCGCACGCGCGAGAAACCAGCGGTACTTGCCATCGGCGCCACGCAACCGAAAGTCGAGCTGATACGGCTCGCCGGTTGCCAGCGACTTCACCCACGATGCGACCGTGTGCTCGAGATCCTCGGGATGGACGACATCCTGCCAACCATCGCCCAGGATCTGCGCCTGTGATTTACCGATGTAGCGAGCAGTCTGTTCATTGACGCGATCGAGGTTGCCATCGGGACGTGCGGTCCAGACGTGTTGCGGCGCCAGCTCGAAGAGCTCGCGGTATTCCGCAGCGATCTTCGCGCGCTCCGCATCGAGCTTTCGCTCGTCGGTGATGTCCTGGCCTTGCACGAAGATCCCGATCGAGGCGCCATCGACGACGATCGCCTGGTACACGAAGTCGAGGATACGCGGCTCCGGAACCTGATCGGGTCCGCGCGCGAGCATGATCTCGACCCCGCGTCCTACGTGTGGCTGACCTGACCGGTAGACGCTATCGAGGAGCTCGATGAAGCCCTGCTCTCGAACCTCGGGCACGGCGTCGTAGACCGACTCACCGACGATCGAGCTGTTCTTGCCGATTAGCTTCAGATACGCCGGATTGACAAGCTCGAAGCGGTGCTCGGCGCCGCGAAGAAAACAAGTGAAGCCCGGCGCCTGATCGAACAGGTGGCGAAGCACCGAGAGCTCGGCACTGGTCTGGCCGGCGCGACCGAGAACGCCCGTGCCCAGCATCGCGACCGTAGCTGGCGACCGAGAGAGCTCGGTGACGTCCGCGACCTGGTGCAGGATCCAGCGCAGCGAGCCATCGCGCTGGTCGTACATCGGCGTGTTTTTCGCGCTGACGATCTGATTGGCGAGATAGGGTACGGCCGGTACGTCGTCACGATGTTTACTCGCAAATACGCGGTCGAACGAGGTGCGGAGCGAGCTGGCATCGGTGATCGCGATGCACTCGAACAGGGTCCGGTTCGCGATCGCGGTCCAGTCCGAGTGCGTGAGCGCCAGATAGGCTCTGTTCGCGGCCACGACTCGGTAGTCGCGACCGAGCACGGCCGTCGCGTTCGGCGAAGACTCGAAAACGTTCGACAGCTCGAATTCGGGAGTCGTCGGCACGCCGCGAGAATATAGCCCTCTCCAGTCGTAGTTCTGCGAGATCTCGGGAAATTCTACCGAGGTAAGTCAGCGCCAGTACCCATGCAATTTCAGTGTTTCTAAACAATTCTTTCCTGACAGGAACGCGATCAGCCCGTAGAGTAGCGCCGATGTACTCGGCCAACGCACGCGAAATCACGGTCCGCCCAGGGGTCCACTTCAACGGGGTCAAGGTGTTCTCGGCGACCATGTTTGCAGACCGCGACAGGCTCGGTGAGAAGGTCTCGGATTGGCTCGCCGCTAACCCGACCAAGCCCGTCACGAGCATGGTGGTGACGCAGTCGAGCGATAGCTCGTTTCACTGCATCGCGATCACCGTGTTTTATCACGAGACCAAAGCAGCTTGATCAAGGCGCGCCCGTCACGACACCGGTCGTGAGGTCGAGCAGGTAGTCGTGGGTGCCATCGAGCTCGAGGATCGCGGTG
Organism: Kofleriaceae bacterium; assembly: GCA_043759355.1. Lineage (GTDB taxonomy): Bacteria > Myxococcota_A > Polyangia > Haliangiales > Haliangiaceae > JABFXX01. The sequence goes on from JAYVLQ010000052.1 coordinate 19,999, forward strand.
CCGTCGCCATTGAAGCGAACATCCGCGGCGATCGAGAACAATCGATCGGCTTGCCCGGTGACCGATTCGCGTGCCCGGATGTCGTATTGGATTTCGCCGGCAGTCGCTAGCCGAGACGCCTTGTCGATGAACACCCTGATGTACGCTGCGTCGTAATCGAAGTGATACCCGGCCGTGATGTTCGTCGCAGGATTCGTGATCGACGAGTCGTACGAGAAGGTCCCGTTACCGGCGAGCTTCACGCTCGCCTCCTGGATGTTCGCGAGTGACCACTGGCCATGGCGGTCCATCGTCGTCGTGAAGTTCGGCAGCGCGAGCGAGCCGCCCCACGAGATCGAGACGTCGGCGAGGTCCGCGGTCGTGTTGCAGACCGGTAGGGTGGAGCCATCTCCATTGCGACACACGAGCTGGAAGTCGTAATCGATCCCGAGCAACGAGCCGCTCACCTCGCCACCTGGGCCTGCGGTGAACCCGAGCGGAAGCGTGCCTCCGGCCATCACGGTGACGTCGGCCATCGCCCGAACGTCGCCGCCATTGGAAGCCGTCGAGGAGCCGACGTTCTGCGCGACGTCGTCGTACTCGGTCCGGGTCACGGTCGAGTCGCTCGAGGAGAGGTTACCGCACGCCGAGAAGAGCAACGCGTAGGCTACGTGAGGAGCTCGCATGTCGAAATACAAAGCAAGCTGCGGACCATGTAGGTCCGCGCGACCCACGCGTTGCAGTAGCCGAATGCGAGCGCTTCAACAGCGGTGGGCGAACGCGCCACGATGCGGCGTGGGTTAGACCGACGTGAGTGCTGCACGTGAAGTGCATCCTGCATTTCGACCGTGAATCTGAAGCTCTGTATCTTCCTCGGAGACCCAGGGTTGAGACGTACGAGTATCGATGCGCGTGATCGGGGTCCAACGGTTCAGCCTTGCGTAAACAGGGTCCACTCGCGAAAGTGCCATCGCTGCACGGGGAGCTGTCATGAACGTTGAGCTAACCGACAAGATGTCATTGGAGACGGGACCTGTTTCGCTCGACGTGAAGGTCGACGACCTGACTCCGCTCACTGCGGCGCCACCGCCCATCCCTGCTCGTCGCTCTGCGGGTCGGCTGAGCAGCGTGGCGTTGCCTCCTCCGATTCCTCGGCGCGCCGCACGTGGAACGCAAGCGCCCGCTCGGCCGCGCACGCAAACGTCGAGCGGCATCGTCAGCGTGGTCGCGCCTCGTGCCTCCGCCGAGATGATGGCCTCGTGGCAGATCAACCCCGAGAGGCCCCTCGCCCCCGCCTCGATGCCGTCGCCGCCGCCGATTCCACTGGCGGCGAAGATGATCGCGCTCACTCCGCTGACCGCGTCGGCGACTCACACGCTCACGGGTAACGCACCGAGCGTGATGGTCGAAGCGCCCGCGCAAGTGGCCGCGCCGATCGTTCGACAAGAGCTCGTTCCCCCGCCGCGCGAGAGCCGAGTCGAGCCGCTGCCGACGAAGCAGCCCGGAGCCGACGTCGCAGATCTTCCGGCGTGGCCCGTGCGCGCGACGCTGCCCTTGCCGTCGCGCCGCGCAACGACCGTGTCGCCGGTGGCGGCGACGATTGCATCCCCCGCGCGTATCTCTTCACGAGCGTGGACCCGAGCCACGCCGGTGCTGATTGCACCCGAGACCGCAGCGCCGAGGATCTCTGCTCTCGATGGCAGCGATGCGTGGGTGTTCGAGGACGACTACGAAGAGCGCCGCGTCGACGGCGAGGTCGTGCCGACCACGTACTTCGAGCGGACCGAGACCGGTGCACGCAGGCTGCGGCCGCGCCATCTGGTCGCGGCAGGTGCGGCTGCTGCCGCGATCGCCCTGATCGTCGGCATCGCTATGCACTCGCCGTCGGAGTCGTCGTCGCCCCGATCGCCGATCGCGACAAAGGTAGCCGCCGCCGAGGTCGTCGCCCAGCCGGTCTTGGTCATCGCTCCAACCCCGCTTGCAGCGAAGCCAAACCTGACCTCGTTCCCGATCACGTCGTGGCCGACCGGCGCGGTGGTCACGCTCGTCGACAACGGTGCGCCGAGCGTGCTCGGACCGACGCCGGTCAACGCCGCGCTCGATCCGTTGCACAGCTACGACGTCATGCTCGCGGTGGCCGGTCGTGCGACGACACTGCGCCACATCGATCTCGCGACGAAGCACGAGCTCGCGGTCGATCTCGATGCCGATCCGTCGCTCGCCAAGCTGGCGGCGCACACCGCAACGCCGGCCGCGCCCTTCCACCCTGCCGCCGCCGCCGCACGTCAGCCGGCTGCCGCTGTGCCCGTCGCACACCCTCACCATCATTCCGCAGCAAGCGCTGCGATCGTGACGCCGTCGTTCGACACGCCGATGGCTCCGCCGAGGCAAGTCGCACTCGCGTCCGCCGTGGGCAATGGCATGCTGATGATCTCGGCGAAACCGCCCTGCGAGATCATCATCGACGGCAAGTCGACACACCTCACGACGCCGCAGCGTTCGATCGCGGTCGCGGCTGGTCCCCACACGGTGATGCTGGTGAACGCCTCGATCGGGATCAAGAAATCGATCGCGGTGAAGGTCGACGCGAAGAAGCCGACCAAGCTGATTCAAGACTTCACGAAGAGCTAGTAGTGCGGGGGCGGGTCATTACCGGGGCCCATCGCACCCTGCGGTGACTTCACGCCTTCGCGCAGCGTCTTCATCTCGCGCAACGTCTCGTCGAGCTTCGTGCCGAACGTGCGGACCAACGCGTCGAGCTCGCGGATCAACTGCTCCTGATACACGAGCTTGATCTCGAGCTCGGTGATCCGTTCGCTATCGATGTCGTCCATCCCGGCAGAGCTTACAGCGAGCTGGCCGATCGGGGGCAGGTCGTGCCGACGAGTGTAAGCTGGAACGCACGGTGGACTTGGTTGCGTGAGGCGAGCTAACGCAAGAGCGAGCTCACACAGCGTTGGGTCGGATAACCACGGCACTTTCCCCATCTAGCCAAGCCGATCAGAGCTGGTGACAATGCCGCATGGCGAGAGATTCCGGCTCGAACAAAATCGCGATGTCGAGGATCGAAGTCGCGGAGCTCATGTGTCCGACGACCCAGATGGCGCCGTTGTTCGACGAAGGTACGCACGACGAACCGCTCGCGCTCGGGGAGGACGCACCCACGCCCAGTGGAGAACATCCCGCGCTCGTGTCGCGCGATTCGCTGCCCGCAAGGCAGGTGTTCGACCTGCGGATGTCGGGCATCGTGCCGATCGAAGATCCGGTCGTTGCACCCCTGAGGGTGATCACGATTCCGCCGCGTGCGGCGGACACCGTGGAGACGCCGCCACTCGCGAATCCAGCGAACGACACGATCGTGCCGGTGCCGCTGCCGGTGCCGCTGCCGGTGCCGCTGCCGGTGCCGCTGCCGGTGCCGCTGCCGGTGCAGAATCGCAGCGTCGCGACCACTCTCGGCGTCGCACCACTCCAACCCGCGACCAAAATGCGCGCGCCGTTCGTCATCGATACGCCGGTGCCACGCTGGTCGCCGCTGGCACGCACGCCGCAAAGCTCGAACGCACCGGAGAACGCGATTGCGCAACCGCAAGGCTCGACGCGCATCCCCACGCAGCCAGACGTCGAAGGCAATCGCCACGAGCGCATCGCGATGATCGCCCTCGATCCCACCTCGGGTATGCCGCGCAGTGGCACGTGGCAGGCGCTCGTGGCGGTCGCCAAGTCGCTCGGCAGCGTGCGTTGGTGGCGTCGCAAGACGAGCCGCGTGAAGCCGCTCGTGCGCTAGCCGTGCTCGATATCGTCGGGCAGGCGGCTCCACGCGTGGCCTTGCTCGCCGTACATCGAGATCCGTGTGGGAAATGGTGCGCCGGCGAATGCGCCGGGCGCGATCGAGCTCAGCCAGCGACCCTCATGCGATCGCTGCAGCCGCTTTCTTCGCTTCGACGGTGTCGGGCACATGCTCGTTGCGCTTCATCAGCACCGGGATCAAGTACATCGCGAGGGTCGAGAAGATGTTGTGCTCGGGATCGAGCATCTTGCCGATGCCCTGCGCGGTGATCAGCGCGACGAACACCAGCATCATGTCCGGCACGGGATGAATGTGATGGTTGCGGCCGATCACGAACATCTCGGCGAACAGCTCGCCATACTCGAGCTTCGCGGTGTCCTTGCCGCGGAACGCGATCGCGAACTTCTCGACATCGACACGGAGGGCCGCCCAATCGATCTCGCCAAGATATTTGTGGAAGCGTTTGAGGTGAAGAACGATGTCATCGGGCGTGCCCATCGCGATGCACTTGGACATGTCGATGAACTGCGCGAGCACGTCGTCTCCGAGCTGCTTCGCGAGGCCGACATCGAAGATCACGACCTTCGAGCCATCGCGCACGACCATGTTGCCGGGGTGAAGATCGGCGTGCACGAAGCCATCCTCGAAGCACATCTTGAACATCGCGCGGCGTACGACCTGCGCGAGCTTGGGATCGCGGGTGCCGGCGGGCAGGGCATCGATTTTTTCGCCGCGCACGAACTCCATGGTCAGGACCCGCGGCGAGCAGAACTCTTCATAGACCTCGGGAAAGGAGACATCCGGGTCGCCCGCGAAGTTGCGCCTGAAGCGGGTGTAGTTCGCGGCCTCGATGCCGAGGTCGGTCTGATCGATGATGGCGTCGACGAAATGGCGGGTGTGGCTGACCGGATCGTTGAGCCGCCACAGCGGGCGTAACGCGATCAGCCGCGCGAGGCCGATCAAGATCACCGCGTCGCGCGTGACCTGGCGGCGTACGTTCGGGCGCAGGACCTTGACCGCGACCTCGCAGCCATCCTTCAGCCGTGCGCGATGGACCTGCGCGACCGACGCAGCCGCCACGGGCTGCTCGTCGATCTCGGAGAATAATTCGGTGAGCGGCTTTTTGAAGTCAGCTTCGATCGTCGCTTTGACGCGACGGAACGAGAACGGCGGCAGGTGGTCCTGGAGGTGGCGCAATTGGTCGATGATCTCGGGCGCGAACAGATCGGGCCGCGTGCTCATCACCTGACCCATCTTGATGAACGTCGCGCCGAGCGCACTCATCGTGACGCGCAACCACCACCCGCGGAGCCTGGCGAGCGTGCGTGGCCGTGCCGCGCCCCACACGAACAGCGCGATGCCGAGCCGCGCGAGCCCATAGATCATGCCGAACACGATCAGGACGATCGCGAGGTACAGAGAGTGGGCGAAGTTGCCGGGCCAGCGAAGCACGTTCCGCTGCATCGTAGCTCGGTCGCGGGTGCTCGTGATATGAGCTAGGGCGATGTACCGATCGGCTGGAGGGGCGCCTAGCGATCAGGAAATCATCCACGGGCTGTCAGACGACCTACCGGTCGGTCTGTGGGTCGCGCGCGCGCCGGGTGGTGAGTTGATCTACGCCAACGCGCGGTTTGCCGAGATCATGGGCCAGGCCGGCCTCGGCCAGGTCGCGATCGGTGGCTACTCCGAGCCGTACGGCATCTTCGGCCGAGATGGCTTGCCTTATCCCGAAAGCCAGATGCCGTTCGTGCGGGCGCTGCTCGCTCGCGAGCTCGTGATCGCCGACGACATCGTGATCCATCGCGGTGACGGCGTGCGAGTATTCGTGAGGGCGTTCGCGCGGCCGGTCATGGGCTCCGACCAGATCGTGACCCACGTCGTGATCTGCTTCTTCGACATCACCAAAGAAGTCGTGGCAGAGCAGGCAAAGGCCGAGAGCGAGCACCGGCTGCATCGAGCGCAGCGGATCGAGGCGATCGGCACGCTGGCCGGCGGGATTGCCCACGACTTCAATAACCTGATCTTCGGTATCAAGTTGATCGCGGCAGAGCTCGCGACCAGCGAGACCGAGCCGAAAAAGCAGGCCGCGCTCAAGATGATCGATAACATCACCGATCGGTCGTCGATGCTGACCCGATCGCTGCTCGGGTTCTCCCGCCGCGACAAGCACCGGGCTTTGCCGCTGTTGATCGATCACGTGCTCGAAGAGATGCGCGACTTGCTCGCGCGCACGCTGACGAACATCTCGATCACGTTCGATCTCAAGGCCGCCGATTCGGGTACCGTGATTGCCGATCGATCGCAGATCGAACAGGTAGTCATGAACCTGGTCGTCAACGCGCGCGATGCGCTCGGCGAAGGTGGTCAGGTCGAGGTGCGGTCGCGCGCCGACGATCAGTTCGTGGTGTTCGAGGTCGCGGATAACGGCCCGGGCATCCCGAAAGACCTGCGCGAGCGCGTGTTCGAGCCGTACTTCACCACGAAGGACCAGTCCGCAGATCGCGGCACCGGCCTCGGTCTTGCGACGGTGCTCGGCATCGTCGAGGGCCACGGTGGCGCGATCGAGATCTCGGATGGTCTCGACAATCGCGGCACCACGATGCGCGTGACGCTCCCGGCCACGACCGCGAATCGGCGCTCGGAGCCGGCCGCGCGGATGCAGCGCGAGCTCGACCGTCCGACCGGCACCGGCATGGTGCTGCTCGTCGACGACGACCCGATCGTGCTGCGCGCGCTCAGTCGCGCCGTCGAGTTGCTCGGGTACACCGCCGTACCCGCGGGTGACGGCGCGAGTGCCATCGCGACGTTGCGCGACAAGAGCGCCGAGATTCGCGCGGTGGTGCTCGACATGGTCATGCCGGTGATGAGCGGGCGCGCGACGTACACCGCGATGCGCGAGGTCGCGAATGTCCCGGTCCTCGCGATGTCGGGCCACACGATGGCCGACGAGGTCGATGCGTTGATCGAGCTGGGTGTGAAGGCGTTCATCGCGAAGCCGTACTCGATCGACACGCTCGCGCGGTCGCTCGCCGACCTGATCTCTGCCCCGGGTTGCTAGAGCCCCGCTGTCCGGGGTTGTCCGCCCGCTGGACATGCGCGTCCGAGGCGCGGACGTACCGGACAAGCGCCCTAGCAATCACGGGTACTTCGCGCTGGCTCGCGATTTGTAAATGCCGTCGACATGAACCTCGCTGACTCGCCTCCTGTTTGGATCGCCAGCACGCTCGCGCTGACGGTCGTGTTCTGGACCTTGTTCGGTACGTGCGTGGGCGGCTGTGTCGATGCTCCGCTGCCGAACGAACCACCGCAGGCCAAGATCGTGGCGACCTGGGATCCGCTGAGCTGCGGCGAACCGCATCGCGTGGCGGTCGAACTCGAGGATCAAGATGGACGACCGGTCTCGGCGTCGACCGTGTGTCCAACCGGGAGCCTCACGCTCGAGGCGCGCCAGTTCGGTGTGTACATCGGCCGGATCTATGCGTGGGAGATCGGCACCGGTGAGCGCTCGGGCGAGGACGTGAGTCTCGTCGTCGACGAACCGGTCGTGCGCTGGCAGGTAAAGACCCCGCAGTGATGAGATGGTCAAACGACCAAGAGCACGGGCTTGGCGAGTGACTTCGTCGCCGCGCTGATCGCGCTAGCGTATTCGCGGACCTGCGCTTCGTAGATCGGCCGGCGGTGATTGAGCTCGCCGTCGGTCTTGAAGTCGATGACCGTCCAGGTCACGGTCTCCGCGCTGCATTCGGAGAACGCGAGGTCGACGACGCCCTCGATCAAGCCGGTCGGGGTTTGCACGACGACAGGCACTTCCCGGCGGAGCGCGCCGCGGTCGTGAGCTGCCGCGGCGCGCACGAGCAGGGGATGCGCGAGGGCCGCACGCACGGCGACGATCGCGGCTGCGAGCTCGTCCGGCGTCGCGGCGACAAGCCGCGCGTGATTCACGCCGACAGCGCGCACGTGCTCGGCATCGCCGCGCAGATCGACGGTCGCGAGGATCGCGTGGACGAGCGTGCCAAATCGCTTCCCGCGCGGGCGACCTGCTTGTTTGTTCGGCACGGTCTCGAGGGCCACGGCGAGCAGGCTCGGGTCGGGTCGCGTCGTGAGGTCCGGTACGCCCGGCCATCCCGCCATCGCGGATGCGGATCGGCTGGCGGGCGAGCCGAGCCACGCGAGCACCGTCGCGTGCGCTGCGGCGGTCACGGTCTGGACGACGACGCTGGGCCTGCTGCCCTTCGTCAGGGCGTCCGCGCGTCGCGCTTGCCACGCGGCGTGTGCTCGCTCGCTGGCTTCGGCTGTGATGCGCGCGGCGGGTTCGTCGGCTTGGAGGATCTGGCGATATCGAACACCACCGCCATGCTCCTTGTGAAGGGTCAGGATATTCGGGTCCCACCAGACGACCGTGTGGCTGCCAGCGCGCGGGTGATGCAGCCCGGGCGCGACGGAATCGGTCGGCATGCGATCGGATTTTGGCGAGCGCGTCACGACGCTGTCTTCGCCAAAGGCCGGGCACGCGGGCGCGGTGGTCGATTTGCGCTTGCGCAAGGGTTCGGGGAACACGACCGGGTCGAGCGCCTGGAGCCAGCCCTCGCGCTCTTCATCGCCGACGACGGGCACGACGAGCAGATCGCGGGCTCGCGTGACCGCGACGTACGCGAGGCGCTCGCCTTCTTCGCGATCGTGACGCAGAACTTCTGCTTCGTGCTCGCGGAGCTCGCTCGGCACGCACCCCGCGAGCGCCTCGAGCCAGACCTCGCGCTCGGCATCGATGTAGTGCGACGGCCGATCGGAGCTGAGCTGCGCGGTCGGATCGCACAGGATCACGACCGGGAACTCGAGGCCCTTGGCCGCATGTACGGTCATGATCCGGACGCCTTCGGTACCGTCTTCGACCACCGGTGCGTCGGGTTGGCGACCGCGATCAGCATCGCTTTCGAGCCGATCGACGAACGCGCGGAACGAGGTGGCGCCACCGGCCTCGAACCGGCGCGCGAGATCCATGATCCGGAACACGTTCGCGAGCGCTTGTTCGCCGGCCGGCCAGATCGCGAGACCGGCGTGAGCGCGCGTGGTCGCGAGCAGGCGCGCGAGCGTGTCGGCGATCGGACGACGGTTGCGCTTGCTGTGGAGCTCCGCGAGGATCGCGAGCGCATCGGCGATCGCGGCCGCGGAGGCCGAGCCCGAGGTCGCCGCGAGATCGTCGCGCGCGAGCTCGCCGAGCGCAGCGCGCTTTGCCGGATCTCGCCACGCGAGGGGATGCAGGCGCGCGTGCACGTGACGGAATGCGATGAGGTCCTCGTCGTGAAACGCGAAGAATGGGCCCTTGAGCGTGGCATAGACCGAGTACTCGTCACTCGGCCACTCGATCGCACCGAGGACGTTGCGAACGGCCTCGATCTCTTCGCGCTCGTGGAACGAACGCCCACCCATGAGGCAGTGCGGGATGCCGCGCGCCTCCAGGCCACGCACGTATCCGCGCGTGAGGTCGCGACCAAAGCTCTGAAACCGGCGAAACATCAGGCAGATGTGACGCGCTGCGATTGGAACCCGCTCGTCGCCGCCGCGCTCGGTAATGGTCCAGCCGCTGTGCGCTACAAGATGATCCACGTAGGCCGCGACCGCATCGGGATAGGATTCTTCGATCGCGTATGCGGCGACGTTCCACGTACCGTAGGGCTCGGGCACTGGTAGCGCGACCAGGGCAGGTTGATGCGTGGCATCGGGACGCGCACCTTCGAGCGGCACGTACGTGGCTTGACCATCGCCACGCATCACGGGTGCGAACGCCGCATTGATCGCGGCCTGGAGCGCGGGCACCGCGCGGAAGCTCGTCGTGAGGTAGAGCAGCCGTGCGCCATCGCCGATCAGGCGCTGCTTGACACTCTCGTACAGCAAGATATCGGCGCGCCGGAATCGATAGATCGCTTGCTTCGGATCGCCGACCACGAACAGCTTGCCGGGCTTGACGCGGATCGTCGCCGGATTCGAGGAGGCGGGCTCGTCGGCGCACAGCAACATCAGGATCTCGACCTGCAGTGGATCGGTATCCTGGAACTCGTCCACGAAGAAGTGGCTGAACCGCTCCTGCATCTCGCGGCGCACCCGTGGGTCGTCGCGCAAGAGGTCCCTGGCACGCGCGAGCAGGTCGAGGAAATCGAGTTGCCCCGAACGCTCCTTGTGATGTTCGTACGCGATGACGAGTGGCGCGAGCTCGCCGTGCAGGCGCGCTGCGAGGTCGGCATCCGCTGCGCGCAAGAAACCTTCGAGCTGCACGTGGACCGCATCGCGTTGCGCGAGCACGTCGATGCGCAGCAGACCCGCGCCGTAATACTGCGAGCGACCGTTCGATTTCCACTCCCAGAATCTTTTGAGCTCGGCAAGCTCGGCCTCGAGCCCGTCGTGATCGCGCTCGCGCACGGCTTCGCGCCGAGCGAGCTCGGCGAACCAGCGATCGAGCTTCGAGCAGAGGAGCTGTACTCGATCCTTCGGATCGTCAGCGCGATCGGCGAGCGCGGCGAACGCGGCGAGGTCGTGGAGGAGCTGATCGATCGCACGGTCGCGATCGAACGGATCGCGGCGCCATTCGCCTGTGAAGTCACGGCGATCGATCAGCGAGCGACCGGCACGACGCAGTTGCGCGGTCGGCTCCTTCCGGCGCAACATCCGGCGCACGCCTTCACTCGGCGCATCGAGTGCCCTCTGCAACCATCGATCGAACGCCTCGTTGTAGATCCGATCCGATTCATCGTCAGCCGCGATCTCGAACAGGGGATCGATGCGCGCTTCGATCGGTCGCTCGCGCAGGAGGTCCGAGCAGAATGAATGGATCGATCCGATCCTCGCCACTTCGAGCTCGCCCAGCGCGACCTCGAGCCGGTGGCGCTCCTCTCCGCTCGCGGCCTGGCGTGCGCGCTCGAGCTCGGTGCGCAGCCGCAACTTCATCTCCCCGGCGGCCTTTTCGGTGAACGTGACCGTGACGATCTGTTCGAGCCGCGTCGCACCGGTCGCGATCACCCCGATGATCCGCGCGATCATCTCGGTCGTCTTGCCCGTGCCCGCCGCGGCCTCGATGACGAGCGTCGTACCGAGGTCGTGGCGGATCGCTTCGCGCGCCGCGGCATCGCCGAAGGTCATGGTCGCGCCCTCAGCTTCTCGAGCTGGACGAGCGGTTCGGTCTGCTTGCGCTTCGCACGCTGCTCCTCGTACGGCCCGCACACGCGGCGGTAGTCGCAGTACGTGCACTCCTTGTGGTTCGGTGCGGCCGGAAAGAAGCCGCGTTCGAAGTGGTGACCGAGCGTCGAGGCGAGGGCACGGCCGGCTTCGCGCGCGGCATCGTCGAGGGGCACCATCATGTCCTGGAAGTCACCACGCGTCGTGCAGTAGTAAAGCCGGCCACCGGCGACGTTCGCGGCGGGCAGCAAGGCCTCGAGCACGAGTGCGTAGAGGATCGGCTGGAGACTCGTGCCACCGCTGATCACCGAGCCAGGCGCGACCTTCGCCTTGCCGGTCTTGTAGTCGGTCGCACGAACCAATCCGTTCGGGCCCTGCTCGACGAGGTCGATCGAGCCGCGTAGCGTGAGGCCGATCGGCGTGGTGACCGGATCGTCGCTGCTCGCCGGATCGCGCCCGACCTGGGTGGCGAGGCCGAACGCGAGCTCGAACCGCGCAGGGACCCAGAGCGGATCGTCGACCATGCGGCGCAACCACTCGCGCAGATCCGCACGGATCGACGAGATGCCATCGCTCCACACGCGTTCGATCGCGGGGAAGAGGTCGTCGTAGTAGCGCGCCGCGACGCGATCGAGCGTGGTGTCGAGCCGGTCGCGCGCGTCGGCGAGCTTCGCCCCGGTCAACGGGAGGAGGCCGGCACCGCGAAGCTCGCCGAGGAGCTCGAACTGGACCTCGTGAACGAGCGATCCGCGCTCGAGCGGGCCGAGCGTCTCGATCGGCGCCGGGGTCGCGCGGGCCTCGAGCCGAACGATCGTGCGCAGAACGAACTTATACGGGCACGCCGCGAACTGTTCGAGTGCCGTTGGCGAGAACGAGCGCGCGGAAGGCGCATGCGCCGCCAGCGCCGTGCGTGCCTCTGGTGTCGACACGATGAAGCCGTCAGCGGGCTTCCACGATCTGACATCCCAGCGCCGCGATCGCGAACGCAGCGCGCGTGCGAGGTGTGGGTTCGCGTGCAAGAGGTAGTTGGCGGCCCCCATCGGCGCGGTGCGCCCGGGATGCGGGCGCACGAGCTCGTCGAGGAGCGCGAGATCGTGCTCGGCTTCATCGATGGCATCGCGCGGATCGCTCGGTGCCGGCCAGCCCACGCGCGCCGCACCCGTGACGTTCGCGCGCCGCCCGAGCTCGTCGAAGCCGGGCAGCGTGCCTTCAGCCGCCTCGAGTACCTCGAGCCCATAGAACGAAGGCACCCTCGGTCGACCTTGTTCGAGATCGAGGCGCGGATACGACAGGACGAGCCGATCGTTCGCTGCACCGATCGCGAGCCGGAGCGCTAGGCGCTCGTCGGCGAGCCGATCGTCGCGGTTCTCGAGCACGAGCTCGAGCAGCGCGCGCTCGGCATCGAGTAACAACGGGTCTTCGGCGAGCTTCTGCGGAAACATGCGTTCGGCGAGCCCGGGCACGAACACGAGATCGAATGACCGACCGCGCGCTTCATCGATCGGCGCGACGAGCAGCGTGCCGTAGCGCGAGCTGCTCGGTCGCACGACCAGCTCCGCGAGCCGCTGACCGAGAACGAGCTGGACTTCGCGCAAGCTGATCGGCCCGACCTCCGCCATCGGCACGAGCGTCGCGAGCACGCTCAGCACGCGCTCTGGCTGGCGCAACGCGCGGGTCGCGAGCGCGCCGAGCAGATCGATCCAGCCGCCCCACGTGGCTTCGGCAGGCAGCGCCGCGAGCTCGTGGATCAACGGCAGCGCGAACCTGCGGAGCTGCTGCAGATCGCGACCGATGCGGTCGCGCCGCTCCTTCCGCGGCTCGCCATCGTCGAGCGCGAGCTGCGCTTCGAGTCCTGCGAGCCGACGCTCCCAGCGATCGAGCCCGCCGATCACTGCCGCATCGACAAGCAACTGCTCCCACCGCCACGGTGCGAACACCTCACCGAGCGGTGCGTGGTCGTGCGCGTCGATCGCGGTCGCGACCTCCGCCACTGGTGGCGCGAGGCCGAGCGCGGCGAGCAGTGCATCGACGCTCGGAGTGTCCAGCTCGTTCGCTGCCGCGAGTGCGGTCGGGAGTAACTCCTCGTCGGGCGGCACCCAGCGATCACGACTCGGCACCGCCGCTGGTGGTACCTCCGCGTGCGGCACCTCGCCGAGCGAGACATACTCCGCGAACCGCGTCGCCGAGAGGTCCTCGGCCGCACAGGCTAGCAGCGCGAGGAACGCGCGCCCGGTCGGATCGGGCAAGCGCGTGCCTTGCGCGAAGTAGACCGGAATCTGCGCGCGCGCCAAGGCCTCCTCGAGGTGCACGCGATACGCCTCGGGCGATCGCAACAGCACCGCCATGCGATCGAAGGGCATGCCGGCTTCCGCCGCGTGCAGCACGCGCCTCGCGATCTCGACGGCCTCGCGGCTTTCGCCGGGTGCCGAAAAGAACTCGATACTCGTATCGAGCTCGGCGCGTTGTTTTTGCGGCGCGAACAAGTGCGCTTGCACGCGCGCGAGCGAGCTCGCGGCCGGATCGACCGCGATCACCTCGGGAGTGCAACCGAGCGCAGCCACGAGCATCGCGATCGATCGATCGTCGGCTGTCGCTGCCGTCGCGAACGCCGCGGGCGCACGCGCGACGAGCGCCGCGATCAGCCGCTGCTCGACGACCGTGTGGACCGGCATGTCGATCAACGCGAGCTCGAGCCCGAGTAACAACCCGCGCCGCGCCGGATCCTCGGCGACATGTGTCGCGAGCTGGAAGACGATCGAGCGGTCCGCCAGCTTCGCCGCGGCGAGCTCGAGCTCGAGCGCTTGCAGCGCCGGGCCGAGGTCATGCGCATCACGAGACGCGCCCGCCATGCGGAGCTCGAGTAACGTCCGCGCGAGCGCACGGGGCAACCCGGGCTGCGTCGCCACCGCCTCGAACCGGCCGAGCGTGCCTTCGCGGCGCAGCCGCTGGATCACGCGCGCGCACAACGCTTCGATCGGCAACCCACCGACCGCCGCCAAGTCGCGCTCGACGAGCTCGTGCTTTGCGAGCTCCGCGGCAAGCCTCGCGAGCGTGAAGCGGTGCATCCCGAACGCCGAGCCGCGCTGAGCCGCGACCGCGCGGATAGGTTCGCCGGCGGCATCGGCCGTCACGCCGACGACGAGCACCTCGTTGCCGGGCTCGCGAGCAGCGAGCCACGCGGTCGCGCGAGCGAGCCGCAGCTCCGACCTCGGCGAGACCACCAACGAGACCACCAACGAGACCACCGGCGACCGCGACATCCGACCGACCATAGCCGATCGGCCATAGCCGATCGACCACAGCCGATCGACCACAGCCGTTCGACCGTAGCCGATCGGCGCGGCTCGGTCAGTTCAGCTCGAGGCGCGGATCATGCCCACGCGCCGCGAGCTCGCGCACGATCGCCGGTTCGATACCAAACTGATCGAGCAAGTCGCGCAATGTCGCACGGGCTTGAGCGCTGAACCGATTGACGCGCTTGCCGAGGATGAGCTCGTTCTTCTGCGAGTGCTCCCAGCCGACGAGCTCGGTCACTGTGACCTTGTAACCGTGGGCTTCGAGCGACAGCGTACGCACGACGTTCGTCAAGTGCGAGCCGAGCTCGCGGCGATGCAGCGGGTGCGCGAACAGCGCGGCGACCGCGGCGTCTTTGGGTCGCGAATGCTCGAGCTGGCGTGCGACTTCGGCCTGGCAGCACGGCACCACGGCGACGTGATCGGCACCCTGTGCGATCGCGAGGACGAGCGCATCGTCGGTCGCGGTGTCGCACGCGTGGAGCGCGGTCACCAGATTTGGCTTCTCGCCGGCCTTCGCGATTTCCCCGGTAGCGACCTTGAACCGCTCCTGACCGAACCTCGCAGCGCGTGCCGCGGCTTGTTCGGAGAGCTCGGGCCGTGCTTCGACCGCGGTGAGCGTGCCGCGACCCGCGGGGCCGATCACGAGCTCGTACAGCATCGCGCCGAGGTAGCTCTTGCCAGCACCGCAATCGACGATCGCTGGCGCTTCGTGGCGCGCGAGGGAATCGTCGAGCGCCGGCTTGAGCAGCCCGACGAGATGGCGGATCTGCTTGAGCTTGCGGCGCGCATCGGCGTTGAGCTGACCATCCCGCGTGAGCAGATGCAGATCCTTCAGCAGATCGAGCGACATGCCCTTCGGAACATCGGGGTCGGTGCGCGCGTCGTACTGCTGCTTGGCCACGCCGCAGTATGACCGAGTTAGGCGGCCATGCCGACCATCCGAGGCGCTTGCGTCGCGGTCGCGATGAAGCGCTCCGGCTTCACCAAGCCGATCAAGCCGCCGAGCGAGCCGGCGACGCCGGTCAACAGCAGCAGCTTGATCGCGATGCCGCCATCGCCCTCGGCGGCGTTGGTCAGCACCGCGCCGATGCCGAGGGCGACCAGCCCGAAAATCAAGGCGAGCGCTGCCGAGCCACGGCCGAACCGCTTGCGCCACACTGCGATGCCACCGATCAACGCGAGCAACAGGGCCGGCACGAACACCGCGAGCACGATGCCCTTCATCGCGCCGAAATCCTTCTGCGCTTCGCCGCGAACCTCGACATCGCGAACCGTGTGGACGTGCTCGCTGTCGACCGCGACCGACACGGTGTCGAGGCCCTCGATAATCAGCAGCGCGCTGACGGTGACGGTGCCTTCGGCGCGGTGGACCGAGACCAGCGGGAAAAAGAACGACAAGATGCCGACGATGCCGCCGACGAGAATAATGAATTTGGCTGCCTTCATGGCGGCCGCCACGAGCAAACCCAGGGCCAGTTCGGCGCACGTGTAGGATCGAGGACTTACCTGAAAGCGCCGTGGCCACGCAGACCCGATGCTCGCCGTGAATTGGGTCTAGCCAACGGCGGTCTTCAACGCCGCTTGGCGGCCTCGGAACGCACGCGTCTTCACGGCGGCGACGGAGATGCCGAGCTCGCGCGAGATTTCGGACTCGGTGCGACCCTCGCCGTAGCGCTTCCAGAACACCGCGGGATACTTCACGCCGAGGGCTGCGACCGCATCGGCGACATGTACGAGCTCGGCCCGGGCGATCACTTCACCGCGCAGATCCGCCGCCGAAGGCTGCGCCTCGATCACCGACGCGCCGTCGTTATCGACCGCGCCGCTCGAAGGCACTTCGCGCGCCGTACGGCGTTGCTTGCGCAGGAACATCAGTGCCGCCGTCGCGGTCACGCGATACAGCCACGTCGAGTAGCGCGCATCGCCGCGAAACGAATCGCGGTAGCGGTACGCGAGCAGGAGCGCATCTTGGGTCACGTCTTCGGCATCGGTCTCGTTGCGGACGTACTTCATCGCCACCGATTTGACGTATGCGCGGGTCTCGTCGTGCTCCATCATGTCTCGCATCGGTTTCTCCCGCGCCACACAAAAGCAACTGTGACGCCAGGTCTGTCCAGCCATCAAGACAAGCAAGATCAATGGCTTGGATGTGTAGTCACCGAGACATCTGTCCAAACCCGAAGACAGCGTCTAGACTTCTGGACAGTTGCCCGACGTCATCCGACACGTCTTGGTTGCCGACGGAACGGCCGCCGGCGTTGCCGCCGCGCGCGACGCCTTGCCGGGTGTCGATGTCGAAGCGGTGAACACGATGCAGCTCGCACTCGAGCGGGTGACCGGCTCGGCATTCGACCTCGTGCTCCTCGATCCCGCGCTGGGCGATGATGACGACGGTGCCCTCGCGCTCCTCCATCGACTACGCACGTTCGCGCCGGATACCGTGGTCGTGATTTGGAGCGAGCGACCCACGGTCGAGTTCACGGTCCGGGGGATGCGATCCGGCGCACTCGACGTGCTCGACAAATCCGCGGAGGCGGTCACGATCCGCTCGGTCGTCGATCGCGCGATCCAGCACGGCGCTCTCGCACGTGAGGTCCGCAGGTTGCGCGGCGAGGTCGAGCGCGCGCGTGGTCTCGGCGAAGTGATCGGAGAATCGGCGCTGATGCGCCAGCTGCTCCAGATGATCGATCGCGTCGCCGCGTCCGATGCGACGGTCCTGATCGTCGGCGAAAGCGGTACCGGCAAGGAGCTGCTCGCGCGCACGATCCATCGCGTCGGGCCGCGCGCCGATGGTCCGTTCATCGCGTTCGATTGTTCGGCGCTGACACCGAGCTTGATCGAAGCGGAACTGTTCGGTCACGAGAAGGGTGCGTTCACCGGCGCGAATCGTGCGCGCCGCGGCCTGTTCCGCGAGGCGAATGCCGGCACGATCTTTCTCGACGAGATCGGCGACATCGATGCGAGCGTGCAGAACAAGCTGCTGCGCGTGTTACAGGAGCGCGAGATCAAGCCGGTCGGCGGTGATCGCCCGGTCCAGATCGACGTCCGCGTCGTCGCTGCGACGAACAAGGACCTCAAGCAGCTCGTCGGCCGCGGCCAGTTTCGCGAGGATCTCTACTGGCGGCTCGCGGTCGTGCCGATCCAGGTGCCACCGCTTCGCGAGCGCAAGGAAGACATCCCTCTGCTCGCCGCGCACATCCTCGCAAAGCGCCGCGGTGCCGCGAAGAGCTTCGCGGGTAGGGAAGCGCCGTATCCCACGCAGATGACCGCGAAGGCGCTCGCGCGCCTCCAGCAGTACCGCTGGCCCGGCAATATTCGCGAGCTCGAGAACGTCCTGTCGCGCGCCGCGATCCTGTGCGATGGCGAGATTATTCGCTCGC
This sequence comes from Kofleriaceae bacterium, assembly GCA_043759355.1. Classification (GTDB taxonomy): domain Bacteria; phylum Myxococcota_A; class Polyangia; order Haliangiales; family Haliangiaceae; genus JABFXX01. The sequence continues at coordinate 37,608 of JAYVLQ010000052.1, forward strand.
ACGATCTCGCGATGCTCGGACTCGATGCTGGCACCCCGACAAAGTCCGGGGCCGAGGACGAACGCGTCGAGATGCCGTCGATCGACCTCTCGCGGCTCGGCGATGGCGAAGGGCTCAAGGAGCTCACCGATCGCGCGGTGCGTGCGGTCGAGCGTGCGGCGCTAGCCGCGGCGCTACGCAGCGATCGCAATCCCGCGTCCGCCGCGAAGCGCCTCGGGATCTCGCGCGCGAGCATCTACACGAAGATGAAGACCTACGGGCTCGGCACCGACGGCAGCGACACCGCGGATTAGTTCGCCGCGGTGGCCGGGTCGCCCGAGGCACAGCCGACGGATCTCGAGCGCTCGTGACGTATGATGCGCCGTGTCCTGGTATCCGGTCGCGAAGCTAGCCCCGGGAGACGTGCTGGCGGTGATAGCCGAAACGACTGAAATCGCGCCCGGTCGCGATCGCGAGCTTCGCGGCACGCGGCCACCTCGTATGTCCTCATCATGGCTGGTGATTCTCGAACGACCACCGGATGCCTGGATACGGCATCTGACGGGTGTCTGGTGAGCTATCCGGCCCGCGTGACAGGCGACCAGTTCGAGACCGAAGTAGGAATATGACCATGCAGACCGTGACGTTGATCGAAGGCGATGGGATTGGCCCCGAGATTTCTGCCGCAACCGTGCTCGCAGTCGAAGCCGCGGGTGGGCAGTTCGCGTGGGAGCGTGCCGATGCCGGCGCCGGCGCGGTGGCCAAACACGGCGATCCGTTGCCGCAGGCGACGATCGAGTCGATCAAGAAGAACGGGCTCGCGCTCAAGGGCCCCCTCGCAACACCGAACGGCGGCGGCTATCGCTCGGTGAACGTGACGCTGCGGCAGCAGTTCGATCTGTACGCGAACGTGCGGCCCGCGAAGACGATTCCCGGCGTGCCGTCGCGCTACACGAACGTCGACCTGGTCATCGTTCGCGAGAATACCGAAGATCTCTACGCCGGCGTCGAGCACTATGTCGATCCCCGCCGCAGCGCCGCGGAGTCGATCGCGATCATCACGCGGTTCGGTAGCGAGCGCGTGATCAAGTACGCGTTCGAATACGCGCGCGCGAATGCTCGCAAGAAGATCACGCTCGTTCACAAGGCGAACATCTTGAAGATGTCGAACGGCCTGTTCCTCGACTGCGGTAAGGAGATCGCAAAGGATTACTCGGATATCGAGTTCGACGACATGATCGTCGACGCGACGGCGATGAAGCTGGTCACTCAGCCCGAGCGGTTCGACATGATCGTCACGATGAACCTGTTCGGCGATATCCTCTCGGATCTCACCGCAGGCCTCATCGGTGGGCTAGGCGTCGCGCCGGCCTCGAACATCGGTTACTCGAACCATGCGATGTTCGAAGCGGTCCACGGCACGGCGCCGGACATCGCCGGCAAAGGTATCGCGAACCCGACGGGGCTGATGCTCTCGGCCGCGATGATGCTCGATCACACGAACCAGCGTGAGGCCGCGAAGAAGCTGCGAGCCGGGGTCGTGGCGGCGCTCGGGAATCCAGAGACTCGAACCGGCGACCTCGGCGGCACGGCGAACACGAAGTCGTTCACCGATGCCGTGATCCGAAACCTTGGTTAGCTAAACAGCGACGGTCTGGAGCTCGAGAAAGCGCGCATAGATCTTCTCGATCGCGTTGATCGGCGCGTAGCCGAGGGCCGCGGCGCACTCGCCCAGGCGGACGCCCTGCAGGCGATCCTGCATCTGAAGTGCACGGAACAGCTGGTAGCGATCCAACACCTGTTCTTCGACCAGGTACTCGCCGAACCCGATCTCCTTGAGCCCGTCCTCGACCACCTGGACTCCGCTCTGCGAGTACTCGAAGTAGGACGCGAGGTCCCGCTTGTTGTGAACCTGGCGGGTGACGGTGTGGGCTCGCATCATGGCTGGTCAGACCTAGAGCAACCGGTATGCCGAGGCGGGACGGGTTGGACAAGAGCCGATTTGTCGAGGGATCAAGGGATTGGAGGCCCGGCCCAGTGTGCCGTCGAGCACCGCGGCAACGAGGGTCGCCAGTCGGCGAGGTTGCGGGGTGGCTGCGGTAGCCAGGCGATCGATCCAGACACGGTCGCCGTTGCAATGAATGATGCAGCACGTGCTGGTCCGACCACCGCAAAACCTCCACGCTAGAAGGCCTGTCGATAAAGCGCGGCCGATCTCGGAACCTTTTGGTTATGAAGGAAGAGGTTCGCCAACCGACCCGCGACCCGGCGCGCTCGGCGGCGGAATTACCGGCTCGGGCTCGCTCTGCGGTGGCGCTTCACAGAGCGCGGTGCCGAGGGCATCGTCGACCTTGTTCATGAAGCGGATATCGAGCTCGTTGCGGATCTCCTCGGGGATATCGAGGACGTCCTTCGAGTTGCGCTCCGGCATAAACACGATCTTGATACCCGCGCGGTGCGCCGCGATCACCTTCTCCTTGATGCCACCGACAGGAAGCGCGTGGCCGCGAAGATCGACCTCGCCAGTGATGGCGACGTCGTTGCGGATCGGACGCTTCGAGTAGACCGACGTGATCGCGGTCGCGAGCGCGACCCCGGCCGACGGGCCATCCTTCTTGATCGCACCTTGCGGCAAGTGGATGTGCAGGTCGGTGGCCATCATCTTGTCGTGATCGATGCCGAGCCGCGCAGAGTTCGCGCGGACCCACGAGTACGCCGCCGTGGCGGACTCCTTCATCACGTCGCCCATCTGACCGGTGAGCTTGACCTCGCCCTTGCCGGGATAAGCGCGGGCTTCGATGAACAGGATGTCACCGCCGACCGGCGTCCACGCGAGACCGGTGACGACACCGACCTCGGGCTTGCGCTCGGCCACGTCCGACTGATGACGACCCGGGCCGAGCAGCTCGGTCAGCATCGGCTTGGTGACGTGCACTGACTCCGTACCCTCGGCGACCTTGACCGCGACACCACGGCAGACGGCCGCGAGCTCGCGCTCGAGGTTACGCACGCCGGCTTCGCGGGTGTAGCTGCTGACGATATCGGCGAGCGCGTCCTCATCGAGGATGAGTTGCTCTTTCGTGATGCCGTGCTCGACGAGCTGCTTGGGCAACAAGTGCTTGCGGGCAATCTCGATCTTCTCGATGGTGGTGTAGCTCGACAGCTCGACCATCTCCATGCGGTCGAGGAGCGGCTGGCTGATCGTGTCGAGCTGGTTCGCGGTGCAGATGAACATCACGCGCGACAGATCGACGGGCACTTCGACGTAGTGATCGACGAAGTCCTTGTTCTGCTCCGGGTCGAGAACCTCCAGCATGGCCGCAGCCGGATCGCCGCGCATGTCGGCGGCGAGCTTGTCGATCTCGTCGAGCACGAACACCGGGTTCATCGAGCCAGCTTTTTTGAGACCAGCGACGATGCGACCGGGCAGGGCGCCGATATATGTCCGCCGATGGCCGCGAATCTCGGCTTCGTCGCGCACGCCGCCGAGCGAGATGCGGACGTACTTGCGACCGAGCGAGCTCGCGATCGACTTGCCGAGCGAGGTCTTACCGACGCCCGGAGGACCAACGAGGAGCAGGATCGGACCGTGCTTGTTGGGAGCGAGCTTGCGGACGGCGAGGAACTCGAGGATGCGGCGCTTGACCTTCTCCAGGCCCGAATGCTCGGCCTCGAGGATCACACGAGCGGCCGAAACATCGAGGCGATCCTCGGTGACGACGTTCCACGGGATCTCGAGCAGGTTCTCGACGTAGGTGCGCGCGATGTTGTACTCGGGTGAGCTCGACGCCATCTGGCTCATGCGCGACAGCTGCTTCTTGGCAACCGCGCGAACATCGTCCGACATCTTGCTGTCTTCGATCTTCTTGCGCAGGTCGTCGATCTCGGCGTTGTCGTCCTGCTCGCCGAGTTCCTCTTGGATCTGGCGCAGGCGATCGCGGAGGACGCGCTCGCGATGGGTGCGGCTCGACTGGCCTTCGAGCTCCGCGCCGATATCCGCTTTGAGGCGGAGCACGGTGGCCTGGCGCTCGAGCGACGGGATGATGCGCTCGAGCCGCTTCATCGTATCGGTCTCGACGAGCAGCGTGGTCAAATCGTCGCGCTCGAGCTCGAGGTACGGCACCGCCGCATCGACGAGCTTGTCGGGATCGACAATGGCTTGCACCTGCGCGCGCGTGAGCTCGCCCCTGGGCGACGAATCTTTGTCTTTGTCGCTGCGGTTCTCCTTCGCCTGCGCGTCGGTGACGACGGCGGTGAGAAAATCGCGGACCTTCGCGGTCGTGGTGATCAACGCGTCCGCGGTTGCCACACTCGTGGGCTGGAGCGGCGATACCGATGCAACGAGGAACGGCTCCGATGCGACGAGTGCATCGATGTGCACGCGCTCGAGGAACCGCATCACGCACGTGAAGCGACCGGGCGAGTGCTTGACCACTTGCACGATCTCGGCGCGCACACCGACCTCGTGAAGGTCGCGTTGCCCCGGGTCGCGGACCGCCGGATTCTTCTGCGGGATGATGACGATCAAATTGTCATCGCGAGTCGCGGCTTCGATCGCGCGCACCGATGCTTCACGGCCGATTTCCAGGGGCCCGACATGACCGGGCAACTGCACCTCGGTGCGGAGCGGGATAACGGGATATTGACCAGCAGTTTCGGTGTGCTTGCTCATCGAACCTCTCGGGGGCAGTCTACGCCAGATCAGTCGTTCGGCTTGTGTTTACGCAGCCTCTGAACGAGCTGGACGAGCAGTTTTTTGGCTTCGTCGTCGAGGTCGCCCGGAACGTCGATTTGTACGGTGACGTAGTGGTGGCCCGGTGCTCCGGAGCGATCCGGGAGGCCCTTGCCTTTGAGCCGGAGCCGCTTGCCGCTCGCCGTCCCGGGCGGGATCTTGACTTCGACCTTGCCCTCGATCGTCGGGACGCTGGCGACGGTCCCAAGGATCGCCCGATCGAACGGAATTCGCACGTCGGAGTGGACGTCGCTACCACGGACCTCGATCGTCGAGCCGTCGCTCGCTTTTTTTTGCTGAGGAGCCGTTTCTTCGCCGGACGGGCGCGGTTGTTGTGCCCGGTACGCTTCCTCGAAATCGTCCATCCCGCGCGCACGCCGCGGACCGGCGCCCGCGCGAGGTGGGCCTGGCTGAGCCTGGCTGAAGAACTGACCGAACAGTTCATTCAGATCGAACACGCCGGGGCCCGTGCCATTCGACGCCTCGTAGGTGTAGCTGGTGGCTCCGGGTCCGCGGCCCCGCATGCCGCCGCTCGAGCGGATATCGTCGTAGAGCTGCTTCTTCTTTGTATCCCCGAGGACGTCGTAGGCGTTCGAGACCTCCTTGAACCGGGTCTCCTTGGCTTTGTCGCCGCCCGTCGAATCCGGGTGGTACTGCTTTGCGAGCTTCCGATACTGCTTCTTGATGTCATCGGGGCTCGCATCTTTGGCGACGCCGAGCGCCTTGTAGAAATCAAGGTTCGGATCGAAATCGATCTGCTGGGGCATCAGGCGACCTTGTCCCGCGGCTCGTGTCGCAGCGACTCGTTGCGCCGGAACGTGATCTGATTGCCATCCACGTCGGCTTCGATGACGTCACCGGGTTGGAAGTCACCAGCGATGAGGCGGAGGGCGAGAGGATCGATCACGAGCTTCTGCAGGGCGCGCTTGAGCGGCCGCGCCCCGTAGATCGGATCGTACCCCGCCTCGGCGACCCGCGCGACCGCCTGGTCGGAGAGGTGGAACCCGAGCTGGCGGTCGGCGAGCAGCTTCTCGAACCGCTTGACCTGGATCTTGACGATCTGGCCGAGGTCACCCTCGGAGAGCGGCTCGAAGAAGATGATCTCGTCGATCCGGTTGAGCAGCTCTGGCCGAAAGATGGTCTGGAGCTCGCGCATCGCGGCCGCTTCGACCTCGGTGCGGTTGGCCTTGGTCATCTTGAGCAAGTGCTGGCTGCCCGCGTTGCTGGTCATGATGACGACGGTGTTCTTGAAGTCGATCGTGCGGCCCTGGCCGTCGGTCAATCGGCCATCGTCGAGGACCTGGAGCAACACGCTCCAGACGTCGGGATGTGCCTTCTCCATCTCGTCGAGCAGGACGACGCTGTACGGATGGCGGCGCACCGCTTCGGTGAGCTGACCGCCTTGGTCGTAACCGACGTAGCCCGGGGGCGCCCCGACCAGTCGCGAGACGGAGTGCTTCTCCTGGTACTCCGACATGTCGATGCGGACGAGGTTGGTGTCGTCGTCGAACAGGAACTCGGCGAGCGCACGCGCGAGCTCGGTCTTGCCGACGCCCGTGGGCCCGAGGAACAAGAAGCTGCCGATCGGGCGATTTGGATCCTTCAAGCCAGCACGCGCGCGCCGGATCGCGGCCGCGACGGCCGCGACCGGCGTCTCCTGACCGATCACGCGAGCGCGCAGGCGCTCCTCCATCGAACCGAGCTTTTCGGCTTCGCCTTCGATCATCTTGTCGATTGGGATACCGGTCCACTTGGACACGACTCCCGCAATGTCGTCTTCGGTGACCTCTTCCCGCAGGAAGCCGCCCTTCGAACGGATCGCGTCGACCTTCACGGTCTCGTCGGCGATCTGCTTCTCGAGCGACGGCAACGTGCCGAAGCGAAGCTCGGACGCCTTGGCGAAATCGCCGATGCGCTGCGCGGCTTCGACATCGGTCTTGGCCTTCTCGAGTTTCTCCTTGGTATCGCGGAGGTTCTTGATCAGCTCGCGCTCGGACTGCCACTGCGCCTTCATCGCATCGGACTGCTCCTTGAGCCCTGCGATCTCGCGCACGACCTCGGGCAGCCGCTGCTTCGAGCGACGATCGTTTTCGCGCTCGAGCGCCGCGCGCTCGACTTCGAGCACGATGATCTGGCGATCGAGATCGTCGATCGGCGTTGGCGTGGATTCAATCTCCATCTTGAGCCGCGAGGCGGCCTCGTCGACGAGGTCGATCGCCTTGTCCGGGAGCTGGCGCGAAGGGATGTAGCGCGACGATAACTTTGCCGCCGCGACGAGCGCGCCGTCGCGGATCCGAATGCCGTGATGGACTTCGTACTTCTCTTTTATGCCGCGAAGGATCGCGATCGTATCCTCGACTGAAGGCTCCTCGATCATCACCGGCTGGAACCGCCGCTCGAGCGCCTTGTCCTTCTCGATGTGCTTGCGATACTCGTCGAGCGTGGTCGCACCGATGCAGCGAATCTCGCCGCGCGCGAGCGCGGGCTTCAAGAGATTCGCGGCGTCGTTGCCACCTTCGGCGGCACCCGTCCCGACGAGCGTATGCATCTCGTCGATGAACATGATGATCTCGCCATGTGATTCGGAGACTTCCTTCAGGACGGCCTTGAGGCGCTCTTCAAACTCGCCACGAAACTTGGCGCCCGCGATCAGCGAGCCGAGATCGAGCGAGAGCAGCTTCTTGTGGCGCAGCGACTCGGGCACGTCACCCCGCGAGATGCGCTGCGCGATGCCCTCGACCACGGCGGTCTTGCCAACGCCGGCCTCACCGACGAGCACCGGATTGTTCTTCGTACGCCGCGACAGGATCTGGATCGTGCGGCGAATCTCTTCATCGCGACCGATGACTGGATCGAGCTTGCCCTGATCGGCGAGCCGCGTGAGGTCGCGCGTGTAACGGTCGAGCGCCTCGTATTTGGCCTCGGGGTCCTGATCCGTGACGCGCTGATTGCCGCGCACGGCGACGAGCGCCTCGAGGATGGCGTCCTTGGTCGCTCCGGCATTGCGGAGCGCCTCGCCGGCGGGCGTCTTGCCCTCGGAGAGCGAGAGCAGGAAATGCTCGGTCGAGATGTACTCGTCCTTCATCTCGTCGGCCTGCTTGCCAGCGCCTTCCCAGGCGTCCTTGAGCGAGCGGCCAAACTGGATATCGAGTGACGAACCATGGACCCGCGGCTGCTTCTCGAGTGCGCGGTTGACATCGGCTTTTACGATCTCGGCGTCGGCGCCGAGCTTGGTGAGGATGCGGGGGGCGACGCCACCTTCTTGGTCGAGCAGCGCGAGCAGCAAATGCTCGGCGCCGACCTCGGCGTGGTTCTTGGCCATGGCAGCCTCGCGCGAAGCGGCGAGGGCTTCGCGGGCTTTGACGGTCAATTGGTCGATTTTCATGACACGCCGAACGTAACCACGCTTACAGGAGCGTCAATATCCGGCTGGAGTATTAGTAGGTCCCGAGGCAGGCAAATAACCCCGCGGGGCCTCCAGAGCACACTCCGACCGGCCTGTTCTAGCCGTCCGGGCCGATCCGGAGGGCACGCCCTTCGCACTACCGACCGGCATGACAAAGATCATCATCAGCGGTCTCCTCCTCGCCGGTCTCACCCTCACGGCGAGCGCCGATCCGCAGACCAACAAGGACGCGAAGGACACCGCGTCGGACGTGAAGAAGGACACCAAGGACAAGGTCACTGACGCCAAGAAGACCGGCAAAAACGTCAACGCGACGCCGGATCAGAAGGCGGACAACAAGGCGGACGCCGACAAGGCGAAGGCCGACCACGCGGCGGATATGGCCAAGGAGAAGGCTGACCACGCGGCCGCCGCGAAGAAGGCCAAGTAACGCGCTCTCGCCTGCCTTTGCCGACGCGAATCCGGATTGCCCCTCTTGCTCGTAAGACCTTGCGCGCACCGTGATCTTCGATACCGGCATGCGCCGGCATGCGCTTGATGGCGCACGAGCTTCCTCAGGCGCGTTCCCGATTACGCACGCGCGCAGGATCGTGGCGAACCGCCTGATTTAACCCAGCTCGAATTCGACCGGCGTACCCGCCGCGGCCTGGCGGAGCGCCGTGAGATCGAGCAGGTTGCGCCGACCGAGCTCGGCAACCGCGGTCGCCGAGCTCTTGAGCTCGAACCGGCGACCGCCGGTGGCCTTGGGTCGGTCGACGAGCTCGCCGAGTGCTTCGACGATACGCAGCGCGGCCTCGTCACCGAGCGCGGCGACGAGCTTGCCCGCGAGGTTGGTGTCACCGACGAGCGCGGCCGCGATCAGGGCCTGGGCGACCGACGCGCGGGCGACCTGGCCCGTGGCGAGCGCGCCGGAGCTCGCGAGTTGCAAGCTGACATCGTGGAGCGAGGCAGGATCATCGGCGCGCCAATAGACATCGAGCAAGCGGCGCAGCGTGGGTACGTGGGTCGGATCTAGATCCGAGGCGCGTAGGAACACGTCGTCGGCACGATCGACATCGCCGAGATGCTGGAGCACGACCTCACCGAGGCGATAGAGGCGCTCGGCGCGCTCGCGCGGAGAAGGCGCGAGGGGCACCAGCTGGAAGAGATAGCGCGCCGCGGTCGGCCAGTCGTTCTTCGCGATGTAGACCTCGGAGAGCTGCTCGATCGCGTACGCGTGGTGCGGATGCGAGCGCACGATGCGGTCGAGCTGGTGGACGGCGGAATCGAGATCGCCGAGCGTGCGATAGAGATCGACGAGTGCGAAGTGAGTCGCGAGCAGCGCTTCATCGTCGTCGAGTGGAACGAGATCGAGAACCGCCCGCGCCGCGGTGAGCGCCAGTGCTGTTTCGCCGAGGCGAGTCGCGAGCTCCTGAATGCGCACGAGGAGGTCGCGGCGACCCGGAGCCGCGGCGGACGCTTGGCGAGCGAGCTCGAGCGCGTCGCTGTCTCGGCCGAGATGCTCGGCAATGAGAGAGCGACGGAGCGCGAGCTCCTCGTCGCCGAGCACGCTCTCGCCGGGTCCGAGATCGCGATAGATGAGATCGGCGGTCGGCCAATCTCCGAGCTTGAACGCCAGGGCGCCACGCGCATCGAGGGCATCGGTGTGGCCAGGATCTTCGATCAGGGCGAGGTCGTAGGCGCGCGCCGATTCGCCGTATCTGCCGAGCTCGTCGCCAAGACGCGCGACGTCGAGCCACGCCGCGGCCTTCTCCGTCGCGACGTCCGTCTTCGAAACGCGCAGGGTGGTGAGCTCGGTGAGCGCGGCGAGGTCGCCCGACATCCGATGGTTGCTTGCGAGCACGCGGAACGCGGCCGGATGGCCGAGCTCGGCGCGCCACAGCTGGTGTGCGAGATCGAGCGCGGCTTCGATGTCGCCGGCGATCTCGGCGGCGTCGAGGCGCGTCGCGAGCGACGTCTTGGCGTCGACGACTTCGATGTTCGCGCGGCAGCGGGCTGCGCTCGCGAGGAGCTCGGCCCGGTCGGCGGCGCGCGCGGTCGACGCCGCTTCTTCGTAGAGCCGTGCGGCTTCACCGCGGCGCCCGGTCGCTTCGTAGCGCTTTGCGAGCGGCGCGCGCACAGCGGGAATCGTGGGATCGAAGGCGAGTGCTTGCTCGAGGTTGACCTGCGCTTGGGCTGGATCGCCGAGCCGCTCCTGAAAGATCAGCGCGAGCTCCATGTGCAGGGCACCGTGATCGCGGGGGTTCGGAGCGGCGGAGATCTCGCGATACAGCAGCGACGCGACGAGCGCCCATTCGCCACGCACCATCGCGGCCGTACGCAGCTGATACGCGATCTCCGGATCTGCGGGCGAGCACGCGTGCGCCTCTTTGAGGCAGCGATACGCCTCGGCATCGCGGCCGAGCGCCGAGCGATAGAGCTTCGCGCGCCGGCGCCACAAGCCGGAGCGCGGCTGCGGCGCGCTGGTGAGGACGAGCTGGCGACCGATCGCCTCGGAGGCCGCGGTGATGTCGCCAGAGGCGGTGTAGAGCGTCTCGAGTAGCTCGAGCGGCTCGCGCTCCTCGGGATGCGACGCGGCGACACGCTCGGCCGCGACGATCGCGCCGGGCAGGTCGTCTTCGTCGGCGAGCTGGCGCGCTTGCACGAGCTCGCCCCCGGTGATCGCTCTCTCCAGCGGCGGCACCGGCGCACCGCCGATCTCGCCGAAGACCACCGAGTCGTCGTGGCCGAGCACCTCGGCGTGCTCGGCAGCGCATGCGCGGCGCGCGGAATCGTACTCGCCCGAATGCGCGATCTGTTCGTAGAGCTCGCATGCGAGCTCGATCTCATCGGCTCCCGCGAGAGCATCCGCGAAGGGCATCCACACCGGCGCGTAGCTCGGGTCGACGCGATACGCCTTGTTCCACAGCGCGGTCGCGCGGATCGGATCGTGCGCTTCGCCGCGCGCGATCAGCGCGAGCTCGTGGAGCGCGATCGCCTGGGCGCGACCTCGGCCTTGCTGCGCGGCGCGATCGAGGATCGCGCGGCGAAGGTCAGTTGCGTCGTTCGTGCGTGAATCGGCGCCGAGGTGCGCGAGGATCGCGGCGAGGATCGCGGGATCATCGGGCTCGGCGCGATGTGCAGCGAGCAACCGATCCCGATCAGCAAACGCCGCCGCCGCACGCACCGCACCTGAGTTTTCCTCGCGAGTGCCGCTGATCGTGACCGAGGCGCGTTCCCGGCGGTCGCCGTGGTCGCCGTCGTTCGAGAGCATCGGCAGCTCTTCGATGACGGGCGCTACTTTCTGTCGGCGCGTCGCGGCGAGCAGATCTTTTTCTGTACCCGTATCGTCGCTGCCACCGATCGCGCGGAGCAGCGCCGCGGCATCGGCGCGCAGCGAATCGGCTTCCTCGGTGCGTGCCCCTCGTGCACGCCCGTCGTATGTCTTCGCGAGCTGCGCCTTGCGCGCGACCTCGGCGTGGAGCTCGGCAAGCAACGCGCCGCCATCGTCGAACTGGCCAGCGCCAGTCGCCGCATCGATCAGCGCGATCGCCTCGGCATTCTTGCCCGAGCGCACGAACGCGCTCGCGAGGCTCACGAGGTCGCTCGAGGAACGCCGAGTTGGAGGGATCGAGATCAGCGCTTCGGTCGCGACGTTCCACGCGAGATGGGTCGCGGCTTCGCTTGCGAGCAAGCGCAGCGTCGAGTCGTGGCGATTGCCGACGAAGTGATTCGCCGCCTCGCGCATGGCGGCGCGACCGCGCAGCCCGTCGTCGAGCCGGTCGTAGAACAGATCGGCCAGCTCGAGCAGCGCCTCGCCCTTTTTGACGCCGCCCGACAACGCAGCGCGAGCGCCAAGATGCTTCGCGGCCGCTTCGTAATCACCGAGCTCGATCGCGAGCTCCGCGAGCTCTTGCACGAGCTCGACATCACCAGGCGAGACGTGATTCGCGGCCTCGAGCGCGGCGAACGCATCGCCGATCCGGCCCGCGGCCCGCGCGCGGCGAGCACCATCGCGCAACGAGAGCGCGCCGGCCTTCGCTTCGCGGAGCCGACCGCTGGTCGTGCTCTCTTCGCCGGTCTCGACCAGCGCGGCTGGTGCGGGCGCTTCGGCGTTGCTCCGATCGGCGAGGAACTTCAGGGAAGGCTCGTGGGCCGCATCGACCTCGAGCGCGCGCTGATGCGTGGCGAGCGCGACATCGGGGCGACCGAGCTCGAGTTGCAGATCCGCGAGCCGCGACAGCAGCGGTGCTTGGCGATGCGGATGGCGCGCGGTGGCCGCGACCTTGCGGCCGAGGATCACCGCCACGCGCTCGAGGTCACCGCGATCACGCCACTGCGCTTCGAGGGCGTCGAGAGCCGGCAGATGAGTATCGGAGAGCCGCAGCGCCACCTCGAGGCAGCGAACTGCATCATCGGCGCGCTCGGCACGCCGGAATAGCTCGCCGGCGCGATACACAGCGTCGGCGCGCGCACTCGGAGAGGAATCGAGCGCGAGCTGCGCGAAGCTCTCGAGCGCCGAGGCCGCGCTCGCGAGATCGCCAGCGCGCTCCGCGAGATCCGCGAACAACCGCAGCGCTTGACCGCGCATCTCCGGCGAGGTCGCGTGAGACAGCTCTGCATCCTCGGCGAGAGGGCGCAGGGTCTGGATCGCGAGGCCGCCGTCACCGGTGCGATCGGCCGCGACCGCGAGGCGATAGAGATAGGTGCCGTGCTTCGTGGGGTCGACGGGGCGGTCCTCGACGAGCCCGCGATACGCGCGGATCACGTCTGGCCAGGCCCGTTGGCGCCACGCCGCTTCACCGAGCATCGCGAAAACGTCGCGCCGCACGTGCGAAGGCACGGCGGCATCGAGCCGGGCATGGGCGCGCTCGCCGTGGGACAGGGCGGCGGCGGCATCATCGGCTTCGAGCCATGCGGCGGCCGCCGCGGTCTCACTCTCGATGCGTTCCTGGTTCGACCCGAGCCTCCCCGCCATCTGCGCGAGCGCCGCGAGCGCCTGTGCGCGCGCGCGCGGATCGCCGCTTTTCGCGAGTAACTCGGCTTCGAGCGCGTAGGCGCGGCGGCGGGACGCCGGATCGGCGTCTTGGTCTTCGTCTTCGGTGAGCGAGATGGCCTCGTGTAGATCCGCGAGTGCGGCGGCAAGATCGGGCGTCGCTTCTTTGCGGCGAACCTCGGCGCGCGAGATCAGGAGAGAGGCGCGTTCGGCCGGAGGAGGCCGCGTGGCGAGCACCGCATCGATCCAGCGCCGCTCTCCGATCGGCTCGGCCGCACGCGCGAGCATGGTCTTTGCGGCGCTCCGTGCAATGGACGGCGCATGGCGCGCGGCGAGACCGTGCGCGCGTTCCCAGTCGACGCCCGCTTGCGCTGCATCACCCATGCGATCGAACAACGAAGCGCGAGCGACCGCGAGCTCGGCAGCCCGCGTGTACATTCGATCATCAGAGTCGTTGGTTGCGAGCCCGACCAACGAGCTGATCGCGGTGTCGAGCTCGACCGCCGCGTGCGCTGGATTTGCGGTGGCCTCGGCGATCTCCGCGAGCACCGCGTGGGCCTCGGCCGCGGTCTCGCCACCTTCGAGCGTCGCGCGGCGCAGCGATCCGCGCGCGTCGTCTATGCGGCCGAGCGCGACGAGCGAACGTGCGAGCGCGAGCTCGTGCTCGGTGATCGTGGGTGACGCGAGACCGAGGCCACGCATGCGCTCGTAGAGATCCGCGGCGGTCGCGTGATCACCGCGCTCTGCCGCGGCGGCTGCGAGGCCCGCCATCGCTTCGGTCTGCAGGCTATCGAGGTCGAGCGAGCGCTGCCACGCGGCCTCGGCTCCTGCAGGGTCGCCGCGCTTCGAGAGGTTCGCGCCGAGCACGGCATGCGCGCGCGCGGCGGTTCGATGATCGCCGCGCTCCTCGCCGAGCCGCGCGATCTCGCGCCACGCGTTCGCGGCGGCATGATGATCGCTCGCCCCGAGCAACCGCGCGGTCATCTCGTGCACGCTCGGTTCGTCGGGTGCGAGCGCGCGTGCGGTCGAGAGCTCGAAGTGCGCGTTGTCCGGATCCGCGAGCTGGTGTGCGAACACGTCCGCGAGACGAAGGTGGAGCTGGACCGCACGCTCGGGATCCGCGTGCTGGGCCTGCTGCGCGCGCGAGCGCAGCAACCGCACGAGCTCGGGCCAACGCGCTTCGTCGACGAGCCGATCCGCGAGGGCATCGGCCGCTTCTGTCGAGCTCGGATCGTGCTCGAACGCGAGCTCGTAGAGCTGGGTCGCCGCTTTCGGTTCCAGCACGCGGAGCAAGCGCGCGCCAGCGAGGGCGGCGAGGGCGGCTTGGTCGTCGTCCCCCTCGGCACTCGCGAGCTGCGCGACGTGCGACAGATGGCTCGCGGCTTCGCGCGCATCGCCTTGCGCGAGCGTGATCGAAGCGAGCGCGGCGTGCGCCGCCGGATAGTGCGGCCATCGACCGAGCGCCTGGCGTGCGAGCTCGAGCCCGTCGAAGAACCACGCCGGGCGGGCCGCCGCGAGCCCGAGGATGCGCTCGAGCACGTACGGTTGATCGGGACCACCTGCGGCGAGCAACGTCCGATAACCGCGCATCGCTTCTTCGATGTGACCTTCCCGCAGCTGCTCGTCGGCCGAGTGCATGAGGTCGTGGGCCGCCGCGAGCTGGACGGCAAGCAGAACGTCCGGCGAGCTGCTGTTGCGGCTACCCGGCGGCCCGAACGCGATCTCGATTGCAGCGCGGCCAATCCGCACCGACGCGAGCTCGACCTCGCTGATCGCCGGCAACCGCCAACCTGCGGGCGGCATCAGGTGCCAGAGCAGCGCGCCGATCAGATCGATCTCGACATCGCACAGGCCACGCACGTGCGGGCGCTCGAGCACTCCGACCACGTCGGTCGCATCGAGGAGCGCGGTCAGGATCCGATCCGCGATCGCGGGGCCGGGCGTTGGCAGATGGCCGTGCACGCGCACGTGACTCGCGAGTGCGCGGAGATGCGTGCCGGTGTTCGCGACCTGAATCCGGAACGTGAGATCCGCAGCGGCGAGACCGTCCGCCGCGCGCGCGCGCACCGCGACGAACCCGTCGCATAGCTTCGTGGCGACATGCGTGATGCCGAGCCCGGCGAGGTGCCGCCGCGCCGCCTCGACACCCGCCTCGAGCGCGGCGACCGGCGCACGGACCGCGAGCATTCGTAGCCGCGTTCGACGGCGCTGGTACTTCTCGGCGCGGGTGTTGCCCGGGTTCGTACTCAGATCGGTGACATCGAGCTCGAGCCGTTCGATGTGGAGCGGGCCCGCATGCAAGTCGACGAGCGCGAGTCGACCCACGCCACCATGGACGTGAAACGTGAACGGCAAACGACCCGGTTTGGTCGGCGGTCCGACGACAGTCACCTGGCGTCGAAGTTAGCAGATCAACTGCTAGAACGTCATGCAGGGGCGGTACGTGACTGGCAGTACCTTGCCCGCATCGTCACGCTCGAGCAGCAGCTCGGCGTTTGGATGGATCTTCTGCGCCTTCGCGAGGGTCTGGCAGCGGTCGCGCAACCAGGCATTCAGAAAGGCATCGGCACGCTCTTGGCGGAGCTCGTTGACGCGTTTGTCGGCATCCTTGTCAAAATCGGTGACGAGCGGAGCCGGCGGACGCTGGACGAGCTGGAGGATCACGAACCCACCGTCGGTCTCGTAGACGCGCGAACCGAGCTGGCCGGGCTGGAGGTTCTCGAACACGTCCGCGATCGCCTCTTTCGACTGACCGACGCCGGGCATCTGCGCCGTGCGCTCTTTGCCGAAGTACCGCTCGGTGTGCTGCTTCACGACCTCGATGGGCGGCAGCAAATCGTTCGACGCGACCACGGCCGGCGCCGGTCCCGTCGGCGCGGGATCCGGAGGCACAACAGTCTTTGGCGCCGGACCAGTGGCGCCTGCCTGCTCCTCGAACCAACCGGCCGGGATGTCTTTCGACGGTACGTCGAGTGCGCCATGCATGCCGCCCATGCTGTTGAGCATGTTGCGGATCTGGACCTTGGTCTGCTCGGGTGTGTTCGGATCATCGAGCAGCTGCTGGAGTTGCTCCGGCGTGATGCCGCCGCCGCCGCCTTCGGGCTTTGCTTTCTCGAACACGTCGTCGAGTTTCTTGCCCTTCGCCGCCTCCAGGCCCGCGATCGCAGCGCGCTTCGCCGCTTCCTTCGCCCACAGGTCCTTCGCCATCTCCCAGCCGAGCTCGCGCTTGACCTGATCGAACGTCAGGTTGCCTTCGCGCTTGTCGTCGACCATGAGGAGGAATACGCCCTTGTCGGTCGCGAGCACCGCGGTCATCTCGCCAGGCTTTAGCGCCTTGACAGCGTCGTTCAGAACTTTGTCTCCGAGCGCAGCGTTGTCGACGCTGTGCCACCCGATGTCGCCAGCGGCTGCCTTCGCCGCGTCGTCGGTGTTGAGCTCCTTGGCCGACCCGACGAACTGGTCTTTCCCGGCGGCCTTCACGGCGTCGAGCGCCTTCTTCGCATTTTCGATCGGCATGCCGATCGGCTTGGTGACGGGCGCCTTCCTGTCGGCGGGGGTGGAGCCGTCCGGCTTGGGAGCGTCGACGGGCTTCGGCGCGTCGACCGCTTTCGCGATGAAGATCTGGCGCAGCTTGATCGCGGGCTTGGTCGCCTTGTAGGTACGCTCGTCGGCCTTGTAACGAGCCTGCGTCTCGGCGTCGTGGTCCTTGAGATAGCGCTCGACATCGGCCTCCGTCGCGCGGATCTGCGAGCGGTACTGCTCGGGCTTGAACGCGACCACGTCGTACGTGACGGTCGTGCCTTCATAGATATATTGCGACAGCGCTTCCTCGCGCGAGACCTGCACCGATCCCTCGAGGATGTCGGCCATCATCGAGGCCATGATGCTGCGCTTCTGCTCTTCGATGTACGCGTTGCGCGAGATGTTGAGCTGCGCGACGAACGCGTTGAATGCCTTGATGTTCCAGAGCCCATTCTCGTCGAACACACCCTGGATCATCTTGCGGATCGGGCGGAATACCGTGAGCGTCTGCTTCTCCTTGCCGGGCGGTAGCGCTTGCGCGGGCGGGGGCGGCGTCGCCGAGTAGAAGTTCCCCTTCTTGATCTCTTCGAGCACGAGATCGTCGGTGACGATCAGTCCCCGCTTTTCGGCCTCGCTCGCGAGCAGCTCGCGCCGAATCAGCGTCTCGAGGGCGATGTGCACCTTCTGCTTCTGTTGACCCCAGTTGTACGGGCTCGAGAACGCAATCTTGAAGGCCGTTTGCGTGGCCTCTTCGCCATCGACCGCCACCACCACGTTGCTCGTGCCTCGGCAGCCGTTGTCGTCGTTCCTACTCTGACCCGGCCGGAAGTTGATCACGAAGATAGCGATCAGCAGGCAGAAGATCAGGTACACGAAAATCGATGCACCCTTCTTGCGCATTTGTTCGAGCATGCGGGCCGTGTTCTAGACCGATTTACACGCGATTGCACTCCCGTTGAGACCCCTTCTGCGGCCTTGCTTCGCGTTCAAAAGGATTGTCTTGCGGATCCACAAAGTCGCGTGATAACCCCGCTCGGCCCTTGGGACTTCCGGTGTCCTGGGGCATAGGAACCAACATGCTCTTCGATTGGGTCTACGGAATGTTTTCCAACGACCTGGCCATCGACCTCGGGACGGCCACCACACTCACGTACGTCAAGGGTCGCGGCATCGTCGCGAACGAACCCAGTGTCGTGGCGGTCCAGGCGTCTTCTGGTGGGGGCCCCAAGAAGGTCCTCGCCGTAGGCAAAGAGGCCAAGGAGATGCTCGGCCGGACGCCGGGCAATATCGTCGCCATTCGACCGATGAAGGATGGGGTGATCGCGGACTTCGAAGTCACCGAAGCGATGCTCCGGTACTTCATTCAGAAGGCGCATCAGCGACGCACACTCGTGCGTCCGCGCGTGGTCGTCAGCGTACCGTCGGGCATCACCGAGGTCGAGAAGCGCGCCGTGCGTGACTCGGCGCTCGCGGCCGCCGCGCGCGAGGTCTACTTGATCGAGGAGCCGATGGCGGCCGCGATTGGTGGTGGCCTGCCGATCACCGAGCCGACCGGCAACATGATCGTCGATATCGGCGGCGGCACGACCGAGGTCGCGGTGATCGCGCTCGCGGGTGTGGTGCTCTCGAAGTCGATCCGCGTCGCCGGCGACAAGATGGACGAAGCGATCGTCCAGTACATCAAGCGCAAGTACAACCTCTTGATCGGCGAGCGCACCGCCGAGATCATCAAGAAGGAAATCGGCTCGGCATATCCGCTCGAAGAGCCCCTCACCGTCGAAGTCAAAGGCCGTGACCTCGTCGCAGGCGTGCCGAAGACCCTGGTGGTGAACTCCGACGAGATCCGCGAAGCACTGCAGGAACCGGTCAACGCGATCGTCGATGCCGTGCGATCGGTCCTCGAGCGCACGCCGCCCGAGCTCTCGGCCGATATCGTCGACAAGGGCATCGTGCTCTCCGGCGGAGGCGCGCAACTCAAGAACATCGACGTGCTGTTGCGCGAAGAGACGGGCCTGCCCGTGATGGTGTGCGAGAACCCGCAGCTGGCAGTCGTCCTCGGGACCGGCAAGGTCCTTGACGAGCTGTCGCTACTTCGCGAGATCGCCCTTCGGTAATTCGTCATGACGCTGCATCGCCGCCTCGTCGATTGGTCACTCGCGGGGCTGCTGGTCCTTCTGCCAGCGCTCGTGTTGAAGGCCAGCCTCGCACGCGGCACTGCATCGGGCATGGACACCGCGTTCTTGCGGATCACGGCGCCGCTCGAGGCTGGTGTGTCGTGGGTTGTCGAAGGCGTCGGCGGCCTGTGGAGTCACTACGTCTGGCTCGTCGGTGTCGAGAGCGAGAACCGCGAGCTCCGCGACGAGAACGACAAGCTGCGCAAGCAACTCGCCGCGACGACGCGCAAGGCGTTCGATGTCGAGGCGCTCGAAGACCTCGCGGTCGTGAAGCGCCGCACGCCAGCCGATACGATGGGCGCGCGCGTGATCGGCGCGCCGCTGTCGCCACAGTTTCGTGTGATCCGGATCCGTCTCGATCGCGGCGAAGGTGATGTGGCGCCGGGGATGCCGGTGATCACGGGTACCGGCCCGGTCGGTCGCGTCGATCGGGTCTACGGCGGTTATGCCGATGTCACGTTGATGAGCGATGTCAGCTCTTCGATCGAAGTGTTGATCCCGCGCACCGGTGGTCGCGGCATGCTGACCGGTCTCGGCAAGCCGGACTCGTACGCGTGCACGATCGGCTGGCTCGAGAAGCAGGCCAACCCGACCTCGAAGGTCGAGATCGGTGACGAGATCGTCACCAGCGGTCTCGGCGCGAGCTTTCCGCCCGGGCTCGTCGTCGGCAAGGTCTCGAAGATCTCGCGCGACGACGGTATGTTCCAGCGCGTCGAAGTCGAGCCCGCGGTCGATGTCTCGCGTGTCCGTGCGGTCGAGGTACTGCTCGCGCCGCCGCCGCCCCCAGATCCCGACGCGAAGACCAAGAAGCGCAGCGAGCCCGCGTTTGGAGGCAAGCCGCTGTGAGGACCGCCACCCTCGTGCTCGTCGCGTACTTCTCGTGCGTGATCGTCGGCGCCGTGTGGCGGCTGATGCCGTGGGCGATCCACGATGCGGTGCCCGATCTCGGCGCGCTCACAGCCGCTTATCTCGGCCTCACCGCGCGGCGCAACGTCACTCCCGCGGTCGGTGGCTCGGTGCTGCTCGGGTACTTCGTCGATCTCATCTCGGGCTCGCCGCCCGGGCTGATGGCGCTCGTGCTCGGCTTGACCTGCGTGATCGCGCGCGCGATCCAGCAGCGGATCTACGTGCGAGGCACCACGATGGCGATCGCGTTCTCGGCGTTCGTTGCACTCGTCGCCGGTCTCGTCGCGTTCATCGTACGCGGCAGCTATCACGTGGCGACTGCGAGCATGGCGGTCGAGCTCCGCAACCTCGCCCTCGTCGCTGTCGCGACCGGCGCGGTCGGTCCCATCGTGTGGCGGATGTTCCGCCGCATCGATGCGGCGTACGCCCGCACCGCTCGCGAGCGCGACGCGGCGCTGGAGGGTCTCGCGCCATGATGATCCGCAACACGCCGATCCGGAACTCGGTGACACAAGGGACGAGCTATGGCGCCGCCTTGCCCGAGCTGCATCGCCGGTTGCGCTGGGTCGCGCTCGTCGGTATCTCCGCGTTCGCCTTGCTCGTCGGGCGGCTGTGGCAGCTCCAAGTAGTGCGCGGCGAGAGCTACTACGAGCGTACGGTCTCGAACGTGGTGAAGGAGCGCTACCTGCCCTCGGTGCGTGGCCAGATCCTCGATCGCAAAGGCGCCCCGCTCGCGGCGAACCGCCCGGCGTTCAACGTCTACGCGACGCCGAAGACCTTGACGCCCGCGACGCTCGCGGAGCTCATTCGCATGCTCGGCCTCGGCCAGGACGAGGTCAATACGATCACGGCGCGGCTCGAAGTCGGTAAGAAGCGCGATGCGAAGAACCCGATCCTTGTCCTCGAAGATCAAGGTCGCGATCGCGCCGCGCTCGTCGAGCAGGCGCGGGCGCGCTTGCCTGGCATCGAGGTCCGCCACGAGCCGTATCGCTACTACCCGCAAGGTGAGCTGGCCGCGTCGCTCATCGGCTACATGACCCAGATGACGGCCGAGGAGGCTGACAAGAACGGCATGCAGGCGTACGACCCGAGCGAGCTCGTCGGTCGCTACGGGCTCGAATCGGCGTGGGAGAACTACCTGCGCGGCAAGAAGGGCATCGAGCGGTTCGCGGTCGACGCTCGCGGCTCGCGGCTCGACGACAAGACCGCAGCCTCGTTGATCCAGGGCGAGCGCGTGATCGATCCGGTGCCGGGTGCGAACCTCGTGCTCACGCTTGACAGCGAGCTGCAGAAGCTCGCCGAGCGCGCGGTCTCTCACACGCCGGCTGCCGCGGTCGTCGTGGTCGAGCCCAAGACCGGCAAGATTCGCGCGATCGTCAGCAAGCCCTCGTTCGATCCGAACACGATGACCGGCCACCTCACGAAGGCCGAGTACACGCTGCTGATGAGCGATCCGCGCAAGCCGTTCATCGACAAGGCATTGCGCGCGACCTATCCGCCCGGCTCGATCTTCAAGTTCGCGACCGCGTTCGCCGCGCTCGAAGACGGGCAGGGAGCCGAGGACGAGAACATGTTCTGTACCGGGGAGTACGAGCTCTCCGGCACGCACTTCCGATGTCACGGCACGCACGGCAAGATTAATTTGCTCGCCGCGATCCAGCACTCCTGTGACATCTACTTCTGGAAACTCGCGGAACGCATCGGCATCGATCGAATCGGCGATGTCGCGCGCGAGTACGGCTTCGGCTCGCCGACGAACCTCGGGCTCAACGGCGATTCGGCCGGCCGGATCCCCACCAAGGCCTGGTACGAGGTGAACGGTCACTACAAGGTCGGGTACGCGACGAACGCCTCGATCGGTCAAGGTGACGTCGAGGTCACGGTCGTCCAGATGGCGATGGCGTACGCCGCGATCGCGAATAACGGCACGCTCTATGTCCCGCAGATCGTCGAACGCGTCGAATCGAACGATGGTCGGCTGATCGTCGGCTACGATCCGAAGGTGGCGCACGCGGTGAAGACCCCGCCGGATGCGCTCGAGACCTGGAAGAAGGGCATGTACCTCGTCACCAACCAGCTCGGTGGCACAGCCTTCGAGCACGGTCACGTCGAGAACCTCACGGTGCTCGGTAAGACCGGCACCGCGGAGGTCAAGAAGCACCACAAACAAGAAGACGAGAAGGACCTCGAGCGCTGGAACCCGAACGCCGCGCACGCGTGGTTCGCGGGCTGGGCTCCGGCCGAGGATCCCGAGATCGCGATCGTCGTCCTCGCCGAGCACGGTGGTGCAGGTGGTCAGGTCGCGTGGCCGATCGCGAAGCAGATCATCGAGGGCTACTTCACGAAGATCCATCCGCTGTCGCCGGCGCCGCACGACATGCCGCCCGTCAAGCGCCTGCCGAAGGCCGAAGTTCCGAAGGGAGACCTGGGTCAATGAGCGCGAAGGGCCTTGGACTGGAGCTGCCGAGGTCCACCGTCGGGATGTCGCGCTGGCGCCGGTTCCGCGCTGCCGTCGATTGGCCTCTGATCGGGACGATGCTCGCGCTCTGCGGGTGCGGCCTGTTGAACCTCTACTCGGCGACGCGCGGCGTGCGCCATCACGCGAAGTTCGACACCCAGGTGCAATGGATGATCGTCGGTGCGATCGGCTTCGTCGTCGTGACGGTGATCGATTATCGCGCGATCGTGCGGCTCGCCTGGATCGGCCTCGGCATCGCGTTCATGGCGTTGATTCTTGCGCGGCTCACCGGCCGGCCCGCGAGCGGCGATACCCACGGCGTCACGTATCGCTGGCTCAATATCGGCGGCATGGGTATCCAGCCGAGCGAGCTCGTCAAGCTGATGACAATCCTCGTGCTCGCGCGCGTGTTCGCGCAAGGCGAGCAGGCCCACTACACGGCACGCATGCTCGCGCTGCGGTTCGTGGCGCTCGTCGGTCCCATGGTGCTGATCGCGGCGCAGCCGGATCTCGGCACCGCGGTGTTGTTGTTCTTGATCGTCGTCACGGTCGGCTTCCTCGCGATGCCGGGCGTGTGGCCGATGGTCTATATGACGACCGCGGCGTTACTTGCCGTTCCGATCCTGTGGGAGAAGCTGCACGACTATCAGAAGGATCGGATCCTCGGGTTCATCGACTGCAACTCGGTCCCGGGTCACGCGATGGATCACGACCTGTTGAACAACTGCTGGCACACTCAGCAATCGATCTACGCGGTCGGCTCCGGCAAAGTCTGGGGCAAGGGCTTTCTCGAAGGCACGCAGAACATGTTCAACTTCGTGCCCGAGCACTGGACGGATTTTCCGTACTCGGTGTGGGGCGAGGAGTGGGGATTCGTCGGCTCGGTGTTCCTGCTCGCGATCTTCGCATTCCTGCTCGTGTGGATCCTCAATGTCGCGCTCTCGGCACGTGACCGGATCGGCGCCGTGATCTGCATCGGCGTTGCCGCGATGACGTTCTGGCACGTCGCGGTCAACGTCGCGATGGTGCTCGGGCTCGCGCCGGTCGTCGGCGTGACGCTGCCGTTCATCTCGTACGGCGGCAGCTCGCTCGTGACGTTCTTCCTCGCGATGGGCCTCGTCGCCAACGTCTCGCTGCGCAAGCACGGCTACTGAGTGGTCTCGCGGGGATCCGCGACCATGCTGGAGACCAATAGAAGGATGTGTCGTGTCTACCCGGATCTCCAAGTTCCTATCTCTCGTCCTACGCCACCAGCCGGCGAGCTTCGGTATTGCGCTCGATCGCGCAGGTTGGACCTCGGTCGATGCGTTGCTCGAGGCATGTGCGAAGCATGACGTGCGGTTCACGCGCGCCGAGCTTCTGGATGTCGTCGCGACCAGTGACAAACAGCGGTTCGCGTTATCGGCCGATGGCTTGCAGATTCGCGCGAACCAGGGACACACGGTCGCGGTCGAGCTCGAGCTCGGCTCGGCGATGCCCCCGGCGGTCCTGTATCACGGCACCGTCGAGCGCTTCGTAGAGGCCATTCGCGTGCAGGGTCTCTTGAAGGGCCAGCGTCATCACGTTCATCTGTCCGCGGATCTCGAAACGGCGAAGAAGGTCGGCGGGCGGCGTGGCAAGCCTGTCGTGCTCGAAGTGCGCGCGGCCGAAATGGTCGCGGCAGGCATGACGTTCTCGATCTCGCAAAATGGCGTGTGGCTCATCGATCACGTACCGCCCGCATACATCGGCTTCGCCGAGGACAAGAAGCCGAACCCGCATGCGAGCGGTGGCGGGTCACGTGGCTCGAAGATCAAGATCGCGAAGCAGACCTTGGATGCATGTGAAGCAGGCTTCTACACCAACGCCGCGGGGGCACGTGTCGAGCTTGGCGCTGCGATCGCAGCCGCGACGACCGGTACCGAGCTGTACGAGCTCGACGAAGTCACGTTCGACCCACCCGTGGCTGCCGCCGCGACCACGATCACGGTCACGAGCGAATCGTCGATCGAAGCGATGATCCGGCTCGCGCGTGATCCGGTGGGCCACGTCGCGTGCCTCAACTTCGCGTCGGCGAGAAACCCCGGTGGTGATTTCTTGGGCGGTGCGCATGCCCAGGAAGAGTCGCTCGCGCGATCGAGTGCACTCTATGCGTGCCAGCTCACACACTCGAATCATTACGAGCGCAACCGGCACCAGAAATCGTTGCTCCACCTCGATCTCGCGCTGTGGTCGCCACGGGTACCGTTCTTCCGTGACGACGATGGCGGGTGGCTCGCGGTGCCCGTGCTGGCCTCGGTGATCACGTGCGCGGCTCCGAATGCAGGCGCGCTCGGCCGTGGCACCACCGTGGCAGAGCTCGAGGTGGTGCTCACGCGTCGCGCGAGGTTCGTGCTCGCGATCGCGCATCACCATCGCGTCGAAACGCTCGTGCTCGGCGCCTGGGGCGCGGGCGTGTTCAAGAACGATCCGGTGATGGTCGCGCGGATCTTCAAAGCTCTCCTGGCCGGTGAATTCGCGAATGTCTTCACGCGTGTCGTGTTCGCCGTGATCGGGCGTTCCGAGATCAGCGCGAATCACCGCGCGTTCGCCGAAACGTTCGCTTAGCAAGTCGCCCGGTCAGGACACGAAGTCGACGACCGTCGCAGACGATCACTGCGCGAGCGGGGGGGGCGGTGACGGCGCGCCGGTGGTGGTACGCCGCGGAGCCGGTTGCAACGCCATCAAGCGCTGCTGCAACTTGTCCTGTAGCGTCTTGGACATCATCGCGTTGCACTTGGTCAACGCGTCGACATCGCCCGGCTTCGACTTGACGATGCATTGCGTGAGGTCGGTTGGCCACTTGTCCTCGACGCAGGAGGTCTGCATCGCCGGGATCATCGTCGTGATCACCGCGCGCGCATCGGAGCCGATCCTGGCGACCTGCGTCTCCATCCCCGCCTGGACGCGCGCGACGACGGTGGCGCAATCGCCAACATCATTTGGCTTGTCGCGCTGGCACCCGAGGCCAGCGGCAAGCGCGACCACCGCGAGCCAGGAGCGCACGTTAGATATGCTTCTGGATCTCGGCTTCGAGCTTGGCGCGGGGTGCTGCGCCGACGAGCTGGCCGACGACCTTGCCGCCCTTGAAGATCAGCAGGGTTGGAATCGATCGGACGCCGTACTGCTGGGGCACGATCTGGTGGTGATCGATGTCCATCTTGGCGACGTTGAGCTTGCCTTTGTATTGGTCGGCGATGGCGTCGACGGTGGGGGCGATCTGCTTGCAGGGGCCACACCAGACGGCCCAGAAATCGACGAGCGTCGGGAGGTCCGACTTGAGGACATCGGCTTCGAAACTGGCGTCCGTGAGCTCTTTGATGTTCTGGCTGGCCATCCGTAAGAGTTAACCCCTGGGAGGCGATACCGCAAGCAGGTCGAGAGGCTGGTACAGTCGGCTTCCCAGGAATGTCACGCCTCTTCATTTCGGTCGATCGCCTCGAAGCCTGGTCTGCGGAAGGACGCGCCTCGCTGCAAGGCGATCGAATGACCCTGACCGAGCTCAACCGCGCGTTTTCGATGACGCCTGCGGTCTGCTTTGTCTCCACCAACGGCACGACCGAGGATCCCCACGATTTGGTCGGACGAGTTAAGTCCAAGCCCCAGCTCGAAGAAATGGGAGCCGAGCAGATGATGAGCTCGGTGATCTACGGCGACATGGCCTACGACGTCATCGACGGGTTCATCGGGGAGCCGCTGCCTCCATGAGCGCGAGCAACGCGGCAGTTTGATGACGGCGGGTCCCGCGTTTTGGGTGGCCGTGGTCGCCTACGCGATCGCGGCAGCCCTCCTGCTCGTCGTTCTCGCGGGTAAATCCCGGGTCCGACCGTATGCGGTCATGTTCGTGCTGATCGCGTGGCTCGCGAGCGGCACCGACATCGGGTGGCGAGGCGTACACGGCGAGCATCCGGCGGAATCGGTGCGCGAAGCGCTCGGATTCCTCGCCTTCATCCTGACCGGTGGCTACCTGCTCGCGAGCACGCGGTATCGGCTTACGCTCGGCGGTGTGGTCGTGATGCCGGTATCCTTGATCCTGCTCGTGCTCGCGCGACTGACCCCGGCAGGCGACCGCAACGAAGACCTCTCGACGCTCGGCCGGATTCACATCTCGCTCGCCACGCTCGGCGTCGGCATCTTCGCGCTTGCGAGTGCGCTCTCCGCGATCTACCTGGCGGAAGACCGCGCGCTCAAGCGCAAGAAATTCGAAGGCGCCGCCTTCAGGGATCACGGTGCGCCGCTCGAAGCCCTCGATCGGCTCGCGCATCGGCTGGCGTGGTTCGGCTTTCCGGTCTTCACGATCGCGCTGGTCCTCGGTGCGATGTGGACCGCTCGGTTGGGACAGACCCCCGCACGGGTCGAGAATCTGCTCGCGGTGGTCACGTGGTTCGCCTTCGCGACGCTGCTCCTCGCACGCGCCATCTACGGTTGGCGCGGTCGGCGCGCCGCGAAGCTCACGCTCGGTGGGTTTGCGGCGGCGATCGCGGTGCTCGTCATCTATCTCGTTCGCCGGATCGTGGAGTAGGTCGTGAGCGAGCTCTTCGTTGTCGGGCTCAGCTGGCGCACGGCGAAGGTCGCGGTGCGCGAGAAGCTGGCATTTCGCGAGGAGGAGCTTGGCGAGACGCTGGTCGCGCTCACCCGCGAGTTGCCGGTGACCGAGGCGCTCCTGCTCTCGACCTGCAATCGCGTCGAGATCTACGGCGTCGCGAAGCGCGAGGTCGATGCGACCGCGAAGGTGCGCTCATTCCTCGCACAACGCCGCAACGTGAAGCTCGCCGAGGTCGGCGATGCGTTGTACGAACATCGCGGTCCGGGCGCGATCCGCCACGTGTTCTCGGTCGCGTCGTCGCTCGATTCGCTTGTCGTCGGCGAGGCGCAGATCCTGGGCCAGCTCAAGGAGGCGTACGCGCTCGCGGGCACCGCCGGCACCTCGGGCCCGGTGTTATCGCGCGCGGTCGAGCGCGCCTTCGGGGTCGCGAAGCGAGTGCGGACCGAGACCACGATCGCGCGAGGTGCAGCGAACGTGTCGTCGGTGGCGGTCGAGCTTGCCGGCCGCGTGTTCGGTGACCTCAGCGGCAAGAGCGTGCTCGTGGTCGGCGCCGGCAAGATGAGCGCGCTCGCTGCGCGCCACCTCTATTCGAACGGTGCCCAGCGGATCGTGGTGACAAATCGCTCGCCTCAGAAAGCCGAAGCGCTCGCCGACGAGATCGAAGCGATCGCGCGGCCGTGGGCGGAGCTCGAGCAGATGCTGATCGAAGCTGATGTCGTGATCAGCTCGACCGGCGCGAGAGAGCCGATCCTCACCAAGGCGATGTTCAAGAGGATCGCGAGGGCGCGCAAATACAAACCGATGATGGTGATCGACATCGCCGTGCCGCGCGATGCCGAGCCGAAGATCGCGGATGTCGATGGCGTGTACCTGTTCGACATCGACGATCTCGACAAGGTCAAGGCCGCGAACATCGCGGAGCGCCAGAAGGCCGCCGAGCACGCCGGCAAGATCGTCGAGCACGAAGCAGGGCAGTTCGAGCATTGGATGCGCTCGCAGGGCGTCGTGCCCACGATCCGCGCACTGCGCGAGAAGTTCGCCGCGATCGCGGATGCCGAGGTTTCCAAGGCGCTCGATCAGCTGGCGCGCAAGGACCTCACGCGCGAGCAACACCGCGAGCTCCTACAGCGCTCGGTCCAGCTCGTCGTCAACAAGCTGCTCCATCAGCCGACTGCGGTGTTGCGCGGCTCGAGTGCCGACGATGCCGCGGTGCGTGCGGGTGTGCTCGCGGAGCTGTTCGCACTCGAGATCTCGGAAGAGCCAGAGCGTAGCGAGATCGCGGGAGAACCACCGGCAGAACCACCGGCAGAACCGTCGACGGAACCAGAGGTGCAAGCGTGACTCAGGATCGTTTGGTGATCGCGACCCGCGGTAGCGCGCTCGCATTGTGGCAAGCCAATCACGTCAAGGATCGGCTCGCGACCGTCGCGCCCGAGATGGCGGTCGAGCTGTTGGTGATCAAGACCTCCGGCGACCTCATCCAGGACATTCCGCTCGCGAAGGTCGGCGGCAAAGGCCTGTTCGTCAAAGAGATCGAGCAAGCCCTGCTCGACGGCAATGCCGACCTCGCGGTGCACTCGATGAAGGATGTCCCGCCAGAGCTCGCCGAAGGGCTCTCGATCGCGGCGGTGTCGAAGCGCGAGACGCCGTGGGACGCGTTGTGCGCCCGCGAGCCGGTCACGGTCGAGACGTTGCCGCACGGCGCTCGGATCGGTACCTCGAGCATGCGGCGCCAGTGCCAGCTGCTCGCGCGGCGTCCAGATCTCAAGATCGAGATGCTGCGCGGCAATGTGCCAACGCGGATCAGGAAGCTCGATGACGGCATGTACGACGCGATCGTGCTCGCCGCCGCGGGGCTCGTGCGGCTCGGCATGGCGGATCGGATCACGCAGGAGCTCCCGCTCGAGCTGAGCATCCCGGCGGTCGCACAGGGCGTGATGGGGATCGAGACGCGCAGCGCCGATGTGATGGTGCGCCAGCTCGCCGCGAGGGCGATCCACGACGAGCGCGCGCACGCCGCAGTGACCGCCGAGCGCGCGTTCCTGGCAAAGATGGGCGGCAGCTGCTCGACGCCACTTGCCGCGCACACGCTCGATAGACCCGATGGTGGCATCCGGCTGGTCGGCATGTGTGGCATGCCCGATGGCTCCAAGATCCTGCGCGCCGAGTACGGCGGCACGATCGATCAAGCCGCGCTGCTCGGCGAAAAGCTCGCGGAGGATCTGATCGCGCAAGGTGCGCGAGAGATCCTTGCCGCGACTAGGTAGCAGCCTTGTTCACCGCTGCCATCATCGCGTCGTAGTCGGGCTCCTGGCTCTGATCGGCGACAAGCTCGCGGTAGGCGATCTTGCCGTCGGCGCCGATCACCCAGATGCTGCGCGCGAGTAGACCGGACTCCTTCACTTCGATCCCGAATGCGCTCCCGAAAGCGCCGCCGTGATAGTCGGAGCCGAACTTGGTCTTGGTCTGCGCTTCCTCGAGGAACCGTCCCTGCGCGAAGGGCAGGTCGCGGCTGACGGTGTAGACCTCGGTGCCCGGTGGCATCTGATCGATCAAGCCGGAGACGTGATGGGTTTGGCTCTCACACACGTGCGTATCGATCGAAGGTACGACCGAGAGGACGACCAGCTTGCCTCTGAGCGAGCCGAGCTTGACCGGTGAGAGCTTGGGATCCGCGATCGTGACATCGGGCGCGACATCACCGACGTTCAGCGTGGGGCCGAGCAGCGTGAGCGGCTGATCGCCGCGCTTGATGATCGTGGCATTGGCGATGGTGCCGTTGGCCTGGTCGGCGATCTGGCTGCGCGCCTCGGGGTGCGCTTGCAGATAAGCGACCACGTCGCTCTCGCTCGTAGCGTGCTTGCAGGCGCAGATCATCAGAACGAACCCGACCAAGCCGAGCAAAGAAGTACGTTTCACTCGGTTATGTAAGCACATCAATGGCGCCACACGAGTTTTTTTGCGTCCGTGGCATGCGACCTGCCACGATCATTTTGCTGTGACCAACCGCATCGCTTGCTACGTCTTCCTTGCCGGCACCTCGTGGGGCTGCGCATCTCCGATGTCTGCGATGCGCGCTGACAATCGCCGGCTCAACACGGATGTCAGCGAGCTTCGTGCGGATCGCCGCGCGCAGGATCGCAAGATCAAGGATCTCGAGAATCAGCTCGCGCTGAGTAAAGAGAACCAGCCGATCAGCGACATGCCGAAGCTGCCCGTGGAGGTGCTCTCGCCCGTTCGGATGATCGGTCCGACAGATGCTCGCGTCGTCGCGGTTGCCGAGGACGGCACCGAGATTGTCTACGAAGGCGACGCCGCGCTCGGCAAGCCCGCGCAAATAGATCTTTCGGCGATGTACGCCGCGCGATCGACTCAGGCTTTGACGCCCGTCGCTACGAACTTGAACGATCGGATCGAGATCACGCACGGCCGGATTCCGCCGATCAGTGCGCGCAGCGCGCATCGCACGCTGCGCAAGGATCCGGACAACCTGACTCCGAGCGATTCCGCGGCGGACGATTATCGTGCCGCCGTCGAGCTCGTGAAGTCGGGCAAGCACGACGAAGCCGTCACAGCGCTGCGCTCGTTTTTGAAGACCTATCCGCGCCACGACTACGCCGATAACGCGCAGTACTGGCTGGGTGAGAGCTTCTACGGCCAGAAGGACTATCAGCACGCGCTCACCGAGTTCCGCGCTACGATCGAGACGTATCCGCGCGGCAACAAGGTCCCCGATGCGCTGCTCAAGGTTGGCTACTGCTATCAAGCGCTCGGCCAGGGCGATAAGGCGAAGGCCGTGTTGGAACAAGTCGTGAATCTCTATCCGAAGTCCGAGCCGGCTGCGCTCGCCTCGAAGAAGCTGGAGACCCCGTGAAGCACACGCTCATCGTGTTCGGTCTCGGCCTCGTGCCCGCGACAGCGCTCGCACAGGTGCCGGTCTATCCGTCGGGGACAGCATCGCAGCCCCCCGTCGATCTTTCACCGTCGGTCGGTGGCTCGCAGGCCGCGCCTGCACCGGCACCCGCCGCTGCTCCACGACCGAGCGTGATCGTGGTGAAGCCCGATGGCTCGGTCTCCGAGGGTGGCGGCATCCCGAACGTCGATGCGCCGGGCGGCTATTTCGTCGGAGATGGCAACGTCAACATCATTCCCAGTAGTGCCTCGAATGGAGACGAGAGCGACATCGTCCACGCCGGCCCGGTGCCGGAGCTCCACGTCGTACGCACCGGCGACACGCTGTGGGACATCTGCACGTACTACTTCAACGATCCGTGGCAGTGGCCAAAGATCTGGTCCTACAACTCGCAGGTCACCAATCCGCACTGGATCTACCCCGGCGATCTCGTGCGTTTGTTGCCGCGCGGCGTGTTCGCGAACCAAACCACCGCCGACAAGGAGCCCGAGAAGGGCAACGACGTGAAGCCGATCGACAGGGTGCCGCCTCCGTCGAAGCGGACCCAGGTCGGCATCAAGCAGGTCGCATTCATCGAGAAGAAGGATCTCGATAAATCGATCACGATCGACGGCGCGGTCGACGAGAAGGAATTGCTCGGCGAAGGCGACTCGGTCTACCTCACGTATCCGTCGAACGAACCGCCACAGGTCGGCCAGAGGTACACGATCTACGTGCCGGGCAACGGTGTGAAAAACCTCGGCTCGTACGTGCACATCCTCGGCGAACTTCAGGTCGTGAGCGTCAAGCAAGACAAGCGGGCGCGCGGCATCATCACGCAGTCGAACGAAGAGATCACGCGCGGCATGAAGGTCGGCCCGATCGTGAAGCAGTACAAGAGCGTGCCGCCGGTCGCACCGACCGTCGATGCCCAGGGTTCGATCGTCGCGCGCTTGCTAGGCGATCAGATCATCGGCGAAGGCGAGATCGTATTCATCGATCAAGGTGCGAAGGCCGGCCTCGAAGTCGGCAACCACATGTTCGTCGTGCGGCGTGGCGATGCGATTCCACCGAAGGCCAAGGGCATGGCAGGGCAGGACGATCGTCGGTTCCCCGCGCGCGCTCTCGGTCAGATCGTGATCGTGGAAGTTGGCGACAAGGTCTCGGTGGGTCTGGTCACCGTTTCGGTCCAGGAGATCGAGCTCGGCGACACGGTCATGATGCAGAAGCCCTGATCGACGAGGCTCGTGCTCCGGGCCGTTCGAGCAGGCGGCTACGCGACCTATATAGATGTAGGGCGAACGGCTAAGTGGCTGAATATGCACGAGTGAGATCGCGCAGACTTGACGGCGATGCGCTAGGTGGCTAATTGCTGTCCCCCTGTGCTCACGAACGTCCTTCCCCCGGGGTCACTCCCGAAGCGCCTCGAAGCGCTCGCCTGGAGCCATCCCATCTACGTGCGAGGCACGTTGAGCGAAGGACCGGCGGTCGCGATCGTCGGCTCGCGTGCGGCGTCGGGTCTCGGGATGGAGCGCGCACATGCGCTCGCCCGGCATCTCGGTGAACGCGGTGTCCACGTGGTCTCGGGCGGCGCGCTCGGCATCGATGGCGCGGCGCATCGAGGTCTGCTCGCAGCACGTGGCGTTGCACGCACGACCGTCGTGCTCGGTAGCGGTTGCGATGTCGCGTACCCCGAGCGTCATGCGCCGTTGTTCGAGCAGGTGATCGCAGCGGGCGGTGCGTTGGTCAGCCGCCTCGAAGACGGCGTCCAGCCGCGTCGCGGAACGTTTCTCTCGCGCAATCCACTGATCGCCGCGCTCGCAGATGTGGTCGTCGTGATCGAAGCGGATGCGCGGTCTGGATCGTTGGCGACGGCACGTGCTGCTCGCCGCTACGGCCGGATCGTCGTGGCGTGGCCGGGGAGCCGTGGTTGCGAGCTGCTGCTCGCAGATGGTGCGGCCATGGTCGAGCACGAGGATGATGTCGATGCGGCGCTAGCAGGTGAGCCTCGGCTGCGCGTCCAAGTGCTCGAACCGGAAGTAGCGGCGGTACGTGCGGCGCTCGATCAGGGCGCACGCAGCACCGAAGCGATCGTGACCTTGACTCGCCTGCCGGTGCGCGTCGTTTTACGCGCGTTAGCGAGGTTGTCGTGAGCAAAGACCAGAAAAAGCCAGCCAAGGGCGTGAAGAACGAGACCGCCGAAGCGCTCGAGAAGCCGGAGGCGGCCGAGACCGCAACGGCGATCGAGAAGCCCAAGGCGAGAGCCGCGAAGAAGGTGCCGCCCAAGGCAAAGGCCAAGCCGAAAGCAGGGGCCGATAGGAAGACGGCGCCCGACAAGAAAGCGAAGGGCAAAGCTATGCCTGCCAAGCCGGCAGCCAAGCCCGTCAAAGGCAAGAAGGGCAAAGCGGCCAAAGAAGTCGAGCCCGAAGAAGAGGAGGAGCCCGTCGTCCCGCGCAAGCCCAAGAAGGTGAAGCCGGGCTCCGCGCTCGTGGTCGTGGAATCGCCGGCGAAGGCCAAGACGATCAACAAGTACCTCGGCGGTAACTACATCGTGAAGGCGTCAGTCGGTCACGTGCGTGATTTGCCGAAATCGAAGATCGGCGTCGACCTCGAGGACGGCACGTTCGAACCTGTCTACGAGGTGATCGAGGGCAAGAAGAAGGTGCTCGCGGAGATTCGTAAGGCCGCGCGCGAGGTCGAGACCGTGTTCCTCGCATCCGATCCGGATCGCGAAGGTGAAGCGATCGCATGGCACATCGCCGAAGAGATCAAGGGTGAGAACTCGAACCTCCATCGCGTCCTCATCAACGAGATCACGAAGAAGGGCGTCACCGCCGCGATCGCCGCACCCCGCGCGATCGATATGAACAAGACGAATGCGCAGCAGACGCGCCGGATCTTGGACCGCCTCGTCGGTTACAAGATCAGCCCGATCCTGTGGAACAAGGTCCAGCGTGGCCTGTCGGCGGGTCGCGTGCAGTCGGTCGCGGTTCGCCTGGTGTGTGAACGCGAAGAAGAGATCAAGGCGTTCATCCCCGAGGAGTACTGGTCAGTCGATCTCACGGTCGCCGCGCCCAATCCGCCGCCCTTCGAGGCCCGGATCTGGAAGTGGAAAGGCGAGCGCGCCGAACCCAAGACCAAGGAGCAAGCTGACGAGATCGCGGTCGAGCTCGCCGCGGGCGACGCGGTCGTCGCATCGGTCGAGAAGAAGGAGCGCCGCAAGAAGGCGCAGGCACCATTCATCACGAGCCGCTTGCAGCAGGATGCCGCGCGCAAGCATCGTTACTCCGCGAAGCGCACGATGGCACTCGCGCAGCGGCTCTACGAAGGCGTCGAGCTCGGCGATGAAGGTCCGACCGGCCTCATCACCTATATGCGTACCGATTCGACGCGTATCTCCGACGACGCGATGACCGCGTTGCGCGAGCACATCACGGCGACGTACGGCGCAGAGTACTTGCCAGCCGAGCCGAACACCTACGGCAACAGGGAGCGCGCACAGGACGCCCACGAAGCGATCCGCCCGACGCTGATGGAGTGGACCCCGGATCGCGTCGCGACGGCACTCGCTGCACATCCCGAAGGTCCCGAGCTCACGAAGCTCTACACCCTGATCTGGCAGCGTTTCGTTGCCTCGCAAATGGTGCCGGCGGTCTACGACCAGACCACGATCGATATGGCTCGCGGCCAGGCGCAGATTCGCGCGAACGGTCAGATCATGAAGTTCGCGGGCTACACCAAGGTGTACGAGGTCGCCGAGACCGACGACGCCAAGACCGAAGCCGCGGACGCTGCCGACAAGTTGCTGCCCGCGGTCGAGGTCGGCGATCCGATCAAGATCGAGAGCATCCGGCCCGAGCAGCACTTCACGCAGCCCCCGCCGCGGTTCTCCGAGGCATCCCTCGTGAAGGAGCTCGAAGAGAAGGGCATCGGCCGCCCGTCGACCTACGCCGCGATCATGTCGACGATCGTCGACCGTGGCTACGTCGAGAAGAAAGAAGCGCGCTTCTGGCCGACCGAGCTCGGCATCCTGGTGAACAGCCTCTTGGTGGTCTCGTTCCCCGAGATCGTGAGCGCTGACTTCACCGCGAAGATGGAAGCCTCCCTCGATCACGTCGAGGACGGCACCGAAGACTGGCGCAAGTTGCTCGGCGAGTTCTACGCGCCATTCAAGATCGAGCTCGAAAAGGCCGAGACCGAGATGCGCGACGTCAAGCGCGAGGAGATCACGACCGAGTGGACGTGTCCCAAGTGCGAGAAGCCGATGGTCATCAAGTGGGGCCGCAACGGTTCGTTCTTGGCGTGCCAGGGTTATCCCGAATGCCGTAGCACCCAGGAAGTCGTGAAGAACCTCGACGGCACGTGGGAGAAGGTCCCGCCGCAGACCACCGACGAGGTCTGCGAGACGTGCGCCGCGCCGATGACCGTGAAGCGCGGCCGCTTCGGTTCGTTTCTCGCGTGCACGCGGTATCCCGACTGCAAGACCACCAAGCCCATCTCGCTCGGCGTGAAGTGCCCGAAGCCGGGTTGCGGTGGCTACATCGCGGAGAAACGCTCGCGCCGTGGCAAGCCGTTCTACGGCTGCTCGAACTGGGCAAAGAAGCAGTGCGACTTCGTCGCGTGGGAAAAACCCATCCCGCAGCCGTGTCCGATCTGCAACGCGAAGTTCGTGCTCAAGAAAGAGACCAAGCGCGGCATCATGCTCCGCTGCATGGAGTGCGATTGGAAGAGCGAGGGAGCGGAGGAGGCCGAGGGCGAAAACGCGGCGTAGTCGCCCGATCGGCTAACGCCGACGAGATTGGGCGCGCTCGACGTGGCGAGCGGGGCGAGCGGGGGAGCGGGGCGAGCGAGACCCGAGCAGTGGCGACGTTTAGCGCGACGACCTACGACGCGAACGTGTTTGGACCGGTGCGCGGGAGCCAGGCGTTCGTGCCGTTCCTGCTCGAGCGAGACAAGCGCGCGCCGTGATCGCACCAGTCACACCCGGTCGGCGAGAGCTGGGAGTTGAGGCCGAACTCCGCGACGAGGGACCCGGAGCCGAGCGCGACGGTGATGCCGAGGTGAACCTTGCGCACGTGATCGCCCGGCTCGCCGTCGTCGGCGCGGCTCGCTGCAACGCCGAGGCGACCAGCACTGCAGCCGCGGCCGAGTGGAGCCGCCTCATCCATGTCGAGCGTACAGCGATCGGGTAGGCTGTTGGAAATGACAGACGTCACTGTCGTCGGCGGCGGCATGGCCGGTAGCGAGGCTGCGTGGCAACTTGCCGAGCTCGGATTCCGGGTCGCGCTGGTCGAGATGAAGCCGGTCGCGATGTCGCCGGCGCATCAGAGCCCGCTGCTCGGCGAGCTCGTGTGCTCGAATTCGCTACGCAGCGACGATCCGGTCGCACCGGCGGGGCTGTTGAAAGAAGAGCTGCGGCGTTGCGAGTCGCTCGTGATCGCGTGTGCCGATCAGCACCGCGTGCCGGCGGGGCAGGCGCTCGCGGTCGAACGGTTCGGGTTCGCACGGGCGGTCACGCGCAAGCTGGCGCTGCATCCGCGGATCCGGATCGAACGGCGGCGGCTCGACGAGCTGCCCGATCATCCTGTGATCGTGGCGACGGGCCCGCTGACCGAAGGCGAGCTCGGGCGCGTCATCATGCGCGAGCTCGGCGGCGACCGGATGTACTTCTATGATGCGATCGCGCCGATCGTGGCCGCGGATTCGATCGATTGGGATCGCGCGTTTCGCCAGTCGCGCTGGGATCGCGATGCGAGCTCGCCGGAGCGCAAGACCCGTGAAGAGACCGACGAGCTGCGCGCCGCGGGTGGCGATACCGGCGTCGGCGACTATGTCAACTGCCCGCTGGAGCGCGCGGAGTATGACTCGTTCATCACGGAAGTGAACGCCGGCCGGAAGATCCTGCCGCACGATTTCGAGGAGCCGCGTTACTTCGAGAGCTGCATGCCGATCGAGGTGATGGCCGAACGCGGCCCCGAGACGTTGCGGTTCGGCCCCATGCGTCCGATCGGGTTGCGCGATCCGAAAACCGGGCGTCGGCCGTGGGCGGTCGTCCAGCTGCGGCCGGAGAACCGCTACCGCACCGCATACAACCTGGTCGGGTTTCAGACCCGGCTCGCGTATCCGGAACAGCAGCGGATCTTCCGGCTGATTCCAGGGCTCGAACGCGCGGAGTTCCTCCGGTTTGGATCGATTCATCGCAACACGTATATCGATGCGCCGGCGCGGCTCGGTGCGCGGTTCGAATTGAAGACGCGTCCAAATATTCGGTTTGCCGGGCTGCTCACCGGCGTCGAGGGCTACATCGAATCGTGCGCGATGGGCCTGGTCGTCGCGTGGTTGCTGGCGAGCGAGCTGTTCGGCCGCGAGCTCGCACCACCGCCGCCGACCACGATGCTCGGCGCGCTCTACACCCACGTCACCGCGGCGCGCGAGCCGAGCTACAAGTACGGCCCGACGAACGTGAACTACGGCCTGTTACCGCCGCTCGGTGACGCTCGCAAGGATCACAAGAAGGAGCGCATGGCGGTGCGCGCGCGCGAAGAGCTCGGTCCGTGGCTCGCGATGACCGGTTACTCGCGAGCCCCGACCCCGGTCCGGTCGGCGATCATCGTTCCTGACGTCAGCATCACCGCGTAGTACCGTCGGGCATGAAGCGTTTGCTCGGCGCGTTCGCGCTCGTCACCGGCGGTTCGAGTGGCATTGGAGCGGCGTGTGCGCGCGCCCTCGCCGCCGAGGGTGCCGGGGTGCTGGCGTGCAGCCGGCGCTTGCGCGATGGTGGTCCCCATGGCGACGCGCCGGTCAAGGTCCCGAACCTCGGCGAGGTCAGCCTCGCGCATCTCGACGTCGCCGACGAAGCCGAGGTCAGGCAGCGGTTCGGCGAGCTGCCCGAGCTCGATCTCGTGGTGTGTGCGGCGGGGGTCGGCACGTTCGGCCCGATCGTGAACGCATCGGTCGCCGAGCTCCGCGAGATGCTCGAGGTCCACGTGATCGGCACGCTGACCTGTGCGCGCGAGGCGCTCCGCCGGATGCAGCCGCGGCGCAAAGGCCATATCGTGATGATCGGCTCGCACGTGGTGAACGAAGCGTTCACCGAGTGTGCGAGCTACACCGCCGCGAAGATGGGCCAGCTCGGCCTTGCACGCGTGCTCGCGGAGGAAGCGCGGCCGTTCAATATTCGCGTCACCTCGCTCCTGGCAGGCGCCACCGATACGCCGATCTGGGATGACCGGCCCGGCTTCGATCGCTCGAAGATGATGAAGCCGGAGACCCTGGCGAGCTTCCTGGTCTCGATCGTGACCCGGCCGGAGATGGCCGTCGAGGAAGTCGTCATCAGGCCGCCCGCCGGCGCGCTCTAGAAACTCGCATCTGCGACGAGGGTGGGCAATCCTGCCGGGTATGGATTGGGATACCGCTCTCGGCGCCTTCAAGGCGTACCTCGAGATCGAGCGCGCATACTCGCCCAGGACGACCGAGGTCTATCTCCGCGATGTCGTCGCGTTGCGCACCCACCTGGTCGAGAAGCGCGGGAAGGATGTCCCGCTCGCGCGGTTGTCCGCGATCGAGATTCGTAGCCAGCTCGCGGCACTCCACGGCGAGAACGGCCCGGCCACGATCTCGCGCAAGCTCTCGAGCGTGCGCGCGTTCTGTCGCTTCCTCGTCAAGCGCGGCGTGATGGCGGGCAACCCCGGCGCCGCGATTCGCGGGCCCAAGAAGCCGAGGGGCCTGCCGCGCGCTCTCGATGTCGACGATGCATTTCGGTTGGTCGAAGCGCCGGTGCACACCGGCAAGACCTCGGCGCGCAAGCTCTCGGTGAACGAAGAGGTGCGACACGGGATGCTGCGCCTGCGCGACGCCGCGATGATGGAGCTGATCTATTCGACCGGCCTGCGCGTCTCCGAAGCGTGTGGGCTCGATACCACCGATCTCGATCGCAGCCGCTACAACACGCCGCTCGTGCTCGTGCGCCACGGCAAGGGTAACAAGTCGCGCGAGGTCCCGCTCGGCGGCAAGGCCGACGAGGCGGTGAATACGTATCTCGCGGTGCGCAAGGCGCTCGGCGCGCAAGACGCCGCGCTGTTCGTCAATGCGCAGGGCGTACGCCTCACACCACGCTCGGTGCAACGGATGGTCAAGCGCTGGACGATCGCAGGCGGCATTCACGCGCTGGCTACGCCGCATGGCTTGCGCCATTCGTTCGCGACGCACTTGCTCGACGAGGGCGTCGATCTGCGCGCGATCCAGGAGCTACTCGGTCACGCGAGCCTATCCTCGACCCAGATCTATACGAAGGTCTCGCTCGACCATCTGATGAAGGTCTACGACGACGCTCATCCGCGCGCGAAGAAGATTTAGCGCCGACGCCGGCGGTATTGGGTGACCTTCGAGGGTGTGCTACGAAGCTTTCGTGAAGCAACCCGAGATCCACTCCACGACGATCCTCTCGGTCCGGCGCGGCAACCACGTGATCGTCGCCGGCGATGGTCAGGTCACGCTCGGCACCACGATCGTGAAGGGCGGCGCCAAGAAGGTGCGTCGCCTCGGTGATGGTCGCGCGATCGGTGGCTTCGCGGGCTCGGCCGCCGATGGCATCGCCCTGTTCGAGCGCCTCGACGAGAAGCTTCACGCGCAGCGCAGCCCTCTTCGCCGCGCCGCGGTCGAGCTCGCCAAGGAGTGGCGCACCGATCGTGCGCTGCGCCGGCTCGAAGCGATGCTCGTCGTCGCGGACGCCGAGAGCACGTTCATCCTCTCGGGCTCGGGCGACGTGATCGAGCCCGATGACGGCATCTGCGCGATCGGTTCGGGCGGCAGCTACGCGCTCGCCGCCGCGCGCGCGCTGCTCGAGAACACCGAGCTCGGGCCGCGCGCGATCGCGGAGCACGCGATGAAGATCGCCGCGGACATCTGCATCTACACGAACCACAACCTCACCATCGAGGAGATCCAGTGAGCAGCAACGACGAAGCCGCCCTCACGCCCGCAAAGATCGTCGCGGAGCTCGATCGCTACGTGATCGGTCAGCACGATGCGAAGCGCGCGGTCGCGGTCGCGATGCGCAATCGCTGGCGCCGCCAGCAAGTCATCGGCGACATGCGCGAAGAGATCGCGCCGAAGAACATCATCATGATGGGACCGACGGGCGTCGGTAAGACCGAGATCGCGCGCCGCCTCGCGCGTCTCGCGCGCGCGCCGTTCCTCAAGGTCGAA
This sequence comes from Kofleriaceae bacterium, assembly GCA_043759355.1. Classification (GTDB taxonomy): domain Bacteria; phylum Myxococcota_A; class Polyangia; order Haliangiales; family Haliangiaceae; genus JABFXX01. The sequence continues at coordinate 77,423 of JAYVLQ010000052.1, forward strand.
GCATCGAAGTTCACCGAGGTCGGCTACGTGGGTCGCGATGTCGATTCGATCGTGCGCGACCTGATGGAGGTCTCGATCAAGCTCGTGCGCGACGAGGAGGCCGGCAAGGTCCGCGGCCGCGCCAAGGAAGCAGCGGAAGAGCGCTTGCTCGATCTGTTGCTCCCGCGCGCTGCGGGCCGCGGCTTCACCGAGCGCGCGAACGAACCCGCGCTGCCTGCTGCGGATTCCACGCGTGAAAAGTTCCGCACGATGTTGCGCGAGGGCAAGCTCGACGATCGCGAGATCGAGATCGAGCTCGCCGACGATTCGAATCCGCTGATGTCGGTGCTCGGCGGCCAGCCCGGCATCGACGAGAACGCGCTCTCCGGCCTCAAGGACATGCTCGGCCAGTTTGGCCGTGGCAAGACCAAGCGCCAGAAGCTCAAGGTCCCGGTCGCATGGCGCGCGCTCACCGAGCAGGAGGTCGACAAGCTGATCGATCACGAGGCCGCGACCCGCGAAGCCGTGAACCGGGCCGAGAATGCCGGCATCGTGTTCATCGACGAGATCGACAAGATCGCGACCAAGTCCGATCGCGGTGGCGCTGATGTCTCGCGCGAAGGCGTCCAGCGCGACCTGCTGCCGATCGTCGAAGGCTCGACCGTCACCACGAAGTACGGCCCGGTGAAAACCGATCACGTCCTGTTCATTGCGGCCGGCGCGTTCCACATGACCAAGCCGAGCGACCTCATACCGGAGCTCCAGGGTCGGTTCCCGATCCGCGTCGAGCTCACGCCGCTGACCGCGCCGGATTTTGTCCGCATCCTCACCGAGCCGACGAACGCGCTCACGCGCCAGTACGCGGCGCTGCTCGCGACCGACAACATCACGATCGAGTGGCAGGCGGAGGCGATCGACGAGCTCGCGAAGATCGCGGCGGACGTGAATCAGCGTACGCACGACATCGGCGCGCGTCGACTCCACACCGTGCTCGAGCGCTTGCTCGACGACTTGCTCTACAACGCGCCGGATATCGGCACGCAGACGATTCCGATCACGCCGGCATACGTCAAGGAGCGACTCGGTCAGCTGGTCGCCGACGAAGATCTCGCGCGCTATATTCTCTAGGTGGTACACCTGGAAGGTGCAGACGCAAGCCGATCTTCTCTCGCTCGCTGACCACGTCCTCGTGAAAAATTATCGCCAGCAGCCGATCGTGCTGGAGCGCGGTCTTGGCTGCGAGGTCTGGGATAAAGCGGGCACTCGCTACCTCGACTTCACCGCTGGTATCGCGGTGTGCGGGCTCGGTCATTCGCACCCCGAATTCACGGCGCGTGTTGCGGCCCAGCTCGGCAAGCTCGTCCACGTCTCGAACCTCTACTTCAACGACCAGCAGCTGCTCGCCGCCAAGGCGATCACCGATCGGTCGTTCGCGAAGCGCGTGTTCTTCTGCAACAGCGGGTCGGAAGCGAACGAAGCGGCGATGAAGCTCGCACGCCGCTACCAGGCGGTGATCGCCGGTCAGCCTCAGCGCACCACGTTCGTTTCGACCATCAACAGCTTCCACGGCCGCTCGTTCGCGACGGTCGCGATCACGGGCCAGCCCAAGTATCGCGAGGGCTTCGGTCCGCTTGTCGGCCCGGTCGAGTTCATTCCGTACAATGATCTCGAAGCGGCCGCGCGCATGCTCGAGCAGCGCACCGCGTGCGCGATCATCGTCGAACCGATCCAGGCCGAAGGCGGCATCATCACGGCCGCGCCAGGCTACCTCGCGGGGCTGCGCCGGCTCTGCGATGACACTGGTACGCTGCTGATCTTTGACGAGGTCCAGACCGGCGTGGGCCGGACGGGCCAGTGGTTCGGTCACCAGCACGACGATGTCGCGCCCGACGTGATGACGCTCGCGAAGGGGCTCGGCGGCGGCGTGCCGATCGGCGCGATCGCGGTGAGCGAGAAGGCCGCGGCGGGGCTCGCGAACCAGCCCGGTGGCGTCGTCCCGCACGCGTCGACGTTCGGCGGTAACCCACTCGCGTGCTCCGCGGCCTCCGCGGTATTCGACATCATCGATAAAGAAGGCTTGCTCGCCAATGTCATCAAGGCGAGCGCGCATCTCGCGGCGCGGCTCGGCGAGCTCGTCACGGAGTTCCCGGGTCAGGCAACCGAGGTGCGCGGTCGCGGCTTGTTGATGGGTCTCGCAGTCGCAAACCTGCCTGCGAACGTCGTCGCAGCGTGTCGTGCGAATGGCCTGTTGTGCTCGGTCGCCGGATCAAATGTCGTGCGGTTCGTGCCGCCGTACAACGTCACGACCGATCAGCTCGACGAGGCGGTCGCCATCTTGAAGAAGGCGCTGCAGACCGGCGCAGGCAAGTGAAGAAGCGCGATTTTCTCACGCTCGGTGATGTCTCCGCCGAGGAATGGCCGCAGCTATTCGCACGCGCGGCCGAGCTCAAGCAGCAGCGGTCGCAGCAAACGCTCGCCGGCAAGACCGTCGCGCTCGTGTTCGAAAAAGCCTCGACGCGCACGCGCGTGTCGTTCGAGGTCGGCGTCTACGAGCTCGGTGGTCACGCGGTCGTCTTGAATTCGCAAGGCTCGCAGATCGCACGCGGTGAACCGATCGAGGACACCGCACGCGTGCTCAGCGGCTACTGCTCGATGATCGCGATCCGCACGTTCGGGCAGGAGCGCGTCGCGCAGCTCGCGAAGTGGGCATCGGTGCCCGTGATCAATGCGCTCTCCGACCAGCATCATCCATGTCAGGTCGCGACGGATCTGATGACGGTGATCGAGAAGTTCGGCACGATCGACGGCCTGCGCTACGCGTGGATCGGTGACGGCAACAACATGGCGAATTCATGGATCGAAGCCGCCGGTCTGTTCGGGCTCGATCTCGCGCTCGCGTGTCCCGACGGCTTCGCCCCCGATCCCTTGCTGATGTCGGCCGCGCGCGAGAACCAGAAGCGCCGCGGTAAAGGCTCGCTCACGCTGACCGACGATCCGAAGGTCGCAGCCGCAGGTGCACACGTGATCAACACCGATGTCTGGGCGTCAATGGGGCAGGAGGAGGAGACCGAACTGCGCAAGCGCGCGTTCGTGGGGTACTGCGTCGATGCCGGCCTGGTCAAGCGGGCAGCCTCGGACGCGATCGTCCTGCATTGCCTCCCGGCGCATCGCGGCGAGGAGATCACGGGCGACGTCCTCGACGGCGCGCAATCGCTCGCGTGGGTCCAAGCGGAGAACCGCCTCCACATGGGCAAGGCGATCCTCGAAGCCGTGCGGCCGGCATAATAAGGTACGATTACGGGTAGTGAGCTCGGCGGTACCGCCATCGATCGGTGGCATCGGGTCAACGCAGTTGAAGCTGCGGGCAAGCCCGAGCTTCGATCCGCTCAAAGCGAATTTCGGGCCCGAAGAGTACTTCCTGTTCTCGCGGTTCGACGGCGCGGCCACGGTGCGCGACGTGTTGCTCGAGAGCGGGCTCGCTATCGACAAGGCGATTGCTATCGTGGTGACGCTGCGCAGCTACGGCGCCCTCATGCTGCCCGGCGAGACCACTGCGCCGGTGCGCGTGCAGGCGCCCGCGATCCCGGTCGCGCCTCGCGCCATGACACCGTCGCCGTTCCGTTCCGCGTCGGGATCGGCACCGCCTGCTGCCGCCGCGCCATCGGGTCCGATCCTCGATCTCGCGCTCACAAATCCGAGCCCGGAGGAGCTCCACGCGCTGAGCGAAGACAACGTGCTCTCCGACCAAGTGCGCCGCCGGATCCTCGCGATGGCGCGGCTGCTCGATCAGCGCGATCCTTACGTCCTGCTCGGTGTACCTAACGGCGCCGACAAGCAGACGCTCAAGCGCGCGTACTTCAAGCTGTCCAAAGAAATCCATCCCGATCGCTTCTACGGCAAGCAGCTCGGCATGTTCGCGGAGCGGCTCTCGACCGTATTCGAGGCGCTCAGCCGCGCGTACGAAGGGCTGACGAGTCCCAGCAAGGTCGCCGCCGCGGCGAAGGCGCCGGTGGCCGAGACCGCGCAATCGCCGCAGGAGTATGCGGCCGAGCTGTTCGAACGCGCGTGCCATCAGGAGGTCGGTGGCGACCACCTCGGTGCGATGAAGCTGTTCTCTGCTGCGGTCCGGATCGACCCGCAGACCAAATACCTCCGTCGGTCGGCCAGCTGTGCGCTCGCGGCGGGCCAACCTCGGACCGCGCTCGACCATGCCAAGAAAGCGCAGACCAACTCGCCGAGCGACCCGTCGCTCGCGCGCCTGCTCGCGGCCGCGTTCCGAGGCTGTGGCAAGCTCGCCGATGCCGAGGAGGTCCTCGTCATGGCGATGGCGCTCAAGACCGAGAACGACATGCTCTCGAACGAGCTGCGCAACGATCTGGCCGAAGTCCGGCGCTTACTGAACAGCTGAATTCCAGACGTTCGGCTGGCGATTTGCCCGAAAAGCGTAGGAAAATGAGCGTGCCATGGCCACTGAAAAGGTGATCGGCATCGATCTCGGCACGACCAACTCGTGCGTGGCGATTGTCGAAGACGGAACCCCCTCCGTAATTCCGAACCGTGGTGGCTACAAGACCACCCCGTCGATGGTCGCCATCGCGGAGAACGGAAAGCGCCTCGTCGGGCACATCGCGAAGCGCCAAGCGATCACGAACGCCGAAAACACGGTCTACGCCGCGAAGCGACTCATCGGTCGCAAGTGGGGCTCGGCTGCGGTTCGCAGCTCGCTCGAGATCATGCCGTACCGGATCGTCGAAGGTCCGCACGACGACGTTCGCATCATGCTGCGCGACCAGGTCTTCAGCGTGCCCGAAGTCTCCGCCTACATTCTCCAGGAGATGAAGCTGATCTCCGAGGAGTACCTCGGCGAAGAGGTGACCAAGGCCGTCGTCACCGTGCCGGCGTACTTCAACGATGGTCAGCGCCAGGCGACCAAGGATGCCGGTCGGATCGCCGGCCTCGACGTCATCCGCATCATCAACGAGCCGACCGCCGCAGCGCTCGCGTACGGTTTCGGGCGCAACGTCGAGCGCAAGGTCGCGGTCTACGATCTCGGCGGTGGCACATTCGACATCTCGATCCTCGAGATTGGCAACGGCGTATTCGAGGTCATCTCGACCGCCGGTGACACGTTCCTCGGCGGCGAAGATTTCGATCGCCGGATCATCGATTGGCTCGTGTTCGGCTTCGAGAAGCAGCACGGCATCGACCTCCGCAAGGACAAGATGGCGCTCCAGCGCCTCAAAGACGTCGCAGAGAAGGCGAAGTGCGAGCTGTCGTCGGTCAAGGAGACCGAGATCAATCTACCGTTCATCATCTCGACGGGCCGCAACGAAGCGCTGCACCTCCAGACGATGCTGTCCCGCGACAAGCTCGAGGAGCTCACGAGCGACCTGGTCGAGCGCACGATCGAGATCTGCGCGCGGACCCTCGAAGAAGCCGAGATTGCAAAGAACCAGATCGAGGACGTGATCCTCGTCGGAGGCATGACCCGCATGCCCCGCGTCCAGCAGATCTGCGCGGAGTTTTTCGGGCTCGAGCCGAGTAAGGGCGTTCACCCGGACGAGGTCGTCGCGCTCGGCGCAGCCATCCAAGGTGCGGCCCTCACCGACGAGAAGAGCGATATCCTGCTCCTCGATGTCACGCCGCACTCGCTCGGCATCATGATCGTCGGTGGTTACTTCCATAAGCTGATCGAGCAGAACACCACCGTACCCACCTCCGAGTCGCACGTGTTCACCACGGTCAAGGACAACCAGACCTCGGTGAAGATCCTCGTGCTGCAAGGCGAAAGCGATCGCGCCGAGGAGAACGAGCTCCTCGGCGAGTTCGTGCTCACCGGCCTGCGGCGCGCACAGCGCGGCGAGGTCGAGGTCGAGGTCCAGTTCCATATCTCTGCCGACGGCATCGTGTCGGTGAAGGCGAAGGATCTCGAGACCGGCCTCGAGCAGTCGATCACCGTGACCGCGACCTCGGGGCTGACCGAGGACGAGATCAAGAAGATGATCGATCAGAACAAAGACTACATGGTCGATGTTCGGGCCGGGCAGGAGTTCGAGAAGGCGCGCCATCAGGCCGAGAAGTCGCTCGAGGAGATCGAGTCGCTGTTCCCGCAAGTCACCGACATCATCGCCGGCTCGGATTTTGGCCAGGACGCGGTAAAAAAGGCCCGAGCGGTCGTCGAGCGTACGCGTCAAGCGATCGCGGCGAAGGACCTGACGTCGCTCTCCGACGCGACCGAGGCCCTCAATCGCACGCTGAACATGTTCCGCGGTGTCGTCTCGAAGACCCGCGGGTAAGCTAGGACGTGGCTACCGCGGCCGACATCGATCGCTTGATCGAAGATGGCCTGAACCGCTACGGCTCAGGCGATCTCGATGATGCTCTTGCCATCTGGGAAGAGGTCCTCGCGATCGATCCGGACAACGCGCAGGCGAACAGCTACGTCGACTACGTCCGGATAAACTACGAAGTTCTCCAGACGGATGCGGGGGTGGGCATCGCGGATGATGGTGTGCCGTTCGGGATCGAAGACGAGCCCGAATACATCATCGAGATCACCCAGGGTCACGAGATTCCGGCGGGCGCACCGGCCCCGATGTACATGGACCCCCTCGACGAGGGCTGGTTCATCGAGACCGACCAGGTCGGTCCCCCGATCGATCCGCCAGTGCCGGTGCTCGAGCTCGAAGCCGACGAGCCGCCGCTGCTCGAGCTCGGCAGGAGCCATGAGATCAGCTTCGAGTCGGCGACACGCGAGTACGGTGAAGCGCACCATCGTGCTGCCACGAACGATTTTCTCGACGAGCCTAGTTCGTTCAAGCCGGAGTCGACGCCGCTCGGATTCGGCAACATCGAAACCGAGATCAAGAAGCGTGACCTCGGCTTTATCCAACCAGCGCAAGGTCCTGCGCGGCTCGAGGTCCGGCTGCGCACGCCGAACTCGCCGCCCCCGAGCCTCAACGTGCCGGCTGCCAAGGCGCCGACCGTCGAGCTTACGAGCGACAAGTTTCCCAACACCGACTTGATCAGCACCTCACGCGGGATTCCGATCGTGACGCGCACGCCGGCATCGAGCACCCCGCCCCCGATGTCCCCGATGTCCCCGATGTCCGAAAACGAGTTGCTGTCGTCGCTACCAAGTCCGCGACGGATCACGCCGGTGCGAGGGTCGGCGCAGCTCGGCGAAGCACGGATCCCGACCCGCGAGCTCCCCGCAAAGAAGCGGGCCCCGGCCGAGCGCGCCGAGACCAGGAGCGGCGACGATCTTGGAGACATCGAAGACATCGCGCTGCCGAGCGCGCCGACCCGCGACCTCGGCGACCTCGGCGATCTGTTCGCTGGCGAGCTCGGTCGTCCGATCACGGGGCCCTCTGGGCCCTCTGGGTCCTCTGGGCCCTCTGATCCACCACAGTTTGACGAGCTCGCGATCAGCGCGCCGACCCGCGACATCGGGCTGCGTCGCGGTGGCCGACCAGCCTCGGTGTTTCCCGACGAGGATGCGCCGACCCGTCAGAGCGATGCACGCCAGATTCGCGAGAAGCATGCGACCCAGAAGCTGCCCTCGCTCGGCACGCAGCTCTCGACCGTCAGCCCCGTCGGGGAGGGCACGCGTGCAGACATCGTGCTGCCATTCGATCCCATCGATGCTCGCAGCGCCTCGATCCTCGACGAGATCGATATCGACGAGCCGCCGAACGAGGCGAAAGAAGATCGAACTCGCCGTCGGATCAGCGCGTTGATCGAGCGCGCGACCGCGTGGAGCTCGCAGATGGAGCTCGACAAGGCTGCTGCCGCGGTCGACCTCGCCCTCTCCGAGGATCCGAACAGTGCCCTCGCGCAAAAGCTCATTCATCGCAATCGCGATGCGATCATGGCCGTCTTCCAAAGCTTCCTCGGCGACCTCGATCGCCAGCCTGCGCTCGCGCGGCCGCTGCACGAGCTTGCGAGTGCGCCGATCAGCCCGCGCGCCGCGTTCCTGCTGTCGCGGATCGACGGGATGCTCACGATCGACGAGATTCTCGATGTTTCGGGAATGCCGCGTCTGGAGGCGTATCGTCACCTGACGCAGCTGTTCCTGCGCGGCATCCTCCGTTAGCATCCAAGGATGTCTGACCTTCGTAAGGTGCTGCTCGCTTACTCGGGCGGTCTCGACACCTCCGTCGCTGTTCGCTGGCTGATCGAAACGTATCACTGCGAGGTCATTTGCTTCTGTGCCGACGTCGGTCAGGACGAGGATCTCGAAGCGGCACGCCAGAAGGCGCTCGCGGTCGGCGCGAAGAAAGCGGTCGTTCGCGACCTCCGCAACGAGTTCGTCAAGGACTACGTGTGGCCGGCGCTGCGTGCCGGCGCTCTCTACGAAGGTCAGTATCTGCTCGGCACCTCGCTCGCGCGCCCGTGCATCGGTCGCGGCATGATGGAAGCGGCCGACGCCGAAGGCGCCGATGCGATCTCGCACGGCTCGACCGGTAAGGGCAACGATCAGGTCCGGTTCGAGCTTGCGGCCTATCACTTCCGGCCGGGCATCAAGATCATCGCGCCGTGGCGCGAGTGGGAGTTCAAGGGCCGCAAGGAGCTGATCGAGTACACGAAGCTCCACTCGATCCCGATCGAGGCGACACTCGATAAACCGTACTCGGTCGATCGCAACTTGCTCCACACGAGCTACGAGGGCGGTGTCCTCGAGGATCCGTGGCAGGCACCGGATCCGAAGATGTTCCAGCGCACGAAAGATCCTCGCGAGGCGCCGAACGAGCCGCGCGAGATCGAGATCGAATACGCGAATGGCGATGCGGTCGCGATCGACGGCCAGAAGATGGATCCCGTCACGCTGCTCTCGAAGCTCAACCAGATCGCGGGTGAGCACGGTGTGGGCCGCGTGGATCTCGTCGAGAATCGCTTCGTCGGCATGAAGTCTCGCGGCGTGTACGAAACGCCGGGCGGCAGCGTGCTCCACGCGGCACGCGCCGCGGTCGAATCCATCACGCTCGATCGCGAAGTGTTGCGGCTGCGCCAGGACCTGATGCCGCGCTACGCATCGCTGGTCTACAACGGCTTCTGGTTCGCGCCCGAGCGCGAGACGCTGCAGCGAATGATCGACGATATCGCGCAAGCGATCACCGGTACCGCACGGCTCCGCCTCTACAAGGGCTCGATCACCGTGCTCGGCCGCAAGGCTCCAAAGAGCTTGTATCGCCCCGACATCGTCACGTTCGAGGCCGATTCGGTCTACGACCAGCGCGACGCGCAGGGGTTCATCAAGCTCAATGCACTGCGGATCCGGATCCGCGCGGAGCTCGAGAAATAGCTTGCTCGTCACGCGGGTCACGAACGCGATCGCGGCGAAGCACGGCATGCGTGCCGCCCAGCTGCGGGTCGTCGATGGCCCGGATCGCGGGCTCGAGCTCGAGCTGCCGGCCGCGGGCGTCGTGCTCGGGACCGAGAAGACCTGCGATGTCGTGATCAACGATGCTTTCGTGTCGCGCCGGCACGTCTCGATCGCGCCGGTCGCGACGGGCTTCCAGATCACCGACCTCGGCTCGCGCAATGGCACGGTGATCGATGGCGTCGCGATCGGCAAGGTCGTCGCGCCACCGGGTGTTGCACTGCGCATCGGCAAGACCCTGGTCCAGCTGATGCCAGCCGACGAGGTGGTCGATATCCCCCCGTCGAAGGCCGATCACTTCGGAGCGCTGTACGGCGGCTCCATCGCGATGCGCTCGGTGTTCGCCGTGCTCGAGCGCGCTGCAAAATCGGCCGCCCCGGTGTTGTTCCTCGGCGAGAGTGGCACCGGCAAAGAGCTGATGGCGCGCGGGGTCCACGATCACTCGCCGCGCAAAAACGGACCGTTCGTGGTGTTCGATTGCGGTGCCTCGACCGAGTCGTTGATCGAGAGCGATCTGTTCGGGCACATAAAAGGCGCCTTCACGGGTGCTGCAGCCGAGCGCGTCGGTGCGTTCGCGGCTGCCCACGGCGGTACACTGTTTCTCGACGAGATCGGTGACCTGCCGGTCGGGCTGCAACCCAAGTTGCTACGTATGCTCGAGGCCGGCGAGGTCGTACCCCTCGGCGGGCGCAAGAGCGAGAAGTTCGACGTGCGGATCGTCGCGGCGACACACCGCGATGTCTACGGCGAGGTCGCGCGTGGCGGGTTCCGCGGCGACCTCTACTATCGGCTCGCGGTCGTCGAGGTTCACGTACCCCCGCTGCGCCAGCGTCGCGAAGATCTCGCGCGGCTCGTCGCGATGTTCCTCGAGCGAGCCGGCTCGGCTCAGCTCGCGAAGCAAGTCGGGGGTTCCGCGCTCGAACGCCTCGAGCGCTATCACTGGCCGGGCAACGTGCGCGAGCTCCGCAACGTGATCACGCGCGCAGTCGCACTCGCCGGGCCTGACGACGACTTTCAATCTCTCCCATTCGTCCTGCGTCCGACCGCCGCCGCACCCGACAACGGCCCGGTCGCGGCCAAAGCCGACAAGCCGTTTCACGAGGCCAAGGACGCTCTGGTCGCGCGGTTCGAGCGCGAATATCTCGCCGATCTCGTCCAGCGCGCGAATGGCAACCTATCGCAGGCCGCGCGGATCGCAGGACTCGAGCGTAAGTTTCTCTACAAGCTGCTGGAGCGCGCCGGTCTGCGCCAGAAGGGCGAGGTGGGTGAAGCGGGCGCGGTGGGCGCGGTGGAGGCGGTCGAAGATAACGTCGACGAACCCGAGTAGGTAGTTACTCGAGCGGGCTATCAGAGCGGGCTACACGAGCGGATCGGGGGCCTCTTCCGCGGGTGTCACGTCGCGCGTCATCTCGAGCATGTGATCGACCAGTACTCCCAGATAGTCGGCGAGCGGTGGACATTGCAGCATCGAGCTTGCCAGCGCGTTCGCGGTGTTGCGCTGATCGTAGTGCACCGTGTGATCGAGCATGTCGAGGAAGGCGAGCGGGCCACGGCCCAAGCGCGCGAGGCCGGGAATACGCAGGACAGCGCGAGCGAGCGCTCGTGGGATCGAGCCGCGTGGAATGGCGGTGTTCGCGTGCGCGGCGACGCGTTCGAATACGGCGCGCGCGCTCAGCGGATTCGGATCCACGAGATGAAAGGTCTTACCTGCCGCGCCAGGGCTGCGCGCGACCGCATGGGCTGCATCGATCACGTAATCGATCGGCACGAGGTGCAGCGGGGCATCACCCCGACCGAGGATCGGTAACCGCAGCCCCGAGGAGTTCGTCGCGATCAGCACCATCAAGTAGTAGGGGCCGTCGAGCTTGTCGATCTCGCCGGTCCGGCTATCGCCGACGATGGTCGCTGGCCGGATCACCGTGATCGGCAGCTCGCGCATCGCATTGCGCACGAGCCGCTCCGCCTCGAACTTGGTGCGCTCGTAGCCATTGTGAAACTTCTGCCCGCTCTCGAGATCGTGCTCGAAGATCGTGCCGCCACGTCGACCCGAGACCATCGCGGTCGACCAGTGCACGACGCGCTCGAGCCGCGCGGCATCGCGCGCGAGCTCGATCACGGTGCGCGTGCCGCCGACGTTGACCTTGCGGGCCGTCTCGTCGTCGATGCCCACGAAGTAGATACCGGCGAGGTGATGGATCCAGGTCAGCTGCTTCGAGAGCGCGCGGTACTCGCCGCTCGAGAGCCCGAGGTCCATGTCGCAGATGTCCCCGACGAGGACCTCCGCGCGCGTGCCGGCACCGAGCGCGGTAAGGTGCGCTTGGGCTTCCGCGGCGAACTTCCGACGCGCGAGCACGTAGAGCTTGGTCTCGGGCTCGGCGACGAGCAGCTTCGCGATCATTCGCTTCGCGGTGAACGCGGGAAAGCCGGTGACGAGGGCGACTTCTCGGGTCTCGGTGCGAATGTTTTCAGCAGCGCGCGCGGGCACCGCGATCGTGCCGTGCTTCTTCTCGATATCGGCAACGATCGAATCGAGTTGGGCGACGAGGTGATCGAGCTGGCCATCGTTCTGGATCACCCACGTCGCGACGGCGAGCTTCGCGGCGAGCGGTGCCTGGGCGGCGATGCGTGCACGCGCAGCTTCGAGCGACATCAAGTCTCGTGCCACCAGCCGCGCTTCTTGGACCTCGGTGGTGGCCGCGACGACGATCAGCCCGGCGAGACCCTCGTGCGCGCGATTCTCGACGAGCAGCGCCGCTTCGTAAAACACGACCTGCGCGCCACGCTCGCTCGCCTCGGCGAACGCACGGGCTGCCGCGATGGCGATGCGGTGATGCGTGATCGTGCCGAGGTCGGCACGCGCTGCCGGATCAGCGAACGCGATCGCGCCGAGGCGTTTGCGATCGAGCGAGCCATCCTCGTTGAGAATCGCCGCGCCGAAGCGCGCGACCAGCTCCGCGAGGGCGGGTTGACCGGGCTCGACGATCTGGCGCGCGAGTTGGTCGGCATCGACTACGATCGCACCGCGCTTGACGAGCAACGTGCCGACCGTGCTCTTGCCCGACGCGATCCCACCGGTCAGCCCGATCACGTGCGTCGTCACGTCCCTTCGGTTACCACGCCGGAGCGAGGGTAGGGTAGCTTTCGCCCGTGCGGACCGCGGTGCTGGCGCTAATGATGATCGCGACGCTGGCGAGCGCCGCGATCGCATCGCGCCGCGACTGGACCGGCACTGCGGCGTGCGGCGCATGTCACCCGAAGGAGCTGGCCGCATGGCAGGCGACCCCTCACGCGAACACGCGAGGCCGGTTCGAGGGCAAACCCCAGGCCGCCTGCCTCGGCTGCCACGGCACTGGCGATGCGCCTGCGGGCGCCGCCATCGCGGTCGAGGTCGGGTGCGAGGCGTGCCATGGTGCCGGTGCGGCCTACGCCGAGGACGACCTCATGCGCGATAAACCGGTTGCCGTCGCGCTCGGGATGGTCGACCTTGCGCAGCCAGGCGTTCGTACGTCGGTGTGCAATGGTTGCCACGTTCGTCGCACCAAGCACCTACCGTTCGATCCGTCCATCTCACCCCACCAGCTCCGTTTGTGAAGCCATGAAAGTTCCCGCAGTGTTCGTCACGTCGGCCGCCCAGCCGTCGGATTTTCCATTCGGCACGTTGCCGGAGCTCGCCGTGGTCGGCCGATCGAACGTCGGTAAATCGACGCTGATCAACACGCTCGTCGGTCACGATGGGCTCGCGCGAACCTCGCGCACGCCCGGTCGCACGCGGCTGGTCAACTGGTTCGAGATCGACAGGAAGTTTCATCTCGTCGATCTGCCGGGCTATGGGTACGCCGCAGTGAACCGCGACCTCAAAGAATCGTGGCGCCCGTTGATCGAGACCTACCTCGCGAAACGTGACGTTCTTGCCGGCGTGCTCCTGCTGATCGATATCCGTCGCGGCGTACAAGAAGAAGAGCTCGACTTCATTCCGTGGCTCGCCGCGAAGAAGATTCCGGTGATCGTCGCGCTCACGAAGGCCGACAAGCTCGCGAAGAACAAGCGCACGCTCGAGGTCATGAAGGCCAAGAAAGACCTCGGGCTCAAGCGCGACCCGATCGCGGTATCCGCGCAGACCGCCGAAGGGATCGAGGCGATGTGGCGCGGGATGCTGAAGATCGTCGAAGCTCCGAAGCAGTGACGCTCCAGATCTCGCCCGCGATCGCGACTGACCTCGCAGCGATCGACGAGATCGAGAGGCTCTCGTTCAAGGCACCATGGCCGCACGAGACGTTCGTGGGCGAGCTCGCGCGCGAATGGGCGCGCATCGATGTCGGTCGGGTGAACGACCGGATCGTCGCGTTCAACAACTACTGGATCGTGACGACGGAAATCCACATCCTCCATATCGCAACCCATCCGGCCGAGCGGGGTCGCGGCTACGGCGCGGAGCTCGTCGGTCACGCACTGGGCGCGGCGATCGCCACCGGCTGCATGCTCGCGACGCTCGAAGTCCGGCGCTCGAACAAGGCCGCGATCGCGCTCTACGAACGTGCAGGCTTCAGGACCGTTCACGTCCGCGCGCGCTACTACCAGGACGACGGCGAAGATGCGCTCGTCATGACCCGTGACTTTGCGCCGGGCTAGCTCCGCCCGAGCTCAGAACGAGCCGGTGACCGGCACGCTGGTCGCCGCGGGTGGTCGCGTCGCGTAGTAGATCGAGCCGCCTGCGATGCCTGCGACGAGCACGCCGCCGATCGCGAGCACGTACCAGTGCGCATACCAGGCACCGCCGGCGCCCTTCTTCGAGAGGTTCGCGTTGAGCTTGAGCTCGCCATCGGCGGGCAGCGCGATCTTCGTCGTGAATGGCAGGAAGCCGTCCTTCTCGACACGCACGGTGTACGTCGCAGGTGCGTGGAGCTTGAGCGGAGGAATCGGCGTGTTGCCGCGCTTCTCCCCACCGATCGTGACGAGCGCACCGGCCTGGCTCGAGATAATGTCGATCACGCCGAACCGCATGAAATCGCCCGAAGGCATGATCTTCGTTAGGTAGTAGCCGATCTGATCGTCGTCGGGCGCGGCTCCATTCGCGATCGAATCGGCGACCCGCGCGACGACCGTGCGCTGCGAGACATCGATGCGCTGCATCGTGAGGATCACGTCACCGAGCTCGCTGATGCCGACGAGGATCACCTCGGAGGCGCCGGCCTTTGCCCCGATCTTCGCGATGCAGTCCGCTTCACCACCGCACTTGACGACCGCTTGATCGAGATGCTCGCCGAATACGACGCGCATCTGGTTCGGCCCGAGCAAGGCGAGCGAGGTCTGGCGCTGGAGCGCCGCGACGATCTTGCCGGCGACCCCGGGCAGGGCACTCGAGTTCGCGCGGTACTCCAGCACTGCGACTTTGCGCTTCGGGTTCGGATCTGCGTGACTGAGCCCGACGAACAGACACAAAAAGACGAGGGCTTTCACCGGGACCCAAACAGTGCACCGACCGAGGTCGGCTGATATTCGCCGAGAGCCGGGGTCTGGCCGACCGGTGCGTCCTCACAAATCCAGGTCGGGAATTCGTTGCCCGTCTGCGTGCCCACGGAGAGGTCGCACTTGGTGCGGACGCGCTGCGTGACCGAGCTGCTCGCCATGTCCATCAGCATCCAATCGCCGGTGATGGTCCGCAGGCACGGCAGGATCACGTTCCCGCTGTTGCCGAGCGCGGTGATGAAGTACGTGTTCGTGGTGATCAGCGAGACGTACTGACCGCCCGGTAGCACGACGAGGTCGAGCGGCTGCACCGACAACGCGCGGAGCACCTGAGCGTGCTGGCGCGCCGGGTCGTTCGTCGCGATCATGGTCTCGCGCGGCTCCGGCACGTCGACCTCGGTCGCGGCGCCACCGGCGAGCGGAATCGACTCGACGATCAGCGACGCGCCGGTCGTGACATAGCCGAGCTGGATCGACGCGGTCGACGAGCAGTCGGGCACCGCGGCCGGCGTACACGCGGTCGTGCCCGAAATGTTGCCGCACACCGGTAGCGACGGCTTCGTGCCGGCGGCCCATACTTTTTCGCCGGCGACCGCGAGCACCGCGGCGCGCGGTAACGTCGCGATGTCGGTGAATCCGCCATTGTCCCAGCGCGAGATCTTGCCGGTGCAGGGCAGGGCGGCGAACAACGCAGGCGTGTTGGGCGCCGCCGCGATGTCGGCGACCGCCTGCCCGAGGGAGATCGGCGTCGCGGTCGGTTCGGGCTTATCGACGTCGACGGAGATCAGCGACGACGTGCCGGTGCACGTATCGACCGGGCCGACCGGGGGCGCGACGCGCGCTAGCAACCCATACGCGACGATGCGGCCGTCGAGTGTGGGCCCCACGGTGACGCGATCGACGCCGACCCCACCACCCGTGGTGACCGTCCCCGTATCAAGATCGACGATCGAGATGCCGGTCGAGTGCGCGACCGCGATGCGATGGCTGCTCGGGATGGTCACGGCGTCTTTGATCGTGCCCGGGACGGTGATCGGCAAGCCGGTCACGCTGTTCGTCGCGGTATCGATGATCGACAGCGTCGTCGCCGAGGCGATCACCAAGCGATCCCCGCCGACCGAGACCGTGAACAGTGGCGCAGTCACGCCCGCGAGCGTGCCTTGAAATTTCGTAGCGCGCGCATCGAGCGTCGGATCGTACGAGTAAAGCTTCGTGCCCGAGCTCGCGTAGATGAATGGCTTGCGCACCGGGATCACGAGCGACGTCTTCTTGTCGCCTGCGATGTCAATCAGGTTCGGACCCTCGCCGACGCCGACGAGGCGGTTCGAGTCGTCGTGAAACAGGACGTCGATCTGGATGGCTTTGCCGATCGGCAGATCGCCCGCCGCGAAGCTCTGACCCTCCAGGATGCTCGTGTTGGTCTGCGTACCGATATCGGTCGAACTCGCGACGACACTGACCGAGGTCATGCCGGTGGGCCGGAGATCGGGATCGGTGGGTAGCGACAGCTGGAGGTCGAGCGCCCCGCTGCTCGTGCACGCTGCGGCCGCCGCCAACGAGAGGGTAGCTACCCAGATCCGCATCGGCTTACCCGACCGTATCAGACCCGGCCGCACCCGTACAACTGTACGGATCGCATGGACTTATAATGAAACATGCAGATCGCTCGGTGACCGAAAGTGATCGTTGTACGTCCGCCCCGACGCGTTAGGATGTCGAGGTTGCAGCCATCGGTCGAAAATCCTCAGACGGGCCCGATGGGTCGGATCGAGGGGCTGCCGCAGGTGTTCGGACGGTACCTCTTGGTCCAGCGGCTCTCGCGCGGCGGCATGGGCGAGATTTTCCTCGCGAAGCACGGCCTCGCCGGGTTCGAGAAGCTCTGCGTGATCAAGAAGGTGCTCCCGCACCTCGCGGCCGATGCGCAGTTCATCTCGCGCTTCGTCGACGAGGCACAGGTCGCGATCAAGCTCCAGCACGTCAACATCGCCCAGGTCTTCGAGGTCGGTCGAGTCGGCGACGAGTACTTCCTCGCGCTCGAGTTCGTCGAAGGCCGCGACCTCCGCCGGACGCTCGGCGTGCTCGGTCAGCGCCAGCTGCGCTTTCCGGTCGACCTCGCGCTGTTCGTCGGTCGGGAGCTGGCGAACGGGCTCGCATACGCGCATCGGCGCACCAGCAACGACGGTTCCGCGCTCAACCTCGTCCACTGCGATATCTCGCCGCCGAACGTCCTGGTCTCGTTCGAAGGCGAGACCAAGGTGATCGATTTTGGCATCGCGAAATCGGCGATCCGCGGAACCGCGACCGATCCAAAGATGGGCTTCGGCAAGTTCGGCTACATGGCACCGGAGCAGCTGATCCGCGGTGGCATCGTCGATCACCGCACCGATATCTACGCGGCAGGCGTCGTTCTGTTCGAGCTGCTCACGAGCAAGCGGCTGTACGAAGCCGGCCCGGAGCCCGACTATCGCGCGCTCGCGAAAAAGGTCGCAAAGGGCGAGCACATGCTGCCTTCTGAAATCGCACCGCAGCTCGCCCCCTACGACGACCTCGTCGCGACCGCGCTCCGGCCCAAAGCCGAAGACCGCTACCAGACCGCCGCGGAGTTCCGCGATTCGATCCAGCAGTGTCTCGTCGGCGTGAATCCCACGATCTCGACCGATCAGCTCGGCAGCTACATGCGCGACCTGTTCTCCGAGGACATGACCGGTCAGCGCGAGCTTCACGCGCGGATCGCAAAAGTCCACATCGAGGATTTTCAGGATCAGCTCACCACGCAGACCGGCACCACGGTCAGCTTCGCGTTCGCGAACCTTCCGCTGCAGGCACCCGCCGATGGCGTGCCGAGGCCGCCCGTCATTCCGGCGCGCCCGCGCACGCGGACCCTGCAACCGCCACCGCGCGAACCGACTGCACCGACGGACTTGCTGCCGCAGCAACCGCCGATGCCGCCTGCGATTCCGACCACGGCGATCCAGACCGTCGAGCTCGAGCTGGCCGACGGCACGGGCGCCGTGCCGGACGTCGCGCCCGACATGGTGTCCGCGGGTGCGATGGAACCGGCGCATGCGCCCGCATTGGCGAAGACAACGCGCACGTTCGCGCTCGTCGCTGGTGCGACGGCGCTCGTGATCGCGGTCGTGGTGTTCGCCACTACGAGGCACTCGAGCGTCGCCGCGCCGCCGCCGCCCGTCGCGAAGCCCGCGCTCCAGCACGTCACGGTCGAGTCGTTGCCTCCCGAGACGCTGCCGGCTGTCACGCAAATCGCGACGCCGCCGGTGCTTCCGCGTGACGGATCAGCGGCCGATCAGACAAAGGCCGAGATCACGATCGACGATCCGGCGAAGCAACTCGCGAAACACGCGAGCTCGCACGGTACCAAAGCGACCAAGAAGACCGTTGCCGAGGGCGCGGGCGCTGCGAAGCCGACGAGCCTCTCGCGCGAGGCAGTCGCTGCAAAGATGTCTGCGGTGAAGCGGGAGTACGACACGTACAAGGCAAAGAACGGCGGTCGGCTCGACGGCGAGTGGGGCGACCTCGCGATGTACGTGCAGTATCACCAGAACGATAGCTCGCTCGACGAGCTCGCACGACGCATCGATTCGTTCCGGACAAAGATGCGCGAGTAATATTTTCCGGCCGCGAAACGAGCTGGAAACATCCGATCGGGTATCTCCATTTCATGAAGAAAGTGGAGGCCATCATCAAGCCGTTCAAGCTGGATGAAGTCAAAGAGCGCCTCGCCGAGATCGGGGTGCACGGCATGACGGTTACCGAGGTCAAAGGCTTTGGCCGCACCGGCGGCAAGAAGGAAGTGTACCGAGGCTCGGCTTATGTCGTGGACTTCGTTCCGAAGGTCAAAATCGAGATCATCGTGATGAGCGACAACGTACAGCAAGTGGTCAACGTGATCACCGAGGCCGCGCGAACCGGAAAGATCGGCGACGGCAAGATCTTCATCTTGCCGGTCGACGAGGTCATCCGGATCCGCACCGGCGAGACCGGCGAAGACGCGATCTAGGTTTCACAGCACCACCGAGCTGGCCCGGCGCTCGAGCCATCGATGAGGACCGCGCATTGTTGATGAAGGGAGATGTGTTCTCGAACGATCCCATCGACGGATGGTTCGCCCACGAGCCCGAGAACGAGGCGGATCACGTGCGGCTGCGGCCGGTTTTGTCGGAGCTCCAGCTCCGTTGCGACTTTTGACCAGACCGCGAGGTCCACGCCAGCCAACTTGTAACTCGCCGGCACCCCTGGCAGACTCGTACAGACCAGGGGCAGAAGGTGAGCTCCGAGAGCCTTCACCCCGCCGAGTCACCCGCGTGGAATTCCGTAAGCCAGGACCATCGTTCCATCCGGGCCATCCGGGCCAGCCGGGCCAGCCGGGCCAGCCGGGCCATCCGGGCCAGCCGGGCCAGCCGGGCCAGCCGGGCCAGCCGGGCCAGCCGGGCCAATCCGGTCTATCCGGTCTATCCGGTCTATCCGCACTATCCGGTCAATCGGATCAGCCAGGCGCGCGCATCGCGCCGTCGGGACCGATCGCGCCGTTCGCCGTGTGGTCGCAACTGGTTGGGCTCGGTGCACGCGCACGCGTGCCGAGCGTCTTGCGTTCGACCGCGTATCGCGCGTTCGCGCGCGCGGTTGGCGCGAACCTCGGCGAGACCGAGCTCGATCTTGCCGAGTACGACACGTTCGGCGATTTCTTCGCGCGCAAGCTGCGACCAGGAGCGCGCCCGATCGATCCCAATGAATCCGCAGTGATCTCGCCATGTGATGGTGTAATCGCGGCGCGTGGCACGGCCACTGGCGGCGAGCTGATCCAGGCCAAGGGCTTGAATTATCGGCTCGAGGATCTCGTCGTGGATCCCGTGATGGCGGAGCGGCTCGTCGACGGTCCGTACGCGACGATCTATCTGTCGCCGCGTGACTACCATCGAGTCCATGCGCCGGTCGACGCGCGTCTCGTCGCATACGACTACGTTCCCGGCGACCTCTGGCCGGTCAACACGAAAGTCACCGCGCGCCGCGCAAATCTTTTGGCGCGCAACGAGCGCGTCGTGATCTGGCTCGAAGCGCCCCGCCTCGGCATGGTCGCGGTCGTGATGGTCGCGGCGGTCGGCGTTGGCAATATGCGGCTCGCGCACGCCGAGGATTCGGTCGTGTGGCGGCATGCCGGCGAGCTTCGCCGGGTCGAGCTCGATACAACGGTCAAGCGCGGCGACGAGCTCGGCGCGTTCCGGTTGGGGTCGACGGTCGTGATGTGTTTCGAGCCCGGCGTCGTCGAGCTCGAAGGTGACGTTGGTCAAGCCGTGCGCTTCGGCGAACGGCTGGGAGAAATCTCGTGAGCAAGCGCGACGAGGACTCTCAGGCCGACATCGAAGTCGGCATGACGACTGCGGAGCGCCGCCGGCGTCGCCGTCGTGGTGGCAGCCTGCGCGTGCCCAGCGATAACGTCCCGCGCACGCGTGCGCCGACCGCACCGCCGGCACCGCGCCCCGAGGACCCGGCGCTCGCGATGTCGATCGCGTACAGCTTCTCGAACGATGCATCGGGCCCGGTTCCGCATCCCGTCGACGAGGACTACGAGTCGGGCCCGATCGCGCCCGAGGCCGCGCCGACCGTGATCGATCCCCCCGCGGGCTCGACGGCCGTGAACGACAGCGTCGTCGTCGATTTCGAAACTCAGACTCGCGAGATGAGCGCGGTCGATCTCGAAGCCCTCGGGCTCTCGGAGAACGCGGGCCAGACGATGCGGATGGAACGCGTCTCTTCGCCAGGCATCTCGATGCCGCCGGAGCGCCCGTCCTCGGAGAACGACGTCGATATCAGCGTCGACACTGGCGACGATGCGCTCGACACGCCGGAGTACTCGGCGATGCCGAGCGTGATCATCGACGAGCACGCGCCCGAACAGCCCGACGATCGCAAGCCGCGTGCAGACCGCTCCGACGAGAACGCGAGTGCGCGGTACGCCGAGCCAGTACGCGCGCCAAAGCCGACGCGCGAGCGCCTGCAAACCGTCGCACTCTCCGAGGACGATCTTGAAGAAGTCAGGGCAGGGCGTGCCGATAGCCCGATTGTCCTGCGTCCGGAGCCGATCACCCAGCCGGCGCAGCTCGGCTCGTCGCGCACGGTCACCAAGCCGACAAAACCGCCGGTGCCCGTCGCCGTTGCCGGTGATGCGAACAGGACCCAGCAGCTCCAATCGATCGATATCGAGGTCGTGGCCTCGGAGTCGCGGCTCGTGCCGGTTGTCGCGCGGCCGATCCTGTCCGGCAAAGACGAGCCATCGGTCGAAGCGCGAACTGCGCCGACCGCGCCGGCGCCCGAGCCGTTGTCGGTCCCCGAGATCGATCTCAACGAGCTCGAGCGCGCCGATTCGGCGGAGTACGAGGTCGCGATCGCCGTCGAAGAACCGCCGGTCGTTGCACCGCGCCCGTCGCCGCCTCCACCGCGCGCGCAGACCGCGCCGATCGCGCCGCAGGCCGAGGCCACCAAGCCCAAGTTCGTCGACGGTCACGCACCGCCGCCGCCGGTGCCGCCGAAGGCACCGCCGGCACCGCCGGCACCGCCGGCGAAGGCGGCCGAGAAGGCCAAGGATAAGCCAATCGGCAAGGACAAGACGCCGAAGGGCAAGCCGTGGTTCGTCGATCTGTTCGACGAGGATTACCTCCGCACGCTGCCGTTCCTCACGCCTCAAGCGACCCAGGCCGAAGCCGAGTTCGTGATGGAAGCGATGCAGCTCGCGCAAGGCGCGCAGGTGCTCGACGTTGGCTGTGGCTACGGGCGTCACGCGATGGAGCTCGCCGCGCGAGGGCTCCACGTCGTCGGCCTCGATCTCTCGACGCCTTTGCTCGTCCGCGGTGGCGAAGAGGCGCATCGCCGCGGCCTCACGATCAACTTCATTCGCGGCGACATGCGCGAGCTCGATTTCGAGAACCAATTCGACGCGGCGTACTCCCTGTTCTCGACGTTCGGCTACTTCGACGACGAGACGAACAAGAAGACGCTGCAGAACATCGCGAGAGCGTTGAAGCCCGGCGGCAAGCTGCTCATCGAAATTCTCAACCGCGACTACATCATCGCGGACCTCCCGACCCGCGTGTGGTGGGAAGGCGACGGCTGTGTCGTGCTCGAGGAAGTCGAGCTCAACTACTTCTCCTCTCGCATCCAGGTGAATCGCTCGGTGGTGTTCGACGACGGGCGCCAGCTGGAGCAGGAGATCTCGGTCCGGGCCTACTCGCTGCACGAAGTAGGCAAGCTGATGCATGCCGCAGGTTTCCGCGTCCTAGAGGTCTCGGGCGGTTACCAGACGCGGGGTCGATTCTTCGGCAACCAGTCGCGTCACATCGTTGTCCTAGCTGAGCGCAAAGAGACTCCGTAAGCGTCGCCGCGCTTCGAGACCAAACGGACCCGTGCCAAAAAGGCGACGGAATAAAGGCGGCCTGCGGCGTGTCTCTTTTTCGTGCCAGTTGTGGAGCTCGTTCCGTCCAAAACATTTGGGCGCCTCGAGCGTCTACATCCCCGGGAGAATAGATGCCGCTAGCCGCCAAGATCGCGCTGCTTCCGCAAAAGTCTGACAAGTCCGATCGTAAAGATCGCGTCGCACGCGTCATCGCGAAGCGACCCAAGAAAGAGAAGGTCGAGAAACGGCAAGACGAGGAGGGCATCGAGAGCGAGGCAATGGAGAGCGACGACCCCGAGGTCGAAGCCAAACCGCAACGCGCTGATGGCGGCACGTATCTCTCGATGTACTTCCGCGACATGGCCGTACTCGACGTCCTGCGCCCTGAAGAAGAGTTCACCTCGGCACGCGAGATCGAGGCGCTCGAGCTCATGTTGTGGGAAACGGTGCTCTCGCATCCGCCGGTGATCGAGCGCGTGCTCGATGCCCTCTCGACGGTGCCGGACTACACCCATCCCGTCGAGGTCAAAGCCGCGGCGCGGCTCGCCGATCAGAAGAATCAGAAGAGCTTCGCGCGTGCTTCGGCGAGGGCCGCACGCAAGCTGCGCTCGACCGACACCGATCATCTGTTCATCGATGCCGTGCTGTGCACGATCGATCGCATGGAGCTCGGCATCGGCGTCCGTGGTGACGACGTCGGCTCGCTCGGCAAAGCGCGCCAGGCGACCGAGTGGCTGCGCCGCGTCCACGACGCGAACCGCGCGACGATGAATGCGCGCAACGAGTTCGTGAAAGCAAACCTTCGCCTCGTGGTCTCGATCGCGCGACGCTTCAATTACGGCCGCATGGCGCTCGCGGACCTGATCCAGGAGGGCAACCTCGGCCTCCTGAAGGCGGTCGAGCGCTACGACTACAAGCGCGGCTTCCGGTTCTCGACGTACGCGTCGTGGTGGATCCGCCATGCGATCAGCCGCGCTCTCGCGGACAAGGGACGCGAGGTTCGTTTGCCCGTCCACATGATCGACGCGCAGCACAAGATCACGAAGGCGCGTCGCCAGCTCACCGGCGAGCTCGGGCGCAACCCGACCTCCGAGGAGCTCTCGAAGGCCACGAGCATGCCGCTCGACAAGGTCGAGAAGATGCGGACGTGGCTGCTCGAGCATTCGATCTCGATCGACAAGCCGATCGGCGACGACGAAGGCCGGACGCTGGGCGAGGTGCTCGAGCACCCGGACCGCGAGGACATCTCGCCGACCGGCGACCTCGAGTGGGAGGCGCTGACCACCGAGGTCCGCGACCTGCTCGCCGAGCTCCGCCCCATCGAGGCCGATATCTTGCGCCAGCGTTTTGGCCTGGGCACCGAGCAGGAGCTGACCCTCAAGGAAATCGGTGACAAGTACAACCTGTCGCGCGAGCGCATCCGGCAGCTCCAGGAGCAGGCACTGGGCAAGATGAGACGCGCCTTGGCACGCCGAGACTTGATGTAGTAGGTTCCCGCGTATGTCGAGGTCGGTCCTGTCTGTGTTTGCGCTGATTGTGGCTCTGGCCGCGGCGTGCGGTTCGAGCGACACCAAGCTCAAAGTCACGGGCGTCGAGCCCGATAAGGGCGACGCGGAGGGCGGCACCTTCGTGCGCATCCGCGGCAATCGCTTCACCGCCGATGGCGCGCGCAACGCGAAGATCTACTTTGGTTCGCGCCAGGGCACGGTCAACCGCTTCGCGAGCGACAGCGAGATGATCGTCGTCGCACCGGGCGGCAAGGCGAACGAGACGGTCGACCTGATCGTGACGTTCGAGCCCGGTGGCGAGATCAAGATCCCGAAGGGCTTCACGTTTGTCGACAAATCGAACAACGCGCCCTCGGTCAACGACCTGAACACCGCGAAGACCACGAAATAGAGTTGCCGATGGACCCGGGCCGATGACGGCCGGGACGGCTACTGCGCGACCCGCGGTCGGCTAGCCGTTGAAGTTCAAACGGAACAGCTGCTGGCCGAGCAGCACGAACGATTCGTGGCCAACGCCGCGCTCGCCGTTGACCTTCACGAACGTACCGTTCGAGCTACCGAGGT
Organism: Kofleriaceae bacterium; assembly: GCA_043759355.1. Classification (GTDB taxonomy): domain Bacteria; phylum Myxococcota_A; class Polyangia; order Haliangiales; family Haliangiaceae; genus JABFXX01. Next base: position 101,727 of record JAYVLQ010000052.1, read on the forward strand.
CCGCGAGGAACACGCGACCATCGCGCAGCGTGACGCGCGCGTGGAGTCCCGAGACATAACCGTCGTCGGGGAAGTTGATCTCGCCGCGCTCACGACCGAGCGTGACGCTCTCGCCCAGGAGCGGGAACACCGCACCGGTGACCTCTCGGCCGATGATGACCGTGAGCTTGCCCCAGTAGCCGGGGTTCGGGCTGCCCATGAGCTCGGTACCATCGGCGGTTGGCTCGGGCGTCGGAATCACTTCGAAGCGGAGCAGCTCCTGGCCAATGCGGATGATTTGACCGGACTGCAGCTCTTCTTCGCCGGTCATCTTCACGAACACGCCGTTGAGACTGTCGAGGTCGCGAACTAGCGATCCAGGCCCTCGAATATCGAGCAATGCGTGGATAGGCGAGAGGTAGCCATCGTTCTCGAACACCGGGCCAAAGCTACGGCCGAGCTTGTTCTCGCCCGGACGCAGATCGTGGGTGCCGCCTTCGGAACCATCAGGGCGGACGAGTGTCATCGAGAGACGCGCGCGTTGCGGTGCGGCCTGCGGTGCTTGCACCGGTTGCGGCGGCTGCGGCATCGCCATCGGCGCCGAACCTTCATCCATGCGGAAGCCGCACGTCCCGCAAAACCGGAACGACGGCGGAACATCGCTGCCGCACGACGGGCAGCGACGCATGCCGGTCGCGGTGCCACCGGCAGGCGCAGGCGCTTGCGGGGCAGGTGCTTGCTGATGCGGTGGTGCGAAGCCGGGCGAGAAGTTGGGCACGCCTGGCGGCGGACCCATCGGCTGCGGCATCGCCCTCCCAGTGGCTCCAGTGGGGCCAGTGGCTCCAGTGGGGCCACCCTGGGTCGGATTCGTCCCGAACGGACCCGACGGCGGCATGCCCGGCATGCCCCGGTTCATCGAGCCCGGTTGCGGCATCTGCTGCGACGAGCCACGCACCGGCGCACTCGGCACAGGAGCTTGTGATGGGTCGGCCATCATCGTCTTCATCATCGCGACGTCTCCACCACCGGCCTTGGGTGCCGTGAGCTCAGCTCCGCACCCGAGGCAGAACTTGTAGTGGTCCTGATTCTCTTTGCCGCAACGATTGCAGACGGTCATGGTGGCTCCCTCAGACGATTTCAACACGCAGTAACTGCTGACCCAGGAACACATAGTCACCGTGCTTGAGCACGGTCTCGTCGTGGACGCGGACGAACGTTCCGTTCCGCGATCCTAGGTCGGTTACCGATAGCACGCCCTGCACGAGCTGGAGCTGGGCGTGACGGCCCGAGATGAACGGGTCATCCGGGAAATTGATGTCGTTGGATTCGCGACCGATCGAGACGACCTCGGTATCGACGCGGAACACCCAACCCGGCGTGCCGCCGCGGAGTTGCTGCGCGATTTCGATCGTCGCGTTGCGGATCATGCTCGCGGAGTAGTAGGTACCTTCGCCATCGGGCACGTCGTCAGCGACGCGAGCGGGCTGGACGGTCAGGACCTGTTCGCCCACGAGGATCGTGCTCTGCGGGGCGATCGTGACCGAGCCCGCGATCCGTACGAACACGCCGTTCAACGAGCCTTCATCGCGCACGATCAGCTGGTTGTTCGAATAACGGAAGTTCGCGTGGGTCGGCGACAGGAACGTGTCGTCGGGAAACGAGATCGGGCACTCGCCACGACCAGCGAGGTGATCGGTACCTGCAAGCGTGAACGAGACGCCGTCCTCGCCGTCACCGCGGATCAATGTGAGCTTCGCGCGTGCCGCCTGCAGGGCGCCGCCGAAGAACATCGTGCTGCGACCGACTTTCTGCGCGGCTGGGTCAGGCTGACGTGGACCGACGCGGGTTTGCACATCGAAGTTCGATGGCGACCCCGCTGCGGAAGCAGCGATCTGCGACGTGACTTTGTTGCCGCATGACGGACAGAACTTGAAGTTCGGAGGAATCACCGAGTTGCAGTTGGTGCAGTCCGTACCGATCGCCGTGCCGGCACTCGTGATCGCGGGAGCCGTGGCGGCGCCATTCAATCCCGGCTCGAGCGGCCGGATCGTGCCGCGCTTCGGACGCGGATCGAGGGCAACGGGCTGGCCGCAGCGCGCACATTGCGGCACTCCAATGGGAGTCAACGCGCTGCACGCGTCGCAGACCAGACCTACGTCCATTCGCAAGGATTGTAGCCCCTTGCGAAATGGTGCGTCAAAGAACGGGACCTCTAGATCGGCTAGTTATGGATCTGCCCGAGCGAGTGGGCCGCGGCGTCACGGACCTGCGGAACGTCGTCCTTGGCCAGCGCGTTCAGGGAGTCGGTCGCTCGGGCTCCGCCCACTCGACCGAGCGCGATTGCCACAGCCTCCCGCACGAAGCTCGATGAATCGGCTGCAGCCTTGGCGAGCGCCGCGACGTCAGCGGGGGCCGCTAGGGCGCCGAGGGCTCCGAGCGCGAGCGCGGCGACGCGGCGGTCCCCCCAGGCGGGTGAGGCCAGCGCCTTCTCCAGGGCGGCCACCAGGTCGATGGGTGGGATCCCCCGGCGACGGGCGATGGTCGCGACCGCCATCATGGCGGAGGCGCGAACCTGCTCGGCGGTATCGCCAAGCCCCCTGGCGACGACCGCATCTGCGGGCTTGGCCTTGCCATCGAGCTTCGCGGTCACCGAGATGGCTAGCGCGCGGACCTTGGGGTCGTCATCGCCGAGGTGAGCGGCCAAGCCAGGCTCGATCGCCTTCGCGATCGCCTCGAACGCGGCCGTGGTCTTGGCATCGAATGCGCCTGCCGGCGTCAGCGCGCCGAGCGCGATGTGATCCGATCCGTCGGCCTCGCGACCCGCAGGCGAGTCGAGGTCGGTGAGGACGGACACGACGACATCGCGGTGTTCGGCGAGCGCCTCGGTCAAACCGGCCGCGATATCAGCGGCGTGGTCGGCGACGAGCTTTCCGGACGCGGGCACGTGCGGCATCGCGCCGGGTAGGTCGCCGACCGCCTCCTCCGGATAGAACTTGCCGCTGTGCATCGGGTAGTTGCCGAGGTCCGCGAGCGCCAGGCCCTCTGCTGGTTTACCGGCCGCTCCACTCGTGCGTACGATCGCCCAGACGAGCTCGTCCGCATCTTGGCCGCCGCGCGCGAAATACGCGCGGATCAAGGCGCCGAGCGCTCTGGGCTCGGCGAGCTGACCGAGCGACCATGCGGCGAGGCGCTGGGTCTCGCCGCGATTGTCGTCGAGCGAAGCGAGCAGGGCCGCGCTCCCGGGCGCGTACTTTCGTGCGCCGATCGCGTACGCACACGCGCCGCGCACGAGGTCTTTCTGCGCGCTGTCCTTGAGCGTGGCGACGAGCGCTGGCCCGACCCGCGGATCTTCAATCTGCGCGAGGCCGAGGCACGCGAGCACGCGTACCGAATCGAGCCGATCGGTGAGCGCTTTCAAGAGCGGCGTGACCGCACGGCGATCGCCCGAGCGACCGAGCGTGAACGTCGCGGCCTCTCGCATCGAGCGCTCCTGGTGATCCATGAGGGGCATCACGTCGTCGATCACGCCCGGATCGCCGAGGCGTCCCGCGGCGACGAGCGCGTCGACGCGAACTTCGCGATCGAGGGTTTCGGCCAGCGTGCCGATCCGGCGCTGATCTTTGGTCGGCTCTTGCCGCGCCATGTGGACGAGCGGCGGTGCCGCACCCTTGTTGCCGATGTGGCCGAGGACCTGGACTGCGATCCGCTGCTGGTTGACGTCCTTCTCGTCGCGCAGCGCCTCGAGGAGCGGGCGCAGGCCGTGTGCACCGACGCGCTCGAGCTCGGTCCGCGCCAACTTCTTGATCTCGTCGTTGCCGTGATGGATGCGCTCGACGAGCCGCGGCACGTAGCGCAGGTACAACCGCACGAGCACTCGGCGGTACACCGGCTTGTGCGCCATCATGAACGAGAGCGGTGACAGCACCTTCTCGAGCTCGCCGAGTGTGCCGGTCATCTCTTCGAGATCGATCGCTTGTTCGCCAGCGCGCGCGATCACGTCTTCGTTGGTGTCGTTGCGCAGCACGTTGCGAAGCAGCTCCGTCGCCTTGCTCGGCGCGCCGGTCTGGACGTAGAGCTGCGCGAGCGCGAACGCGGCCTTGGAGTTGCGCGGATCGAGCTGGACGGTCTTCTCGTACGCCGCGATCGCCTCGGGCAAGCGCTGCATCTCGACGTAGCGCTCGCCGAGTCCCTCGTAGGCCGACGGATCGTTCGGCGATTTTGCGAGTGCCTTTTGCTGCCACTCGATCGCCTCGTCATCCTTGCGGGCGTCGGTCTTGATCTCGCTGATCTGCTTGTAGACCTCGCGCTCGCGGCTCGGCACCGCCTTCGCGAGCGCGAGGAGCAGCGCGACGGCTTCGTCGTACTTGCGCGCGTTGCGGTACGCCTTCACGAGATCGAGCGTGGTGTCCTGGTCATCGGGCACCAGCGCGACGAGCTTCTCGAGCGTCGCGCGGGGCTCGCCATCCTGGGCGTGGCCCGGGCGGTTGAAATATTCGACGAGAAAGTAGCCCGCGTCGAGCGTGTCTTGGCTCGCGGGGAGCGCCTTTGTGAAGTCGCGCTTCCAGCGCTTGGTGCGTTCGTTCTCGACGTTGCCCATGCCGGGCTTCAGCATCACCGTCACGATGTGGCGACGCGCATCGCGACGCGCGAGGCGGTCGGTCGACTTGGTGCCGAGCAGCTTCAGTACGGAGTCCCAATCGGCGAGTGCTTTGGTTAAGCTCGCGGAGCCCTTCATCGCTTCGAACAGGCCGGCACGGCCCTTGTAAAAGTTCGGGTTCTTGGGTTCGAGCTCGATCGCCTTGTCGTAGTTCTTCTGCGCCTCGGTCTGGTAGGCCGCCCCGTGCTCCGCGAGCACTTCGCCGAGCTTGGCGTACGCGACCGGTTTTTTGGTCGCGATGATCCGCGCCCACGTCGCCATCGCCTTGGGTTTGTAGCCCTTCTGGTAGTACTGCTCGCCGAGCGTCACGAGGTGGCTCATGTCCTCGGGCTCGAGCTTCGCGAGCCGCTCGTACTCGATGATCGCGAGGTCGTCTTTACCGAAGCGTGTATACAAGTCCGCGATCGCGCCGAGCGTACCCGGGTCGCTCGGGAACCGGCCCTCGAGGCGGGTCAGGGTCTCCAACGCCTTTTTTTCCTGGCCGCGCCGCCAGTAACGCTCGGCGAGCTCGAGCTGGAATCGCGCTTCGCCCGGCGCCGCGCGGACGACTGCTTCGTACTGCGCGAGCGCTTCGTCGTCGCGGCCGGAGTTTTCGAGCAGCGTGATCAAGCGACGCTGGGTCTCGAGCTCGAATGCCGATTTGGCGACCGCGCGCTTGAGCGCGGCGATCGCCTTGTCCTGCGCGCCGGTCTCCTCGTAGAGCTTGCCGAGCGTGTTCCATTCGAAGTGACCGCGCGCGCCCTCGGGCCACTCCTTCTCGTAGAGCGCGAGCAAGGCGGGGAGCGCTTGCTTGCGCCGATAGATATCGATGATCCGGCCGGTGAGCTCGACCTCGAGGTAGTAGCCCTTCGGCGCGAGCTTGATCGCGCGGCGATACTCGGTGACTGCCTCGTCGTCCTTGCCAGTGCCCTCGAGCGCTTGACCGCGTCGCGCGACGACTTCGACATGCCGTGCCGGATCGCTCCCGAGCAACTTCTCGGCGGCGGTGTAGCTCTCGAGCGCGACGTCTCGCTTGCCGGCGGCGAGCATCGCGTCGCCACGTTCGATCCACAGCTGGGCGTTCGTCGGATCGAGGTCGAGGAATTGCTTGAAGTAGGCGTTCGCACCGTCGTTGTCACCGGTCGCGAGCGCGAGATCGGCGAGTGCGCGCAGCGCTTTCTTCTTCGCCTCTTTTGCGGTCGCGTGCGCGAGTGCCTTGTCATACGCGGCGCGTGCGTCGGGGTTGTGACCGGCGCCCTTCGCGAGCTCGCCGAGCCCTAGCCACGTCTCGGTGTCGTCGTCTCTGGCCGCGACGGCCTTCTGCCACAGATCCACGGCGCGCTGGTCATCGCCGGTCGTGTGCATCAGGCGGCCGAGCACGACGAGCGCCGCCCATTCGGCCGCCGATTTGTCGACCTGCTTCTGATACTCCTCCTTGAGTAGATCGACGGTGCGGTACCGCCGGTACATCTCGAGCAGCTTTGCGAGTGCCGACGCATCGTGCGGGCTCTTCGCGAGGATTGCCTTGTAACGAGCGATCACATTCTTGTCGAACTGATCGCGGGTGGCGCCCCAGTCAGCGGGTTGCGCGCGCGCGACCAGAGGCGTGCCAGCGAGAGCGAGCACGCACGCGAGCAAGAAGGGGAGGCGCCTCACCCTCCAAGCATAACCTACGCGCGGATGCGGGCCAGGAGCGAGCCCAGGTGCGAGCGCCGCTTCTCGATACAAAAATCGCGGACCATCCGCGCCTGGCTCCTCGCCATGCCGACGAACTTCACGCCGAGCCCGGACGCCATTCGATCATCCTTGCGGTAACAAATCTGACCCGAAGCCCAGATCGACTCGTCGGTGCCGGGCAGATCGATCTCGAGCCCGACGACGAGGCCCGGCGGCGGTGCCAGCATCGCGATCGACGACATGTTGAGGCCCGTGTCGGACAGATTCGACGCAAGTGCGCGGATCGGTCGATCGTGGACGTAGGAGGTGACCATCGATTCGAATGGGATCCGGTAGCCAAGTCGACGCTCGTGCATTGAAAAACACCCCTGGTAGGACGATGTAGGATAAAAGCGTACCAGGCTTGTGGAAAGGCCCAACTTTTCGGAAGACTAGGGTGTGATCAGTTGGCCAAAGGTGGCGAGGAGCGAGGTCGCGGCCGGCAACCTGGTCGCGCGCTGGTTGCAGGTCGGCGTGGCTAGTCGGGCCGGGAGCACGTCACGGGTCGAGACGCTGGTCGGCGGTCCGGTCCGTGCTCGACTCGGATCCGGGTCGCTCGATGATCCTCACGCGGCGGTATGCGCCGTGCGCGTGAACGGCCACGCGGTCGTCTTGCGAGGCGCGAGTGGGTTCGTGCGTGGGTTTGCGCAGAAGCTCCTGGGCGGACCCGAGGAGCTCGCCGCAGCACGCGCCCTGACGCCCGCCGAGATCGCGATGTGGACGATGCTCGTCGCTGCCGCTGTCGAGGATCTCGGCATCGCGGGCGAGGTCTGGCCACTCGCCCGAGGCTCGACGAGCCCGAGCCCGAGCCCGATCCCGATCCCGATCCCGATCCCGATCCCGATCCCGATCCCGATCCCGATCCCGATCCCGATCCCGATCGTCCTCGACGTCTCCCTGGCAGGCGCTCCGTGGACCGTCGAGCTCACCGTTCCCTCGGCGATGTTCGTGGCTGCACGAGGCACGCGGGTCGCTCGCATTCCAGGCTGGGCCGATCGCGTGATCCTCGACCTCCCGGTCATTGTCGGGCGGTGCTGGCTCGCGCGCACGGATGTCGCGCGATTGAAGCCCCGAAGTGTGGTCACCCTCGAGCGCACCCCTGCCATCGCCGCGCTGGTCGTGCTCAATGGATGGATTGGCGTCGAGGCGACGCAGGATCCCGTGGTCGTGCGGGCCTGCACCGAGTATGTTCCGCGCGAAGTGGCCCTCCCGGACGAAGCACGCATCGAGCTGACCGTCGGGGTCGGCACCGCAAGAATGTCGCTGCGTCAGGTCATGGGGCTCGCGGTGGGGGAGGTCGTTCCGTTAAACCGTCCGCTCGGTGGTCCATTCGAAGTTCGCGCCGCAGGCACTCTGATCGGACAGGGCGAGCTGGTAGACGTTGACGGCGAGCTGGGCGTGCGCATCGTTAGTTTCGTCGAGGAGAAGTAAGCGAATGCCGGTCTACGAATATCAGTGCAAAAAGTGCGGTCGTAACTTCGAGTACCAGATGCGGATGAGCGATCCGGACAAGACCGTGTGTGAAGCATGCGGCGCCCCGGAGCTCGAGAAGCTCATCTCGCACACCGCGTTCGCGCTCAAGGGCGGCGGTTGGTACAAGGACCTTTACGCCTCGACCAAGCCCGAGGGCGCATCGACGCCCGCTGCCGACGCGAAGCCTGCTGCTGGCGCGAGCGACGCGCCGGCTGCCGCGGCGGCCGCGCCCGCGGCCGCGCCGGCTGCCGCCGGTTCCGCAACGCCGGCCGCACCCGCGGCGTCCCCGTCGGGCACGTCGGGCACGTCGGGCACGTCGGGCACGTCGGGCACGTCGGGCACGTCGGGCACGTCGGGCACGTCGGGTAGGGGCGGCGGTTCGAGCTCGGGTGGCGGTGGTACGTCGACGAGCTCCTCGTGACCGGTCAGATCATCGACGGCTCCGCGATCGCCGCGAAGTTGCGCGGTGAAGTCGCCACGGCTGCGGCGGCACTACGCGCGCACGCGCAGATCGTCCCGACGCTCGCGGTCGTGCTCGTCGGTGATGATCCTGCCTCCGCGGTCTATGTCAAAGCGAAGGCCAAGGCCGCGCGTGAAGCGAGCGTCGATGTTCGCGATCACAAGCTCGCGGCGACGACGACGCAGGCCGAGCTGATGGCGCTCGTCGCCGAGCTCAATGGCGATCCGTTCGTCGACGGCATCCTCGTCCAGCTGCCGTTGCCGCCGCACCTCGATAGCGACGCGGTGATCCGTGCGCTCGACCCGGGCAAGGACGTCGACGGGCTGCACCCCACGAACCTCGGCTACCTCGCGCAGGGCAAGCCCGTGGTCGTACCGTGCACGCCGAAGGGCTGCATGCGTCTGCTGAGAGAAGTCGGCGTCGATCCGGCCGGCCTGCGAGCGGTCGTGCTCGGTCGGAGCGTGCTCGTTGGCAAGCCGATCGCCCTCTTGCTCCAGAACGCGAACGCGACGGTGACGATGTGCCATTCGAAGACGCGCGACCTCGCGGACGAAGTCCGGCGCGCGGACATCGTGGTCGCCGCGATCGGTCGGCCCGAGATGGTGCGCGGCGATTGGATCAAACCTGGCGCGACCGTGCTCGATGTCGGCGTCAATCGGACCGCCGAGGGCAAGCTCGTAGGCGACGTGCACTTCACGTCCGCGATCCAGCATGCCCACGCGATCACGCCGGTGCCCCGCGGCGTCGGTCCGATGACGATCGCGTGCTTGCTCGAGAACACCGTCGAAGCCGCGCGGCGTCGCCGCGGCTAGACGTCGCCGGAGATTTCGATCCGACCGACGGTGAGAGGTTTGCCGAGCGCACGTACGAGCACGATTTGAAGATCTGCGAACGGCGGTGGGTTCTGCAGGAGCTCGTCCGTGCCGGCATCGACCGCCTTCTCGCGATTTGCCGCGTTCGTGGTCAGCGAGACGACCGGCACCGGAGGCGTGAGTGCCTTGGCCGCGCGGATGATCGCGAGGCCGCCCTCGAGATCGAAATCGAGATCGACGATCACGACATCGACTTCGTGTGTGAGCACGCTGTTCGCGACGTTCGCATCTGCAGCCTGCGTGATCTCGGCCGTGCTGAAGATCGATTTGATGTTGCGCGCGAGCGAGGTGCGGTCCTGGCGATCGCCGGAGACGAGCAGGATCTGGACGCCGCGAAAACCCGCGGCGAGGCGATCGATCAAGGCGCCGAGCTGAGGCGTGATGTCCTGGAACTCGATGCCGATGCCGGGCGGCCCACCAGCGCCTTCTTCGAGCATTCGCCGCCACGCGACGGTGCCGTTGACCGAGGTCACGCCAGCGTTCGGCACCGAGAAATCGAGTGTCATCGGGACGCCGGTTGGCACCTCGTCGTCGGTCTCGAGAAACAAGCCGCCACGCGACAGGTTGATCGAGTACGCGACCAAGAACGACGAGGCCGTACGGAACTCGACTTGGACCGTGTACGGCATGCGTGAATGCTCGCGTTCCGACACCAGTCGAGAGTATCGGCTCGCCGAGTGCCGAGAGCAACCGATCCGCCGATTACAAACGCGTACGTGCTGTAGGTTCAAAGCAGACGATCGAGCAGCCGCTCGAGATGATCGAGGCTCAGGTAGCGAACTTCGATCCGGCCGGCCTTGCCGGGTTCGTCTTCGATGATCGTGACCGGGCCACCGAGCGTGCGCGTGAGCCGCTCCTCGAGGTCGCCGACCGAAGCGGTCTTCTGCGGCCCGGCTTTGCGCGGCTTGGCCTTCGCGGGCGACCGGAGCTTCTTGACCAGCTCTTCGGTCGAGCGGACCGAGAGGCCCTTCGCGACGACCGTGCGCGCAGCTTGCTCGATCGCGTCCATGTCGTCGAGCCCGAGCAGGGCACGTGCATGACCCATCCCGAGCCGCTGTTCTTCGACGAGCTGACGGACGGGGAACGGCAACTTGAGCAGGCGGATCGAGTTCGCGACCGTGCTGCGGTCCTTGCCGATGCGCTCGGCGACCTGCTCGTGCGACATCGAGAATTCATCGACGAGGCGCTGAAACGCGGTGGCTTCCTCGAGCGGCCCCAGGTCCGCGCGCTGCAGGTTATCGACGAGCGCGCGCTCGAAGGCGCCCTTCGTATCGACTTCTTGAACGACGACCGGGACTTGATGCAGGCCGGCACGCTGCGCGGCACGCCAGCGGCGCTCGCCCGCGATCAGGAAATAGCCGGGCTGATCGACCGTGCCGCCTTCGGTCAGCGGCCGGGGGCGGACGACGAGCGGCGCGATCACGCCGTGGTTGCGGATCGATTCGGCGAGCTCGGTGAGCTGGGCCTCGTCGAACTTGCGGCGCGGCTGTTCGGGGCTCGGATAGAGCTGCTCGATGCCGGCGAGAAAGTACGTGCGTTGCTTGTTCTCGCTCGCGGAGCTGCGAGCGGACGAGGGCGCAGCCACCGAGGGCAAGAGCGCTCCGAGCCCGCGACCGAGCCCGCGCTTGTTCGCGTTATTTTTTGGATCCGTGGTCATCACGCTGCGGGCTGTCCTTTCGCGACGACGACGGGCTTCACGAACGTGCGCTGGATGAACTCGTCGGCGACCGCGAGGTAGCTCTTCGTGCCCGGGCAGCGCAGGTCGTAGAGCATCACCGGCTTGCCGTAGCTCGGCGCCTCGGAGAGCCGGACGTTGCGCGGGATGGTGGTCTCGAACACGCTCGCGCCGAAGTACTTCGAGACTTCATCGCGGACCTGGTTCGCCAGGTTCATCCGGCCATCGAACATCGTGAACAGTACGCCGTCGATCACGATGCCCGGATTGTAGGCCGCCTTGACCTTCTCGATCGTGGCAGTGAGCGCCGAGAGCCCCTCGAGCGCGAAGTACTCGGCCTGCATCGGCACCACCACCGCGTTCGCCGCGACGAGCGCGTTGAGCGTGAGGATGCCAAGCGATGGGGGGCAGTCGATGAAGATGTAGTCGTAGTCCTTCTCGATCGGAGCGAGCGCATTGACGAGGAAGCGCTCGCGCGAATCCGCCCCGATCAGCTCGATCTCGGCCCCGACCAGATCCGTCGTTGCGGGAGCGAGAAAGAGGGTAGGGATGTCGGTTGGCCGGATCACGTCTTCGAGGGTGACCTCTCCGACCAGGGCGTCGTAGACCGTGAGCGTGACCTTGTCGCGCGGATAACCGACCCCCGACGACGCGTTGCCTTGCGGATCGAAATCGACGAGCAACACGCGATGCCCGCGCGATGCGACCGATGCGGCGAGGTTGATCGCTGTGGTCGTCTTGCCGACGCCACCCTTCTGGTTCGCCACAGCCACGATGCGGGTCATGGCATTGCGGGTAACACGCGACTATGACGATTTAAAATTTGGCCCATCACTCCCGAAGCGCGTACCTTGTACTCGGATGTAGGACATGTGGGCATGTCCTCTGAAGGAGCGCTAATGTCATCAGGAATTCCACGTATCTACACGTCGTTTGCCGAGTTCGAGCGCGAAGAGATTCGTCGCGGTGACGCGATGAACAGCACGGTCGACGATATGGTGGCAGAGCACTTTGCCGAAGACGGTGACTTTGGCCAGAGCGATGCGCCCCGCAAGCGCGGCCGTCCGCGCAAGAACCCGCGCTAGTCAGCCGGGCCATGAACGCCCCTTGCGAAGCCGCCTGAAGAGATCGAGATCGAGATCGAGATCGGGCCCGGGCTGCTCGCATCGCTAGATCTCGATGTTGTAGTCCTTCAGCTTCTTGTAGAGCGTCGAGCGATCGATCTCGAGGATCATCGCGGCCTGCGCCTTGTTGCCATTGGTGGCGGCGAGCGCGGCAAGGATGCCTTCCTTCTCGAGGTCGCGCAGCGATCGCGCGACGGGCGGGCGCGGCCCGGTGGCGTGTTGCGTGACGACCGGCGGGGGTATCGGGACGTCGATGATCTCGACAGACGGCGGCACGATCGCGACCTGACTGATCGCGGAGCCAAGTGGCGGCGTCGGTGCCGAGGCCTTCCGCAGCATCGGCAAGGCTTGTGACAGCAGCTGCGGCGGCAAGTCCGCCGCCTGGATCGTGTCGCGGTCGCCGAGGACGATCGCGCGCTCGACCGCGTTGCGGAGCTCGCGCACGTTGCCGGGCCACGCATAGCGGCTCATCACAGCAAGCGCATCGGCGGCAAAGCCAGTGATCCGGCGCCCCGCTTGGTGGCGAAAGCGCGCGAGGAAGTGCTCGGCGAGCAGCGGCACGTCATCGAGGCGTTCGCGCAGCGGCGGCACGTCGATGTGGATGACCGAGAGTCGATAGAACAGGTCCTCGCGGAACGAGCCGCGCTTGACCATCTCGGCGAGGTCGCGGTTCGTCGCGGCGACGACGCGGACATCGACCTCGATCGACTTCTGGCCGCCGACGCGCTCGAACCGCCGCTCCTCGAGCACGCGTAGAAACTTGGTCTGGAGGCCGAGTGGGAGCTCGCCGATCTCGTCGAGGAACAACGTGCCACGATCGGCCATCTCGAACCGGCCGGCCTTTTTTTCGGTAGCGCCGGTGAACGCGCCCTTCTCGTGACCGAACAGCTCGCTCTCGATCAGCGACTCGGTCAGCGCGGCACAGTTGACCGCGACGAATGGGCCCTTCGCGCGGCGCGACGCGCGATGGATGGCACTCGCGACCATCTCTTTGCCGGATCCCGATTCGCCTCCGAGCAGGATCGTGGCATCGCTAGGGCCGACGCGCCTGACGAACTCCAGCACGCGGAGCGTGGCGGCCGAGCGACCGACGAGCTCCTTGGGACCCGCGGGACCTTCGAGCTGTTCCTCGAGCGCGTCCGCGCGGCGCGCGAGCTGATCTCGCGTGTCGACGCCGACCCACGCTGCACCGGTGAGTTGCGCGATACAACTCGCGGCCTGGGCATCGGCCTCTTGCCACGGCGCGCCGATCCGATCGATCCACAGCACGGCGACAACTTCGTCACCACCGCCGTGGATCGGTGCGGCGATCAGCGCGCGCTTCGTGGTGCCGGCGCCGGTCTCGGCGGTGACGACGCCGCCCTGCAGGACCTTCTCGATCAAGTCCTGAGGGATCTGGAGCTGTGACGAATCGCCGGCGGCAACCGCGGCCGCGACCGGGGCAGGGCGACGGCCCGCCGACAGCACGAACGCGCGATGCGCATCGAGCGCGGTCCGCACCGCATCACATGCCGCGCGTGCGACGGCATCGCGACCCGCGGCGGACTCTGCACGCAGGCGATGCCCGAGCTCGGCGATCGCGGCGAGATGCCGAAGCCCGCGATCATCGCGGCCGGTGAGCGCGAACAGCGCGGCGGTCGAGACCTCCATCGTGACGTGGCTCGAGGACCTCGTGATGGCGACGCCATCGACGGGCAAGAATGCCAGCTTGGTCGCGCCGAGCACGATCTCGTCGCCGGCTTCGAGGCGATGGACGCTCGGAGGTGCGCCGTTGATCAGCGTGCGCGGCTTGCCGCTGTCGTCGATCCACACGAGCCCGCCATCGCGCAGCTCGATCATCCCGTGCTGGCGCGACACCGTCGGATCGGTGAGCTGGATCAGGTTGCCCTCACCACGGCCGATGCCGCCGCCGCGGAGCGGGAGCTCGAACTCGCGCCCCGCATCCGGACCCTCGATCACGACGAGGCGTGCCAGAGACATATTACTAGCTTACCGCCGGTGCTACGGTTTCGCGATGAAGCGGCTCGCGAGAATCCTCGGTCTGGCAGCGGCCTGTGTAGCATGTGGTGGCGGCGGCAAGCCCGAGCCAGCCGCGCCGGGGAGTGGAGCTGGCTCGGCCGCGCTCTACGCGAAGAAGATCTCGCTCGGCTGGGGCTTCCAGGCAGAAGGCACGCAGACCAGCGTGTTTCTCCAGATCACCGACGAGACCGGGCGCCAGATCAGCCACCCGATCTTGACCGTCGCAGGCGAGTGCAAGCCGATCTCACCGGCTGCCGACATGAAAGCGATTACCGGCTGTGCATGCCCGGAGTTCCAGCTCCACGCCGTGATCCAGGACACCGACATCGTGATCCTGAAGTTGCCTAACTCTTCGAATTCGCCCGATCCGATGGCGCGCGAGGAAGTCACGCGGGTCAAAGTTCCGGACGGCGCCGCGATCGAAGCCGGCACGTAGGCCCCCCGCAGCGCCGGTCCGGCAGCGGGCGTAGCGACCGACGACTAGTGGGCGTTCGATGTCGGCAACAAGCTCGAGGTCACGGAGGACAACGGACCGGGTGGCCAAGAGCTGTGCGGGATGGCCGCCGATTTGATCTGCGATCCGGCGTGCGCGATGACCGACAGGACGACGGCGACGGTCCGGGTTTGCTTGGCGCCGCTGAACTGATATTGTTCGCCTGATGAAGGCCGCCCCAGCGTTGATCGCACTTCTGGGCGCGTGCGTCGTCGACCATCATTCGGAATCGGATCCGGCGCCCGTGGTGCAATTGCACAACTGCATCGCCGACATCACTCTCGATTCCAACGCGACCTCGCTGCAAGTCGGTCCCTACGCGCTCGATCCAAACGGCGTCACGGTCTGCCTCCACCTCGACGCGACCCAGTACTTCCAGGCTGCGCACTTCGCGACCGAGTCGGATCGTCAGGCTGGCTCGGCGTCGTCGGTCGCGAGCGTGCTGCAAGACGGCGCGTTCGGGACCCTGCAGGACAGCTGGGATGTCTCGATCGGCGAGGCCGATCCGACCACGTTCTCGAACCTCGAGTGGAACGCGCCGCTCCACGTCGTGACCGATGTGATGCTGTGGATCCACGCGCGCGATCATGCCGCGTCATCGTCGTTTACGGTCTCGTTGATCGAACCGCTCGAGTAGCTCGATTTAGCGGCGGACGTAGTCGGTCAACCCGACGCGATGGCGCTCGAGGATGAAGAAGCCGGCCGGCACGCGGAGCGGGCCGAGGGCGTAGATTGCCTTGCCGAGATACATGTCCGGGTTCTTCGGGTCGACCTGGACGAGGTAGTCGCGGAGGTTCTGCGACGGGTCGAGCTTCGGGTTGTCACCCTTGCCGTAATCGAGCAGCACCGCGTGGAGATAGTCGTTGTCGCGCGCGGTCGGATCGACGGCGGCGACCTCGAAGAAGCCCCAGCGCTTCGGTTCGCTATCGCTCGGCTTTAGGTGCCAGCGACCGTCGAGCGCATTGCGACCGACCGGAATATTGTAGCCCATCACGCGACCGTCCTCGGCGCGATAGAAGCCCTTGACGAACTTCTTGATGCCGAGGAGCTCGCCGATGCGCAGCGCATTGAACGGCAGATGGTTGATACCGCGGAACTCCCAGCCTACGAGCTGATCGAGATCCGGCGTGACACCGCGCACGAACACGTGCTCGAGCTCGTGCATCGGCATCTGCTCGAGCCGGAGCGCGAGCGGGCTGGGAAACGGCGAGGGGCGAGCGGGCGGAGCAAACGCGATCATCCGAGATACCTCCGAGCGTTGTCGATGATGTGTCCAGCAGAGCGCGTAGCGAGCGCCATGATCGTTTCCATCGGGTTCACCCGACACGGCGACGGAAACACCGACGCATCCGAGATTAGCAAGCGATCGACATCGTGCATGAACCCGTAGCCGTCGGTCACCGCGGTCGTGCGATCGCTCCCCATCTTCGCGGTGCCCATCATGTGGACGGTCACGACCTCCCAGCCCTTCGTCGGGATGGGGGCCGAGAGCACGCGGTGCGCTTCATCGGCGCTCGTGAGCTCTTGCGCGTGATGGAACGGGAGCAGCAAGCGCTTCGCGCCTGCCGCGAACAACAGCTCCGCGAGCAACACGAGCCCACGCTGTATGTTGTGCGCGTCGTGCTCGGCGAGATTGTAGAACGCCTGCGGCCGGCCGTTGATCACCTTGACGTGGCCAGTGGTGGTGTCCTCGCAGAGCAGGCCCGCGACGACCATCTGGTTGTACTGGTCCATGAACTGACCGAGCTGCTTGCCGCGATGCGGGACCGACATCGCGACGATCGAGGCGGGCAGGTTCACGGCGGCGAAGCACCCGAGGCCCTCGTCGGCGAACTCGCGGACCTGGAACGCCTGATGCGCGCCTTGCCAGCCACTGACGTCCTCGTCAAACAGCGCGACGACCTTGACGTTCGGATGGAGCGACAGGTTCTGCCCGAGCATCCCCGAGCGCGAGGTCAGCCCCGAGCGCGCGAGCAGCGCCGGGGTCTGGATCGCACCGCATGACGACACGACGAGCTTCGCCCGCACGACGATCTCGTGCTTCGCGCCGTCGTCGGTGCGCACGCTGCCGATCACGCCAGTCGCGCGCTTGCCGTGCATCGTGATTCGCTGGACCGAGACATCGGCGTAGACGCGTGCGCCGAAATGCAATGCGCGCGGGATGTAGCTGACGAGTGCGCTCTGCTTGGCGCCGGTCGGGCAGCCGAACGCGCAGCGGTTCGAACCGACACAGTGCGCCTGGTTGCGCAGGTTGCCGAGCGTCTCCCAGCCCTTCGCATCGGCGCCCTTCTTGAGCAGCCAGTTGTCGCGGCCGATCGCATCGTGGTCCATCGGTGCGACGTGGATTCGCTTCTCGACGCGCTCGAAGTACGGCTCGAGCGAGTGCGTGGTGAGGTCGTCGAGCCCGGCTTCGTCGCGCCAGCGCGCGAGGATGTTCTCCGGCGTCCGCCACGACATGCCGCCGTTGATCACCGTCGAGCCGCCGACGGCGCGGCCCTCCTGGAACATGATCGGCGGATTGCCGATCGCGATCGAAGCGCCGCCATCGCGATACAGCTGGCGGACCATCTGCGACGTGTTCGCCGTGAAATCGCGGGTCTGGTAATAACTGCCTTCTTCGAGGACGATCACGTCGTACCCGGCCTCGGCGAGCTCGGCGGCCACCGGCGCGCCACCCGCGCCCGAGCCGACGATCACGACATCGCAATCGAGCACGGTGTCGCCCTTGAGGTCGTGGCGCGTGAACACGTTCGAGGGGCGCGAGCCACCTTCGTGGAGAGCTGCGGTAACCATTACGCAACTTCTTTCTTCGCCGCGGGACGCAGCGGATCGGGCGCCAGGATCTGAGCATCTTGCTTGCGTACGTCGTCGGCAAACACGGTCAGCCGCTTCTTCGTCACCTTCTCGATCCACGCCGCGGGGCGATAGCCGACGCGCTCCATCATGGCGGGTTGCTCGTAGCAGGACAGCGACATCAACTGATTGATGACGCGCGCGAACTGGACGTGGAGCGGCGTGAAGCCTTCTTCCCAGGAGTGAAAGTAGGCCTCGGCCTGGTCGCCTTGCAGGGCACGAGCGCGCTTGAAGTAGCGCGGTAGCGCGCCGAGATCGTAGGTGACGAACCCGAGGCCGAGCGCGCGTTGCACGATCGGCGGTACGACCTCGAACTGGAGCGCCATGTCGGCGACGATCGCGTCGCGGTACGGTACCGCCTCGGGCGGGCAGATCACGGGGACGAGCGAGTCGAGGACCGCGCGCGTGGTCGGGGTGTGGTGATAGGTCATGCGAGCACCTGGAGGAGCTTGGAGAGCTCCGCGTCGTGACGATCGAGATACGCGGTCATCGTCTGGATCGCGCCGTTGCAATCCTGCGCTTCGATCTGGTCAAAAAATTTCGTGTAGGTCGGCACGTATTCCACCGGCGGCCGGAGCGCGAACTTGATCTCGTCGGCGGCGTCGATCCACATCCGCGCCATCCGGTTGAGCAGCCACAGGCCGGGGGTGAACCGCGCGGCCTCCGAGATCTGGCGCATCACTTCGAAGTCCTCGCCGACGTATTTCGTCGAATCGCGCAGCGACCACGCGCGCGCCATCGCGGCGCGCGCACCGGCGGTGCCGCCCTTCGGGATGCGATGCACGGTCAGCTTGATGACCTCGACGACCATCGCGCGTCGGATCGACAACAGATCGATGACCATCCGCGGGATCGTCGGCTGACCGTCGGCAGGCTTGCCGTAGCGCAGATACGGCGCGACGACCTCGATCGACCAGTCGCGATACGGCCGCACCACGATCCCGGATCCGCGCCGCGGCTCGACAAGATTCCATTCACCCAACCGGCGCAGCGCTTCGCGCAGCGTTGGGCGCGAGGCACCTAATTGGCGCGACAGCTCGCGCTCGGCCGGCAACCGCGAGCCCGCCGGGTACGCGCCCGAGACGATGGCTTGCAGCAGCTTCTCGTAGACCGCGTCGATCGCCGTGGTCGGCGGCTCGAGCAGATCAACGGCGTCGAGATCGGGGTCCGCCGCGCCGGACAAGCGTGGAATCGATGCGGTCATCATGGTCTGACCAGTTGGTATGACCAATAGAACTCGAAGTCAATAGCAAATTTAGGACCGCGAGCGGCCTCCGAAGTGGCTTCGAGTGCCACTCGACGCCCGGGCAGGATGGCGGCGTGTGATGACAAGCTCTCGGTTGCGTGCTCGAGCTGGAGGCGGGCAAGGGCGAGCTGAACGACACGGGCCTGAAATCCGAGCAGAACGCGTGCCGCAACAGGGGTTGGTGTGATCGTGCGCGAACGCACAAGACGAAAGCGGGCATCAGCGAATCGTCGATCGACAGCGAGATGAACGATCGCTGCAGCAGCCACAAATACTGAGCGGTCCGCATCGCCCTAGCGACTACGCCTTCGGAATCGGCTGCGCCGCCGCCGCGAGCAGCTTGATACGGGGCGCTTCGGGCACCTTCACTGGTCCCATGTCGGTCTTGAGCTCGCGCCACACCGACGGCTCGCCATCGAACGAGTAGAGCTCGAGCACGGCGTTCGCAAACTCCCCGAGCGGAGTCTGCTGTCCGGTCGCGGGGTTGCGCTTCATGAAGGGCATCGGAATGTCGCGTGAACCGTCGAACTTCTGATGCGCCGCGACCGCAACGTAGAATCCGGGAATCGGCGCCGCCGTGGGCACATCCCCGCGAGGCGTTCCGATCACGATGGCGATGGTATCCGCTCGTGGTTCCAGTTGAGCGTTCGTCTTCGCGTAGCGCCAGAGGTCGGACTTCAGCTGCGAGACCACACCGTCGTTGACGTAGACGACATGACCCGAGGTGTTTTCGAACTGATAGGAAACGTGAAGCTTGTCCGCGGAGCGTGTGAGCTTCCAGGTGAGCGAGTCGCTCATAGCGGCATCATCCTTCGGCAACGGCGGCCGCTGTGTTGAAGTCGGGGCTGGGTTCGCCGGCGCGGGCCCGGCGGGCACCACGTTCGCTCGCGTCGGCGCCGCTTCGGCCGTGCGATCCGACGCGCGCGTGCAGCCCCCGGCGAGCGCGATAATGGCGGCCAGCGTCGAGGTGACCAGCGCGCGACGAAGGCTCGTGCTCGGGGGACGCACGTTGCCTGGTCCATGCAGCGTCGAGGGTGGAGTCATCGGCAAACCCATTGCGGGAGCGTGCAGTAATTGGTGCGCGGAAGCCAGCGCTCGCCGAGGTCTGGGTTGTTGGGGGTCGGAGCGGTTCGCTGTGCGTCCCAGCGCAACTCGAGCGGGCGCGGTGTTTTTCGATCGCCGTACACGACTTCAGCGATTCCTAGTCGGCTGGCGCGGTTAGCAGCTCGTTGTTGACAGCCGATTCGAAGCCACGTAAACGTCGCTCAGTGCCTCGTGCGCTCGAAAGGAGGCCCACCGTGCAAGTCATTCATCTATCTCGACCGATCGTTGCGAGCCTCCTGTGCGGCCGTACGTAGATCGCGCTCTGCGCTGATCTGTACGCCACGCTTCTAGCAGGCTCGTGCCCTTGCTCGTCTCCGACGGTGATCCGTCGGTTTCATGCCGCGCCACGCGCGGTGGAGAAGCGATGACACGTTCTGATTCTGATCCTGATTCTTTCGTCGATCTGTATTTCGAAGCTTCTGATTCTCGCAAATCGCGCCGCCGTGGCGCAACGGACCGCTCGACCGGACAACTGTGCCGCGAGGTCGAGCGCACGATCACACTTGTGCTCGCGGCGGTGGACGACGAGCGCTTGCTCGACCTCGTCGTCATGGCGGTCGAGCCCGCACCCGATGCGTCACGGCTACAAGTCACCTTGCTCGCCTCGGGCACTCGAACGCGCGTGCAGCTCGATGCGATCGAGATGTGTCTCGATCGCGCACGTGGCGAGCTACGTGGCGAAGTCGCGCGCAGCTTGCAGCGCAAGCGCACCCCCGAGCTACGCTTCGTCCTCGCAACGGAAGGTGAACCATGAGCGCCACGATCGCGACGTGGCTACCCGCACCGCTGTCCGCGGAGGTCGCGGCGGCGTTGCGTCGCCTCGCTGATGCGGACGATGTCGCACGGATCGCCGTGATGCCCGATGTCCACCTCGCCGAGGACGTGTGCATCGGGACGGTCGTCGCCACGCGGTCGGTGCTGTATCCGGCGGCTGTCGGCGGTGACATCGGCTGTGGTGTCGCGACGCTCCAGTTCGACGCGGCGGCCGCGCTGCTCGACGATCCGCGCCTCGCCGCGAGCGTGCTCGATGGGTTCACACGACGCGTACCGACGCTCCGCCATCGTGACGCACGTGCCTTGCCGGGTGGCGAGCTCTCGCATCCATCCCTCCGCGCGTTGGCCCGAACGACGGGTGCGCGAGAGCTCGGCACGCTGGGTCGCGGCAACCACTTTCTCGAGCTCCAGGCCGACGACAAAGACCGGTTGTGGGTGATGGTCCATACCGGCTCGCGAGCGATCGGCCAAGCGATTCGCGATCATCATCTGCGCGACGCGACCGCGCGCGGCGCAGGCCTGCGCGGCTTCGACGCCGACTCACCTCAGGGCCATGCGTATCTCGATGACCTCACGTGGGCGCTCGCGTACGCCACCGCGAACCGCCGCGCGATCCTCTCGGCGGCGACCGACGTCCTTGTGGAGTGTCTCGGCATCGTGCCGGTCGAAGCTAGCGGGATCGAGTGCCACCACAATCACGTGCTGCGCGAAGATCACGGCGAACCACTGTGGGTCCATCGCAAGGGCGCGATCTCGGCGGCGCTCGACGAGCCGGGGCTCATCCCTGGTTCGATGGGTACGACGAGCTATCACGTCGCCGGGCGTGGAGTCGCGGCCGCGCTCGCGTCGAGCTCGCACGGTGCGGGTCGACGGTTCAGTCGAAGTGAAGCGCGCAAACGAATCTCCGCTCGCGACCTCGCGGCGCAACTCGGTGCGGTCTGGTTCGATCACCGTCACGCCGATGCGTTGCGCGACGAAGCGCCGGCGGCCTACAAGAACGTCGATGCCGTGATGCGCGCACAACGCGAGCTCACGCGCGTGGTGCGCCGCGTGCGCCCACGCCTCAGTTACAAAGGAACCTAGCGATGATCCGGACCCAAGCGATCGAACCGGAGCCACTTGGCCTGGTTCGCTATCTCAACGCCACGCCGGGTGGCCGCACCGAGGTCGCACGTCTCGTGATCGTGCGCGGGCCGGTAATCGGACTTCCCGAACACCTCCGCCGCGGCCTGGCGGAATAGATCGAGGTACTGAACGCGCGGCGGCGATTCGCGCCGACGTGGATCTCGGCGGTGCGATCTAAGCGCCCAGTACGCGCGCGGCCCAGTTCTGGTGATGCGTGGATCCCTGGCGCGTCTGACGTCCCCGTCGCATCCCGAGCGCTACCTCGGTAGTTCGCGAGACCAGCCGTTCCAGAACTCACGAGGGCATGATGAAACAGGGGAGTGTGGTCTTGAAGAAAAATGCGAAATTCGATGGTGTGAAGGTGTTCTCGGCGACGATGTCGCAGCAGCGCGGGGTGCTCGGTGAGAACGTGACCGCGTGGCTGGCGAGCCATCCGACGTGTAAGCCAATCGAGGTGATCGTGACGCAATCGAGCGATGCCGCGTATCACTGCATCACGATCACGGTGTTCTACGCGCAAGCCCACGCGGTCAAGGTGCCCGCGCAAGGCACGCGGAGGATTCCGGTGACGGTCAGAGACTCGTCCGTCGACTGAGGGCGACAGCACGTCGATCAGGCCGACGATGTGCTCCGCGAGCCGGCGAGGCTCCCAGCGCCGAGTTGCCAGTCGTTGTCACGGGTCGCGCGCGTCCTTGGTCGTCTCGAACTCGAAGCTGACCTTGAACGTACCGCCGGTTTGCGACGCTACGTGGAAGACGGTGAAGCCGAAAACCCACGCGACGCCGAGGACAACGGCGACGCCGAAGACAATGGCAAGGACGAGCGTTACGGCAGCACGTAGCCGAGCGTCGCGTCGACCGTCGCGCCTTCGCAGTCCGGGGCGATCGAGATGAAGTGATCGGTACCAGCGCCGATCCGGCAGCGATACAGGGGAACGCGCCCGGTGCCGGCCGCCGTCCAGATGTAACCGACGGGCCCGAGTGGTTGCTGGCCCTCGCAGCCGACATCGGTCGTGACGATGTCGTGCGCGCCGACCGCGCACTCGTAGAGCAAGCGGGTGCCGGAGGCCGCGTCGTGCAGCAATCGAAACGATTGCTCGGCGACGAAGTCGGGCGGGGCGAGGCGAGTCGACGCCCAGTGCCCGCGCGCGTTGTTGTTCGATCGCGTGAGCCGGACGTACGGCAGATCTTCGAAGCCGCACGAGAGCTGCGGCGGTGTCAGATCGATGCGATTCGAGAGCGCCCATCGCGCCCAGGCGGGCTTCGCGCTGCCGTCGTCGCGACGCAGACCGAGGCCGAGCCCATCCTTGGTCTCGACCGGGTTGTCGCGCATGCGGTGGTAGATGTAGTTCTCGATCCCTGGAGTTCCGAGCACGTTTCGCAGCGTGTCGCACACGCGATCTGCCTGCGCCGCTTCGGACGATCGCGTGAGCGAGTTGATCCCGCTCTCGGTGAGCTGGAGCTCCCAGGTCGAAGGCTTGCCCGGGAACGTCTCGCGCAGCCAACCGGCGAGCACGCCGATGTTGCCGTACGTGACGTACGGAAGATCATCGGGCGAGAACGTTGGCGCGAGCAGATCCGTCGCATACGGGTGATACGCGACGCGCCACGCACGATCGCCGACGCGGGTGGCGAAGCCGGTCAGGAACGTTTGGACCGAGACCACCGGGTTCGCGGCCGCGGGCGCGTCGAGGCTCGCGGCGAAGTGATGATCGAGCGAGACCAGCACCTTGTCGGAGGCGACCTCGGCCTTCACGGCATCGTAGGCGGCGTTGTAGCTGTCGGCATAGATGTTGATCCACGAGCTCACCGAACACGGAGTGCCCTGGCCGCAGCCGATGTCGAACCAGTCGTTCGAGTTGACCTCGTTGTGGACGACGAAGTCGGCGATCCGACCGTGGCCGTGGCTGCCATCGTAGCGACGCGCGAGCATGCCGGCGAACCGGCCGTAGTCCGCGCCGTGATCGGGCGCGCAAAAGACCTCGAAGCCCGCGGCGACCGGCGTGCACGGGCGCGTGGTGCGAGCCCACGCAGGCACACCGTAGACGACCGCGGTCACGACGATGCCGCGCGCGGTCCAGTCCGTGATCGCGGCATCGATGTTGGCCACCACCTCGAAGCAATGACCGTCGTACTCCTCATGCGTGGCAGCACACGGCGGCGGATTTGTTTCGGACTCCCAGTCCGCCCACAAGAGGTTCATGACGACACCACCCGTGTTGTTGCCCGCGACGTCCTGGGCATCCCAGAAGTCCGGCTGGAGTCCCTTGATCCGGTACGCGGTGCGCGTCGGATACGCAGGCCCGCCCGCGTCGTCGGGGCCATCGTCCGTCACGCTCGCGTCGCCGTCGGCCCCGGCGTCGGTCGTCAAATTCGTGGGATGGCCACAGGCGAACACGAAACATGACAACAGGGCGATGCGCACGAAGCGCGTAAAAGCAACGGATGTGCCAGCGCTAAGCCCAGGAGATGTTTAGCCGGAGCGGCGTATGCAATCGACCGTGTGCACCCAGCTGTCCTCAACACGGAGGAGCTGGAGCTCGGAGACGTAGTAGCTCGTCGAGAACGCACTGACGTTCTTGTCGAACAGCACGTCGAGGAACGCCTGATGCGCGGGGTCCACCATGCTGCCGACCATGAGCGGGCCGCAGAGCGTGATCGATGACCCCGGGCTGCAGCCGCGCCGTCGCCGAGTAGTTCGTGACCATGTAGCGGACGAGCTCCAGGCTGTTTGTGCGGGCGTCGTCCCAGAAGGTGTCGCCGGTGACAGACTTGAAAGATTGGAAGTGACCGATCATGTAATCCGACGTTCGCGACAGGTCCTGCGGCTCGTACGCCACGCCGCTGGCGGCGAAATTGGAGGCCTTGATCGCGCCGATCGTGTGGAGCGCCTCCGCCTCGTAGTTGATCGCGCCGATCGACCCCCATTGATGATCCGCCATCAACAAGGCGAGCGCGATATCGAGATCTCCGTCCGCCGCATTGTAGCCCTCACCCGCCGAGCTCAGGTCGGGATAGAGCTGCCACTCGTTCAGGTAGATGTTCGCGCCGGCCGTCGCCAACATCGCGTACGCAGGGCGGCCGCGCGCGACCTTGAAGAGCCCGTCGAAGTAGGTCTGCGCCATCGGATCGTAGCCAGCCATCAAGACCGTGATCAGCATGCCGTAGCCGATGCCCTCCGAGACCGTTCCGTACGTCGGGTCTCCGAACTGCACGAAGTAGCCATCGGAGATCGTCTGCCCCGCGTAGTGACGAAGTTGCCAGAGGTCGCATCTTCGAAGCCGAATGGGCTCCACAACAGCGTGCGAGCTGGCTATCGATCTACGTCGCGCTCGATCCGGTCGACATGCGGTTTGGCAGTGAGCGGCTCGGCGGGTTGATCGGGGACACAGGACGACCGCACTATTCTACAAGCGGCTTGACGCCGGCCCACGTCCGATGCCGGGCAGTTCGGTGTGCTGGGCGCCGAGGCCGACGAGATTGCAGATGGCCCGACGCATCGACGACAGCCTACACGTCCGCCGGTGCGTGCGCGTCAAGAAGTACTTCGATCAGGGCCATACGCGCCGCGGCGATTCCGTCGTCCACACACGGAGCGCCGAGGTTGCCCACGCGTTGGTCTTGTCGGAGTGACAGGCGATGCAGGCATTCGGGATCTTCGAGCGCTCCGACATCGATGGCGTCACGAACGTGAAGGTGTGGCTCCGGACATTCACGTCGCCGATCGTCTGTTCGATCTTCGGCATGTGGCAGTTCACGCACTCGTTGCCGGGCGAGCCGGCCTTGTGGTGGGTGTGCGCCTCGATCGTCGCGGCGCGCGGGCCGATCGGGCCGGCCGCATCGTGGCACTGAAAGCACACCTCGCTCGACTTCATGACGAGAATGGCGGGATTGTCGGTGCCGTGCGCGTCGTGGCAGTTCGAGCAGGTAACACCTCGTCGGTACATCAGCGCTTGGACGAAATCGTTGCCCTGCATCCGGTTCTTGTGCCCGGTACCGTCGGCGAAGTGCGTGAACGTCGTCTCGCCGAGCGTGTGATCCTCGAGGTGCCAGAAGTCGCGCAGGCGTAGCCCGACGCGAAAGCCTACCGGCCAGTCAAATGCGTTGCCTTCGATCGGCGGCGTCGATGGCCGGCCCTGCGAGTGGCACTGGATACACACATCGTTCGCCGCGACCGGATCGAGTTTGCCGGGATCGATGATGTTCGTCGCACTCGGCGCGCTCGCGTGTGACGCACCTGGGCCGTGGCACTTCTCGCAGCCGACGTTCCATTCGGTCGGCGCCTTCGTGCGCACGTCGTAGTTGACCGAGTGACAGCCATCGCAGAGCGGGCCGGTCGGACGCTCCATGTTGTCCTTACCGTAGAACGGCACCCACCAGTCAGCACCGTCGGGCACGTGATACGCCTTCCAGACCTGGCGCGTGACGTCCCACTGCGCGGGCAGAGGGAACAGGTCGTCGCCGATGCGCTTGAAGTAGCGTTGCTTCCACCGGCTCCCGTAGACTAGCGCGATGTCGGCGACGCCGAACGTCACGAGCGGATCGGGCTTCGTCATGTCGGGGATAATCGCGTCGGGATGGAGCTTCGGATCGCGCACGACGTTCGCCATGCGCGTCGTCTTCCAGCGGTCATAGAGCGCCGAGTGACACGGCTTGCATGCCTCGGAGCCGGCGTATGCGAGCGTTGCCGGCGTGTACGGAGGAGGCGCCGGCCGCGCGCCCCCGGCGTGGCGCTCGGGCGCGTGCTCGACCGGCTTCGCGGACGCCGAGCACGCGGCGACGGCCACGAACACGAGCGAGATGTGACGTCTCGAAGGCATCGTTCGGATCCTGACAAGCTATCCCCGAACCCGCAAGGCAGGCGAGACGTCTCGGTACCGATCACGCGGCCCGCTCGTGTCGCTGCCAACATTCACGGCGATGAGCGCGTGCTCGGGTCACGTCGGTCCGAACGACGCGACTACCTCGATCAGCCCCACGATGTTGCGATTGAATTCGGCGAGGTCCTTGGCGCTAACTCGACCATTATCCAGCCGAACGGCGCCTCCGGTTTTTTACGAGCTCGAACCAGAGGACGCAGACGGTGCCTGCCCCGATGCTGAGTATCGCCCCGACGAGGTGGACGGGTGCGAAGTGAAATATGCGCTGAACGAACGGCACCGCGAGCGCTAATGCTAAAAAGGTAGATGCGCCGAGCAAGACCCACCTAAGCGCAGTATTCGGAACGCGGAGCATCGAGAGCGCCGAGCGCGTCCACGATCGGTTGATCAGGATGACCGCGAGAATCGCGACGACCAGCGCGGCGAAGGTCAAGGCGCGCGCTTCGGCATCGCTCGTATGGCCTCGCCACGCGAGCAAGAAGACGCCGAGACACACACCGAGAACACTGAGGCCCTGGAGGAGCGCGATGCGAAGTGTCGCTGCCGAGAACAAGCGCTCGTCACGTCTTCGCGGCGGCCGCGTCATGACATCCGCCTCGGCGTGCTCGGCTTCGAAGATGAGCGAGCAGGAGGGATCGATCACGAGCTCGAGGAATACGATGTGAACGGGCAAGAGGAGCAGCGGCCAGCCGGGGAAGAACACCGGTAAGATCGACAAGCCAGCGATCGGCACGTGAACCGCAATAATGAATACGATCGCCTTCTTGATGTTGTCGAAGATGGTCCGGCCACGGCGAATGGCCGCAACGATCGATGTGAAGTTATCGTCCATCAAGACGAGAGATGCGGCCTCACGCGCGACGTCCGTCCCGCGTCCTCCCATGGCGATTCCAATATGCGCGGCCTCGAGCGCCGGGGCGTCGTTAACGCCGTCGCCAGTCATCGCGACGATCTCGGCGTTCGCCTTGAACGCATTGACGATCTGCAGCTTCTGCTGTGGGGCGACACGGGCGAAAATGTCGACGTTCGAGATTCGCTGTGCGAGCTGGTGCTCGGACATTCGCGCGAGATCGGCCCCGGTGATGACCGCGTCGCAGCGGGCAATTCCGGCCTGCCGCGCGATGCTCTGCGCGGTTGCGGGATAGTCACCGGTGATCATGACGACGCGCACCCCCGCAGCCTGACACTCGCCGATCGCACCGCGGACGGTTGGCCTTACTGGATCTTCGAAGCCGAGAAGTCCCACGAAATCGAGCCGGAGATCGCGATGCTCGTCGGGGAGCGCATCGAAGCTCGTGCTGGTCCATGCCACGCCGAGTACGCGAAACCCTTGCGACGCGAGGCTCTCGACGTCACGTCCCAGCGATGCGCGTGCTCCAGCACTCAGTTGACAGAGATCCGCGATCGCTTCAGGGGCGCCCTTGCTTGCCACCACGACCGCGGTTTCGTTGCAACCGCGCCACGCATGGGTCACCGCCAACAGGCTCGGTGTCAGCGGGTACTCGCGCACCAAAAGCCAGTCCGGATGAAGATGCTCCGTGTCCTTGACGAGCCGGTCGCCTGCTTCATAGAGCGCGCGCTCCATGGGATCGAACGGGTCGCGCTTGCTCGCGAGGATCGCGTACTCGAGGAGATCGTGAAAGTGCTCGGGCAGGGGGCCCGCTTCCGCGACCACGTCGATGGTGCCACTCGAGATCGCGAGTCGACGCAAGGTCATCTGGTTGAGCGTGAGCGTCCCCGTCTTGTCGACGCATAGGACCGTGGCCGCACCGAGCATCTCGACCGCCGCCATTCGTCGCGTCAGGACATGACTGCGTGACAGGCGCCACGCACCGAACGCGAAGAAGATCGTCAGCACGACGGGGAACTCCTCGGGAAGGATCGCCATCGCGAGCGCGATTCCCGCCAGAAATCCCTGCTTCCAAACTTCGAGCCCACCGCCTCGCGTGATCCCGAAGGCCAGCACGACAACTCCGCAGGCCGCGAGTCCGACGATCGCGAGCGTGCGAACCAAGCGGTTCGTTTCCGACTGCAGCATCGTGGGTTCGGGTTTGCTCGTCTCGAGCGCCTTCCCGATCTTACCAAGCTCGGTGTTTGTTCCGGTCGCGACGACCTCGACGATGGCCTGCCCGGCGGTCACGAGGGTTCCCGAAAACACTGACGGCAGGTCATCCCCTCCCGGGCGATCGATCTCACCCGCGTCGTCGGACGCCAGCTTGCGCGTCGGCACCGACTCCCCGGTCAGCAGCGATTCGTCGGTGGTCAGGTGAAGCGACCGTCGCACGAGTCCGTCGGCCGGAACCCGATCGCCCTCGGAGAGTACGACCAGGTCGCCCCGCACCACCTCGGTGCCGGCGATCCTTCGACGTTGGCCGTCGCGAATCACCAGGGCTCTCGGACTCGACAGATCGCGTAGCGCATCGAGGGCGCGTTCGGTGCGACGCTCCTGGACGATCGTGATCCCCATGACCACGAAGACGAAGCCGAGCAGCATCAAGGCATCGGTCGGCTCACCCATGAGCAGATACACGATGCCCGCCGCGACCAGCATGAGAAACATCGGCTCGCGCACCACGTCCCAGACGATCGTGAACACGTCACGCTGGTCTTGCGCGGGGAGCTCGTTCGGACCCTCGGCTCTCAATCGTGCGAGCGCCTCCTCGTCGCGAAGTCCGACCAGGCCTCTGGGGTCGAGCACGTCGGTCCCGGCCTTCCGTACTGGTGACGCGGCTGTGCGAGCGGGGCTACGCAAGCAGCCCGCTCCGCGCGAGAAGATCGTAAACATCCGCACGACGAGACGGACGAGACCGACGACACGGCAGGCTCCTTGGCGCGGCGGTCCGCGAGCTGAGTCCATGCACGGTGACGAACCGTGCAAGCACAGAGCCGCGGGAGATCGACTCGACGACTCGCCCGCGTCAGCGAGCCCCCGCACCGTCTGCACGCACCCATGCAAAGTATGCGTTGCGGCTACGCGACCATCGCGGCGTCCGCCTCGCCGATCGCATTCACGAGGTCGGCGCGGTCCTCGTGCGAGCAACCCGTGTCTGCACGTGCCGCCCAGGTATCGCGAGAATGCCCGCGACGAGCCAGATCCGGATCACTTGCGCACGGCCTTGCGGTTCCACAGGTCAGCGTACTGGCACTCGTAGACGCCGTTGCGCGGCCCACACAAATCGGTGATCTCCGACGCCGTCCATGCTCGTTTGTCGAGCGCGCGCCAGGTGAAAACGGCTGCATGGTCCGGGAGCGTCATGAACCCGTCAGCGAAGCTCTACCCAGCTTCCGTGGAGACCGGGCGGAATCGCTATCGGGAATCGCGCGCGCGCCTGGGTCTCGAGCGTGGCGGCATCGAGGACGAGCAACTCCGTGGCTGCCCCGGGGTGGTGGAGCAGCGCGAGCAGCCACGCATCGGCATCATCGCGAGCCCCGGGCCGCGGCACGAGGACTGGCTCCGACGGCAACGCCGGAAACAGGTCACGCAGCACGTGGCCTTGGCCACCCGGCGTGAGCCGCGCGAGCGCGGAGTGATAAGGCTGGCGCCGTCCGGGTGGGACGGCGACCGACCAGACATCGGTATATGCGTGCGGGCTCGGAACCGCGGTCGCGGGCATCTCCACTGCGAGATCGGAGACCACCTCGGTTTGCACCCGGCGCGCGACCGGGTCGATCCGCAGGCGAGTCAGTACACCCAGTGCGCTGCCGTCCGCACCAGGTCCCATCGTCCGCGCCACATGTTCGATATCCGGCAGACCAGGCATCAACGCGAGATCGCACACGACCCCGCCGTCCGGCAGGTCGAACGCGCCGGCGATGTGGAATGCGAACCCGGGCGGACCCGGAATGCAGATCGGGGCCCCGCCGGTGCGCGGAATCAGCCAGATGGCGAGCGGCTCGCCATCGCGCGAGTGCAAGCCGCGGAGCGGTGAGGCCATCCCGAACAACATCTTGGCGACATCGAACCGGACTGCGGGCGCGGCGATCACGACGAACCTCGACGTCAGCGCCATGTCGTGGATGAAGGACAGGTCGCGCAGCGGATGCTCGGCGACGACGCGCGGCTGCCCGGCAGGGTCGAGCACGTAGATCACTAGCGACTGGCCAACGCCCCACCGGAGCCCGAAGTTCCACAGCTCACCGGTGACCGCGTCGGACCGCGGGTGAGCCGAGAACGTCTGCGCAGCGCCGAGCGCCCGCAGCGCGCCCCGCGGTGCGAGCAACCCCGAGAGGTCATCTTCGCCGAGCGTCGCGAGCGAACGGGCATCGAGCAGGTGTGGGGAGCCGCCCTCCCACAGCGCACGCAACTGACCCGCGTGAAAGACGATGTTGGTATTTGCCGCGTTGCGGAACCGCATTCGGAATGCGTTCGCCAACACGCCCCCGGGACGCTGCGTGCCGAACCCTCGGTACAGCATCCGGCCGGCAGCCTCCTCCTCCGCGAGCTCGCGGGTCGCGACGTACCGACTACGCACCGCAGCTCGACCGTCGGCGATCCGGACCGCGACGACATGGCCATCGCCGTCGAACGGGTGTCCGAACGGAACCGAGCCACGCGAGAACCGGCCCGGGCCGTTGCGATACAGCGTACCGTGCAGCCCCTGCGGCAACTCGCCCTCGACCACGTGAAGCGGCTCGTCGTCGAGCTCGCGCTCGACATCGACGAGCTGGAGTGCGACGAGTGCTCGGAGGTCAAGGGGCGGAGCCATGCCCTTTGGATGCGCGTCGGCGTGCGGCGAGCACATCAAAACCTGCGACATGACGCCACACCTTCACGGTCGGCGAAACGTTGGGGTACCGTCGTTCATCGAATGAGCCACTAACGGGCTTACGGCCCTGGAGGACCCATGTCACCTGTTCCTACACTGTCATCCGGCGAATACTCACTCGTCTACAACATGCTCAGCCTGGCAATCGCCGCCATGCTCGGGTCATTTCTGTTCTTTGTGCAGGCGAGGAGCCAGCTCCACGCGAAGTACCGGCCCGCGATGGTGCTGTCTTCGCTGGTCGTCGCGATCGCCGGCTACCACTACTTCCGCATCTTCGAAGGCTGGCAGGCGGCGCACGTGCTCAAGAACGGCGTCTACGAGGCATCCGGTGCGCCCTTCAACGATGCCTACCGCTACGTCGATTGGTTGCTGACGGTTCCGCTGCTGTGCGCCGAGCTGGTCGCCGTCCTTGCACTCGCGTCGGGCGTGCGCGGCAGGATCATGGGCAAGCTGGTGGTCGCCGCGGTCCTGATGATCGGGCTCGGGTACCCGGGCGAGCTCTCGGGTGAATCCGGCCCGCGGGTGATGTGGGCAGCGCTCAGCACGGTGCCCTTTGCGTACATCCTATACGTGCTGTGGGGAGAGCTGAGCCGGGTCGCGAAGGAACAGGATCCGAGAGTACGTGACCGGTTGACGCAGACTCGCTGGCTGTTGCTCGCGACCTGGGGCTTCTATCCGATCGCTTACGGACTCCCGCTGCTGGGGATCGGCGGAGCAAGCGCGACGGTCGGCGTGCAAATCGGGTACTCCATCGCGGATATCCTCGCGAAGTGCGGCTACGGCTTCATGATCTACGCGATCGCTCGCGCGAAGATGGACGCCGCCGGGGAGACCGCGACCGACGGCCCCGCGAACGTGACCATCTCCCGGGGCGTCGCGTGACCGAGCTCGCCGAGACGCGCGGACACTACATCGCCGCCGGCAACGCGGTGCTCGGTCTCGGTGTGCTCGCTCTCGTGTTGACCGTCGTGGCGATGCTCGCCGGTCGCGAGACGGCGGCCCCTCCGGGGCTCGCGGGAACGGGCGCGCTGTTCGTGGTCGTCGGAATCGCGCTCCGCTACCGCCGCGCTCGCGCGTAGGCGCTGGCAAGCGACCGCAGGCGAGCCAACGAGAACGGTTTGGTTCGGAGTTCGAGCTTGTCGAACATCGACTCCAGGTGCACTCGACATGGGCGGACGCGCGGCCGCTTCGTCTGTTGCCTGTGCAGGATTCGAGTACTCGCTTGTGAGAATTCACCTGCTGAATTTCGCTGGCTGCCCTCATGTCGCCGCCGCTACGGGCAGCGCTTGTGGCGGAACAGCTCGACACGGTGATCGAAGAGAGATCCTGAAGATCACGACCTCGAGATCCTGTCGATCCCGATTTACGCGGTTCCGATCAACTTTCTGATTCGAAGGCCCTACGATCGCTCCCATGTGGGACAACTCCGACGAGAAAGCTCCCGTCATTACGGGCAGGTTGGCTTGAGATCTTTGGACGCCCTCGCTAGGTTCCGAATATGACCAAGGCCAAGGCAGGGGGAGAGCAACCGGTAGAAATCCCGGACACGCTCCCAATCCTCCCGCTGCGCAACTCCGTGCTGTTTCCTGGCGCCATCATCCCGATCGATGTCGGTCGCCGGAAGAGCGTCCGTCTCGTCGAGGACGCGATCGCGAAAGAGCGCCCCGTAATCGGCATTCTCACGCAAAAGGATGCTCGCACCGAGGATCCCGGCTCCGGCGACCTCTACATGGTCGGCTGCGCCGCGCGCATCCTGAAGGTAATCAAGCTCGCCAAAGATAATTTCTCGGTGATTCTCCAGGGCGTCTCGCGCTTCGAGGTCACGAGCTTCGACGGCAACGAGCCGTTCCTCTCCGCGAAGGTCAAGAGCGTTCCCGATCCAACGCAGAGCGATGTCGAGCTCGATGCGCTCGTGATGAACCTCAAGGACATCGCGAAGCGCGTCGTCAAGCTCATGCCCGAGCTTCCGAAGGAAGCCGGCGCGCTCGTCGATTCGGTGACCGAGGCGGGCCATCTCGCCGACCTCATCACTTCCCACCTCGAGCTCGAGGTCAGCGAGAAGGAAGACGTCCTCGAGACGTTCGAACTCAAGACTCGCGTACGCAAGGTCCTGCAGTTCCTCTCGCGCCAGCTCGAGGTGCTCAAGGTGCGCGAGCGGATCAACACGCAGGTCCAAGAAGAGATGGGTCGCAACCAGCGCGAGTACGTGCTGCGGCAACAACTCAAGGCGATCAAAGAAGAGCTCGGCGAGCTCGATGATGGCGGCGGTGACCTCGACGAGTTCGGCGAGAAGATCACCAAGGCCGCGATGCCCGAGGAAGCCGAGAAGGTCGCGAAAAAGCAGCTCGATCGTCTCAAAGGCATGCAGCCGTCGTCGGCGGAGTACACCGTCACGCGGACCTATCTCGAGTGGCTCGTCGAGCTGCCGTGGTCGATCTCGACGGACGATCACATCGAGCTCTCGGAAGTTCGCAAGTGCCTCGACGAAGATCACTACGACCTCGACAAGATCAAGAAGCGCATCGTCGAGTACATGGCGGTTCGCAAACTGAAGAATGATAAAAAGGGACCGATCCTGTGCCTCGTGGGGCCCCCGGGCGTCGGCAAGACGTCGCTCGGACGGTCGGTCGCTCGCGCGATCGGCCGCAAGTTCGGCCGGATCAGCCTCGGTGGCGTGCGTGATGAAGCGGAGATCCGCGGTCATCGTCGTACGTACGTCGGGTCGCTGCCCGGTCGAATCATCCAGGGCATCAAGAAGGCGGGCACCAACAACCCGGTGTTCGTCCTCGACGAGATCGATAAGCTCGGCCACGACTTCCGGGGTGATCCCTCGTCGGCGTTGCTCGAGGTCCTCGATCCCGAGCAGAACTCCACGTTCTCGGATCACTACCTCGAGGTGACCTTTGACCTCTCGAAGGTGTTGTTTATCGCGACGGCGAACCAACTCGATCCGATTCCGTGGGCGCTTCGCGATCGTCTCGAGATTATCGAGCTCGCGGGCTACACGCGTCAGGACAAGAAGAACATCGCGCGTAAGTTCCTCGTGCCGAAGCAACTCGAGGATCACGGTCTCAACGACGCTCGCGCCGAGATGACCGACGATGCGATCTTCGAGGTCGTCGACAGCTACACGCGCGAAGCCGGCGTGCGTAACCTCGAGCGCGAAATCGGCTCGGTGTTCCGCGCGGTCGCCGTGAAGGTTGCCGAAGGCCAGGCGAAGGACCACGAGGTCATCGACGCCGCGATGGTCGAGGAAGTGCTCGGGCCCAAAAAGTATGTCAGCGAAGTCGCGGAGCGCGTCGGCGAGCCGGGCGTCGCCACCGGCCTCGCGTGGACCGCCGTCGGCGGCGATATTCTCTTCATCGAAGCGACGAAGATGCCTGGCAAGGGCAAGCTGACCCTGACCGGTCAGCTCGGCGATGTGATGAAGGAGTCAGTCACCGCTGCTCTGTCGTTCGTCCGTGGTCGCGCTGCGGCGCTCGGCCTCGATCCCGGCAACTTCCTCGAGAACGTCGACCTCCACGTCCACGTTCCCGCGGGTGCGGTGCCGAAGGATGGGCCGTCGGCCGGTGTCACGATGTACACCGCGTTGGTCTCGCTTCTCACCGGCGTCCCGGTTCGTCCGGACGTCGCGATGACGGGTGAGATCACGCTGCGCGGCAACGTGCTCCAGATCGGTGGCCTCAAAGAGAAGCTGCTGGCTGCGCATCGTGCAGGTATCAAGCGGGTGATCATCCCGGATCGAAATACGAAGGACCTGATCGACGTTCCCGAGGAAGTGAAGAGCGAGATGGAGATCTTCTCGGTCAAGCGCATGGACGAGGTCCTCGCGCTCGCGCTGAAGGATCCTCCGCCCTCGATCCTCGCCCTCGCGCACGCTGCGCAGGCCGAGAACCAGGCGATCGCGTAACGCTGGAGCTCGCGAGCTGATGCGCCCGACCGAGTCGCCTCGGCCGGGCGTTTTTTCGTCGTTCTTCGTCTGGCATGAAACCTCATGACCGAGGCTTGACGCGGTCTTGCGCCGTACTTAGGTTGGCCAGCACACAACTCAGGCAGTCGAGGAAAAACAGCTATGGGCAAGATCATCGGCATCGACCTTGGCACCACGAACTCCGTGGTCGCGGTCATGGAGGGCAAGGAGCCAAAGGTCATCGCAAACGAGGAAGGCTCGCGCCTCACCCCGTCGGTGGTCGCTTTTGACGAAAAGGGTGAGGTCCTCGTGGGCCACATCGCTCGCCGTCAGGCAATCACCAATCCAGAGAACACCGTGTTCTCGAGCAAGCGTTTCATCGGCCGGAAATTTACGGATCCGGCGACTCAGGAAGAAATCAAGCGCGTCCCGTTCAAGGTCGTCGCGACGTCAAATGGCGACACCGCCTTCGAGATCCGCGGCAAGCGTTACTCGCCGCCCGAGATCGGTGCGCGCGTGCTCATGAAGTTGAAGCGTGCGGCCGAGGAGTATCTCGGTGAGCCGGTCACCGAAGCGGTCATCACGGTCCCCGCGTACTTCAACGATTCGCAGCGTCAAGCGACCAAGGATGCCGGCAAGATCGCGGGTCTCGAGGTCAAGCGCATCATCAACGAGCCGACCGCGGCGGCGCTCGCGTACGGTCTCGACAAGACCAAAGAGCAGCTGATCGCCGTATTCGACCTGGGTGGCGGTACGTTCGATGTCTCGGTGCTCGAAGTCGGTGACAAGGTCGTCGAGGTCATCTCGACGAACGGCGACACCCACCTCGGCGGCGACGATATCGACTTCATCGTCATGGATTGGCTCGTCGCCGAGTTCAAGAAGGACACCGGCATCGACGTCTCGAAGGACAAGATGGTGCTCCAGCGCCTCAAAGAGGCGGCGGAGAAGGCCAAGATCGAGCTGTCGAACGTGCAAGAGACCGAAGTCAACCTGCCGTACCTCACGGCAGATGCGACCGGTCCCAAGCACCTTCTCAAGAAGCTATCGCGCAGCAAGTTCGAGCAGATGATCGAGCCGATCGTCATGCGTGCCATGGAGCCCTGCAAGAAAGCACTCTCGGATGCCGGTAAGAAGGTCTCGGACATCCACGAGGTCGTCCTCGTTGGCGGATCGTCGCGTATCCCGCTCGTCCAGGCGAAGGTCAAGGAGTTCTTTGGCAAGGAGCCGAACCGGTCGGTCAATGCCGACGAGGTCGTCGCACTCGGTGCCGCGGTCCAGGGCGGCGTGCTCACGGGCGAAGTCAAAGATATCCTGCTGCTCGACGTCACCCCGCTGACGCTCTCGATCGAGACGCTCGGTGGTGTCGCGACCCCGCTCATCAATCGCAACACGACCATTCCGACTCGCAAGAGCGAGACGTTCTCGACCGCCGCCGACAACCAATCGTCGGTCGAAGTCCACGTCACACAGGGCGAGCGCCCGATGGCGAAGGACAACAAGACGCTGGGCAAGTTCCAGTTGCAGGGCATCCCGCCTGCGCCGCGTGGTGTGCCGCAGGTCGAAGTGACCTTCGATATCGATGCGAACGGTATCTTGAACGTAACCGCGAAGGATAAGGCGACGAACGTCGAGAAGAGCATCCGGATCGAAGCGTCGTCCGGCCTGACCGATGCGGATATCAAGCGCGCCGTCGAAGATGCCGAGAAGCACGAGGGTGAAGACAAGGCTCGCAAGGAGACCATCGAAGCGCGAAACCAGCTCGACACACTGGTCTACGGCACGCAGAAGCTGGTCACCGAGAATGGCGCCAAGCTCGGCGATGCCGAGAAGCTCCAGATCGAGGAAGCCCTGAAGGACGCCAACGGCGTGCTCGAGCGCAACAAGGACGCGCTCGCGCCGGACGAGCTTCGTGCAGCGTTCGAGACCCTGCAGGCAGCGGCGCACAAGCTCGCCGAAGCGATGTACAAGACCGGCGGCGATGCCGGTGGCGGGGCAGGCGGCGAGCCCGCACCCGAGGGCGCGCACAAGGATCCCGACGTGATCGACGCCGAGTTCGAAGACAAGTCGTAAGCAAATCGCTACGGACTCAACAAGGCCCTCTGGTGCTCCAGGGGGCTTTGCCATTTTCGGCTATTCGAGTAGCCGTTTGCACAACGACATCTTCCACCTGGAAGCACCATAACCCATGAAGATCACGACAGCCGGCGATGGCGCGGCTGATGCTAATGCAGTGCAGCATAAACATGCTGACTCGCTCGCTTAGCCTCGCCTCCCTCCTCCTTGGCTCCTCTGTCTTCACCGCCTGCACCACCGAGTCGTCGACCGGCACGACCGCGGGCGACGACGCGCTTGCCGGCGAGACCGCCGCCGATGGCAGCAAGGCCGACGACAACGCGCTGCAGGACACGTTTGGCATCTACACCGCGACCAAGATCGGCGCGTTCGAGTGCAACGGTGCAGGCAGCTGCACGCACGTCGAGCTCGCGCTCGCGGGCAAGTCGTCGACGACCTGCGCGGACAGGACCAAGGGCGCGACTTGCTCGGTCCGCACGCTCGATTTCTCGAAGCTCTCGCTCTCGACCACGGCGCTCACGAATGCGCAGGCGAAGCTACAATCCTCGGCGTCGACGCCCGAGGTCGGCGCGCAGCTGCTCGTTCGCGGCAAGTACATCCACGGCTCGAACCCGAACCAGCCGAACGTTCCGGACTGGGTGACGTTCCAGGTCACCGAGCTGTGGGTCGCGACGGTCGACGGCGCAGTCACAGACGGGACATTCGTGATGGTGCGCGACAACGGGCTTCGCTGCATCACGGCTCCGTGCCCGACGGTCAACGAGAACCGGTTGAACTCGTCGCGCAACCTGAACATGAACGGCCTCGACTACCCGGCGGAGATGACCGCGTCGCAGACCTCGAAACTCGAGGCCGCGATCGCGAAGGCGGACGGTTTGATCGTTGCCGGCGATCGCACACACGGCAAGGTTGCGGGGCAAGCCACCACGCTGCGCTCGATCAACCAGGCGTTCGTCGTCGTGAAGTAGTCGTGAAGTAGGCCCGTAAAATAATTCAGTCCTGCAGCCACGCGGCCACATGTCATACTCGACACGTGGTCCGTGGCTTTCTTTGCGCCGCTGGTCTGATGAGCCTGTTGACCGGATGCATCGAGCTCGGTGTTGTCACCGACGGTACGAGCATCTCTGTCGGCAAAACATCAGGCGGCTACCTCGTCGATGGCAAGCGCTTGCCTGACAAGGGCGAAGGCTTCATGACCCGCGAAGTCTGGCTCGCGCGCGACAACCGGTTCGGTACGGACGAGATGATCGAGCTCGTCACTTGCGTGTCGCGTCGGCTCGTTCCTGTGATGAGGGGCGCGAAGCTCGTGATCGGCGATATGTCGTCGCGCCATGGCGGTAACGGCCTCGCGAACACCGCATTTCATCGATCGCACCAGAGCGGACGCGATACCGACTTCGTCTATCCGATGCGGGACGCCGACGGCAAACCAATCGAGGCCGACGCGATGCACACCTTCGACGGGCGCGGCCGCTCGCACGACCAGAGCAACCTGTCGCTCGACGTCCCGCGCACCTGGTTGCTTGTCAAGGAGCTGGTCAGCGCGCCCGAGGCGACCGTGCAGTTCATCTTCATGTACGAGCCGATCGCCCAGCTCGTGTTCGAGCACGCGACGGCGATCGGAGAGCCGCCGCAAGTGATCGCCAAGGCGCGACGTGCGCTGCGCCAACCCGGCGACAGCGCACGTCACGACGATCACATGCACGTGCGGATCTATTGTTCGAACTCCGATCGCGAATTTGGCTGCGTCGATTTCGGGCCGATGGAGCTTTACGCCGAGCGCGAAGCGGAGCACTCGCAATTGCTCCAGCTCGTCGGCAGCGTGGTGCACCAGCCCGCGACCGCGCAAGCCGCTGGCGTCGCACGCGCGGCCGGAATCACGCCGACGGCCTCACTTGGTACACGCACCGACCGGATTGATCTTCGTGGCTGGCGGATTCACTGAGGCCATCGCCTCGGTCACGCCAGCGTCCACACCGCGTGCCGCCGCGATCGAGAGACCCGCATCGCCGAGCGTCGCGACGCCACCATCCAATATGATCGTCGTTCCGGGGGCGGGGGGGGCGCCGAGCTCGTCGGCGGTGAGTGGCCGGAGCGTGCGCAGCGTTTGCTCGAACGCGCGGACCTGACCGTTGCGCGCCTCCGCCGTGCTCGCCGAGAGCACGAGCGAGAACACCCGATCCTCGCCGAGCGCGACCGCTTGCCGCATGAAGTGTTTACCGTCGTCGTAGTCGAACCACACCGACGGAACGCTGGCGTCTTCATTTTCCTTCGGCCCCGCCTGCACCGGGCCGACACGCATGCGCGCGTTCGTGAGCTTCTGGCGCAGCGCGCACGCGAGCTTGCCCTGCATCGTTCCGATCTCGTGGCTCGTGCGGCAGGTGACCGGCCACGAGCAATAGAGGTCGCGGCTGAAGTCCTCGCCGGTCAAGACCATCGTCCCTTCCGGCCGCATCAACCAGAGCAGTAGCCCCGGATAGCTCGGTGCATCGGACTCGCGCCAGCCGCGTGGAACGACCAACCGAATTCGATCAACGCGTGAGGTGAACACGTGATTTTCGAGCTCGGCATTCGCTGATCTAAACGCGAATTTGCCCGCGATCGCGGTCGTGATCGCAAACGTCGCAACGACCATTCCTCGTCGGGAAAACGCGATCACGCGATCGCGACGCTACTCGATCTCGAGCCGCCGCACGTGGATCTCCGCGAGTCGACAACCACTCCGGAGACCTGAACAGAATCACAGTCAAAAACTAGAGTCTTCTGCGCGAGATATCGTTGACGGATTACATTCAGACGAATATCTTGGCAATACCAACGCGACAGGTTGCCGCTGACATCGAGGGAACGAAACACAGCTACAGGCAGCTGGATATCGTTGATGTCGCATCAACACATGCGTAGTCGCGCCCATCGCCGCAGGGGAACCACTTGTTAAACCGTCACCGAAATTGGGAACACGACTCGTCGTCGACGGACAACGTCCTGCCGTTCCGGACGCGTCGCGGTCCTGGCGACATCGACGTCGCGGCGCGTCGCGATGACGATGCGGCGAGCGCTGGTGGCGCCGTACGGTCGGTGGTGCTCGATGAAGAGCAACTTCGTGCGATCGAAACCGCGCACGTCGATGGATTGACCGCCGTCCAGATCGTGGACGCGTTTACCAGCCGCGGGATCAAGTTTAGCGAAGCGAGCTTTCGCAAGTACGTCCAACAAAACCTGCTGCCCCGTTCGAAGCGCGTGGGGCGCAAGGGCAAGCACAAGGGTTCGCTCGGCGTGTACCCGGGGAAGACCATCCGCCGGATCAACGACGTCAAGCAGTTGATGATCGACGGCTACACGATCGAAGAGATCCAGGGGCAGTTCCTGCAGTACACGGATCTCGTCGAAGGTGTCGCCGAGCACCTGACCGCGCTGTGGGCGCGGTTCGAAACTGATTCGTCTCGTCTCGACGCCAGCGCGCAACGCGAGCTCCGCAAGGATCTCGAGCAATCGCGCAAAGAAGGTGATCGCCTGGTCGATCGCCTGGGCGATCTCGCGCGCCGCGTCGCGGCACCGCGCACCGACACGCTCCGTCTTGCCGGCGCCGCGGGGGGCGCCGAGGACTTGCTCTAAACCGAGGAGAAACACGATGAGCTTCGACGACAAAAAAGATGAGGATGAGGGCAACCTGGCGATCAC
This sequence comes from Kofleriaceae bacterium, assembly GCA_043759355.1. Classification (GTDB taxonomy): domain Bacteria; phylum Myxococcota_A; class Polyangia; order Haliangiales; family Haliangiaceae; genus JABFXX01. The sequence continues at coordinate 142,588 of JAYVLQ010000052.1, forward strand.
CGAGGGGCTTGCCACGGACGGCGGCCTCGACGAGGACGACGACGCGGAAGATGACGGTGAGCTGAGCGACGGCGGCATCGAAGGCGAGAGCGCCCAAGGTGTTCCCGAGCTCAGCCGCAAGATTCGTCGTCGTCGTCGCCGCACGCGGCCGCGCTCCAAGACGATCGCGATGAAGCGGCTGACGCGCGAAGAGCTCCGCACCGGCGCGCTCATGTACCCGCCCGTCGATATCCCGCGCCCGACCGCGCGTCACGAGTGCATCGGCGAGATGCGCCCGTGCCCATGGGTCGCGTGCAAGCACCACCTCTATCTCGACATCAACCCCGAGACCGGGTCGATCAAGATCAACTTCCCCGATCTCGAGCCGTGGGAGATGAAGAACACCTGTGCGCTAGATGTCGCCGAGAAGGGTGGCATCACACTCGAAGAAGTCGGCGAGATCATGAACCTGACGCGCGAGCGCATCCGCCAGGTCGAGGTCCGAGGCCTTCTCAAGCTGAAGATGGGCTCGCCGTCGCCGGACGAGCTCGGTGCAGAGCTCCTTGCCCAGATGATCAATGCACCCGGGTACAAGCGTCCGAACTAGTCCTCGTGGTAAACGCGCGGCATGGCCGCACCTCCTCGTCGGGCTCTGGTCTCGGTTTCGGATAAGCGGGGAATCGTCGAGCTAGGCAAGGCACTCGCCGAGCTCGGTTTCGAGATTCTCTCGACCGGTGGTACCGCGTCGGCGCTTGCGGGCGCCAATGTCCCGGTAACCCAGGTCTCCGCCCTGACCGGTGCGCCCGAGATCCTCGATGGACGCGTCAAGACGCTCCATCCGAAAATTCACGGTGGCATCCTCGGGCGCGCAACTCCCGCGCACGAGGCCGAGATGGCCGCGAACGGCATCGCGCCGATCGAGCTCGTCGTCGTGAACCTCTATCCGTTCGAGGCCACGATCGCAAAGCCGTCGACCTCGTTTGACGAAGCGATCGAGAACATCGACATCGGCGGACCCTCGATGCTGCGCTCGGCTGCGAAGAACCACGAGCGCGTCGCCGTAGTCGTCGATCCAGACGACTACGAAGGCGTGGTCGCGCAGCTCAAGGCTGGCGCGGTGAGTCCACAGTCACGACTGTCGCTCGCGAAGAAAGCGTTCTCGCACACCGCCGCGTACGACACCGCGATCGCCGCGTACCTCACGTCGGTGGATGACCACGCGGCAACCAACCGTGAGCAGCCGCCGACGCGCAGCGAGCTTCCGGCGGTGCTCGGCATGCAGTGGCGTCGGCTCTACGAGCTGCGCTACGGCGAGAACCCGCACCAGAGGGCCGCGTTCTATGCGGACTCGCGCGCGCCGCTCGCACTCGCGGCGAATCGCCCAACTGTCGCGTCGGCAGAGGTGCTCGGCGGCAAGCAGCTCTCGTACAACAACATCCTCGATCTCGATGCCGCGCTCGGCCTCGCGCTGGAATTCACCGCGCCGACCGCGGTCGTGGTGAAGCACAACAATCCGTGTGGGGTCGCGACGGATGCAATCCTCATGACCGCGTACGAGAAGGCGCGGGCGGCGGATCCGCAATCGGCGTTCGGGGGAATCGTCGCGGTCAACCGCGAAGTCGACGAGGCACTCGCGAAGCTGCTAATCGAGACGTTCCTCGAGTGCGTGATCGCGCCTGGCTATTCGGCCGCGGCGCGCGAGCTGCTCGCGAGCAAGAAGAACCTCCGTCTGGTTGCCGCTCACGGCTCCTGGGCGCCACCGACCGGTCACCTCGCGTGGTCGGTGCGGACGATCGCTGGCGGCGCGCTCGTCCAGACTGTCGATCACGGCATGGTGGATCTCTCGATCGCGAAGATCGCCACGAAGCGCGCACCGAGCGATGCCGAGCGCGCGGACCTCGCGTTCGCGTGGCGGGTCGCCAAGCACGTGAAGTCGAACGCGATCGTATTCGCAAAGGATGGCGTCACGGTCGGCATCGGCGCCGGTCAGATGAGCCGCGTCGACTCGGTCCGGATCAGCGAGCGCAAAGCCGGTGACAAGCTCCGGGGCTCCGTCGTGGCTTCCGATGCATTCTTCCCGTTCCGAGATGGCGTCGAGGTGCTCGCCGCGGCGGGCGCACGCGCGGTCGTGCAACCCGGTGGTTCGGTGCGAGATGAAGAAGTCATCGCCGCGGCCGACGAATCGGATCTCGCGATGCTGTTCACCGGCATGCGCCACTTCCGGCACTAGCGATGGGCCCGGTCATTCCGATCCTGCGCTCGTTCGACGAAGCCAAAGCGAAGGAGTTCTACATCGACTGGCTTGGCTTCAAGCTCGATTTCGAGCATCGCTTCGAGCCCGACTTCCCGCTCTACATGGGCATCTCGCGCGATGGCTGCGTGCTCCACATCAGCGAGCACCACGGCGATGCCACACCCGGCAGTGCGGTGCGAATCTTGTGCGCTGATCTCGAGGCATTTCACGCCGAGATCAGTGCGAAGCACTACAAGAATGGACGCCCGGGCCTGAACGACCAGGAGTGGGACGCGCGCGAGATGACCGTTCACGATGGTGCTGGCAACAAGCTCGTCTTCTACCGGAACCTCGAAACGAGCTAAGTTCGCGCCGTGAAGATTCTCGTCATCGGCAGCGGCGGGAGAGAGCACGCCCTCGTGTGGCGGCTCGGGCAGTCAGGTCACACGCTGCACGCGGCGCCGGGCAATCCGGGCATCCAGACGCTCGCGGAGTGCCACGCCGTATCGATCGACGCGCTCGACGCGCTCGTCACGCTCGCGCAGGAGCTCGCGGTCGACCTGGTCGTCGTCGGTCCCGAGGCGCCGCTCGTCGGGGGGCTCGCCGACAAACTGCGCGCCGCGAACATCGCGACGTTCGGCACCGGTGCAGCGGGCGCGCAGCTCGAAGGCTCCAAGGCGTTCTCGAAGCAGTTCTTCGCGCGCCATCAAATTCCGACCGCGAAGTTTTTTGTCGCCAGCTCCGTCGCCTCAGCGGACGCCGCGATCGAGGCACTGGGCGGTGCCTGCGTGGTCAAAGTGGATGGCCTCGCGGCAGGCAAGGGCGTGGTCGTCGCGAACGACGGTGCCGAGGCGAAGGCCGCGGCGCGCGAGATGCTCGATGGCCGGTTCGGCGCGGCCGGTGCGACGCTGGTGATCGAGCAGAAGATCACGGGACGCGAAGTTTCGGTGCTCGCCCTGACCGACGGCAAGCGCCTCGAGGTGCTGCCCGCGGTCGAAGATCACAAGACGATCTTCGATGGTGACCGCGGCCCGAACACCGGCGGCATGGGCACGGTGTCGCCCGCGTGGACGAGCGATGCCGTGATCGCGCGCGTGACGCGCGAGATCCTCGAGCCGACCGTGCGCGGCCTCGCGGCCGACGGCATCGATTATCGCGGCGTGCTCTACGCCGGAGTGATGGTCGATGCGCAAGGCACGCCGTGGTTGCTCGAGTACAACTGCCGGTTCGGCGATCCGGAGACCCAACCGATCATGGCGCGCACGATCGGGGACCTCGGCGCGGTGCTGCTCGGCGCGGCACGTGGAGACCTCCAGCACGGCGCGCTCGCGTGGGATCCGCGCGTCGCGGTGTGCGTCGTGATCGCGGCCGCGGGCTACCCCGGGGTGCCGCGCACGGGTGATGCGATCGCGCTCCCCTCGCTCCCCGCCGACGTCGAGGTGTTCCATGCGGGGACCAAGACGGCCCCGACCGGCGCGCTCGTCAGCGCCGGTGGCCGCGTCCTCGGTGTGACTGCACTCGGAATCAGCGTCGCGCAAGCGCGCGAGCGTGCGTACGCGGTCGTCGATACGATCGAGCTCGCTGGCAAGCAGACTCGACGCGACATCGGAGCTCGGCGCTGATAACTTCGTTCCATGCCGCAGATCGCAGGATTCCGGGGTCTCCTCTGGGACGCGTCGAAGGTCGAGCTCGCGAAGGTCGCTGCACCGGCGATCACGGATCCACGGGGTCGCGTCGAACGCGGCGAGCTTGTCCGCGATCCGAGCCGCGCGGTCTATCGCTATCACCAGGCATTCATCGCGGGGCCACGCACGCTCGTTCGTAAATCGTGGTTCGCCGCGGTCGCGCTGACGCCGTGGAGCGAAGGCTTGATCCGGCCGCACGAGGCGACCGATGCCAAGGCCCGCGCCAAGGCGGTCGCGGGGGTCGCGGCAGCCGGCATTCACACCGATGCCGTGCTGGTCGGCTATCGCGACGGAGCGAACGAAGTCGATCGCTTGTTCAAGAAGTTCGAGGCCGAGAGGCCAGTCGTCGACGTGACGACGCCCGATGGCACGAACCACAAGCTGTGGCGGGTTCAGAGCGCGGAGGTCATCGGTAAGTTGCGGCCGCTGTTCGCGCCCAAGAAGCTCCACGTGCTCGACGGCCACGCCCGCTACGAAGGCATGCTCGCGTATCGCGATCAGCTCGATGCGCAGACACCGTTGTTGTCCTACAGCTCGGCAAACTACGGCCTCGCGTGTCTGGTCAACCTCGACGAGCCGGGGCTCGCTCTCGGGGCGCGGCATCGCATCGTGCGCGGTGCGGTCAAGCGCGCCGAGGTGCTCGCGGCCGCGAAGCCGTACTTCATCATCGAGAAGCTCGCGGGTGCCGCGAAGACGCTCGGGGCACAGTTTACCGCGCTCTCTAATACGCTCGCGCATCAGCCTGCGTTCGTCGTCGTGTTCCCCGGCGATGCCGATGCGTACAAGCTGACGCTCTCGCCAGAGATCAGCCCGAGCGCCGAGGGCGTGAAGATTCATCGCGCGATCCAGAAGTACGATCCGGTGATCGTCGACAAGTTGTTCCTCTCCAAGGTGGCCCCCGAGGCCACGATCGAAACGGTACTCGACCCGACCGCGGTGACCGCGATCGCCGATGGCATGGGTATCATCTGCAAGCCGCTGACGCTCGATCAGATCACACACGTCGACGAGCTCGGCGAGCTGTTGCCGTTCGGCTCGACCGCGATCCATCCACCGGTCGCGCACCTGCTCGGCTACGTCGTCGAAGCCGACGAGGACGTCGTATGAAATCGTATCTGATCCGGATCTTGCACATCGAGGTCGATGCGAACGTCGCGGGTAATCGCGCGGCGCCGCTCCACGCGCGCACGAGCTACGCGGTCGTGCCGGAGAGCTGGCGCGAGCTATCGCTCGACGAGCTCCACCAGCGCAGCGAAGTGCTGCTCGGCGCCTCGTACCAGCAGCGCGCGGCCGAACGCATGGTACCGATCGCGTTCGATCTCGAATGGGTGAGCGATGCGGAGATGCCGGCGCTGCCGGTGCAGCGCGCCGCACGCGTGGTGCCCAACCCCGAAGTCGCGCCAGCGTTGAACGATCGCGCCGTGAGCGAGATCGATGCGCTGCGCGGAACGATGCGCCCAGGTGTCCACGCGAAGGCGTGGAAGGGCGCGTTCGCTGCGTGGACGGTCTCGCCCGAAGGCGACAAATGGTATTTGCTCTCGCCCGGCGAGGAGCGCGAGCACGAGTTCGAGGCACGCTTCTCGGCGCCTCCCGACGGCTAGTTCGGGGCGCGCGTATCGCCTGCCGCCATGCGTGGATGCCGACGCGCATGGCGATCGGCGAGTGCGACGTGCAGCAGCACGATGACGGTTCCGACCGTGACATCCGAGACTGCTTTAACCATTCGATCAGCGAAGCTCCACATGATTTCTCTCCTCACCCCAGGTCGACACTGTCACTACAACTCCGGGTTCACAACCGGTATTCCGGTCGTTCCACACACGTCCGAAAATGCGTGAGCTAGCTCGACGCGGTGCGCCAGGAGCGGTCCCACACGGGCGTGGACGTTGCCGCGAGTGTCGGACGCTTCTGATACTCCATCGCACGTGCCTGACTTCGCTCTCTCAGCCAGCGTTCGTAGAGCCATCGTTGCCGATGCCGCCGCCCTGGCCGCGCTCGTCAATCAGGCCTACGCGGTCGAGCACTTCTTCGTGGACGGTGATCGTACGAATGCTGCCGAGATCGAGCAGATGATGACGAAGGGCACGTTCCTCGTGCTCGATCATCACGCGCACGTCGGTGCTGCGGTCTACGTCACGATCGAGCGCACGAGTGCGTATTTCGGCATGCTTGCAGTCGGTCCCGAGCTGCAGGGACGCGGGCTCGGCAAGCGGCTGGTACGAATCGCCGAGGCCATGGCGGAAGCTGCCGGCTGCGCGGTCATGACCATGAAGATCGTGAACCTCCGCGAAGAGCTGGGCCGATGGTACCGCTCGCTCGGGTATCGCGAGGTCAGCACGGCGCCGTACACCCACCGGCCCATCAAGCAAGCTTGTCATTTCGTCGAGATGGAGCACCCACTCGGCGTGCGCGCGGTACTCGCTGCTTGAGACACGCGCTGCGCGCCGCGCTACCATGGCCACAATAATGCGCGCGTTTTGGTTTTGCGTCTTGGCAGCCTGTGGCAGTGGTGGCGGGTTTCCCGATGCGCGCGAGATCGACGCGCCCCCACCGACCGGGACGTTCACGCTGGACTGGGCGCTGACCGAGCTCGACAACAACAGCATCACGTGTGACCAGGTCGGCGCGCAGTCCGTGACCGTGCTCGCGCACAACCAGGCGGTCGAAGGTGGCATGACCCAGGTGTTCGTGTGCTCGACGTTGACGGGCATGAGCCAGGGCTTGGACCCGGGCGTGTACGACTTCGATTTTCAGCTCGCGGCCGCGAGCGGAATTCTCGAGACGCCCCCCGGTCAGCACAACATCACGATCGCTTCGAGTCAGAACACGCGGCTCGCCCCGCTCGCGTTCAAGCTCGATGCCACGGGTGGCGTCGCCCTGTCGCTCTCGACCGGTCGCACAACGAACTGCGGCGCGGTGACGCCGGGCAACGGCGCGATCACGGCGGAGATCCTCACGCTCACTCATGACAGTAATCTGTCGTGCGAGCCGATCACGCTCACGATCAGCGAGAGCACGCTGACCCCGACCGCTGCGTCGGGGACGTACACGGTTAACTGTACGACACCGGTCGTGACCACGTGCATCGAGAAGGACTCGACGCTCACCGCGACCGGCGTCAAGGCGGACCGCTACACGATCCACATCGCAAGCAAGCAAGGCGTCTCGGGCGCCTCCGGCGTGTGCTGGACCAACAACGATTCGATCGTGATTCCGCCGCTCGGCGGCACGTTGACGCGTCAGCTGAACCTCGGGTTCGCGACCGCCAACTCGTTGTGCATGTGAAGTAAAACGGCAGTAGACTGCGGCGGTCATGACGACCGTCCAGCACTACAAGCCGAACCTTCGCGACGTCTTCTTCAATCTGTTCGAGGTGCTCGGCATTCAGTCGAGCGTGCTCGGCAAGGCGCCGTTCGAGGCGATGGACGAAGCGACCGCGCGGCAATCGCTGGAGGGCTTCCTCGAGGTGTTGCAAGCGAAGTGGACGCCGACGTTCGCGTCTGCGGATCTCGAAGGCGGCGCGCACTTCGACGGCAAGGGCAACGTCACGCTGCCGAAGGGCTTCAAGGAAGCGCTCGCGGCGTACTACGACGGCGGCTGGAACGCATTCGAATTGCCCGAGCGCCTCGGCGGTTTCGGCGCACCGCCGACGATCCGCTGGGCGGCGTTCGAGATGATGGCGGGCTCGAACCCGGCCATCTGCTTCTACGTACTCGGCTGCTTCATGACGACGATCGTCGATGCACTCGGCACGGAAGCGCAGAAGAGGCGTTACGTCCAGAACATGGTCGACAAGCATTGGGGCGGAACGATGGTGCTGACCGAGCCGGGCGCGGGCTCGGACGTCGGCGCGGGAACCACGAAAGCGACCCACGTCAAAGCCGACGAGTACCTGCTCGAGGGCGTGAAGCGGTTCATCACGAACGGCGATTTCGACGGTACCGAGAATATCGTCCACATCGTGCTCGCGCGGCCCGAGGGCATGGGCCCCGGCACCAAGGGCCTATCGTGCTTCATCGTTCCGAAGTTTTGGGTCGAGGAGGATGGCTCGCTCGGCGCGCGCAACGGCGCGGTCGTGACCAAGGTCGAGCACAAGATGGGCATCAAGGGCTCGGCGACCTGCGAGCTCACGCTCGGCGATGGCGCGCCGTGCCGCGCGCTGTTGCTCGGCGACGTGCACGACGGCATCGCGCAGATGTTCCATGTCATCGAGTACGCGCGGATGGGCGTCGGCACCAAATCGATGGCGACGTTATCGACGGCGTACTTGAATGCGCTCGAGTACACGCGCGTGCGCAAGCAGGGCCCGGATCTCGCGAAGCAGACCGACAAGGCTGCACCTCGCGTCGAGATCATCCGGCACCCCGACGTGCGCCGCATGTTGATGCTGCAGAAGTCGTTCGCCGAGGGCCTGCGCGCCGTCGCGTTGTGGACGGCGCACATCCAGGATCAGGTCGTCCAGCAGGGTGGCCATGGCACAGAGGGTGCGAAGCATCTCGATCGGCTCAACGATTTCATGCTGCCGCTGATCAAGGGCTATGGCTCGGAGAAGGTCTACGAGCTGCTCTCGCTGTCGCTGCAGTGCTTTGGCGGTTCGGGCTACTGCCAGGACTATCCGATCGAGCAATACATCCGCGATCAGAAGATCGATTCGCTCTACGAGGGCACGACCGCGATCCAGGCCCTCGATCTGTTCTTCCGCAAGATCGGTCGTGATCAAGGCGCGACGCTGCAGGGTCTCCTCGGTCAGATAAAGGTCACGGCCGAGGGGCTGCCGGCCGCGCTCGCCATCGAGAAAGCTGCGCTCGCGAAGGCGCTCGGCGATGTCCAGGGCATCATCGCCGCGATGCTCGGCAAGCTCGGCCAGAGCGTCTATCACGTCGGCTTGCACGGAAACCGGATCCTGTTTTCGCTCGCCGAGCTCGTGATCGGTTGGCGGCTCGCGGTGGCGGCGCAGGTCGCGAACGACAAGCTCTTGACCGCGGTCGGCGGCGACAAAGCGTTCTACGAGGGCAAGCTCGCGAGCTCGCGGTTCTACGCGCAGCAGGTGCTGCCGCAGCTCACGCTGTCGCGCCAGCTGGTCGAGCAGAGTGACCTGGCCTTGATGGAGCTCTCCGACGAGGCCTGGTGATCCAGAAAGCGTCAGCGAAGGTGCGAATTGCACCATCCGAGAGGGAGCCGACGAAAGGGCGACGAAGCCCGCTAACCCGGCGGTCCAGGAGGCACCCGAGCCAACGGTCAAACCGAAGAAGCGACGGTGATCGAGGTCGGTGGTTGACGCCGAATCGTTTGACGTCCTAGTGTCCGGTTTCGTTTCGATGACGACCACGCAAACCGAGCGAACCGAGCCGAGCGGAGAGACGCTGCAGTTCATGCAGCGAATGTGGGAGCTGGTTCACGCTCTCGATGTCCGCTCCAAGCGCATGGTCAAAGCGATCGGCGTGACCGGCCCGCAGCGGCTCGTGATCCGGATCATCGGCCAGAAGCCGAATCAGACCGCGAGCCAGATCGCGAACACGCTTGGCAAGCATCCGTCGACGCTGACCGGCGTGCTCGCGCGCCTGCAAGAGCGCAACATGATCCTGCGCGAGGCCGATGCCGAGGATCGTCGTCGCGCGCGATTCACGCTCACGCCCGCCGGCAAGAAGATCGACAAGCTCCAGAAGGGCACGGTCGAGGCCGCGGTCCGCCGCGCGATGGCCCGCACATCCGAGGCTCACGTCGATGCGATGCGTGTCACGCTCAAGGTCCTCGTCGAAGAGCTCGAGCGCGAGGATTAGCGGGTCAGCTTCGCGTGCATCGCGGCTTCCGGATCGCTGGCGCCGTGGAGCTCGGTCGCGAGAGTGAGGACCGCGATCCGGTTCGGTGGCAGCCGCCAGCTCTCGAGCACGTCGCACGCCGCGGCTTCTTGGCTCCAGAACGCCTTGCTGCGTGCGAGGACCTCGAGGATCTCGAGGAACCGCTTCGCGTAGGGCCGGTCATATGTGCCACCGGCGGGTCCGAAAGCCAGTGCGAGCAAGCCGCGAGCGAATACGATCGCCGAGCGACCATCGACCTCGTCGATCACGGCGCACAACTGGTGCGCGAGCGAGCGCGCGTCGGGCGTACGGATCGCACCGGCCGCGAGCGCGATCTGGGCGAGTACGTGGCTCTCGGCGAACGGCAGCTCGGCGTAGCGCTTCGCGTACTCGCGCCAGTTGCGGAGCGCATCGTCGAGGCCATGCACCGCTTCGCGTGGCGAATCGGGACCGCGGTGCAGGCCGATCGCGATCGCGGTAGTCGCGCGTACGAGCGCATCCTTATCGGCCAGAAGCGGCGCGGCATCGACCGCCGTGAAGGTGGGCAGCTCGACGAAGCAGCGCGTGGCAAGCGCACGCAGCGTCGCGTCGTTATCCTTGCGCGCGATCTCGAGGATCGCGGGCTTGGCGGCCGGCGCGAGCTTCGCGAGCTCGAAGATCCGACGGCGGTCCTCGAGCGTGCACGTCGCGAACTGGGAGAACACGGCGGGCCACGACGCATCGAGCGCATCCGCTGTCGCACGCACGGCATTCGTGTCGCTTCCGGACCCGCGCGCTCCAACGGCCTCCGACAGCGAGGCGAGCGCGAGGTCGTAGAGCAGGCCGAGCACGTGCGTGCGCTCGAGCTCCGGATGTGGGAGCAGCTTCGCGAGGTAAGGCACGACCCGGGCGGAGGCCGGATACACCGCACCTTCGGAGAGGACTTCGGTGCGAATCGCGCGCAGCGCATACGCGCGGACCAGCGGATCCTCTGCGACGAGGCCACGCACCAGGCGGGGAAACCGCGCGACATCGGAGTCGCACGCGCCGGCGAGCTCGGCCCACGGCTCGCGATCGAGTCCTTCGAGCTGCGGCGGCGAGGCGAAGCTCTGTTCGTCGTTGCGATAGAGCGCCGCGCCGAGTGCCGCTGCGAGCCCGCGCCCGGTGACATCGTGGGTGATCGCCATCGCGGTGGTATCGACTTCGCGGCGCAGCGTGCCGCGCTCGTCGAAGATCCGCCACGTCCCGAGCAGCGTGCCTTCGATCGAGCCAGTCGCGGAGAGCGCCTTGCCATCGGCCTGCAACAGCACGCACGCGAGCGCCGTGCCTTCGCGCTTGGCCTCGAACCGGCGCACGCCACCCTGCGCTTTCTCGACGACGCTCTGCAACGCATCGGCGGCGTAGATCCGGGTCGTCTCCTCGACGAGTGTGCCATCCGGCAACCAGACGCCGGTGTATGTCTGGCGCTGCTTGGCATCGGTGCGCATGCGGAGCGACAGCTTGCCGGTCTCACCAAATAGCTCGCGTTGCTCGCCACCCTGATCGTCTTTCGACGTGCGCTTTTCGACGCTGCCATCGGCGCGGAACTTCGCGATCGCGCGCGCTTCGCCGGCGATGTCGCGCTGCTCCTCGTGGCGGAGCACACCCTCCTTCGTCCACCACCGCCACCTGCCGAGCTGGACGTTCGTGCCGCGACCGATCTCACCATCGACCCAGCGCTCGATATCCGGAAGCCACCGCGCGTCGAGGCTTACCGCGGCAGGGCGAGGCGGCAACGGCTGACCGTCGGGCCCGCACTCGGTCGCATCGCGCGTGAGGTAACGGATCGTGTAGTTGGTCTTGCCGTCGCGCGAGTAGTAGCGCACCGACCACACGTTCGGATGCGCCGGCGCGAACGGCTCGATCGTCGGCTGCGCGCTCCTGTGAAACACGCTGTCCATGATCACGCCGCCGACCCAATCGGCCTCGGAGGCGATCGTGCCGTCAGGATGGAAGTTGATGCTCTTGCCGTGAACGCGGCCGTGATCGTAGTGCGATTCGCCGTGCAGGACGCCGGCGCGGGTCCAGCTGCGAAATGCACCATGACGAAGGCTCTCGGCATCGAGCTCGCCATGCACCCACTCAAAGCCTGGCTCCTTCGGATCCCAGCGCGCGTCGGCCGGCACGTTGGTGGGGCGCGGCGGCACCGAGTTGTCGGGGCTGGCCATGCAGCTCGCAGCTTACAGCGATTCGAGGAACGGGATCACGGCGTCGGCGATTCGCTCGCAGCCACCCGGGGTGTGCGTGATGCGATGCGAAGTTTCGAGCTGGATCCCCGCGTAGCGCTGGCCCACGAGCTCGATCCGGAGCGCCGTGCAGATCGCGGCACCCACACCCGTGTACGGCTGATTCGCGCGCACGTCGACGTCGGCACTCCGCAGCTGGAACATCAAGCGTTCGGCGAGCTGCGCCTCGAACGGATGCGCCGGATCGTAGAGCACGCCGACCTCGAACGTGCGATTCGTCGGATCGAGCGCCGGATCGAACGTGTGCGACGAGAAGTGCAGCACCTCGCCGTGCGTGACGAGCCGCGCGGCCACGTCACGGCGGACCGCGTTCCAGTACGGCGCGTGAAATGCTTCGAGCCGTGCCGCGCGATCCGCCGGCGAGAGGTGCGCGTTGCCCGGCACGGGTGCGCCGTAGCAGACCGTCGGGCAGACATCCGGATGTTCGGGCCCGCGATTGAGGTCGACGAACATCCGCGTGAACGCTCCGGTGTGGACCGTGATGCCGGTGTGCTCGGAGACCTGCGCGATGATGTCGTACGCGCCGTGATCCCAGCCGGCCTGCGATTGCAGCACCTCGGTGGAGACGCCGAGGTCGACATCGAGGGGCAGCGTCCACGAGGCGTGCTCGCAGGACAGAACCAGACCGGTCGTCACAGCGTGCGAGCTTAACACTAGCTGCGATACGGACGATCGGTCGCGCGGGGAACCAGCAGCGCGGCCAGCCCCGCTGCGACGACCACGCCACCACCGTGGATGATGCCGATGTGCGGGCCATCCGCGATCCGGCAATGCATGTGGAGCAACAGGCCACCGAGGCAGCCACCCGCCGCACCGATCGCGGCAGCGACCCAGCGTGAGAACACTGGCACCGCTCCACGCAGAAAGACCGCGCCGAGAACGACCGGCGCGAGCGAGGTCGCGAGCCCGAGCCACAAGCAGCCGTGCCCGCGGAGGAGGTGCGGCATGCCATAGTGCAAGCTGTGCGCGCCGTCGGGGTGGACGCCGAGCCCGAGCACGACGAACGCGACGGCGGTGATCGTGGTGGTGGCGATCGCGGCCCGCCAGCGGGGCGTCATCGCACCCGCCTTCGGCACGAGCGCGAAGTAGGTCGCGAGCCCGAACCCGGAGAACCAGGCCGCGCCGGCGCCCATCAGCCACATCGGCGGCAACTCGCCGAGGTCAGCGCGCGGCGAGAGAACGCCGAGCAGCAGGGCGGCATAGACCAGCGACGCGACGACGAACATCCCGAGCTGGCGGTACGGTCGACGTGCCGTGACGGGCGCTAGCGAACCGAGCTCGGCTTCGAGCAGCGCGCCGATCGGGGACGCGGCTGGATCGGGCATCGCCGCGAGCGCGTCGAGAGATTGCTCGGCGCTCACGCCACGCTCTCCTTTTTGGCGCTCGTCAAGAGCTTGCGGAGCGCCTCGTAGCCGCGATGAGCGCGTACCTTCATCGCTCCGACAGTGGTGCCGGCGATCGTGGCAGCCTCGGCGACGGATTTGCCCTCGAGCTTGGTCAAGACCACCGCCTCGCGCTGGTGTGGAGGCAGCTCGCCGAGCGCATCGAGCGCGGCGCGCGCGAGCTCGGGGTCAGCCCCTGGCGCATCGCTGCGGTCGGCCGATTCGCCGGTGATCCCGGCCGGGACCTCGGGGACGTCGTCGCCGGCAGTTCGCACGATGGCGCGCTGGTTCTTGCGGGCCTCGTCGAGGAACGTGCGGTGCGCGATCGAATAGAACCAGGGGAGCGGGTCCGCACCTGCCACATACGCGCCTCGGGCGCGGTGGATCTTGAGAAAGGTTTGCTGGAGGAGGTCATCGGCGGCAGCTCGGCTCTTGGTCAGTTTCCCCAGGTACCCGAGCATCTTCGGCATTACGAGGGCGTAAAGCTGCCGAAACGCGTCCGCGTCACCCGCCTGGTACCGCTGCATGAGGTCCCTAAGATCGGCCACTTGACCGTCCACGGGTATACGACGGCCAGGGGTACTGGTTACAGAGCCCCAACCCGGTGTATAGAGCCGCCACCATGGGTCGCCGTAGCAAGTCCGCTCTTAAGAACCGCCCGAAGTTCAAGCAGAAGCGCCGCCTGAAGGATCGCAAGATGAAGGCGAAGAAAGCCGGCTGGCACAAGCGCGGCCTCGCTCGGAACAAAGCGCGTCGCAGCAAGCGCGGCACGAAGAAGAAATAGCTCGCTCGGTGAGGTCGAGATCGGAGGCGAGGGTTCGCCTTCCTCGACAACGCCCCCGAATGAGCGATGCAGTTCAGTTCTCGATCGACCAGGCGAACAGCAGCTGTGCGGCGTAAGAAGCCGCCCCATCCGCGCTTGTCGAGATCGTTTGCGATGAACCAGTCGCGCGCGACCGCCAGTCACTGCGAAGTATGCGCTCGTCAGTATGCGGAGCTTGCCGAGCTTCGGCCATAGCCGACGACAGGCGGTCGTCGCAGGGATCACGCCTGCCAGCCCGCGGCGAACCGCGTGACGAGGTCGAGCCGGTCGACGCCCCACACGAGATGACGATCGCCGATCACGAAGGTTGGCACGCCGAACACGCCTCGCTCCTTCGCGGCTGCACCCTCGGCGATCAGCATGGCCTTGGTCGCGGGTTCGGCGATCCGGTCGAGGTAGCTCGTCGGCAGACCGGTCTCTTCGAGAATCGCGCGCAACGTTGACAGATCTTCGATGTCGCGTTGCTCCACCCACATTGCGCGCGCGATCGCGAGGCCCAGTGGTAGCCGCTCCTCGGCAGCCGCGACGTGCAGCAACCGCTGCGCACTGATCGAGCGCTGCGGAAACTTCTTCGCCATCTCGAACGGCACGCCGAACCAGCCGCGCCACTGCCTGATCTCCGAGGCTACGTAGCGCTGCTTGGCCGCCGAGAACGCGAACAGCGGGACGTCGGCCTGGCCGATGTCGCGAAACAATCCTCCGAGAAGAATCGGGCGCATGATCGGGGTGGTGCCGGTGACGCGCGCGAGTGCCGCGAGCTGGGTGAGGGCGTAATACACGTACGGGCTCGCGACATCGAAGTAGACCTCGAGCGCGTACGGCGACGTGAACGGCGTGACGTCGCGACCGAAGGGACGCGCGCCACCGGGCGGCGTGCTCTCGAGGTCCCAGCCCGCGAGCGCTGCCTCGACCCATGGAATGCGGTCCTGGCCCCAGATCAACAGCGGCGGACCGTCGGCGCGACGAATCACCCAGCCGGGAGCGCCGAAGATGCCGAGCGCGATCGCTTCGTCGGTGCGCTGCGCGAGCTCGGACTTGATAGCGGCGGTGTCGGCGCCCGAGAAGGCGGCCGCGAGCTCGGCCTCGCTCGCGACGCCCTGCAGTGCGGCCGCGAGGATCTCATCGCGCGTGATGTCCTCGGCGCGCGCCCAGTACGCGGCATAGATCGCGGGAATCGCCTGCGGCCACAGCGCTTCGGGGAGGCCGAGCAACACGCGGAGCGCTCGCACCGTCCGCATCGGATGGGCGGCGGGCATCTGGAACGGCGCGCCGAAGATTTCGGCCCATCGGTACATGTCGCGGAGGTTGTGCGTGGCCTTCGCGGGGCCGAGCGTGGCCATCGGTCCGTCGCCCGCGCCGATCCCCCGAAACACCCCGCCGAGCAGCATCGGCTTCCAGACCAGCTGCGTATTGGCTGCTCGCGCGATGCCTGGCGCCTTCTGCGATGCGAGATAGGCATAGGGGCACGAAAAATCGAACCAAAGCTCCAGCACTGTTCAACAGCCTATCCGACCTAGGCTAAACTCTTGGAGTTCTAGATGGCCAAGCTGGTCGACGGGTTCAAAGACGGGAAGCCCGAGCTCGGGCGGCGTACGTTTCTCGTGCCCGAAAATCACTCCGAAGTGCTCGCGCTGCTCTATCACGAGCAGACCGGCATCGTCGGTGGCCTCCCAGTCGGCCCGGTGACGACCGATCCTTTCGGGGCCCACGGAATTCGTATGTATCCCGATCAAGATCCGGTCGTGCTAGAAGAAACGCGTCGCTACTTCGAGAAGCTCGCGGAGCGATTCTCGAATGATCTTCCCAAGGCCTAGCGGGCGTTGTGTAGCGGCAATCGCCACAGCGATCACAGCCATCGGTGCGATCGGTGCTTGTTCGGGACCTCAGAAGCAGCCAGAAGGCGGCTGCACCAAGGACACCGACTGCCGCAGCCCTCGTATCTGCGAGGCCAACCTCTGTGTCGATTCGAACCCTTCGGGGCCACACCCTCCGGGGTCACACTTCCCACCTGCTTACGGTCTCGTGACTACCACTTCCTCTCCGACGCCCCAATCACCGCCATTTGCGATGTTCGGCGGTGACGCGCGCCATACCGGCAAGCGCGGTGGCCCTGCGCCCGCGCAGCAACCGAAAGAGCTATGGAGCGTCGACTGCAAGGGCGTGGTCGCCGGCTCGCCGACGATCGGTCCCGACGGAACGATCTACGCGACGTCGCACGAGGGCTCGCTGTTCGCGATCGACGTCGCCGGCAGGATCAAGTGGTCGTTCAAGACCGGCGATCGCTCGTGGTCGACGCCTGCCATCGCCCGAGACGGCACGATCTACATCGGCTCCGACGACGATTTCTTGTACGCGGTGAAGCCTGATGGAGCGCTGAAGTGGAAGCTCCGTCTCGGTGATTGCGATCCCAAGGGCTTTGGCCCGGAGTCCTCGCGCTGCGATGTCGATGGCGGGCCGACGATCGGTCCCGACGGCACGATCTACGTCGGTGGCGACGGCATCCATGCCGTGTGGCCCGACGGGACGCTGCGCTGGAAGATCGCGACCGGCGAGCACGTCGCTTCGACACCGGCGCTCGCGCCCGACGGCACCGTCTACGCGGGCTCGCAAGACGACGCGCTGTATGCGATCGCACCGGACGGCACGAAGAAGTGGGAAGTCCGCACGGGTGGCGACATCGATGCCGCGCCTGCGATCGGCGCCGACGGCACGATCTACGTCGGTAGCGACGACAAGAACTTCTATGCGATCACGCCGGCGGGCACGATCGCATGGAAGGTGGTCACCGGCGCGGAGGTTCGCGGCGGTGCGGCCCTCGCTACCGATGGCACCATCTACGTGGGTAGCCACGACTCCAACCTCTACGCCATCGCGCCGACCGGCAAGGTGCGATGGAAGCTCGCCGCTGCCGACAAGATCCAGGGCACACCCGCCATCGCGACCGACGGTACGATCCTGTTCGGCGCGGAAGACGAGCACGTCTACGCGGTCGAGCCCGACGGCACCTTGCGCTGGCATCTCCAGCTCGCAGGCGATGTCGACACCACGCCCGCACTCCGCTCCGACGGCACGTTGTACGTCGCCGGCGACGACGGGCACCTGCATGCATTTCGTTAGCAAGCGGGGACTTGTTCCCGCGCGCGGCGCTGCCGAAGGGCAGCGTGAAGATAGATAGATAGAGAAAGAAACTTACAGAACCATGTCTACGTTTGACCGGAGCTCGATCCTCGATTGTCTCTCCAAAATTGTTACCCCCGGCATCAAGCTCACCGCACTCGGCGATGAGCTCGGCGTGCGGAAGCACGAAATGTCCGAGCTCCGCGCCGAGATGTTCGATCTCGTCGAGGACGGCACCGTCGTAGTGCTCTCCGGCGGCGCGTTCGCACTCGCTCCGAGCGGTCGCACCGGCGATCCGCACGCGAAGCCCGCACCGGGTCCGGCGCAACCCGCACCGCGGCGTAAGCCGAGCAGCCCGGCCCCAGCTGCCAAGCCGCGTTCCGAGTTGTCCCGGTCGTCATCACCACCACCGCAGCGCAAGCAAGCCCCGCAGCCGCAGCGCAAGCCCACGCCGCCGGTGTCGAGCAAGCGCACGCCCACGGTGCCGTGGCGGCCGCCCACCCCGATCAAGCAATCGACGGCGCCCGTCGAAGAATACGATCCGGAGACCGGCGAGACTCGCATGGTCGCGCCGACCCAAGCAGCCTCGCCCGTGCGCTCGACTCAGCAGGGTGCCGTCACGTCGCCGACCGCACCATCGGTCGAGACCGATCCGCGGTTCACCGGTCGCATCACGGTCCACCCCGCGGGCTACGGCTTCGTCGCCCCGGATGACAAGGGCGAGACCGTGTTCGTCCCCGCGAAGTATCGCAACCACTCGCTCGATGGCGATCGCGTCGTCGTCGAGACCTGGCCTGGGGTGCGTGGCACCGAAGGTCGCGTCACGATGGTGCTCACGCGCGGTCGCGCGCGATTGACCGGCATCCTCCGTCGCGTCGGTCGCGCCGTGTATCTCGAGCCCGATGATCCGCGGATCGCGGCCGATTATGGCCGCGTTCACATGGACGACGCGCCGACCGGCAAGGATGGCGATGCCGTCGTCGTCGAGATCACGCGGTATCCCGATGCGGTTCGTCGCGAGCTCGCGGCGAAGTTGCTCAAGGTGCTCGGCGACCCTGATGACCCACGGACCGAGATCGAAAAGATCCTCGCGGTGTCGATGTTGCCGCTCGAGTTTCCCGACGACGCTGTCGAGCAAGCCGAGCGTACGCCGAGCGAGCTCGGCCCCGAAGACTTCGCCGATCGCATCGACCTGCGCTCGCGCCGGTTCGCGACGATCGATCCCGAAACCGCGCGCGACTTCGACGATGCCTTGTGCATCGAAACCGGTCCGCACGGTGGCCCACGCGTGTGGGTCGCGGTCGCGGATGTCTCGCACTACGTGCGGTGGAACGATGCGCTCGACAAGGAAGCCGCGATTCGCGGCGTGTCGGTGTACTTGCCCGACCGCGTGATTCCAATGCTGCCGCATCAGCTGTCGTCGAACATCTGCTCGCTCTTGCCGAACGTCGATCGTTGCGCGATGGTCGTGCGGCTCGATTACACTGCGGCGGGCGAGATCCTCGATGTCGCGCACATGGCGGCGGTGATTCGCTCGAAGGCGCGCCTCGATTATCCCGGCGTTGCCGCGGCGCTCGAAGGTGACTTCCGTGGTCGGCGCGAGCATTACCGCGCGTGGCTGAGCGAGCTCCAGCAGCTCGACGCTCTCGCGAAGGTGTTGCGCGCGAACCGGATGGCGCGCGGCTCCCTCGATCTCGAGATCGCGGAGCCGAAGGTCGTCCTCGACGCGGATGACCCGCGGCTCGTCCGTGATGTCGTGCGCGCGAAGGGCGATCCGGCCGTGAAGGGCGCGTACCAGCTCGTCGAGAGCTTCATGATCGCGGCGAACGAAGCGGTTGGTAGCTTCTTCAAGAAACGCGGCGCGACCACCGTGTGGCGTGTGCACGCGCCGCCGAATCCCGATCGCGTCGCGCAGCTCGCGGAGCTGCTCGGCTCGTACGGCATCCTCGTCGATCTCGAACGCTCGACCACGCCGATCGGCATGAAGGAAGTGCTCGACCAGATCAACGCGAAGCCAGGGGCGCAGGCCTTGTCGTTCTTGTTGCTCCGGACGCTGACCCAAGCGGTGTGGGATGTCGTCCCGATCGGCCACTTCGGCCTCGCGAGTGCGGACTATCTCCACTTCACCTCGCCGATCCGGCGCTACCCGGATCTGCTCGTGCATCGCTTGCTCAAGCACTACCTGCAACGCGATGGCAACGCGTCCGGTGGTGGTTACGCCAAGCCGCCCCCGCCGGCCGATACGCTCGCGCAACTCGCCGCGGGCTCGTCGCAGCATGAACGGCGCGCGATGGAAGCCGAGCGCGAGGCGGTCGCGATGTACCGCACGTTCCTGATGCGCGATCAGGTCGGCGAGCGCTTCCCGGGTACGGTCTCGGCGGTGACCAGCTTCGGCGCGTTCGTCGAGATCGACGAGCCATTCGTCGAGGGTCTCATCAAGCTCGATTCGCTCGGCGAACACTTCGACTACGACAGCGTGCACATGCGGCTCTCGGCGCAGCGCTCGGGTCGATCGATCGAGCTCGGTGACAAGGTCACGATCGAGATCGCGAACGTGTCGGTCACTCGACGTCGGGTCGATTTCACGTTGATCGAAGGCCAGAAGCACGAGCCACGCCCGGCCCCAGCCAAGCTCGAGACCAGCCCGCGGGCGACGGTGAAGCAAAAGAAGAAGACCGGGCGCGAAGTCGAGCGCGCGGTCGTGCATCAGACCGAGCGTGGTGCCAAGCCGCGTGCGGGCGCGGCAGGCGGTAAGCTCAAGATGAGCGTCTCGCACCGCGGCATGCGCACGCCGAGCAGTGCTGGCAAGAAGAGCAAGAAGCGCTAGCGTCCGGCCACGAAGAACAGGTCACGGAAAAGCCCCTGCGAGCAATCCTCGTCGGGCGCGCCTGACGTGAGCGGGCCGCATCGCGTAGATGTCGGCGGTCTCGCCATCGAGCGTGGTCTCGCCTTCGGTGATCGCTGTGTCCTTGGCCTGCCAGACCCTGACCGACCGGCAGACGCCGCGGACACAGAGAACATCACGACCCGGATCAGAAGGCCGTTCTTACCAGCCCTCGCACCGGGCTTAGCTCAGAAATCTAATGTCATCGTGTTGCCAGCGCTTCCAACAACTTACGCCGCGTGATCGGCTTCGCGACGAGGGCTCGGACCCCGAGGTCTTTTGCCCGACGGCGGTGCTCGGCGGACGCGCGCGAGGTGATGATCACGATCGGCGTGGTCTTGAAGCGGTCGTCGGCGCGCAGCTCCTGGATGAGATCGAAGCCGTTGAGCTGCGGCATCTCGAGGTCGGTGACGACCAGGTCGTAACGCAGCTGACGCGTCATCTGGAGCGCACGCGCACCATCTTCGGCGACATCGACGATCCAGCCCTCACGGCCGAGCATCGAGGTCATCGCTTCGCGGATCGCGCGCGAGTCATCGACGACGAGGGCGCGACCTGCGAGCACCATCGGCGCCGACGCGAGCTCGCCGATCGCTTCGGGTGCATCGGGATGGGCGCGGCGAACGAGCTGTGCGGGATCCAGGATCAGCTGGACCTTGCCGGAGCCGCTGATCGTGGCGGCCGCATAGAGCGTGAGCGGTGCGAGCAGCGGGCCGAGTGGTTTGATGATGATCTCGCGCGGGCCGACGATCTTGTCGACCGTGCCGACGAAGCCTTTGCCGGCGAACGTGACGACGATGCCTGGCCGGCGCTCGTTCGTGACGCCGTGCCCGAGCAGCGCCTCGAGGCGCAACACCGGCAGCTGCTCGTGGCGCACCGTCGTCGAGGTCGCGCCCGGTTCGACGAGCGTGGTGTCGATGACGTGGACCGCGGGGATCGCATAGACCTGACCGCCGACCTTGAACAGCATCGCCTGTGCGAGCGATGTCGAGAGTGGCAGGCGCAGGCTAAACGTGGTGCCGCGACCCGGCACCGAGCTGACCTTGACCTCGCCGCCGAGCCTCGCGACGGTCTGGCGCACGACATCGAGCCCGATGCCGCGACCGGCGAGCTCGTCGGCATCCCCGCGGACCGAGACGCCGGTGCCGAGCGCGTCGAGCACGTCGCCTTCGGTCGCGAGCTGCGCGCGTGCCGATGACCAGCGGTGCGTCGCGACGAGCCGATCGCGAAGCGCATTGATGTCGACGCCGCGGCCGTCGTCGGAGAGCTCGAGCACGAGGAGGTTTCCATCCTGGCGCGCACGGATCGTGATAATCGCGGTCGGCGGTTTGCCGCGCAGCGCGCGTTCGTCGGGCGGTTCGATACCGTGCGCGACCGCGTTGCGGAGCAGCTGCGTGATCGGATCGACGAGCTGCTCGGCGACCGCTTTGTCGAACTCGGTGTCCTCACCCAGCGTGCGCAGCTCGACGACGAGGCCGGTCGCGCGGCGCAGCGCACGCAACGTGCGCGCGGCGTGAAGGAACAAGTTGCGTGCGGTATCCATGCGGATCCGCGTGAGGCCGCGTTGGAGCTCACCGATCGTACGGCGCAGCGCTTCGATCTCGTCGAGGAGTGCAGCGGTGGTCTGCGAGAGCAGGGCGGCTTGACCCGCGAGCTCGCTCTCGGCCTCGACGAGCCCGCGGTTCACGTTGCCCGGACCGATCGCATCGCGCAGGTTTTGACGCGTGCGTGCGAGGTCTCGCGCGAGCGTGCGCAGCAACTGGACCCGGCGCTCGATGCGCGTGCGGTCGAACAGCAGCTCGCCCGCCGACGACATCAAGTTGTCGATGCGCTCGGGCTCGATCCGGAGATGCCGTGCCTCGGGGCTCACCGTCAACGTGCCGGTCTGCGTGCGCGGCTCGACGATGACGCCTTCCGAGGCCATGTCGGGCAGCGGCTCGAGGTCGCCGGCGGTGACGACCGTCGGAATCGACATCGACCTGCCGGCATCCATGCCGCTGAACGAAGGCGGCTCGGGTGGCTCGGGCGGCTCGGGCGGCTCGGGTTCGGCGCCGGGCTCGGCGCGCATGAGGTTCGTGATCTGCATGCGCAACAACGCAGCGGTGTGCTCGGCCCCGGCGGTCTCCGCGACGAGTTGATCGACATAGCCACGCATCCCGTCGACGATCTCGACGACGAGGTCCGCGGTGTGCGGGCCCCAGACCGAACCGTCGCGCACGATCACCGCGAACGCGCTCTCGAGCCGATGTGCGAGGTCGACCATCGTATCGAGGCCGACGGTGCCCGCGCTGCCCTTGATCGTGTGAGTCACGCGCATCATCTCGGCGAGACCCTCGCCCGAGGGGCGCGTCGAGCCATTCGACAGCACGCGCGCGGTCACGATCTCGAGTGCGTCGTGCGCCTCGGACCGAAACAGCATCCGCAACATCGCGAGCTCGTCGGCGTCGAAATCGAGATCGCCATCGCTCATCCGGTTGGCTCCGTCATACGGCGATTAATTCCAGCGCTCGGCGCATCATTTTTACCGGATCGAGCAACGTGAGTGGGCGGCCGTTCGCATCGAACACCGCACCGTCGGTCTCGACGAGCGACGCGACATGATCGACTTGATCGACGCGCAGCGCGCACACCGTCGATTCGGCTTCCAAGACGAGCGCGCCATCGCCTTGCCGAGGTGGTGGACCCGCGGGCAGGTCGAGCAACGTCGCGACGTCGAGCACGGGTAGGATCGCTCCGTGGAGATTGCACAGACCCCCGAGCACGGGGGGGGCGGTCGGCACGGCGGTGACGAAGCCGAGCGTCACGACCTCGCGCACCCATCTCAGCTCGATTGCGTAACGGGCCGCACCAATCGCGAAGACGATGACGTTGCGGAGTTCCGCCATCGCGCGAGTATACGCACCCGTGACGGCGGCCACGCGCCCGCGGGCGAAAACGTCTGCGCGGGCCGGCGATGTGCCTATACTGGGTGTGATGTTGATGAGGGTTGCTGCGGTGCTCGCGGTGGTCTCGGCGTGTCACCGCGCACCGGGCGATAGCAATTCGCCGGATAGTGCGAAACTGGATGCCGCCATCCCAGCTGGCTACGAGATGTTGATCTCGCGACCGTGGACGATGGCCTCGGACAACGAGGGCTACAAGTGCATTCGGACGCAGGTCGCAAACGACATGTGGATCTCGGCGTTCCGCTCGTTGTCCCCGGCGGGCACGCACCACTCGGTGCTCACGATTTCCGACACCGCCAGCACCACCGGCGAGTACGACTGCACCTCGCTCTCTCCGGATCCGCGGATGCTCTACGCCGCCGGCATTCAGACCGACGACAACGAGCTCCCCGCGGGCGTCGCGATCCACGTCGCGGCGGGCACGTACATCAACCTCAACCTGCACCTCTACAACACGACGGATAACGCGCTCAGCGATACGTCGGGCGTGCTGGTCAAGACGGTCGCGCTGGCCGATGTCGTGAACGAAGCCGACATGCAGTTCTCCGGCGCGATCAACTTCAGCGTGCCGGCGAACGCGATCGGCGATCTGACGACGACGCACGATGTCGTCGGGTCATGTCATGCTGCGCGGGACTTTCACATCTTCACGCTATGGCCGCACATGCATCAGCTCGCGGTGCATCAGAAGTTCACGATCAATGGCGTAGCGCTGCTCGACAGTGACTACGCATTTGACGAACAGAAGAATTATCAAACGGTCGACACGGTAGTTCACGGGCCGACGGCCGCGCTGCCAGGCGGGGACAAGCTCGAGACGACGTGCACCTATCGCAACATCACCGGCCTGGCGGTCCCGTACGGCGAGAGCTCGACCGACGAGATGTGCTTCACCGGTATCTACCGGTACCCGGCAGGCGGCAACTTGGAAGCGTGCGTCGAGGGCCAGCCGATCTAGTCGGCTCGGTCAGCCGGCCGGTTTACTTAACCGACGGCTTTGGTTTCGAGCACCAGCTCCGGGCGGGCCCGGTGCTCGACGACTTCTTTGGTGACGACGCACTCCTTGACGCCGGTCAGCGACGGAATCTCGTACATCACGTCGAGCATCACTTCCTCGAGAATCGCGCGCAGGCCGCGGGCGCCCGAGTTGCGGCGCGACGCTTCTTGCGCGATCGCGCGAAGCGCATCGGGGCGGAAGTTGAGCTTCACGCCTTCGAGCTCGAACAGCCGGTGATACTGCTTTGCGAGCGCGTTCTTCGGCTTCCAGAGCACCTCGGTGAGCGCATCTACATCGAGCGCATCGCACGACACGATCACGGGCAAGCGGCCCATGAACTCGGGAATCATGCCGAACTTGATCAAATCCTCGGTGCCCGCCTCGCGACGGAGCGCGTCCTTGTCGTCGACCGCGGTCGAGACGGCGGCGCCAAAGCCAAGGCCCCGCTGGCCCGTGCGCCGACGAACGATATCTTCGAGCCCGTTGAAGGCACCGCAGCAGATGAATAAGATGTCGGTCGTATCGATCTGGATGAGCTCTTGCTGCGGCCGATTTCGCGCACCATCGGGGGTGATGGTCGCGGTCTTACCCTCGAGGATCTTGAGCAGCGCTTGCTGCACGCCCTCGCCGGAGACATCGCGGGTCGGTGAGGGCGAGCCGCCTTTGCGCGCGATCTTGTCGATCTCGTCGATGCAGATGATGCCGCGAGCGGTCTTCTCGACGTCGCCGCCGGCCGCGCGGAACAGCGCCTTGACGACGCTCTCGACATCTTCGCCAACATAGCCGGCCTCGGTGAGCGTGGTCGCATCCGCGATCGCGAATGGAACATCGAGCTTTTTTGCGAGGGTCTGAGCGAGCAGCGTCTTGCCCGAGCCTGTGGGGCCGACCAAGAGGACGTTGCCCTTCTGGAGCTCGACGTCGCTGGCTTTGCCGCGCTGGCCGATGCGCTTGTAGTGGTTGTAGACCGCGACCGAGAGCGCTCGTTTCGCATCTTTTTGACCGACGACATAGCGATCGAGCTCTTCGACGATCGCGCGCGGTGGCGGATACTTCGGGCGCTCCGACGCTTCCTCTTTCGCGAGGATGTCGTTGCAGAGCGTCACACACTGGTCGCAAATGAAGACGCGCGGACCCGAGATCAGCTTGCGGACCTCGCGGCGCTGCTTTCCACAGAAGGAGCAATGGAACTCTTCCACTCGGCCTCAATTCTTACATGTTCGCCGTCGGGGGCAATAGCCGGAAACCAGGTTCCTACGCTGGCAAAGCTGGTTAATCGCTCACATGACTTGACGCAGCATTCCATCAACAGGGATCACTATGTCTCCTGTGCGTACGGTGGTGATCTGTGCGGATCCGGAGCGAGCGTCCCGTGAACCCGGGTCGGTCTTCACGATGCTTGTCGACCTGGGTGGGAGAGTGTCCGCGGGCCGGTTCGACCTCGGGGGACTGAACCTGGAAGAGCTCACGCTCCACCCGCCGGCCTGCATCGTGGTCGAGGCCGGCGACGACATCCAGCGCGCGTCGAAGACCATCCAGAAGATTCGGGACGGTGGCCCGTTGCTCGAGGTCCCGATCCTGGTCGCGCTCAACGTGGCGCGGCTGCCCGCGCTCGACTTCTCGATCGGCTTCGACGATTTCGTCCTCATGCCGATCGTGCCCGCGGAGCTCTACGAGCGGCTCCGCCAGCTCGACTGGAAGGCGGCGACGTTCGGCTCCGACGAGGTCATCAAGATCGACGACCTGTTGATCGACATCGCCGGCTACGAGGTCAAAATCAGTGGTCGCCGCGTCGAGCTGACGCATCAAGAATTCGAGCTACTCCGCTATCTCGCCCAGCATCGCGGTCGGGTGTTCACGCGCCAAGCACTGCTCGAGCGCGCGTGGGGGTACCAGTACGCTGGTGGCACACGCACCGTCGATATCCACGTTCGCCGCGTGCGGTCAAAGCTCGGGACCGCCGGCGAGCTGATCGAAACGGTTCGCAACGTCGGCTACAAGATGCGTGGCTAGCGAACCACTCCGTGCGCCCGGCCGTGTATCCTCGGGCTGTGGGACGCGCGTCCATCGTCGGTGCCGCCGAGACGAGCGTGGGCAAGGTCCGCGAGCACAACGAAGACGCGTACTTTATCGACCCCGAGCGCGGCATCTTTGCGGTCTGCGACGGCATGGGTGGCCACGCCGCGGGCGAAGTCGCCAGCGGCATCGCGGTCAAGGTCGTTCGCGATCGTTGGGCGAGCGACGCCACACTCAAGGTTGCCGACGCGTGGCTCGAGCTCGGTACGATCGAGGCGCGCAAGCAGATGCTCTCGACCATCAACTCGGGAGTGATCGCCGCGCACGACGCGATCATGGCCGAGGCGGGTCGCGACAAGAACAAGACCGGCATGGGCACCACCATCATCGGTGCGCTCGTGATCGGTGGCGATATCGTCTTCGCGCAGTGCGGTGACTCGCGAGCGTACATGGTTCGCGACGGCATCGCGATGCAGCTCACCGAGGACCATACGTTGCTCGCGCGGTTGCTTGCTGCCGGCGTCGATGTCGATACCTCGAACGAAGGCTCGCGGTTCAAGAGCATGCTGACGAACGCACTCGGGATCGGGACCGAGTGCAAAGTGGCCACATTCATCGTGCCGCTCGCCGACGGTGATCAATTCCTGCTGTGCAGCGACGGCGTCACCGAGTACGTCCAGGAAGCCGAGATCGGTGAAGTGCTCACGCAGCAGCCATCGCCGGCGCGCGGCGCGCAGCGCCTCATCGAGCTCGCGCTCCAACGCGGTGGCAGCGACAATGCGACCGCGCTGGTGATCCGCGTGCTCGAGGCGGGCGAGACCGCGCGTCCTGCCGAAATCCTGCAGCGCGAGAACAAGGCGATCAACAAGTGTCCGCTGTGGGCCAAGGTCACGCCGCAAGGTCGCTTGCGGGCGCTGCGCATCGCACTGCCCCGCGACCACGCGGTCGGCGACAAGATTCCGGCGCAGACGCTCGGCGATCGCGTCGCGTGGATCCTCGTCGATGGTGAGGTCCATCAAGACGGCGTGCTGCGAGGACCGGGGTCGCTGCTCTATCCCGAGGCGCTGCTCAAGGATGCCCAGCTGCCCGATAAAGACGGGCTCGCGATCGCGCAGAGCGAGGTCCGCGCGCTCGCGCTGCGCTGCGACGATTTCCACGAGGTTTGCGAAGACGACAACGAGCTCGGCGAGCTCCTGCTTGCGGCCCTCGCCGCCGAGATCGCGGCGCGCCGTCGGCCGATGTCCTTCGCCGCGCCGCGGCTCGTCATCGGCGACAACGCGCCAGGCCTCGAGACCGCGCCGACCGATCCAAACATGAAGGCGGTCATGCCCGGTCGCCAGGCCGAGCCCTCCGAGCCGCCCGGGGTGGCCGCGGGTGCGCCGAGCGCGCTCTCCTTGGCCACGACCGTGCCGGTTTCGGGCCGCGAAGAGACCATGCCGCCGCCGGTCTCGGATCGTGCGAAGACCGTGCCCGACGGCCGTTTGAACCGCCAGATCGCCGAGGCCGAGGCGCTCGCGCGCGGCCCGAAGGCTCCGACCGCGCCGACCGCGGTGCCACGCACGTCGACCAAAGACGGTCCAGGCGGTAAGCCGCGCCTCGCCGCGCCCTCGGGGCCCGCACAACAAGCCGAACGGTTGATCCTGCCAAAGGAAGAACCCGGCGTCGCTGCGGCGTCGCTCGATCAAGCTCTCGGCAAGGCGCTCGATGGGCTCGGCGAGCCGAAGCAGCAGAGGGTGCCCGAGCAGGTGCTGCGCGGTCCCGCGCAGATCACGCGGCCTCCGACGCGCAACGAAGATGATGACAAAGAGGTCGTGATCGAAGCCGACGAGCCGCCGGAGCGTGAAGCGCAGGTCGCCCAACAGGCCGCGAAGAGGGCGCGCGCGATTGGCGATCACAGCGAGCCCGAGATTTCGATCGAGCGCTTCGTCGAGATGGAAGTTGAAGAGCCGATGAATCTCCCCGAGCGCGACGACAGCTCGTCGCCCGAGATCACGATCATTCCGCAGGCCCGCCCGATCACGGCGGATGACTCCGCGCAGGTCTCGGGATCGATCGAAGCTAAAAAGATCCGTTAGGGCCGAGCGTACTCGGTGAGGTCCATCTGCACGTCACCAAGTTCGGTGTGTGCAGTCATCTTGAGCGGCACGCGATCCGCGTCGTCGGAGATCCACACGTCGAACGTACGTGTCGCGGTCGCTTGTTCGAGCTGGAGGTTTGGCTTCGCGCGAAACGCCGAGCCCGAAAGATGCACGGTGCGGCGATTGCCGACCGCCGAGCCGATCAGCTCGGCGCCGACGAATTTCACGTCGACCCGCCACAGCCGCTTGCCGCCGACGACATAAACCTGCTTCGTGGTGCCGGCGACCGGGCGCCAGCCGCGCATCTGCGCCATCGCGGAGTGCGAGTCGTGAACGGTGATCTTGCCGAAATCGACGCGATACGAGTGCGGCGCCGGATCGTCAGGCTTGGTGTAATTGACGTTCGCGATCGAGCCCGTGAACACCGCGTGCGCGGTCGAGGTCTTGTCGTTCAACACGACCGTCGTGTCGAGGACGAGTGGTCGGCCGCTCTCGATATCGATCGTCGTGGTCGCCTCGTCGGTCATGTTCTTGAGCAGCTTCGCGGCACCTGCGGTTGCGACGCGCGACTTCACGACGACCGCTTTGTGCCCTTCGAGCTCTCCGATACCACCGACCGCGAGCTGCGCTTCACCCGCTAGCATGCCCGCGAGGTGGACCTCGAACGCCATCGTCTCGCCGGGATAGAAGCCGAACTCTGCGTCCTGTGGCCCCATGGGAGAAGCGACGGTGGCCGGCTGCGGCGGCAGCGGCATCGCCTCGGCCCCCGCGCAGCCAGCCAGCACAACGAACCAGATCGGCCAGATCGCCCGCATCCTTCGAGTTTGGACGAACTACAGAAACGAGCAAGTGGTAGCCTCGGCGTGTGGCAAGTCTCGGCATCACCCTAGGTGATCCGGCGGGCATCGGGCCGGAGATCGTGGTCGCGGCACTGGCAGCTGTAACGCCGGCGGCGCTCGCGCGTTGCACGGTCTATGGCGATCGCGGTCCGCTGGAGCGCGCGGCGAGGCTGCTCGGTGTCGCGTTGCCGGAGGTCACGGTCATCGGCAACGGTGATGGCGAGCACGTCGTCGCGGGCGTTCCCGACGAGCACTCGGGGGCGGCGCAGGTCGGCTACCTCGAAGCCGCCGTCGCCGCGGTGAAACGGGGCGAACATGCCGCGCTGGTCACCGCACCGATCTCGAAGACCTGGGCGCGGCGCGGTGGGTTTCAATTCCTCGGTCACACCGAGATGCTCGCGGCGAGGCTCGGTGCTGCCGATGTCGCGATGTTCTTCGTCGGCCCCAGGCTCAAGATCGCACTCGCGACCGTGCATCGCCCGCTCGTCGAAGTCGTGCTCGAGCTCACGACCGATCGCGTGCGTGGCGTGATCGAGCTGCTCGCGGCGTCGCTCGCGCGCGACTTCGGGTTCGCCTCACCGCGGATCGGGGTGGTCGGGTTGAACCCACACGCCGGTGAAGATGGCCTGCTCGGCGACGAGGATCACGAGATCATCGCGCCCGCCTGCCAGGCCCCGTGTGGCACCGCGGTGCTCTCGGGGCCGCTCGTGCCGGACGCGGCGTTTCGCGATCATCTCCACGGCAAGTTCGACGCGCTGGTCGCGATGTATCACGACCAAGGCTTGATCCCGGTCAAGCTCATCGACTTCGACGAATCGGTGAACGTCACGCTCGGGTTGCCCATCATTCGCACGTCGCCCGATCACGGTACGGCCTACGACATCGCAGGCAAGGGCATCGCGCGCGCCATCTCGATGCAGCGTGCTCTCGACCTCGCGTTTCAGATGCTAGAACAGCGCGCGTAGCGCTTCGGAGCTGGTGATGATCACCTTGCGACCCTCGGTCGCGATCATCTGTTTGCGCTTGAACTGCGAGAGCGTGAGCGACACCGTCTCGCGCGTCGATCCGATCAGGTTCGCGAGCTCTTGATGCGTGATCTTCAACGCGACGAGCGTGCCTCGTGCATCGTCGACCCCGTACTCGCCGGCGAGCTTGACCAGGAGCTCGGCGAGCTTGGACGAGACATCGCGGAACACGAGCGCTTCGACTTTATTCTCGAGCTCGCGGCGGCGCACGATCATCAACCGAGTCATGGCGAGACCGAGGTGTGGATGCGCGTGCATCAGCTCTTCGTAGTGGATGCGATCGATCTCGGAGAGCAGCGCGTTCTCGACCGCTTCGGCCATCTCGGTGCGCGGACCGCCATCGAGCAAGCAGCTATCGCCGAACAGCTCGCCAGGGCCGTGATAGGCGAGGGTGAGCGACTTGCCATCGCGCGTGACTTTCGAGACCTTGATCCGGCCGCCGTGAACGAGAAACAGCGAGCGACCGGGATCACCCGGCAGATAGATGACGTCGCGGCGGCGCGCTTCGCGAAGCTCGACCCGCTCGGCCATCCGAGCGATCGCATCGGGTCCCAGATCGGCAAGGAGGGGGACCTTGCGGAGGTACCAGAGCACGCGCTTCGGGTCGGTCACCCGGAAAGTGTAGCAGCGCCCCCACCTACGCGGGGTGTTGGTTTGCCGCCTTACGAATGCGAGCCGCAATAATTTCAGCAGGTTGTCGGCGAAAATGATCTCGTTCGCACGGGTTCACACCACGATGTCACCCGGCTCACCGGACGCAGCGATCTGGACGGTGACATCGCGCCACGCCGGATCACGCGCCATCCGTTCGGCGAGCGGGGCCACGATCAGATCCTCGATCGTACGGCGCAAGGGGCGCGCGCCGAACTTCGGATCGTGACCGAGCTCGGCGAGGCGGCGGCGCGCTTTTGGCGACAGGTGCAGGCGGAGGTTGCGCGCGATCAACCCGGGCCGCTCGCGCAGCTTCGCGAGCTCGAGGTCGACGATCGCTTCGAGCGCGGGTGGCGGCAGCGGTTTGAAGGGGACGATGGCATCGAGCCTGCCGAGCAGCTCCGGACGAAAAAAGTTCTTGATCGCGCTGCTCGGATCGGGAGCGGAGCTCGGATCGGAAGAGAACCCCGCGGGTCGCGGATCCGCCGCGCCGAGGTTCGTCGTCATCACGATCAGCGACATCCGAAAGTCGACGAGCCGACCAAACATGTCGGTCAACCGGCCTTCGCCGAGCACGCCCAGCAAGAGATCGAATGCGGCGTCATCGGCCTTCTCGATCTCGTCGAACAGGACGACGCTGAGAGGCTGGCGGCGAATGCGGTCCGCGAGCGAGGTGCCCGAAGGTGACGGCGTGATCATCCGCGCAATCGCGCCCGGCGTCGTGATCTCGCTCATGTCGATGCGCACGAGCCGATCGGCATCGCCGAACAAGTAGCGCGCGAGTTGCTTGGCAAGCTCGGTCTTGCCGACCCCGGTGGGACCCGCGAACAACAGCGCGCCGACGGGACGCTGCGGGTCGTCGAGCCCGGCCTTGAGCCGAGCGATCACGCGGCCGGCGATCGCACACGCATGGTCTTGGCCGATCACGCCACGCTGGAGCTGGACCGCGATCGCGGCGGTGTCGAGCGCACGCTCGGGGGCGAGGAGGTCGACCGGCAAACCCGACCACGCGGCGAACGCGGGCGTGAGCTCGGTCAGCGTCAGGTCCGTGCGCTTCTGAAGCGAGCAATAGTCGACGAATGCGAGCGCCTTGCCGGGGAACGCGGTGTCGCGCCGGAATGCGGCGAGCAGCTCGACGAGCCGACGCGCGGCATCGGCCGTGAGCTTGACCGGTGGATCGAGCCGCTGGCCGTAGGGCTCGAGGAGCGCGACGACTTGCGCCGGCACCGCTTCGGGCACGCGCACGATCCGCATCGCCTCGATCAGCGCGGGGTTACGTTGCCGCGCGCGCACGAGCTCGCTCTCGTCGCACTCGGCGTACAGCGACAGCTGGTTGCCGATCACGGCAGGCGAGAGCAGATCGGCGATCGATGCCCCGTCCGACATCGGCGCCATGATGTCGGCGATCCGATCGACGTACAGCACGTCACGGCCGCCCTCGAGCTCGCGCACCATCATCAGGCAGCGCTGCTGCCACATGCCGAGATAGACCATGCCGGCGACGATGCGGTCCGCGCTCGTCGCCCACAGCCGGCGATGGACCCCCGCCTTGCCGCGCGACTTCTCGAGCAATGCGCGCGCGATCCGGCGCACGAGCGCGGTCTTGCCGGCACCGCGCGGACCGACGAACAAGAGGTTCGGCAGGCGCTCGCCGCCGAGCGTGGGCGCGAGCTTGTCGAACGTGGCATCCGTGCCGACGATAGCGAGTAACCGATTCGCACGCGCGACCGCGACCCAATCCTCGCCAACCGCTTCGAGCGTCGGGGCGGGCTCGGGCTCGTTCGGAGGCTTGGACGTGGTCTGTGCTGCCGCCTCGATCGGACTCCAGTCGATGATCGACTCGAGCGGCTCTTTGCGCAGATCGTAGAGCGAGGTCGTGGCGTCGCCGATCAGCGCGGTGAACACGAGCGCGCGCACCGCCTCGGGAACCGACGCGAGATCCTCGGCGACGAACGACCAATCGAACCGCGGCACGAGCACGCGGTAGAGCGGTGCGTCGTCGAGTTTCGCCGCCGCGTAGCCGAGTCGGAGCGGCACGGTCGCCTTGGCGATCACGTAGCCGCGCGGATCCGGTCGACCCGGATGGATGTCGACCTCGATCCGGCGAAGCTCGAGCTCCTCGGTCCACAGATACCGATCGGCTTCGTCCTTCTCGACGAGATAGGCAGCTTGGGGTGCCAGCCGCGCGAGCGCGGTCTCGAGATCCGCGGCCATCGCGGCGGGCGGCGGACCATCGAACAACATCCGGAACCGGCGGAGCAACACCGCGGACGTCAGGCCCCCGTGATGCTTCGTGACGAACACCCGGAACGAGCGCCTTGTCACGACCGGCGGCTCCACGCGAGATGCCACGCGCGACGGACCGCGTGCGGGATGTCCTTGAATGCGCCGCGATCGACCCACCCGGTCGCGAAATCTTCGAGCTCGATCTGGAACGTGTCACCGGAGCGTAGCGGCGAGCGGTAGTTGACCGTGCGAGTCACGGCCAGCAGCACATCCGGGTTGACCGGTAGCGCACCGCCTGCCTCGAGCACGCGTTCGAGCTCGGCGCGTGCGGTGAGGTGGGCCTTCAGCTTCGCGACCGCACCGATCGCCGCACCACCGGTGACCTCGACGCGGACAATATCGGGCTCGGCCGCGGAAGCGCGCAGCATCCACGTGCCGTGATCGGTCGCGATCGCTTCGCGCACGAACAGGCCGCGCAGCACGAGTACGACGTCACGCACCGAAGGTGTGAGATCGCCGAGCGGCGTCGCGCGGATCTGCCGCGTTCGGTCGTCGATGAATGCCGCCTCGTCGAGCCACGCGGGCTGTGCGAGCGTGTGAACCACCGCAAAGATGCCTCCGGCTTCGTTCGAGGTGCCGACGCGCGAGATCGTGAGCGTCGCGGCGTGCGCATCGGAATCGAGCAGCGTCGGCAGCGCACGCTCCATCAGCAGCGCCTCGGCGATGCCCGCGATCAGCGCTTCACGCGACGCCGGCGTTCGCACCGGCTTGTTCGGCTTGCGCTTGGTCGTCCGCGCCCGAAGCTGCTCTTGATCGTCGTCCTCGTCGTCGGGGTCTTCCGGTTCGCCATCACGGCGTTGCGAGACCACCCCGAACAGCTGGTCGAGCGCGGCGAGGCGCTGACCGAGCTCGTCGACGTAGTAGTGCAGCTCGCCGCGAGCCTCTCGCACGGCAGTCGCGAGCTCCACCGAATCGCGCACGCGCGCGACCGCAGCCGCTGCGAGCGCGATCGTGGGCTCGAGCGCAGCGGTCGCGAGATCGAGCGCGCCTTCGAGCACGTACGGGCCGGGCAGAGCGGCGCGCTCCAGCATCGGCTCGAGCGTGGCCTGGATCTGGCCACCATCCTCGGCGAGCCGCACGATCCGGAGGCGTGCGGGTGGTGCCGTCGCGAGCAGATCGGTCAGCGCACCGCCAATCTTGTCCTCGAGCCAGCGCTTGACGGTGCGCGCGCCGTAGCGCGGATCGAACGCTTCGGTCACAGCCCGCCGGCGTACCGCGCTGCCCGCATAGACGAACGTGTTGCGCTCGCGCAGACCACGCCGCGCGAGCAGCTTGCCGAGTTCCTTGTCGACGATCTTCGCCGCGATCTCGGGCGTGAGCGGCTCGAACGGCACGACTTGATCGATGCGGTTGAACAGCTCGATCGGGAAGAACTCGCGCACCGCCTTCGCGACGTCCGCGAGGATCCGATCGCGCATGTCTCCGAATCCGATCGGCTGCGCATTCCGCGAGCCGAGGTTCGAGGTCATGATCACGACCGCGCTCGCGAAGCTCGCGACTTCACCCGCCGCGTCGGTGAGCCGGCCCTCGTCGAATAGCTGCAACAAGAGATGCAGCGCACGCGGATGCGCCTTCTCGATCTCGTCGAGCAGCACGACGCAGAACGGTTGGCTGCGCACGCGCGAGGTCAACAGGCCCTCGGGGTTCCACGGATCGCCGATCAAGCGTGCGACCGCGTCGGGGCCCGACATCTCGCCCATGTCGATCCGCACGAGTCGCGTTTGATCGCCGTAAAGATACTCAGCGATCGCGTTCGCGAGCTCGGTCTTGCCGGTGCCCGTCGGGCCCGTGAACAACATCACCGAGACCGGACGCGCAGGATCGGCGAGGCCCGCGCGGACCTTCAGGATCACGTCGGCGGCGGCGCGGGTCGCGATCGGCTGGCCGATCACGCGCTCGGCGAACTTTGCTTCGACCTCACTTGGTTCCAGCGGTTTGTCGAGCGTGATCAGGTTCGCCGAGAGCCCGGTCGTGCGCGCGAGATAGTCGAGCACGTGATTCGGTCCGACCGCAGTGATGCCCCGCGAGCTCGCGTCGACCGCGACGCGACGCACGATCTCGATCGCTACGCCGGGGCGCGCGCGCCATGGAAACAGCGCCGCCCCGAGCTCGAGTGCGGTGCGCGAGACGAACGGATGGAGCTCGACCTTCGTGAGCTCGACCTCGAGCGCGCGGATCTCGTGAAGCATGAGACGAGCCGTCTCGTGCGGCGAGGCGGCCGGCACGGCGACCAGCGCGAATGCTTCGGCAAGACCTGGTGCATCACGCTCGAACCGCGCGCGTTGCTCCTCCGTGAGCTCGGCGACGATCGCCAGGTTTCCACGGCGTACGGGCCCGCGAAAAAAGTCCGCGAAGCTGCGCTCGCTCTGACGCGACTGGCCGAGCCGGGCGAAGAGATGGAGATCCTCGATCCACAGGATGCCGCGGCGCTGCTTAGCATCGTCGAGCACGGCGAGGCAGCGCTCTTCCCACTCGCCGAGATGCGACATGCCCGCGATCAGCCGCTTGCCACTCAAGCGCCAGACGTGGAAGCACTTGTCGAGGTTCTTGTGGAGGGGATAGCCGTCCTCGACGAGCCGGTCCTGGATCCATTGATTGATGATCAGCGTCTTGCCGGTGCCGGGTGGGCCGACGACCATCGCCGAGCGCGGCCGCTTGCTGCCGAGCAGGTACGCGAGGCGCTCGCGATACGGCGAGCGCGGCACGCCGAGCCGCAACTGCTGGTTCGACGCGCGCTGGGTCTCGTCGACGGCGAGCAGACGCAGGATCTGCTCGTTGCGCTGGTTCGCGGCACCGGCTCGCGGATCTTGTTTGCGCGAGGGCAGCATGTCGAGCAACGACATCGACTCGGCCGAGAATGCGAGCGTGTCCAGCCGCTCCTTGCCGTTGGAGAGCAGCGCGTCGATCGCGTCATCGTCGTCGATCGCGGCCCAGTGATGCCGCACGAGCGCTTGTGCGAGCTCCGGAATCTTGTCGCGGTCTTCGGTGATGAACCAGTGATCGCGACGGAGCGGGTGGTAGCAGAAGAAGTGCTGGCGCTCGTTGCTCGTCCAGCGCGGCTCGATGATCAATGGCACCTGACCGGTGACCTTGCCGGTCTCGGCCTTCACCTCGACGGCAAACCGGCCGAGCTCCGTGCCGATCGGGAACTGAAACAGCTCTTGATCGACGGGCTTGGCCTTCTTCACGACATCGCGCAGCCGATCGAGCAGGCGCTCGCGTAAGCGCGCTTCGCTGCCGGTGCCCGAGATGGACGAGGCGTATCGGCTCGGTACGAGTGCGGTCCACTCGTCTTCGCCATCGCGCTTCTCCTGGAACACACCGACGGTGAAATGCACTCTCATGCATCACCTCCGGGCCGCGCGGGGGCCGCGAATGAGTTCTCGTAGACCCAGAGCTTATCGACATCGTACTCGCACTCGTGACCCTCGTGCGCGTACGCGGTGATCAAGCGCTGACACGCCGCTTCGGCAAGGCGCGGTGCGAGCCCTGTCCACGGTGGTTCGATCTCGTCGCCATCGACCTCGACGCGATCAGACGACATCGTGACTTCTCGGAACACGTCGCCGCGCGCGGCGCGGGGCGAGGGTGGGGCGGGCAGCGCGGCCCATTCTCGATCGGTGAATTCGGACTTCGGTTCGAGGAGCTCGACCCACACGTGACACGGCGCTCCGGCGAGGCCGACGAAGCGTTGCAACCCTGCCTCGAGCCCGAACAACAGCTCGGCTCCGGCCCCTGCGATCCGGACGAGTGCCGAGGTCACGCTGGAATTTGCCATGCTGCTCTCGGCCCAGACGCGATCGTGCGGCGGTCCCCACGCGTGGTTCCAGTTCGGTGCTTGCTCACCGAAGATGTGCACGCTGCCGCGCATGCCGAGGTGCGCTGCAGCGGCGAGCACGAGCTTCGTCCACGCGATGACCGCGGCGCGCGCATCCGGCGAGTGCACGAGCAGCGTGATGCCCGGCCGCTGGGGACGTAGCGCGGCGAGTACCCAGAATAAGTCGCGACGAAACTTGTGACGCTGCGCGATCGCGGCATCGATCAGCTCGACCGCATCGATATCCTTCGCGAGGGCTTCGAGGCAGAGCTCTTCGGCGGTGCGCAGCTCGCCTTGCGCGGACGCGGCGGTCACCCACAAGCCGGTCAGCCGGGCATGCTCGCGCGTGAGCCGCGAGATTTCGGCGCCCGGCAGCGCGGTCTTGCCGTCCTTCTTGCGCGCGGCGGTCGCGATCGTGCCCTCGAGCTCGCTGATCTTGTGGTGTACGGCCTGGGCCTTCGGAAGGGCTAGCTCGCGATCGGTATCGCGGCGCAGCTCGCCGAGCGCGAGGGCGCTACGCACCATCCGCTTACCGGTCGCGGCCGCGCGCCGCCACAGCACGAGCTCGACATCGCCGCGCTGTTCGCCGAGCTTCGCGCCTTCCGCGCGCTT
The DNA here is from genome assembly GCA_043759355.1 of Kofleriaceae bacterium. GTDB lineage: Bacteria > Myxococcota_A > Polyangia > Haliangiales > Haliangiaceae > JABFXX01. The sequence goes on from JAYVLQ010000052.1 coordinate 180,016, forward strand.
TGGCATCGCTTCGCCGGGTGCTCGGACGGTCAACGTACCGCCGTGGCCATCGGCGCCGGCCTTCGCGAGCAAGCGCGCGGCGGGCGCGACGACCGAACCATCGATGTGACGGCGTAACGCGCGCGCACCGAGCTCGGCGGAGAAGCCGTTCTCGGCGAGGCGGGCGCTTGCATCCTTCGAGATATCGAGCAGCACGCCGCTCTGGGTGAGCCCGCGCCGTTCGGCGAGGCGGCCGATCGCGATCTCTGCGATCTTGGCGATCTCCGCCGGCACCAGCGGGTGAAATACGACGATCTGATCGAGACGATTGACGAGCTCGGGCCGGAACGCTGCGAGCACCGCATCGCGATAGCGGCGCTCCTCGCGTTCGTCGTCCGCAGTGTTCGGCGCGATCCCGAGCGTGCCCTTCGCGCTGCGCGTGCCGAGGTTCGAGGTCAGCACGATGATCGCGTTGTGGAAAAAGGTCGTGCGACCGCGGCCGTCGGTGAGCCGCGCTTCGCCGAGGACCTGCAGCAGCAGGTCGAATACCGACGGGTGCGCTTTCTCGATCTCGTCGAGCAGCACCACGCCGAATGGTTGGCTGCGCACCGCAGAGGTCAGCCGGCCTTCGCCGTCCGTCCCGCCGAACAAGCGCTCCGCGGCCCACGGATCGGTGTACTCGCTCATGTCGAGCCGCACCATCCTCTCGGTCGCGCCAAACAGGTACGCCGCGACCGCGCGCGCGAGCTCGGTCTTGCCGGTGCCAGTCGGGCCGACGAATAACAAGCTAGCGAGCGGCTTGTCGGCGGGCTGCAACCGCGCCTTCGCGACGCAGATCGCTTCGGCCACGCGCTTGACCGCGGCGTCCTGGCCGATCATCCGGCGCCGCAGATGCGCGATCACGTCGTCGCGTGAAAGTGCGCGGCTGTCGTCGACCAGCGCTAGCGGAATGCCGGTCGCCCACGCGAACGAAGCGTAGAGCTCGCTATCGCCGAGTAACTTGCCACGACCTTCGGCATCGCGCTCGGTGTCGTGAGCGACCCGGAGCTCTTCCAGCAAGCGAATCGCCTTGCCGGGGAACGCGCGGTAGGGGAGGTAGCGGCGAGCGAGATCGACGGCGGTCGGCACCATCGCGGGTGCGATCTGCGGACGACCCTGCTCCATCTTCACCCAGTACGCGGCCCAGGCCCGAGCCGCAGCGATCGTGGTCGCCGGATCGGTGGGCGCGACATGGACGCGCGACATAGCGCCGATCAGCGAGGCATCGTGGCGTTCGGCGCGATCGAGTGCGACCGCGGTGAGCTCGCCGATCACGCGCACGCGACTATCGACGACATGGCGGCGCAGCGCGGCGCCAAGCTCGATGCCACCTTCGGCGGGGCGGTCCGCGAACAGCGCCCCAAAATCATCGAAGTAGAGGATCGCGTCGAGCGCCTCGGCCGCGGCGAGCACTTGTTCGACGCGTTGCTGCCACTCGCCGAGCCCACTCGCGCCCGCGATCAGCTCGCTCGCCGAGGTCGCCCAGATCTCGCGATCGTCATGCGCCGCGAGCCAGGCGTCGACGAGCGCGGACTTGCCGACTGCCTCGTCACCGACAAGCAGCACGCTGCGGCGCAGTCGCTTCGCACCACCCGTATTCGCGAGCGCGCGTTCGAGGTCGGCGAGGATCGCGTCACGCCCGACGAGCGGATGTGGCGGGGCGGCGGCGGAGAGCTTGCGGCCGGCCGCATCGAGGGTCGTTCGCGCTTGGCGCTTGCGCTCCGCATCGGCGAGACCCTTCTTGCTCTTTGCGGCGGCGAGGGGCGTCGTCGCGAGCTCGAGTTGTAGCGGCTCGAGCGAGCTCTCGGCCCATGTCGCGAGCCGCTTCCAGCCGTCGAGATCGAGCGCGAGCGCAGCGGGCAACACCGCGACCTCGTCGCGGACGCGCTCGTGGAGGTCTTGCTTGCGGTCGACGTAGCACGCGTGATCGAGCACGGGGATGAATACCCACGAGCCGCTGATCTCTTTGCTGACGATGTCGAGCTCCACCCGCGGTTCGGGCACCACGACGACCGTGATCGTGAATGCCAGAGGTCGTGCGAGCCGATCCGGAACACCGGCGCGGACGAGCTCGACCTCGACGTGCTCGAGCCGCACGCCTTCGGGCAGCTGGAGGCGCGCGATCGTGGGCGGGCGCGTCTCGTCGGCGAGCTCGGACAGGGCGAGCTCGAGCTCGGCACGCGTGCGATCTTCTTCGCCATACGCGGTCACGGTCGAGGCAGCGACCGGCGAGAGCTCGTCGTAGTCCGAGGCCATCGCGCGGCGGAGCGCGAGCGTCTCGAGCCGCAGCCGATCGTCACTCACGCGGGCACGCCTTTGGCGGCGAGCGCGAGCCCTGCAAGCACCATCACGAGCGTGGTGATGAGGACGCTTGTCGGGTGCTGATCGAACACGCCGATCACGCGTGGTGCGTCGACGTGGATCAGCACGATCACGACGGCGTTGTTGAAGAAGTGGGCGAGCATGCCTGGAAGGATCGAGCCCGAGCGTACCGCGAGCGTGCCCAATGCGACCGCGAGCGGGAACGTCCCGACGATCTGAACGGGATCGAGGTGATATGTGGAGAACACGGTTGCGGAGACGCCGATCGCCAGGAGCGCATGGCGGCTCGCGAGGCTGCGCGCGAGCACCCCGCGGAACAGCAGCTCCTCGGCGATCGCGGGCAGGACCGCGACCGAGACCAAGGCTCCGAACAGCGACGCGTTGGACACTGCCGCCTCGAGCTTCTTGGTGTCACCAGGCGGTTCGATCGCGCTGACAAGGCGCAGGTCGACATACCAGCACGCGAGCCCGATTAGCAGCGCCGCGAGAAAGAACCGCAGAGGCGCGCGACGTAGCCCGAGACTGATCGCGGATCCCCGGGCGATCAGCACGAGCTCGAGCGTGACGACCAGGTAGCCGATCGCCGCCGCAACCAGCCCGCCGACGAGGTCTCCAAGCAATACCTGGACGATGTAGATCGTCAGGACGCCGGCAATGGCGATCCGGACAGCAGGACCGACACGCGGAGGCGCGTGATACAACTGCTGTTGAGTGCGTGGCGCTATCGGGTTCGTCATCGGCCTTGTCGTCGGCTCGGCGGGAATGTATCTCGCGCTACGACCACCGTGGGGACACGCCGCCACAACTCCGCTCGATGCGGGAGTCGTGGCGGTCGCGCCGACTGATGCGGGCGTCGTAAAGCTGAAAAAAAAGGGCGGCGCTCACAGCCATCGCCGGGGCGCACCTGGTACGCCGGGCACCACCGCATCGGGCGACGACGGGGCGTGGGGCAGCGGCGACTACGTCGAGGAGACCGAGCCGCAGCTGGTACAGCTGACCGCGACCGATCGCGCCATGGAGTGGCGCGGTGACGACACCACACCGCCGAAGCAGAAGCTCGACATGAGCAGTGGGGCCGAGGCGCGCTCGCTCGACGACAACGAGATCCGCTCGACGATCGATGGCCAATCCGCGGCGACGCAACAGTGCGTGGTTACCGCGGCGACGAACACGAACCTCACCGGGACGATCAGCGTGAAGCTCGTCGTCGACGGGACAGGCCATGTCAGCAAGACCAAGGTTCAGGGCTTTCACTACATGTTCGAACACGGCCTACTCGCATGCGTGCAGCGCGCGACGAGCAAGATGAAGTTTCCTGGCACCGGTGCGTTCACGCTGGTGACGATGCCGATCAACTTCAACTAAAGAGGTTCAGTCGCTGAGCGCCGCGTTGTAGTAGGCGTCTTCGAGGCTCGACAGATAGATCTCGTAGGTCGAAAGATCGAGCTGCGGAGGCAGCGGCAGATCGACGCGAAACACGCCATCGGCATCCGTCTTCGGCGAGCCGATCTGGATCGGATGCGCGCCGTTCGCGCCGGCGGGGGAGAGGAACACGTAGACCACGCGGTCGGCGAAGGGCTTGTCGCCGACGCGCGCGATGCCCTCGATGTGAATCAAGTCGCCACGGTACGCGCCCGTCGAGGCGCTCGTCACGAGCAGCCTTGGCGTCGGCTTCTTCGGATCCTGGGCAACCGCGGGGAGGCTCGGATCGGGCGTGATGCGATCGGGCGCGAGCGGTGCACCCGATCCGTTTGCTGCCGCTCGCGCACCCGCGGCATTCGTCGCTCCACCGTTCGCGCCCGAGTCTCCGCTGGGTGGGGCGTCATCGAGCGACTTCTCCTTCTCGGCGATCTGTTGATCGGACAAACCTCTGATATCGCCTTCGAGCTGCGTGTAGTTATGGCGGTACTCCGGCGGCTTGATGAACGGATCATCCTGGCGCGGCCGGTGGAGCGTCTTGTTGTTCGCGCCGGTCACATCCATGTGGAGTGCGGCGCCGCCGAGATCGATGCGCTGCCAGTTGCGCTCGGGGAACCAGACCTCGACGAACGCGTGGGCCTCGTTCTCGACGAGCCGGGTGGGGATGCCGAGCGCGTTCGCCGTGACCATGAATGCGAACGAGCGATGGCGGCACACGCCGGCTTTGCTGTCGCAGAGGTCGCGGTAGGCATCGCCGGTCGGGTGCGGAATCTCGCCGGCCTTGAACGCGCGGAAGTATTCGACGAGGCGATTGAACGCAACGCCGAGCTCCATGTCGGGATCGATCGCGAGCTTCCGCATCGTGATCGCGGCGTCGTCGCGCACGTTCGCCGGCATCATCGGCTTGAGCTCTGGCGGTGCGTGCGCCGCGACATCGCGAACCTTGTAGCGTCGCTGTGGTAACGACGGTGCGAAGTAGCCGGCATCGGCGTCGGCGTAGAACACGAGGTGGAAGGTGCCGGAGGCGGTTGGCTCGTCGCTGCGCACGTAGAAGTTATCGCTGCCGTCTTTTGCAAAGATCAGCCGCACGGCTGGCTTCGCCTCGTACGACAGGATGCGCATGTCGGGCGCGACCGAAGGCAGCGCCACGTCGGTGCCGGGCTCGAGCTTGACCATCACGTCGCCCCAGAATCGATCGCGGGTTTTCGGATCGGGCTGGCCACCGACGGGCACCTCGGTCAGGACCGCGCGGCTCGTGTGGAGCGTGAACTCCTCGTCCGTCGAGTCGAACGCGCTCATCCGCTTGAACGGCAACACGTCTGGGTTGAAGACACTGACGTAGTGGAGCGTGCCATCGGTACCGGTGTTCTCGTCCGGCTTCATCGTGGTGTCGCGATCGGCGCCGAAGTCCTTCGATCCGAGCACCGGTTGACCGGCAGCGCCGCGAGGCGCGATCGGGCTCTGTTCTCCGAGCGAAGGCTTTGGAAGCACCTTGTTGCCGGCGGTAATCGCCTGCGGATTCTTGCCTTTCTGGTTGCCGCCGATGGTCGGCGCGGGCTTGTCCGGGTTGAGATCCGGAATCGGCTCGTGCAGCACCGGCTTGGCGGGGCGCGGCGCCTGCGCGACGACGGCGGTGCCCACACCGGCCACGGCCAACATAGCGACGATCCACACGCGCGCGCGCATCGCCCTGATCATGACACGGCCTAGCCGCTGCGGCAGCGCCGCCTACGGCTCTATAATCGGAGCCATTCAGACGACCGGGCAGGCCGCGGTGCGGCCGTGGAACGTGGCCGGAGCAGGCGTCTTGCTTCGCCCCGACGAACGCGCGCTGGTGCTCACGGCCGGCGGCATATTCGCCCTCGCGAGTGCGGGTGCGGCGATGGCCGCTGCCTCGGCGGATGCGCTGTTTCTCGCGGAAATCGGGCGCGACACGCTCGGTCTCGCGCTGGCGATCTCGTCGGCGTTACTCGCGGTCGTGCTCGCCGTGGTCGGCGGCTTTGCCGACCGGCTCGAGCGTCGCCGCGTGCTCGGCGCGCTCGCGCTGGTTTCGGCGGTCGTGCTCGCCGTGCTCGCCGTGTTCGTCGCGATCGCACCGGTCGCGGTCGCGTGGACCACCTACATAGGCGGCAAGCAGCTCGCGGCCGCGACAGATCTGGCGTTCTGGGTCGTCATCGCGGAACGCGTGGATGCCCGCCGTTCTCGGCGGCTGTTGCCGCTACTCGCGGCGACAGGCGGTGCAGGTGCCGCGCTCGGGGCGCTACTCGTGATCCCGCTCGTCTCGGTGGCGGGTGCTCGCGGCGTGCTCGTGGCGGCCGCCGGATTGCTTATCCTCGCAGGCCTTGGCTCCGCGCGCTTGCCGACGAGCCGACGCGTCGCCGCACCACCCGCGAAGCTCGTAGGTATCGTTTCGCGGTCGTGGATCGACGGTGCACGCGCGGTCCGGCGATTTCCTCTCGCGCATCATCTCGCGGTCGTCGTCGCGATCGCGGGCATCGTCGGTTCGCTCGCCTACACCGCGCTAGGCTTCGCGGTCGCGGCCCGTGGCGGCTCGTCGAGTGAGCTCGCTGCCCTGCTCGGTGGGGTGCGTGGCGCGGGCCAGGTCATCACGCTCGTCGTGCAGGTCGCGATCGCACCCCGCTTGCTCGCGCGGTTCGGGACCGGCCGCGTGCTGATGTTCGCACCGCTGGTCGCCGTCGCCGCGGCATCGGGGCTCGTGATCGCGCCGATCCTCGCGTGCGCGATCACGACGCAGATCTCGGCGCGCGTGCTCGATGCGAGTATCGAGACGCCAGCGGAGAAGCTCTTGCAGACCCTGCTTCCCTCCGCCATGCGCGGTCGGATCGCGGGCTTTCTGGACGGCAGCGCAAAGCGCGCGGGGGCGGTGCTCGGTGGCTTGATCGCAGCGGTGCTCGCTGGTGCACCGACCGCGTTCTACGCGACGTTCGTGGTGGTCGCGATCGCCTGGTTCGTCGCTGCGCGCCGGATCTCGAGTGAGCTGCCGGAGCTCGCGATCGAGCACGTCGCGGGTGAGCGTGTCGGTGGGGCCGAGGAGGGCGATGCGCTGGTCGTCGTCGATGATCGTACGATCGCGGTCCTCGGCGAAGAGCTCGCGAGCCTGCGGCCTGAGCGCGCGGCCGAAGTGCTCGCGCGCTTGCACGCACAGCAGCGGGTCGACGCACGGGGCGCATTGGTCGATGCGGTGACTCGCGACTGCGCGGCAAATCCGGTGGTGTGGCGAGCGTTGATCGGCGTGCTCGATGCACCGGCCGAGCTCTACGGGCCCCGGCTCCTGGAGGCCGCTCGTGCCGCGACCACGCGCTGCCGGCCGCTCGCGGTGCGCGCGGTCGGCCTCGCCGGCGGTAATCCCGCGAGTGCGATCGAGCAATGGCGCGGAGCGAACGATCCGGCCGTCGCGTTCGCGGCGCGGATCGCCGAGTGCCGGCTCACCGGCGATCACGCAGCCTGCACCGCCGAGCTCGCCGCAGCGATCCGCGATGATGCCACTGCGAGCTATGCGCTCGACGAGCTGATCACCGAGCTGGCGCGTGCGCTCGCCGCGAACGATGACGAGCGAGTGCTCGATGCGAGCCGCTACGTGGTGCGCGCCGTGAGCCGTGACAAGGGCGATAGTGGCATCCGAGCTCACGCGTTCGCGATGCTCGGCCGCGTTGCTGCGTGGACGCGACAGGCCGCGCCGAGTCTCGCGGGCGAGCTCGCGCTCCTGCGCAGCGATCTGCTCGAGCTCGCGCGCGAACGCGTCGATCGGGGGGCGAGCGTCGCGGCGCCGGCGACCGCGCTCGTCTCGCTCGTGCGTCCCACGCGCGTTCCGAATGCCGGCGATCCGGCGGCGGAGGTCGCGGCGGCCTTGCGGATGTATGGCGCGATCCTCGCGAGTGCATCGACTGTCGAGCCCGACGATCTGCGCAGGCTTGCCCGCGCGCTCGGCGAGCCCGATGACGACGTACGTACGGCGGCCGCAGACGTCCTCGAGCGCCTCGGTCCGGTGGCAGCGGGCGAGCTGATCGCGACTGCCGCCTGGGGCCGGCGCCGCGCGCGCGATCGAGCGGCGGCGTTACTCGCCGAGCTCCCGGTCACGGCGAGTGCGATCGATCGGCTGGTCGATGCAGAGCTCGGTGCGCTGGAACAGACCGCTGCGGCGCTCGCGGTCCTCGCCGCCCCCGACGATGCGCTCGTCGCACGCCGGCTCGACGAACGCCTGCGCGAGATCGCGCACACCGTGTTGTTGTTGGTCTCCGCCCGGCGCCGCTCGCGCCCGATCGCGCGCGCTGCGAGCGCGTGGCGCCACGCACGCGGTGGTCACGAACGCGCGCGCACGCTCGCGGTGATCGAAGCTGCACTGCCCCGGCCGCTCGTGCGCCGGCTCGTCGAGGCTGTCGATGACCTCCAGCCCGTCGATCGTGCGGTTGCACTCGTGCGTGCTGGGGTGCGGTTGCCCACGCGTGATGCCGTGATCCGCGCCGAGCTCGCGGGTCGTGATCGGCTCGCCCGTGCGCTCGTGCTTCACGCGCTCGACGGCGCGGGCCGCAGCGCGCATCGCGAGACGATCGGTGAAGCGGCGCGCGCCGAAGCACTCGCCGCGAATTACAGTGAGCTGTTACTCCGCCTCGCCGAACCACACGATGATCTCGAAGGAGCTAGCGATATGCCGAGCCGCGTCGAAACGCTCATCGCCCTGGGCAAGGTGCCGCTACTCGCGGCGCTGACTACCCGCCAGCTCGCAGATGTCGCCGAGCGCGCTCGCTGGGTGACCGCGAAGCAGGGTGAGATCGTGGTCAGCCATGGCGATCCTCTCGATGCCTTGATCACGGTCGAGGAGGGCGAGCTCGCACTCGGGGAGCGCACGATCACGAGCGGGCAGGTCGTCGACGAGCTCGCATGTGTGGCGCCGGCGGCGGCAACGGCGGACCTCGTCGTGAAGCATGCCGTACGCATGATCCGTCTCGAACGCATCGACTTCGAAGAGCTCGTCGATGACGTGCCCGGCCTCGCCTCTGCCGTGTGTCGCGCGCTCGGCGAACGCGCGCGCCGAGCCGAAGACGCTAACTACACCTCGCCATGGACGAGCCGCACCTAGCGAACTGAAACAAACTCGGCACGCAGCTATCTAGCGCTTGGTCGGGTGCGCGACTGGCGCTTCGGGGCGCGAGAACTTCTTCTCGCACGCCTCGAGATCGGTCTTCTGCGTGCCGAGCCCGAAGCAGCGCTGCGCGTCGGCCGTCCAGATCTGGCTCGTGCATGCCTCCGCGGTACTGCGCACGATTCGATCGCGCGCTTGCTCGTAGCTCGCCTTGAGCGATAGATCGCTCGCGCTCGCGATCAAGACGTCGGCGATGTGCGCGCCGGTGACGACGCACTCCGTGGTGACGGTCATCGCATCGAGCGGCACACCCGCATCGAACGGTGGTGCGACCGCCGCATCTGCCACCACGACCTGGGCTGGCGTTGCTGCAAGCGCACGCGTTGGCGCCGGTGCCGATGGCGGCGGCGGCGGCGGTTGGAGCTCGCACGCCGCGACGAAGACCAGTGCCACCGGACGCATCACTGCCCCACGTACGGGCGGGCTTGCACGATCCATACATCCTCGCCTTCGAGCACCCACTCGACATCGAGCGGCGTGCCGTGCGCGAACACCGGCACGAACTTGCCGACCATCGTACAGAGCTTCTTCGCGCGCTCCTCGTTGAGGATCACGCCCGCGCCCGGAGGCACTGGTAGCTCTTTGATGCCGCCTTTGTCGTCGAACACCAGCATCACCGGGTCATCGGTGCGCGAGATGATCTTCGTGCCGTCGTTGGTCGGGTCGAAGATGATCTGCTCGGGCACCTTCTGGCCCTCGACGACGCGCATGCCGAGGCCATACTTCGCGTTGATCGTGAAGCCGTTCGCGTCGGTTGTGTCCCACAGGTTCTTGGTCACGAGCACGCCGGCGGCCGTCGCGTTTACGCCGATCTGGACGAGCGCACCGAAGTAGACCTGGCGGTGATCGATGCCGAACGCTTCGCGCTCGTCGACCGCGCGAAGGTTCCACAGCGAGGCCCAGTCTTCCTTGAGCGCCTGGCCCATCTCCTTCTTGCCGACGACGTTGGGCTGCGTGTCGTACAGGCCCGCGCCGTTGAAGTCCGGGAGGTCTTCGCTGTTCGTCGAGCTGCGGATGAACACGCCTTTGCCGCCGAGCTTGATCCGGACGCGCTTGTAGATCATGTCGAGCGTGACCTGGTCGATCGGCGCCTCGATGATCGATTTGCGCAGCTGTTCGAGCGCGGTCTTGCGCCACACCGCATCCGTCTTGAACTTCGGATCGGAGAGCACCGCGTCGAGCTTCACGTCGAGATGGTTCTGCAGCATGTGCTTTTGGTAGTAATAGAACGGCACTCCGAAGCCCGCTGGCACGCGGACACCCTCGAGGTTCGCGGTCACGATCTCGCCGAGGTTCGCGGCCTTGGCCCCGTACGCGACGACATCCTTCGCGCGCATCCGGGTGAGCATCGCGAGCTTCTCATTCGTGAGGTTCGCTTGCGGCAGATCGACGTGCTTCGCGCTCGCGAGCTTGCCTTCGAGCTCTTTGGTCTCGGCCGCGGTCGCCGGCCGCATCGTCATGCCGGTATCGGTGACTTCGTAGTAGACGACCTGGCCGTCGTACTTGCCGTACTTCTCGCGCGCCTTCTTGTCGCCCGCATTCGGGATACCCCACGCTCCGGCGCGCAAGTTCACGTGCGACAGCGGCGTCGAGAATGCCGTCGCCAGAATGCCCGCGACGGGCGTGATGTCCGGATAGCTCTCTTGCAGCAGCACGATGTCGGTGCGGCCGTAGTTCAGTGATTCGTACGCGGTGCCGGGCGGCACGACGTGCAGCTTGCCAACGGTGCGACCCTTCGTGAACGCCTGGAACTCCGCGGCCTTGTAGACCTCGTCGTTGGTGATGATCTTGAGGCCGCGGTTTGCGACTTCGTTCGCGACCTTCTGCTGCATCGGCGAATCGGGGCGAAACGGCAGGTTCTTCTGAAAGAACGTGGCGTCGAGCTTTGCCTTGGTCCGCATCACGTCGTCGGCGCCGATCTTGTCGCCTTCCCAGAACGAGAAGCTCCACTTGTCGATCTTCAAGTGGTGCGTGAGATAGCCGAGGATGAACTTCGGCTTCACGCGCTCGTAGTTCTTGTTGTATTCGATGATGTTGTCGCGGGTCCACGCCTGTTTGAGCAGCACGCCGAGGACGAAGTCGGCGTGGATGTTGAACAGATTGACATCGAAGAAGTAGATGTCGCCGGTCTTCACATCGATGATGCACTTGCCAAGCTCGTCGCTGCCGACGATCTTGGAGTAGTTCTTCCACGTCGCGGCATCCGGGACGTCTTTGACCCATGCGCGCTGCTCCTTGGCCATCGCTGGCGTCGCGAGCGCGGTGAGGACCGCCAGAACCACCCAGTGCTTCATGCCCTGGTTATATCCCGGAAGATCGAGCTGCTGATCACGCGTATATTCCGCGCCGTGGAAATTCCGAAGTCTTCCTCCGCCATGAAAAAAGCCGCGACGTTCGCGGTGATCGTCGCGGCACTCGGCTACTTCGTCGACATTTACGATCTCATCTTGTTCGGCATGGTTCGCAAGGCGAGCCTGCTCGAGCTCGGGGTCTGCGCGAACCTGGCCAAGGACGCATGCACGGTCGCGCTTACTGACAGAGGTATCTACCTCATCAACATGCAGATGGGCGGCATGCTCGTCGGCGGCATCTTGTGGGGTATGCTCGGCGACAAGCGCGGGCGACTCAGCGTGATGTTCGGATCGATCACGCTCTACTCGATCGCGAACATCGCGAACGGCATGGTGCATACCGTCGATAGCTACGCGACCTGGCGCCTGATCGCCGGCATCGGTCTAGCCGGCGAGCTCGGTGCGGGCATCACGCTGGTCTCCGAGTTGATGGGCGCGGAGCGGCGCGGGATCGGGACCACGATCGTCGCCGGGCTCGGTGTTTCGGGCGGTGTCGTCGCGGGCCTCATCGGTGGCGCGTTCCCCGGCGTGTGGCACCCCACGTGGCGTGTCGCGTACTACATCGGCGGCGGGCTCGGCATCGCGCTGCTCGCGCTGCGAATCGGCGTCGCCGAGTCCGGCATGTTCCACGCGACCGTCGCGAAAAAACACGTCAAGCGCGGTAACTTCTTCGCGCTGTTCACGAACAAGTCGCGGCTGCTTCGCTATCTCGCGATCATCTTTGTCGGGCTTCCGATCTGGTACGTCATCGGGGTCGCGTTCACGTTCGCCGATCGCATCGGGGCTGGGCTCGGGCTCGATCCCGCGCCGAATCCGGCGACCTCGCTGTTCTTTTGCTACGGCGGCTGCACGGTCGGCGGCTTCGCGTGCGGCTTGCTCAGTCAGTATCTGCGCTCGAGGAAGAAAGCACTCGGCGCGTTCATGGCGCTGACCGCCGTCGCGCTCGCGCTGTACTTCTCGATCGGTGGAACCTCGCTCACCGTATTCTATGCGATCTGCTTTTTCGGCGGCGCGTCGAGCGGGTACTGGACCGTGTTCGTCGCAACCGCAGCCGAGCTCTTCGGCACGAACATGCGCGCGACAGTGACCACGACCGTGCCGAACTTCGTGCGTGGTGCGGTGCCCCTGCTCACGCTCTCGTTCAAGAGCCTGATCACGAGCATCGGTGTCGTCAATGCCGCGATCGCGGTGGGCGCCGGCACGCTCGTGCTCGCCGTCATCGGCCTCTCGACGCTGAAGGAATCGTTCGGCGTCGACCTCGACTACAACGAGGAGTAGCGAGTAGCAATCGGGACTTGCTCGGCTATTTCGCGAGCGTGATCTTCGGGATGCGGCCCTTCGAGAGCGAGCCATCGCCGTTGGGAATGTATGCCTGCGCGACGGAGGCATTCGCGCCGGTGTAGCGGAACACGAGCTTGTCACCCGACTTGAAGTCGACCGCGATCGCTGTCGTCTCGTCGTACTCGAGCGGCTGCGCCTCGAAGCTGCCGCCGCCGAGCGGTTCGTAGTGTTCGCCGAACGTCACCAGCGTGGTGTCCGACGTGCCGCGACGCCAGACCAGATCGAACTGGACGTCGACCGCCTGTATGATCACCGCGTCGAGCTCGAGGTGATACGTCCCGGCAGGAATGCCGGCGGCGAGGTCATATTCAGCTTCTTGAGAACCGCCGGTTCCCACACCTGGCGCTCAAAAAGGATCTGGCTCGGCAGCGACGAGCTTGACGTGTGTCTCGTTCTGGTCGGGCGCGAGCCACAGAATCGGCGGATTAGAATTTGCCGGCGGTCCACACGCGGCGCTCGCCCCAGCAAGGCCGGCGGCGGCAGCGATCAGATAGTTGAAGCGCTTCATTTCTTGAGGGTGGAATCGGGGACGACAAACACGGCGATGAAATGAGTCGGGACCGGATTAGATTCGAACTTTAGCAGCAAGCCTGCCTTCTTCGCAGCAGCCATCGACTGTGCCCGGTGATACACGCGGTTCGAGATCACGACTCGGCCACCCGACTTTAGCGCCCTACTCGCATTGCGCAACCACTCGGCGGGATCACTAAAATAATGATCGACCTCGGCGAGCAGGATCGCGTCGTACGTGCCCGCCTCGAGTTGTGGCGCGTCTGCTCCGACGACGCGGCGCTCGACGACATCGGAGAGCCCGGCTGCCTTGAGCCGTTGCGCGAGCAAGTCCAGGACGGCGCCATCGATATCCGTCGCGATGACTTTGCCGTTCGGTGCCACCGCGCGTGCGAGATGCACGGTGAGGAGGCCCGAGCCCGCGCCGATATCAGCGACCCGCGATCCGGGACCGATACCGAGCGCCTCGACGATCTTGTCGGGGCGCCGGTCCGCGTCGAAGCGAGCTTGCTCTTTATTCGAGCCATCCTCGTTCGACGTCGTCGAGCCTCCAGATCTGTCGTCATTCGGCCGCTGTTGCTCCCGCTTGCCGGAATCGCACGCCATCGTCACCGCAGCGACGAGCCCGAGCACCACTACTGCGCGCATCCAGATCGAAACATAGCCGAAAAACAAAACAAGCGCCGCTCGCGCGACGCTCGTCCAGTTCACACGTGGATGTTAGCTAGAGATTCTTCGGGCGACCGAACGTACCGGAGATCGCGACACCGTTGGCGAACGGCGAGATGGCTCGCTCGTCGCCCTTGGCGATCGCGTAAGCGATCGATGCCAAGGCGTACTTCGCAGTATCTGCTGCCACGAATGCTCCACCCGTCGTGCCCGCGGCATTGAAGCCGGAGACCGTACCGGTGCGAGAGATGCCACCGAACCAACCGCTCTTGAGGTGACCCGCGGAGTAGACGAACACGAGGTTCGAACCACCCGGCGTGCCGTCGCCCCAGTTGCCACCCGCGTGGCTGACCGAATCCTTCGGCGTATCACCGGTGATGGTGATGACCGTGTCGTCGCTGAGGACCTTGTTCGTCACCGAGTCGGTGGTCGCCTTGAGGTCCGTCATGAACGCGTCGAGGATGCCCTTGAGCGCGCCCGGGATGGTGTTGATGCGACCGTCCGCGAAGGCGCCGTGCGGGTCATCATTCATCGCCGGCATGACGATGCAGTTCGTGAGGCCCATCTGGAATGCCTTCACCGCAACGATGAGGCCGTTCGCGATGGCCTTGACGTTGTTCTGCGTGCCTGTCGTGACGCCGTAGCGCATCAGGTCAGCAGGGGTGATCTGCAGTTTCGCAGCGAGGTTCGTACCGAGCAGACCCGCGGCACCGACGGCCGTGGTGTAGCTCGTCTTCTGCGTCGAGCGAGCTGCAGCCTTGTTGAGCTGCGCGAACGCTGCGTACTGGACCGCGTAGGTGGTGGCGTCCTTCGACTGCGAGAGCAAGCCGCCTGCGCGAGATGCTGCCGAGTTGAACAGACCGACGACCTGGGTCGCATCCGCGACCGCCGTGGGAGCCGCAGCGCCCGGCGCCGTGCCGATGGTCAGACCGTTGACCGCGATGACCGGAACGACCGACGGCGAGCTCGACTGCAATGCAGTCGCGAATGCGTAGATGTTGTTCGTGCCGAGTGTTGCGACGGTGGTCTGCGGGTCGTTCGAGTGAGCTTGCGAGCGACCGGCGACAAAGCCAGTGAACTGCGAGGCGGCGGGCAAGGTCGCCCACGGCGTGTCCGGACCGACGAAGTAGGGGCGGTCGGTACCCGGCATCACCGCGCCCATGCCCGGCTTGTGATAGCTCAGGTTGGCGTCGTTCGCCGTCGCGATATCGACCTGCGGGAAGAGCAGGGTGAACCACGATAGGCCGCCGTTACCGGCTGCGATGTGAACCGAGCGCGTCGAGGTGTTCTCGGCGGCTGCAAAGGCCGTTTCTTTTCCTGCGGTCTTCTCGAGGATCTCGATGATCTTTCCACGAGAGACACCGAGGGCTGCGCCTGCGGCAACGGTCCATTTGATGAGAGCGCGGCGGGTGACATCACGCTCTTCGTCACGCTTGGCAAAGGGAGATTTCATGGTTGGTCTCCTTACTCGCACGTGTACGCGGCGGCCAGAATGGCGGCGACAGCAAGCTTCTTGCCGGTCGCCACATCCGATGCGCTGTTCACGGTTAGGTTGCAGAATTCAACGTGGTGAGAGGAAGCGGGCTGGCCAATGAGGCACGTGATACCAGACGTCTGGCAAGCACCCGCGGCGTCGAACAACTGTGCACCCGGGCAACGCGCAATCGCGTTGTTGGTGAATGCCGTCATGACCTCGGGCGCGCCGGCTGCGAAGATATCGAACTCGCGTGAGGCGCCCGACGTCGTGATCGCGATGTTCTCGCGAATCCGGTTGGCATAGTTGGCCGCGCCGAGCGCTGCCATACCGTTGGTGTAGAGGTCACCGGCAGCGACGCCCGTCGTGCTGGTGCTCGCCGTGCTGATGCCAACGCCCTGGAGGACTTGGCCGAGCGTGGCGTACTTGACCTTCGGGCACGAGTGCATGTGCGAGGTGAAGGTCGGGGGACCCTCCTTCGTCAACCTGTCCAGCAGCTCCCACGGGGAGATGGAGGTGGTGTTGTCGTGGTCGAACGTCGTGGTGGTGGAGCCCGACGTATCCGTCGAGGCAACGCCAGAGTTATCCGAGGTGGGCAGATCATCCGTACAGGCCGAGGCCAGGACCGACGAGGCCAGAATTGCAAGGGTGTATCCAATGCGGCTCATGGTTCTTCCTCCTTTCCTTAGAACTTCACGAAGTCATCGCTGGTGTAGACGGCCAGGATGAGGTCTTTGAGCTTGAAGCCCGATTGGGTGAACGCGTCGATCTGTGTCTGAATGGTGGTGTTCGGAACTTGCTGCAGGGTGTCGACGATGTCTGTCTTACCGAGCGCCCAGTTCCACATGCGGGCGACACCACATGCAGCGACCTGCGGGTCCGCCTTCATCTGTGCGCCAAGAGCCGGGATGTCCGCGGCGGGCTTGCCGAAGCGCCACGCCGTGTCTTGCTGACCAGCGGGGAGGTAGTCGGTGAGCTTCGCGAGCGGCGCGCCATCGAGCGGCGTCAGGACCGCGATGGCTGTCTGGTAGACGCCCATCATGTCGTAGTTCGCGAAGAGCGGAGCGATGTGGTTGATCGTAGAGTGGCAGTTGGCGCAAATCGTCGCCGATACGTCTTTGAAGTCGACGCGACCACCGCTTGCCGTGCCCGCGATGCTGTCGAAGGGCCACACGCCAGTATACAGCGCAGCGGAGGCGGTTGAGCTCACCGGCTGCGGAGTGTCCGAGACTTCAGCCGGGAAGGCCGCGCAGACGAAGGTCTCCTGGACCCAGCGCGTCCGACGGAAGGCGAAGTTCGAGTAGAACTGCGTCATCACGCCCGGGTTGGTGAGCACGCCGGCCTTGGGGCCACCGTTGGTGCACTCGCCAGCGGCGAAGGTCGTACCGTCGAACGTGGGGCAGTTGCCCGAGCTCGCGGTGAAGAGGTCCATGTACGAGCCGTTCTCGACCGACAGCTTCGCGGCGAAGACCGGCGCGGTGTCGAGGATGGCGGAGCCGCCTTGCTTCATGGTGTCGCGCCAGAAGGCGAGCACCTGCGTCTTGAACTCGGGCGCCGCGATGTACTGGTTGACGATGGCCGTGTACGCGACCTTCTTGGCAGCGTCATCGGGGGCGCCCGAGACGGCGGTGATGTCTGCCATCGTCGGAAGCTTGCCGGTCAAACGGAGCGAAGCGATGCGAAGCGCAGCGTTGTAGTCCGTCGTGCGGCTCTGGAGCTGCTGGTCCCACTGGTCACCCGTGGCGGTGCAGTCCGTCGGACACGAGGCCGCGGATTCACCTGTTTGGCAAACTCCGTCGCCACACGTGTCACCGGTGTTGGTGCCGGTTCCACCGGAGTCGCCGGTGCTGCAGGCGGGAGCCGCAAGCGCGGCAGCAAAAAGTAGTACTGAGATCCTCTGCATGGGGCTCCTTATTGTTCACTCGCTTCAACGGAAATCCACGTGTTGAGCTTGGTCTGAAAATCAGCGATCGTCGGCGTCGAGCCGGCGGCAAGCTTGAAGGGGTGCGCTGCATCCTGGCCGGCTTGAGGCGCGAGGAGCACGCCGCTCTGCGCGACGGTCTGGAAGTTGACGTGCGCCCGGACCTGGAGACACGTGTTGTTGTTGGTGGTTGACGCGAGACCCGAGAGGTCCATGGCGTTCTTTGCGCCAGCATTCGAGCCGCCGTGGCACATCGTGGCGCACGGCTGGATGTCGGGCTTCACGGCCGAGAGGAACGATGCGAAACCCATCGTGCCGCAACCGGCAGATGCGACAGGCACCGTGGTGTCGGGATGGGAGGCCTCGAGCACCTTGAAGGTGATCGAGAGGCGGTTTTGCGGGGGGAAGCCTACGAAGGCAGCAGCGCCAGCGCCGATGTGATCGCAGCTCGGACCGGGGCAACTCACGGCGGCCGTCGTGGCGGCGAGGTTCAGTTTGACCGCGAAGAAGCGGTCGATGGTGTCGGGGATCGGGTCGCCCGTGACCGGCCACGACACGAAGAGCGGGTGCGCCATGTACACGCCAGCGGACGAGGCCTTGACGTAGATGTCGGACATGTACAGGTCGCTCGAGAGCGGCTGTGCAACGAAGTCGACTTCGGCACCCGGCATGCCTGCGCTGTCGAGGGTGACGACGTTGATCGGGCAGCAGTGGCTCGCGTCACCGGTCGTGCAACCCGCGATGTCACCAGCGATGCCGCCGGTGCAGAGGAGCGGGGTGATCTTGTCGGTCGTGATGATCACGGTCGTCGCCGCGGCTCCGGCGGCATCCTTCTCGGCCTGGAGCCAACCGAGGAGGGCAGCCGACTGAATGGCGTTGAGTGCGGGACCCGAGTGGGCACCCTTGGTGAGCACGCGGCTCGACTCGGGAGCCTCGAGGTTGACGACGGCGGGATCAAAGCCGAGCAGTGTCGCGCGCATCGTCGCGACCGGATCGGAAATGGTCGGGGCTGCAGCGAGGAACTTCGGTTCCATCCCGACGTGACAGGTGGCGCAGACGGTCGAGAAGATCGGGTACGCATCCGTGGTGAACTTCTGGAGGGCGATCGCTGCTTGGGGGCTGGTGTTTCCGCCCCCACCACCCTCGTCACCCGAGATGAGACCGGTGCAGCCGATCAGCAGCGCGGCCGTGATGCCAGCCGACAGACGCACCATGTCAAGGTGACGCATCAGGGTGTCCAACATGGCGCGACGCGACTTCAGCGTCTTCATGTTGGCCTTCGGAGCGTTGATACCGGCGAGCATCGCTGAAGACATAGAGCAACGGTTGTGCCGTTGGGGATCGCGTGGCCAACAGGAGTCAAGTGACTGATCTTGCTGGGAGGTGGCACGCACTGCCATGAGTGCACCATGAGACCTCTACCCCCAGCCGGGGTCCACACACCCCCCGGCTCAACTACCTGAAAAGACGAGTACGGATTGCGCAACATCAACAAGTTGAATCACACACGACTTCGCGAAATCGGGCAAGCCCTGCGCCTGGGTCTCTCAACCCTATTCGCAAGTTGAGCAGGTTCATCTCCATTACGCCTCCTTCACCGAATGCGCAGATTGCTGCGCTATCCGATCTCTTGCCCAGATGGGGGCCTCGGCACACCAGAGATCGGTTGAACGCCAGGCTAGAGGTCAGGTCGGCGCTCAGTCGAGAGGACGATCGGTGTGCACGACCGAGCTCGACTTGCCGAACAGGGCACGGAGCTGGTTCGCGGTCTGCGTCGAGCCGTCGTGACTCCAGCCGGGCGGCGCGAAGATGTAGCCGAGCTTGGCGCAAAAGGTCGGGGCGCGCTGGACGTCTCGGACCATCGCGACCACATCGTGGAAGCCGACCTTCGCGAGGTTGAAGGTCTCGACGTTCTTCGTGAGGCCGTAGACCACGCGATCGTCTTCACGCTCGTAGGTGCCGAAGAAGCGATCCCAGATGATAAAGATGCCGGCGTGATTGCGGTCGAGGTACGCGACGTTCGCACCATGATGGACGCGATGGTGCGAGGGCGTGTTCATGACCCATTCGAACGGGCCGAGCCGATCGACCGCTTCGGTGTGGACCCAGAACTGATAGAGCAGCGAGCATGCCTGGGCGGTGAGGATCATCACCGGCGGAAAGCCAACGAGCGCGAGCGGCGCCCAGAACAAAGGGCCGGTGAACGGTGTGAGCAACGGTTGGCGTAGCGCTGTCGAGAGGTTGAACCGCTCGCTCGAGTGATGGACCACGTGTGCCGCCCACAGGAACCGGACCTCGTGGTGGAGACGGTGGAACCAGTAGTAGGTGAGGTCCTCCGCGAACAGAAGGACGATCCACGACCACGCCTGATCGATCTGGCCGAGGTTCGCGACGCGATGCTCGTACACCCACGCGAAGAACGGGATCATCGCAAACTTCGTCGCGCCGTTGATGATCACGTTGAACACGCCCATCAACAGGCTCGTGCGCGTATCGCCCAGGCCGTAGCCGTGGATCCGCGGACCGAGGTGTTTTCTCGTGTAGAGCCCCTCGATCACCATCAGGAGGATGAACGCAGGAATCGAGATCAAGACGAGGTTCGACATATCTCTCGGGTCGGGGCCTTTCCCTACAATAGTACGCTCTGACAGAGTACGAGCCATGCCTCAACATGGCGGAGACCTCATCGCCGACGTTCTCGCGCGTCACGGCGTAACCCACCTGTTCACGCTGTGTGGCGGGCACATCTCTCCGATTCTTACCGGGTGCGAGACCCGGGGCATTCGGGTCGTCGATGTGCGTGATGAAGGCAACGCGGTGTTCGCCGCGGACGCGGTCGCACGCATGACCGGCACGATCGGCGTCGCGGCGGTGACGGCGGGGCCAGGAGTCACGAACACGATCACCGCGCTCAAGAACGCGCAGATGGCGCAGACGCCGTTACTTCTGTTCGGCGGCGCGACCGCGACGTTGCTCAAGGGGCGCGGCGCGCTCCAGGACATCGATCAGATGGCGATGATGAAGCCGATCGTGAAGTGGGCGGTGCAGGTCAAGACCGTGCCGTCGCTCCAGGCGATCGTGGAACGCGCGATCGCGATCGCGAATGAAGGCGTTCCCGGCCCGGTGTTCATCGAGGTCCCCGTCGACGTCCTGTACCCGGAAGCGGTCGTACGCGGCTGGATCGAGAAGGAGCTCGGTTTCGGCAAGGCCAAGGGCATCGGCGCGAAGGCACTCGAGCTTTACGTCAAGGGCCACCTCTATCGCCAGTTCCACGCGCCCGCGATGCCGGAGCTCAACCTGCCGCTGAAGCTCCCGCAACTCCGCGGTAGTTCTTCGATCGACAAGGCCGCCGAAGCGCTGCGCAATGCGAAGCAGCCGGTGATCGTCATCGGTAGCCAGACCCTCGTCGGCGTCAAGGATCCGGGCCGGCTCGCGCGCGCGATCGGCACGCTCGGTGCGCCGGTGTTTCTCGGCGGCAGCGCGCGCGGTTTGCTCGGTCGCACCCACGAGCTCCAGCTGCGCCACAACCGCGCCGCGGCGCTCAAGGAAGCCGACGTCGTGATCGTGTGCGGCTTCCCCTTCGACTTCCGGCTCGGCTACGGCCGCGGCATCAACAAGCAAGCTACCTTGATCAGCGCGAACCTCTCGGCGACGGAGCTCAAGAAGAACCGCCGGCCGGAGATCGCGATCGAGATGCATGCAGCCGAGTTCCTCGTGGCCCTCTCGGAGCGCGTGCAGGGCAGTGGCTGGGCGGATTGGCAGAAGGTGCTGCACGAGCGCGAGGCCAAGCGCGACAACGAGATCAAGAGCAAGGCCGTGCCGCAGGGCGAGCTCGTCGATCCGCTGCACTTCTTCTTACGGATGGAAGAAGCGATGGCCGACGATGCGGTGATGGTCGTCGACGGCGGCGATTTCGTCGCGACTGGTAGCTACATCGTGCGACCCCGCGCGCCCCTGTCGTGGCTCGACCCGGGCGTGTTCGGCACGCTCGGCGTCGGTGGCGGCTTCGCGCTCGGCGCAGCACTCGTGAAGCCCGGCCGCGAGGTCTGGCTGATCTGGGGCGACGGCTCGTCGGCCTACACGCTCGCCGAGTTCGACACCTTCGTGCGACACGGGCTCGCCCCGATCGCGGTGATCGGGAACGACGCGTCGTGGATGCAGATCGCGCGCGAGCAGATCGAGATCCTCGGGACCACGCTCGGCACAGATTTGCGGCGCACGGATTATCACAAGGTGGCCGAGGGGTATGGCGGAGTAGGCCTCGTGCTGACCGATCCGACGCGCGTCGATGCGACGCTCGCTGAAGCGAAGGCGATCGCCAGGAGCGGCCGCCCGGTGTGCATCAACATCCATTTGCGCAAGACCGACTTCCGCAAAGGATCGATCTCGATCTGATGCCTGGCCAGCTGACGCGGCTCTGCGCGGTGGTGCTCGTGTCGAGTCTCGGGTCGAGTCTCGGGTCGGCGGAGCCACGCGCCTTCACGCACGCGTACGAATATCCGACGTTGCCCGAAGGCGACACCGAGGTCGCCCTCTGGCATCAGCAGTCGCGCGACGTCTGGGATCAAGTCTCGGCGCAGCGCTTCGAGCAGCAACTCCAGCTCGGCTTTGGCGTCACGGACCATCTCGAGGCTGCGCTGTTCACGGTGTTCACGCAGGCCACCAACCGAGACTTCGCGTTCTCGACCCTGCGCGGCATGCTGCGTTATCGTCTGTCCGATCGTGGCTCGCCCGTCGATGTGGTGGTCCACGTCGAAGGTGCGAAGGAGTTCGGCGAGGGCGTCTATGACGTGTCGGGCGAGCTCGACTTGTCGCGCGACTTCGATCGGCTCACGGTCGTCGCGAATGCGCTCGTCGTCGTCGCGCTCGGTCACGACGTCCCCGACGCGAAGCCCCACCTCGCATGGGCCGCGGGTGCGACGTACGAACTCGTCGCCAAGTTACATGCGGGTGTCGAGATTTGGGGCTCGCGGGTCGACGGCGTCACGCGTGCCGAGCTCGGTCCCGCGGTCGGCGTGCAGGCCTCGGCAAAGCTCTGGCTCGCCCTGTCGGCGGGATTCGGACTCGACCACGATTCGGATGCGTTGAGCGGCCGGTTGATCGTAGGGTTCTACCGATGAAGCGGTTGTGGTTCGTAGTCCTCGTCGGTTGCGGCACTCCACCTCCGGTCGCGACGATCGCGGATGCCGATCGTGTGCACGTCGAGCTCGCGCAGCTCTCGGACGGCCGCGCGCTGTTGCTCGGCAAGTGCGGGGGCTGTCACGACGTGCCGACGCCGGATCAAAAGCCGCGCGCGCAGTGGCCGAAACAAGTCGCCGACATGCAGACCAAGGCGGGGATCGATTCCTCGCAACGCGCACTGATCGAGCAGTACCTCGTGGTGATGGCGCCAAAGTGATATGTCACCGGCGTGAGGCACCTCGCGCTGGTCGTGGTCATTGCTGTGAGTGGTGCTGTGAGCGGTGCTGCCTGCGGTTCGCCGTCGACGTCGTCACCTGGTCCGCTCGTCGCGCAGCCACCGGGGCCGATCGCGAGCAACACGCTGCGCGCCGACTATGCCGGCTCTTCCGCGTGCTCCGATTGCCACGCCGATGTCTACAAGGCGTGGTCGACCTCGCCGATGCGCAACATGACGCGCGATGCGACACCGGGAGGCGGCGCGCAGATCCGCGCGCCATTCACCGGCGCCGTGGTGCACGTCGGCGCCGAGACCTGCACGATGCTGATGGACGGCGCGCAGCGCGTGATGCAGGTGACGTCTCCGAAAGGCGACCATCGCTTCACGATCACGAAGGTCGTCGGTGGGCGCTATCGCGAAGACTTTGTCGGTATCGAGGCGGGTGATCCGATCGAGCGCGTGCTGCCCGCGACGTACGTGTTCTCGACCAAGACCTGGCGCTACAAGGGCTACTCGGTGATGGTGAAGGAGCGGCCGCGGATGTCGTGGCAGGGCCAGTGGTCGCAGGAGTGCATCGGCTGCCACAACACGTTGCCCGTGGCGACGATGCTCTACGACGAGCTCTACGGGCCGAGCCTGCCGGCGTATCAGGGCAAGATCGCCGATCGCGTGCTGCCGGTCTCGAAGGCGTGGCCGGCGTCGACGCGCGATGCCGCGGGCCTCGTCAAGGAGCTCGACGCGGAGATCCGCTTCCTCGGCGAGCCCGTCACCGAGGGCGATGTCCACGCGAAATTGCCGGCCGCCGCGGTCGCGATGGAGAACAAGCTCGATGGAGCACACCTCGTCGAGCTCGGCGTCGGCTGCGAGGCCTGCCACAACGGCGCGAAGCTCCACGCCGCGAACCCCGTGGTGGTGCCCTCGTTCGAGCAGCGCAGCAGCTTGTTCGAGGTCAAGCCGCCGAGCGGCCTGACCGGGACGAAGGCGCAGTGGATCAATCACACCTGCGCGAAGTGCCACACGGTGCTGTTCACACACTATCCGTGGACGTGGGAGGGCGGAATGCGCTCGAAGAACCCGGGCGGTAGCTCGATCAGCTCTGGCGAAGGGCGCGACTACCAGCTCGGCGGCTGTGCGTCGCAGATGGCGTGCACCACATGCCACGACCCGCACGTGGAGGATTCCCGCGCGAAGCTCGCCGAGCTAGCGACGCCGGCGGGTAATCACATCTGCTTGTCGTGCCACTCGGCGTACTCGACCGACGTTGCGCTCGCGAAACACTCGCACCACCAGATCGGTGGTGCGGGCACCGCGTGCATCGCGTGTCACATGGCGAAGAAGAACATGGGCCTCGAATATGGCCTGAACCGCTACCACCGGATCGGTTCGCCGACGGATCCGCGCCGGGTCGAGAAGGATCGTCCGTTGGAGTGCGCGCTGTGCCACGCCGACAAATCGGTCGACGCGCTCGTGACGACGATGGAACAGTGGTACGGCACGCACTATGATCGCGCTGCGCTCCAGCTGCTCTACGGCGAAGACCTGAACGTCAACACGATGCGAGCGACGCTGTCGCGCGGCAAGCCGCACGAACAAGCAGCCGCGATCGCGACGTTCGGAGAGGCGAAGACTCGCGACGCGATCGCTGCGATCGTGCCGATGCTCGCGCACGAATATCCGCTCGTGCGCTACTTCGCGCAGCGTGCGCTGCAGGAGATCACGGGCGATCCGGTCGCGATCGATGTCGGCGCCGCCTCCGCCGACGTGCGTCGAGCCGCGGATCAGTGGTTGTCAAAGCAGCGCTAGCGCGCCGGTGATCGCGTCGACCTCGTCGGCCCACGCAGGCCCGACGGCACAGCAGGTCTTGGTCTCGACGCCGTGAAACTCGGTCTTGCCGGCGTCGACGATCAGCGCGCACGGCACGTTCGCGGCCTTCGCGCGCGCGACCACCTCGTCGAGCGCGGCTTCGGAATCGACGCCGACGCAGATCTTCGTGAATCGCCCACTGACCAACCATTGGTGTGCGGCGGGCGAGAGCTCCAACACGAGCTCGGTCTCACGTGCCCGTGCTCCCTCGAGGAGCACCGCCATCGCGGCGTGGGCGCCCTGCGCGATCATCTTGCCCTTGCGCATGCCCAGGTCCTTGCGCATGACGATCACTTGTTTCGAAGTCCGCTCGGTCATCCCGAACAGATCGCACGAAACGCACCTGGCTCGCATCTCGAGTGATGTCGGTGCGTGAACCACCGCTCTGGCGCTCTGGCGCTCTGGCGCTCTGGCGCTCTGGCGCTCTGGCGCTCTGGCGCTCTGGCGCTCTGGCGCTCTGGCGCTCTGGCGCTCT
>JAYVLQ010000053.1:0-136125 GCA_043759355.1 Kofleriaceae bacterium
TCAAGACATCAGGGCGCGGTCCGCCGTGGGGACAATCTGTTGACCATCCACACCACCACCCTGCTGACACCAGCCTGTCAGCAGGCGCCCCTAGCCTTCCCGCGACCGCGCGCCTACCTTGCCGTTCATGGCTCGTTCCCCGGACATCATGGCAGGCGTCGAGGACGTTTCCGCCGCCTTCGTGCATGACCTGGCCAATGCCCAGACCCCGCCGATGTGGGCGCCGCACCGGCCGCAGCGGCCGGCCAAGTCCGAGGGCGGCATCCCGTTCCGGCTGGTCAGCGACTACAGCCCGGCCGGCGACCAGCCGACGGCCATCCGCGACCTCGTGGCCGGCATCAAGGAGCGCGAGCACGACCAGGTGCTGCTCGGCGTCACCGGCTCGGGCAAGACCTTCACCATGGCCAGCATCATCGCCGAGACCCAGCGGCCGGCCCTGATCCTCGCCCCGAACAAGACCCTCGCGGCCCAGCTCTACAGCGAGTTCAGGAGCTACTTCCCGGACAACGCGGTCGAGTATTTCGTCAGCTACTACGACTACTACCAGCCCGAAGCGTACGTTCCGACGACCGACACGTTCATCGAGAAAGACTCGATCGTAAACGAGGAGATCGATCGGATGCGCCACGCCGCGACGTTCGCGCTGTTGTCGCGGCGCGACGTGATCATCGTCGCGTCGGTGTCGTGCATCTACGGCATCGGTTCGCGCAGCACGTACGAGCAGATGACCTGCAATGTCGAGCTCGGCGCGCAACTCGATCGCGATTCGGTGCTGCGCCGTTTGGTCGAGCTCCAGTACGAGCGCAATGACATCGACTTCCACCGCGGCACGTTCCGCGTGCGCGGCGACACCGTCGAGGTGTTCCCGGCGTACGAAGCCGATACCGCGGTCCGCATCGAATGGTTCGGTGAGACCGTGGAATCGCTGTCAGAGATCGATCCGATGCGCGGCAAGATCAAGCGCACGTTGGATCGGACGACGATCTTTCCGGCATCGCACTATGCGACGCCGGCCGAGACGATGCGGCGCGCCATGGAGACGATCCGCATCGAGCTCAAGGACCGGCTCGGCGAGCTATCGCGACAGGGCAAGCTGCTCGAGCGCCAGCGGCTCGAACAACGCACGATGTACGACCTCGAATCGATCGAGCAGATGGGGTTTTGCTCCGGCATCGAGAACTACTCGCGCCACCTCACGGGGCGCAGTGCGGGTGAGCCGCCGCCGACCCTGATCGACTACTTTCCCGAGGACATGCTGCTCGTCTGCGACGAGTCGCACCAGACCGTGCCGCAGATCGGCTCGATGTACCTCGGCGATCGCTCGCGCAAGGAAA
This sequence comes from Kofleriaceae bacterium, assembly GCA_043759355.1. Lineage (GTDB taxonomy): Bacteria > Myxococcota_A > Polyangia > Haliangiales > Haliangiaceae > JABFXX01. The sequence goes on from JAYVLQ010000053.1 coordinate 1,335, forward strand.
CACTCGTCGAGCATGGCTTCCGCCTGCCGAGTGCCATCGATAACCGCCCGCTGCGGTTCGACGAGTGGCGCGAGCGTGCGAAGCAAGCGATCTACGTCTCGGCAACGCCCGCCGAGTGGGAGCTCGCCGAAGCCAAGGGTATCGTCGTCGAGCAGATCATCCGCCCTACCGGCTTGCTCGATCCGATCGTGGAGGTCCGGCCGGTCGCACATCAGGTCGACGACTTGCTCGCCGAGATTCGCGATCGCACCGCAAAGGGCGATCGCGTGCTCGTCACCACGCTGACGAAGCGGATGGCCGAGGATCTCTCGGAGTACTACCGAGAGATCGGCGTCAAGGTGAAATACCTCCACTCCGATATCGATACGCTCGAGCGTATCTCGATCATTCGCGACCTGCGCCGTGGCGAGTTCGACGTGCTGGTCGGTATCAACCTGCTTCGCGAGGGTCTCGATATTCCGGAGGTGTCGCTGGTCGGCATCCTCGATGCGGACAAAGAAGGCTTCTTGCGCAGCGAGCGCAGCCTGATCCAGACGATCGGGCGCGCGGCTCGCAACGTCGAGGGCAAGGTGCTGCTCTACGCCGACAAGGAGACCCAATCGATCAAGGACGCGGTCGGCATCACGCGGCGCCGTCGTGCGGTCCAAGAGGCGTACAACCTCGAACACAACATCACGCCGGCCTCGACGAAGCGCAAGATCCTCGATGTCCAGATTGCCGAGCCGATGCCGAAGAAAGGTTCGCGCGGCAATGCGATGCAGATCGCCGGCCTCGATCTCAAGAAGCTCGATAGCCTCGGGGGCGTGCGCTCTGCGATCGAGAAGGTGCGCAACGAGATGAAGCAAGCCGCAGCAGATCTCGAATTCGAGCGCGCGGCGCAGCTGCGCGATAAAGCGCGAGAGCTCGAGCAGCTCGAGCTCCAGATGCGATGATGCTGCGCGGGTTCTACGCGGTGCTCGATCGCGACGATGAAACCCTCGCCCGCTCGCTCCTCTCGGCCGGCCCGTGCGCGCTACAGGTCCGGTTGAAGCCTGGCACCGCGCGGATGCAGCTAGCGCTCGCGCGGATGGCGCGTTCGCTCTGCGACAAGGCGGGCGTACCGCTGATCATCAACGATCGGATCGATATCGCGCTCGCGTGCGGAGCCGATGGCGTGCACCTCGGCCAGACCGATCTCCCGATCGCCGCCGCCCGCGCTCTCGCTTCGAGCTTACGGGTCGGCGTGAGCACGCACGATGTCGAGCAAGTTCGAGTCGCCGTCGCGGCCGGTGCCGACTATCTCGGCTTCGGTCCCGTGTTCGTGACCCAGACCAAACAGAACCCGGACCCGGTCCAAGGCCTCGCGGGCCTTCGCGCGGCCGTCGTGGCGGCAGGGGCGACGCCCATCGTCGCGATAGGTGGCATCGCGCCGCGGAATGCAGCCGAGGTCTACGCTACCGGCGCGTCAGCAATCTGCGCGATCCAGTCGGTGAACGACGCTGCCGACGTGGCCGCTGCTGCGAGATCTTTGCATTCGCTCTCGTGACGCGGGTTATGAGGGCGCTTGCCCCCATCGCCCCTGACGCGTGCGCGAACGGCGGTCAAAAAATGGAAAGCGGCCGTGGAGGCGATGAAAAATCTTCATGCCACAGGAGGCTCGCCCCGAAGTAGGAGCCAGAGGCCGCTCGGCTCGCCCAATTCACGGAGGTCGGCATTGCGACTTCAGTGATTGAACTTCCTCTGCTTGAATAGAGTGTCTCTCCACGACGTCGCAGAGGAAGAAGTACATGAGCAAGCTCGGCATCTTTGCATCGGTTCTCACCATCGTTGGTTCCCTCACCATCGCGAGCTTCTCCGCCTCCGCAGGCGGTGACGTCGCGCCGTGCGTTCACAAAGACTTCAAGTCGGACCTCGTGAAGCAGGCGTGCGCGAAGGGTGGCCAGCCAGCTGCGAAGGAGGCGATGAAGGCGTTCAACAAGGAGAAGGGCATCAACTCCTGCAACAAGTGCCACTCGAAGCTCGCGCCTTCGTACGACCTGAAGGCCGACGGGTTCGATCAGTACAAGAAGCTCGGCGGAAAGTAGAACTGGTAGGGCAGCGAGCGCGCTACGACGAGCACTTGGACTTGTTCTTCAAGTCCTTCTTGATGGTCACATCGAGCGTGTTCGCGGAGGAGAGCACGTTTGACTTCGGATACTTCGTCTTGACGAGCCCGAGGTAGGTGCGCGCCTCGGTACAGCTCTTCATCTGCTGGGCGGCGAGCGCGGCGAAGTAGAGCCCGTCGTCGGCGAGGTCGCTCTCGGGATACTTCTCGACGAGCGTCTGGTACGCACCGATCGCGTGCTCCCAATCGAGCAACTTGCCGTACGACTGGCCCTTGAAGTACTGCGCGTCGTCGGCCTTGCTGTTCGTCGGATACGTCGCGACGAGCCGCTTGAAGATCTCGATCGCGTCGTTGAACTTGCCGCCATCGAACGCGGCCGATCCGAGCCGCCACAGATCATCGGGCGAGCTGCTCGCGCTCGGCTTGCCACTCTCGATCTGCCCGAAGCGAGCTTCGAGATTGTCGAGGCGCGCGTCGTTGTCGCGCTTGTATTTGTCGATCGAGGTCTTGAGCTCGCTGAAGCTCTGATTGAGCGCGGTGACCAGGCCGTTCGTCGTACGGACGTCCGAGCGCAGGCCGTCGACATCGGCGCCGATATCCGCATTGTTGCGCTTCAAGACCTTCGTCGCTTCGTCGATGACGGTCTGGAGTTGCTTGACCTGATCGTCGAGAACCTTCTCCTTCGACGACACGCGATCGTTCAGTGAATTGACGTCCTTGCGGAGCGTCTCGCCTTCGCTCTTGGTCGTGACCCAGAAGCAGCCGGTCATAAAGAGCACGAGCGGGAGTGCGATGAGCTTCGTCATGAGGTTCCTCAGTGCCACTGGAATTCGACGCGGCGGTCTTTGTCATCGCCGAGGCCGGAGGGCTCGGTCTCGCCCTTCGGCACGACCTGGAGGCGCGCCGGATCCGTGCCGAGCCGCGCGAGGTAATCGGCGGCGGCTTGTGCGCGGCGCTCGGAGAGCGCGATGTTGTATTCCTCGGTACCCGACGTATCGGTGTGACCTACAAGGAACACCGCCTTGCCCTTCGTCTTCGTGATGCACGTGTTATTCGCGTCGAGCCGGTCGCGCTCGCTCGCTTCGATGCCCGAACTGTCGTAGGTGAAGTACACCGTCGAGAGCGGACACACGCCATCGGTGATCGGCGCGGTGGCCTTGTGGCACACGCCGTCCTTGCAATCTTCGTCGTCGGCGCACTGGTTATCCGTGGCGCATTTCTTCGGGCGCTGACACGAACCTGCCTGACACGTTCCACCGGGACCGCACTCGCTATCGGCAGCGCACGCCTTGCACGTGCCGGCCTGACACACCTGACCTGCCGCGCACTGATCATCGTGCTCGCACTGCGCCTTCACGACGCATGCATTCGCGGAACAATGCTTGCCCTTTGCGCATTGATCATCCGTGGTGCACTCCACGCACTTGTTCGCCGCGCAGACCTGCGGGCTCTTGCAGTCCTTGTCGACTTTGCAGCCCGGCTTCTTGGACGTGTCACCACACGACGCCGAGAACGCGAACGCGAACAGCATGGCCGCGGCCGCTAGCAGAGCGGCGCCGAAGCGAGCCGAAGCACGGGTACGCGAGTGATCCATGGCTGGAAACCTAAATGGTCGCAGCACGTTAGTCAAATCTGCTAGGGTCTGGCCGTAGTATGCGCAGCACGATTCTCGTCATCGATGACGAGCCCAACATCCTCACGACCGTCCGCCGGTCGCTCGAGCTGGAGGGGTATCAGGTGATCGTCGCGAGTGGTGCTGCCGCCGGCCTCACGAAGCTCGCCGAACACGACGTCGATCTCGTGCTGCTCGACGTGATGATGCCCGGCGAGACCGGGCTCGAAGTACTCCCGAAGCTTCGCGTGGCTAAACCGGAAGTCGTCGTCGTGATGATGTCCGGTAACGCCACGATCGAGACCGCCGTCCTTGCGACCAAGGCTGGCGCTCACGACTTCATCGAGAAGCCGCTGAGCGGCGACAAGCTGCTGATCACCGTCCAAAATGCGCTCGAGAACGCGCGGCTCCGTGGCGAAAACGCGCGGCTCCGAGGTCGGGTCCAAACCGACTTCGCGATGATCGGTAGGGGCGCCGCGATGACAGCGATCTTCGAGAAGATCGCCAAGGCCGCGCCGAGTACCGGTCGCGTGCTGATCACTGGCGAGAACGGTACGGGTAAGGAGCTCGTCGCGCGCGCGGTGCACGAGCATTCCAAGCGCAAGACCGGCCCGTTCGTGAAGCTCAACTGCGCCGCGATTCCGGCCGAGCTGATCGAGAGCGAGCTGTTCGGGCACGAGAAGGGCGCTTTTACCGGCGCGACCCAACAACGCCGCGGCAAGTTCGAGCTCGCAGATGGCGGCACGCTGTTCCTCGACGAGATCGGCGACATGACGCCGAATGCGCAAGCGAAGGTGTTGCGCGTGCTGCAAGAGAGCGAGCTCGAGCGCGTGGGTGGCGGCGAGACCATCAAGGTCGACGTGCGTGTCGTCGCGGCCACGAACAAGGATCTCTCGACCGAGATCGCAGCCGGCCGGTTTCGCGAAGACTTGTACTATCGCCTCGCGGTCGTGCCGATCGAGCTGCCGCCATTACGCACCCGGCGTGCCGACATCCCGATGCTCGTCGATCACTTCTTCACGCAAGTCTGCGCCGATAACGGTCGCCGCGCGAAGAAGGTCGCATCCGGTGCGATGACGATGATCATGCAGCATGATTGGCCGGGGAACGTGCGCGAGCTCAAGAACGTCGTCGAGCGGCTCGCGATCCTCACGGGTGATGCCGAGGTGATCAGCGAAGCCGATGTCAGTGATGCGCTACCTCGCGTCAAGGCGTTCAAGGTCGAGCACTCGCGCGGCGTGCCGTTCAAGGACCTGGTCGCGGCCGCCGAGCGCGAGATCATCGTCGCCGCACTCGATGCAAACGACCACCATGTCTCCAACACCGCGCGCGAGCTCCAGCTCGAGCGCAGCCACCTTTACAAGAAGATGCGCGCTCTGGGCATCGATCACCGGGCCGACGAAGAAGCTGTTTAGCCGCAAGGCGTCGAAGGCGTCGCGAGCGTGACGTTCCGGACCCATCCCGAAGGCCACAAAGGACGCGGTCACAAAGGACGCGGTCAGCAGACCAGCGTACGTTCCGGTCTGATCGTGCGGTTTGTCGCGCGGTTTGGCGCGCGGTTTGACGTGCCCTTGGCGTGCTCGCCGGTGAATCCGAGAACGCGCGAACGCTCCGCGACGACCTGGGTCCTACCGCGGGTAGATGACGCGGGCGCGCACGGCCGTACCGTCGGTATCCGGCGCGGTCTTGCTGCCGTCAGTCCACGCGACGGCGAACGCATCGCTGAGCGCGACGACCGAAGGATCTTGTTGATCGCCCAGCGTGGTCGAGGTGACCACGAATGGATCACCGACGACGGTCGCGGTCGCATCGACGAGCCGACCGTAAATATCGAGCCGACCATCACACCGTCCGTCCGTGCCGTCGTCGCACTGCGACCACACGAGCATCGTCATGCCATCGGCGCGCGTTGCGATGCCGAAACCGCGTCGACCGTTCGTGAAGTCCGAGCCGGTCTTGTCGGAGATCAAGGTCGGCGTCCCCATCACGACGCCCGTCGAGGTCGTGCGCTGGAGATAGATCTGACCGGGGGCGCCGAGGGTCGACGAGACGTAGCGAATCGCGACCGCGAAGCCCGCGCCCATGGGTGCGATGCGGACGGCTTCGGCGGTTTCCCCGGTCGGAGGATCTGCAACCTTGAACGCGGCGTTGGTGAACGAGGGCGCGGTGCTCGTCGTGGTCGCGCGGACGTACGCGGCATCGTCCTGGATCCAGCCGTAGAGTAGCGCGGTGCCGCTCGCGGCGACCGTCGAGCGATGGGGACCGTTGGTCGTACCGGCCGTCGGCGCGACCGCGACCGGCAGGGTGGTCAGCGTCGTGCAATCTGGCCTGGCGATCATCGAGTGGATCGCGGCGTTCGGCGAGTAGACCTGCCACGACACGGCGAAGTTGCCTGTGGGCAGTGGCGCGATCACGATGGTGTCCGCAGCATCGGTCGAGATCGTGCGTTGCCCGGCGGTGAGCGTACCGTTCGCATCGATGCCACGGCAGGCAACGCCGACGCCCGCACCAACGGTATCGTTGAAATCCCACGCTGCGATGGTCGCGGTGCCTTGGCCCGCAATCGCGGAGAACGCACCTTCTTGCGTCGTCGCAGAGGTGATCTGATACGCGTTCGTGCCCGCGGCGGCGGTCGTCTTCGCAGGCGCACCATTACTGCCGATCGTGCGTGCGAAGACGTTGCAGGTATCGGTGCACGTGTTGCGGAACGACACCGTCCACTTGTCGTCGGATGTCGCCGAGATCTGGTAGCCGGTGGTCTCGAAGTCCGTCGTCGTGAACTCGTCCATCGCGTAGTCGGTGTTGACCACGAAGTCCGCCGGTTCGAGCTGCACGGTCGCGGTGCCGAGATCGAACGACGTGGTCGTGGTGCCGTTCGCAACATTCGACCCGTCACTCGCCTTGCCGGCGACCGAGAGATCGAGCTCGCCCGCGCGATTCGTCGCGGTGATGCTGAACGTCGCTGGCAGCGTGTGGGTGCCGAGCTCGAGCGTGTCGGTGCGCGTGGTCCCGCTGCTCGACTGGGTTACCTCGAGCGTCGCGACCTCGTGCACCGTCGGCCGCGCCGAGACCGTCACGACAACGAACGACTCGCCACTGCCGCACGCGGCGAGCAGCGTGGCGCCCCCTGCCGCGAGCAGCCCGCACTTCACCATGCGAGCACCCGCCCGAGGTTGCCGAGATCGGTCGACGGTGGACCACTATTCTTGGTCGCTTCATAGATCCCGACGCCGCCGGCCACACCGATCACCGCGATGCCGGTCCAGAACCACCACTTCTTGTAGCTCGGTACGTCGGCTTGTTTCGAAGGCGGCGGTGCGACGGGATCGGGCTTCGGCGCGAACTTCGCGCTTTCCCCGCGCTGCTGTTTCTCCTCTAGCTCTTCGATCAGCTTCTCGACCTTGTCGCGATCATCCGCATCGGGCTTGAGTTTCAAGTATTTCTTGAACGAGAAGATCGCCTGGTTGTAGTCACTGAGGTTTCGATAGCACTGGCCGATGTTGTAGAGGAAATCGCCGAGCGGCTTCGCATCGAACGCTTGTTGATATTCGTCGAGCGCTTGATCGAACTTGCCGAGTGCGAACAACTTCTCGCCACGCTCGTAGTGGCGCTTCGCCGAGCGCGTGGCGAGGTCGTCCGCATGCGCGGGCACCACGAAGAAGCAAAGGCTCGCAAAGACGAGCCAACGAAGCAAAGCGGACGTCATTTATGAGACTTGAATGGGTCGTGCGTATCGGTCGGATCGATCGTACTGCCTGTCGGCTTCTTCGTCTCCGGCACTGGTGTCAGCGGCGGCGGATCTTCGACGGCTGGCTTCACCGGCTGGTCGGGCTTGTCGGACTTTGCATTCTTTTTTAGAAGCTGCTTTGTCTGGGCTCTCGTTTGCTTCTTGAGTGGCTCTTCGGTCGGTCCACCTTCGTTCGGGACCATGTCGTGATCGAGCGTGACGTGAAACTCCCGCTGGGCCGCCTCGAGATCGACGATGATCTGCGTGTCCAGATAGCCCTGGCTGCGCACGATGAACGTGCGCTTGCCCTTCGCATCGCTCCGGGAGCTGATCTCGACGTTGAACGCGCACGGGGTCCGACACAACTCTGCCGAGTGGCCCTCCGCGTAGATGCCGGCACTCGGCAGTGAATCGAACCTGAGCTCGATCTGCTCCGGCTTCGCGAGCGGCGCGGGCTCGACGAGCGGTGTGGGCTCGACGAGCGGCGTGGGCGCGATCTGCGGTGTCACGACGGTCGCAGTCGGCGCGACGGGCTCGGAATCGCGGCTCCTGTGGATATAGACCATCGCGCAGACCACACCGAACGCGATAGCGATCGAGCCGAACCCGATATAGCGCGCCCATGGCGAACCACCGTGCGACGCGGACGTGCTCCTGTAGTTGTTGTAGGGCGTATTCGAGACCTGACCCATCCCGGTCGGCATCGGCAGCACCTGGTGCTGCGGTGAATAGCGCGCGGGATCCGGCGTGGGCTGCGTCAGGTGTCTCGGGGGCGGCAGCGGCAACATGTGATTCGGTAATGCGTCGGCCGCGCCGAGAGTCGGGACCTTGTGGTGCAAGCCGCTCGGTGGATGCACCCCACTGATCGCACCGGGATTCGTGGTCGCCCCGCCGAGGAGATGGAGCAACCCGTCACGGAGCTCGAGGATGTGGCCGAAGCGCTCGTTCGGCTCCTTCGCGAGGCAGCGCAGGATCAGCGCCTCGAGATTCGGGTTGATCCCCGTGCCACCCGGGGTCTGGTGCGGTGGTACGGGATTCTCGGTGAGATGCTTGCGGACATACTCGCCGAACGAGCGGCCACGGAACAACGGCTGCCCGCAGAACAGCTCGTACATGATCGCGCCGAGCGAATAGATATCGGAGCGCTGATCGACCTGCATGCCGCCCGCTTGCTCGGGAGACATGTACGCGGGCGTGCCGATCACCGAGCCGGCCTGGGTCTGGAAGCCGACGTCTTCGTCGTCGCGATTAACGAGCTTGGCGACACCGAAATCGAGCAGCTTGACCATCTCGGCGCCATCGGTCGCTGGCACGACGATGACGTTGTCGGGTTTGAGATCGCGGTGCACGACGCCGACCGCATGCGCGGCGCCTAGGCCATCGCAGATCTGCACGAGCACCGCAAGCGCGCGAGCAAGATCGATGCTCGATCGCGCCCACGTGCCGAGGCTCTGGCCCCGCAAATACTCCATGATGATGAACGTGGTGCCGTCGTCGAGCTCGACGAAATCGGTGACGTCGACGATGTTGCGATGCCGCACGCGATTGACGGTCTTCGCTTCCTGAAAGAAGCGATTCACCGCGTCGCGGCGCTTCGCGTAATCGGCGCGGAGCAACTTGAGTGCAACCTCGCGCCCGAGCTTCGTATGCTCGGCGCGATACACGTAGCCCATACCGCCCTTGCCGAGCAGCTCGAGCAGCTTGTACGTGCCGAACGTCTGACCGATCCGGATGTCCGGATCATCGGGGCTGCGACTCGGCAGCGGTGGTGGCTTGCTACTCGGGGGCGCATTGCGCGCGCTCGGCGATTCGACGCGCGTGCGCTCGTCGCCATGCGTGCCGACCGCGAGCGAGGCATGTGACTCGCGCTGCGCGTCATCGATCTCTAGCTGGAGCGATTGCGTTTGCTCGCGCTGACCTACGCGTGCCGGCTCCATGCGAGGCGGCCGAGCTCTTGGATCGCGGGTCGACATGAGGGATCGCGCGGCGTGCACCCAGCCACGAACCTCGTCAGTCTACGATCGGTAGGCGCGGAGTACAACCAAACGATTCCGCGTGGTTGTGCTGACCCTCACTGACAGGGTTGGGTCTGACCCAGAATCCTGAGGGCTTCCGAGATGGCCAGCCGGACCTGGTCGGTCGTTTCGTGCTGGAGTAACGCCCGTAACGGGTTGATCGCCTGCGTGTTGCAGAGGTCTCGGAGGGCGTGGACCGTGGCCGCGCGGACATCCCGGCTCTCGTGCTCGAGCAATGGGACGAGCAGAGGCAGGTCGGTAGCGACCCGTTGGGGGCCCAGCGCTTCGATCGCCCCGCGGAGCACGACGACCCTCGCGCCCGTCGACGCGTCCTGGCTGGCCTGGATGATCCCGACCAGCGCCTGGTGCGCCATGTCGTTATCGACGCACGGACTCCCCGCGCAGTACTTGGTCAACGCGTGGATCGCGCGGAGCCGGATGCCGGTATCGGTCGTGTTGTCGAGGGAGATCTCGGCGAGGCCGTGCAGCGCCTGGGTGTGATCGGTGAATGCGGTGTCGAGCTCGAGCTGCGTCGGCACCGTGTCGATCGGCGTGAGCACGTTCTGGATCTGCGCGGTGAGGGGTGTCGAACCCTCGGCCGAGGTCACAAGTCCGACGAGCAGCGCGAGCAAGAGGACCCTCATCGCAATTCCGCGTTCATCGCAGCACCGGGCTGCGGCTGAGGATGTCGCGCTGGCCTTGCGAGAGATCCGCGCCGCCGAACTCCGAATAGAACATCAGATTCGCGCTCGTACCGTCGCTGTCGCTGATCGGATCATGTTGCGCGGGATCGAGCTCGACGTTGTCGTACAGGCCCATGTAGCGCGCGAGCTCGTGAGCGGTCAGCCGCGCGAGGTCGTTCCAGGTCCGGTAGCACAAGGTGTCGAGCGAGATGATCACGCCCGATTGCGAGGTTCCGCCGAGGCCGGCAGGACCCGGGTTGGGCCCGAAGGCTTGCAGGCCGACCGGCGACAACGACCGCACGAAGAACACGTTGATCCCGACATCGTGCTTGCCGAGCGCGAGCAGTGCCGCGGCATTCGAGATGTCGAGCCCGTCGAGATCGGGGTGATCGAAGAGATCCTGGTAAGACAGGGTGCCGAGCGCGACGCCGCCCCGCGCGAACACCTGACGCAGCTTGCCGAGGAAGTCGTTCTGAAAGAACGTCGCGGCATTCGCTCTCGCGGCATTCAGCGTGCCTCCGGCCCCGAACCCCGCGGCGCATGGATGATCGTCGAAGTTCAGAAAGTAGAAATGAAGATCGAGGATCACGCTTGCATCGAGCTTGATGACTGCGGTCACGATCGGGGTGGCGGTGCCGATGCTCGTGTGCGTGAACGGCGGCTTCAACGAGCGGACATCGAGCGTGTACGCGCCCGGAATCAGCGGCACATCCGGCGTCGAAGGCATCGCGAGCACCGATTGCCCGAGGTCAGGCCGATGGCGCACCGGATCGGCAAACGGGTCATCCGAGAAATCCAGGAGCGTGACGCTGGTGGGCGAGGTGATGTGGGTGACGCCGACTTCCTGGTTCACATCATTGACGCGCATCGTCACCGCGACGGACCGTGCAGTGTTCGGAACCGGCAACTTGATCGTCTCGGCCGAGCCGTGGACCGGGATATTCCACGTGAGCGAGCCATTCGATTGCAGGCAGCCCGCAAACATCGCTCCGTTCGCTTCGACGCGTGGAATCTCGGCGCAGCTCGTCCCGACGCCACAATCGCGAGTCTCGCGGCACAGGTCGATGCAGCGCCCGAGTGCACACGTGTGGTTGCGACAATCGCGGTCGGCGGTGCACGCCGCGTTCGCGGGGTGGCCGCCACCGGCCATGACACAGCTCGCTTGCATGGCACCGGCCGGGACCGGGAGCCCCGAAAGCTCGCAGGCCAGGCCTCCTTCACAATCGACCTCCGAGACGCACGAGTCACCGAGCTGGCCGTTCGCTTCGCGGCAGATGCCATCGGCGCCGCAGGAGAATCCGTTGCCACAATCGGGAGAGCGCAGGCAGCGCGTACGACAGACGTTAGAAACACATTGCAGCGTGGTCGCGCAATCGTTGGTACCGGTACAGGTCTCGCCGAGCCCCACGCCGCCGCAAGAGGCGAGCACGGCAAGCGCGAGGAGTGAGCAACACCGCATCTGGGTTGCGAATCCCGTCGGAAATACGGGACGCCGCATGCTTCAGTATATATTGTCGTGGCGCTGGGGGAATCATGCGTTTAGCCACGTCACTGCTCATCCTGACGATCAGTGGAACTTCTTGGGGCGGCGCGTCCCTGACCGACGCCGACAAGCAGGTCCAACCGGCCAAAGATCCGGGTAGCCAACCACCGGAGCCTGGGCCTGCGGTCAAGTCCGAGGATCTCGTCGAATACGGCATCGACCTGCGTTTGCGCAGCGTCCATGTCCCGACCGGGCTGCTCGAGCTGTTCGTCGACAAGGCCGCCGACGGCGCGAGCAACGTCGGCTACGGCTTCGATCTGGTGCGCCGCAGAGGCAACGTCGAGCTGCAGCTCGGCTTCGAGCACGAGCAGCTCACTGTCGGCCAAGGTGTGTGGATCAACAAAGGCGACAACGTCGGGGCCGGCGACGAAGCCGACTACGTGCTCGACCCGTCGCACTCCGATTCGGGTGGTCTTGGCTGGTACACGGTCGAGTTCACCTTCATCAACCACGTACCGATCACTAACTGGGTCTCCTTCCGTTACGGCGGCGGCGCGGGCCTCGGCGTGATCACTGGTGCGCTCACGCACTTCAACGTGATCTGCGTCGGGGCGACGAACTCGACCCCGGAGCCGGGCTGCGTGCCGACGACCTTCAACGGCCGAGGCCAGGACTCCGACAATCACGGCTTCGGCCAGCCCGTGAAGTACGACCTGCCGCCGGTGTTCCCGGTGATCAACGCCATCATCGGCGTCCAGTTCAAGCCGACCGACAAGTTGACGATCAACCTCGAGGGCGGCATTCGCACGCTACCCTTCTTCGGCGTTTCGATCGGCTACTTTCTCTAGCGCTTCCGGCGGAGATCACCGACCCGAAGCGTGAGCTTTTCGGCGTCGAAGAACTCCGCCAGCGGGATCGTGAACTTCCGGCTCGCGCCGGTCAGTTCCTTCCACTGCTGCGCATCGATCGTGGTGTGCGTGGCCAGGAAGGCCACCAGCGTCGTACGGATCGTGTCGACGATCTGCCGGTGCATCACTAGATCGGGTTTGATCTTGATGACGAGCTTGGCCGCGACCAGCCGGTCGAGCGCCGGCTTCACCACCGCATCCGTGAGGCCCATCGAGCCCGCGAGCTCCTTGGGCCGCGGGGGCTCGAGCCCGGCCGCGAGCAGCTTCGCGAGCACGTGTTGCTCGGTCGGCGTCATCGTCACGGGCGGTGGCGCGACGGGTTTGGGCTCCGTGAGAGCAACGACCTCGGCGTGCAGGAAGCGCTCGCCCCGCGCTACGATCGTGCCGTGCTGGACGAGCTCGCGGAGTAGCTCCGTCAGATCCGCGACCCCCGTGCGTTGTCCGAGCTCACGCGCGGAGAGCCCCGTGGTCGCGCTTGCTTTGATATCGATCGCGATCCGTTCGTCGAGCTGGGCGCGCGCGAGAGTGGCGACGACCTGGTCGTGGCTGCGGCGTGCGCGCGGAGCGAGGACGCGAATGATCTGACCGCCTCCGATCGTCGAGCCATGCGCGGGCGTACTGACAAAGCCGCGCACGATGAAGCGATCACCCGGGAGCGCGGCGAGCGGGGTCTCGCGATCGATCCGGATCTGCGCGAGTGCGGTCCCACCCGGCTCGAGCGGTTTGCCATCGAGCAGCACGAGCGTCGCGAGCACTTGCGTCGTCGCGTGATGGAGGAGGACCTTCGATTGCGCGGGCAGGGGATGCGCCGCGCTCGCGAGGTAGCGGAGCTGGACGTCGAGGATGTGCGAGGCCGCGACGCGCGAAGGATGCACGAGCATGTTGCCGCGCGCGAGCTCGGCAACGGCCGCACCCCCGAGGTTGATCGCGCAACGCTGGCCAGCGTGCGCGCTCTCGACGGCCTGACCGTGAGATTCGAGACCGCGGACGCGCGGAGCCAGCCCGCTCGGGATGACCTCGAGCTCGTCGCCGACCCGGACTTCACCACTGAGAATCGTACCGGTGACGATCGTCCCGAAGCCCTTCTTGGTGAACACGCGATCGACCGCGAGCCGGAACACACCCGAGAGCGATCGCGGCTCGAGGCTCTCGAGGATCGCGGCCAGCTCGGACCGCAGTGCATCGAGCCCGCTGCCATCGCGGGCGGAGATCGGAATGATCGCTGCGCCCTCGAGGAACGTACCGGCGACGACCTCGGTGACATCCGCGGTCGCGAGGGCGAGGGTCTCGTCATCGACGAGGTCGGCCTTGGTCAATGCGATCACGCCGCGCTTGATCCCGAGCAGGTCACAGATCGCGAGGTGCTCGCGGGTTTGCGGCATCGCACCTTCGTCGGCCGCGATCACCATGATCACGACGTCAATGCCGGTCGCACCGGCGACCATCGATTTGACGAAGCGCTCGTGCCCGGGCACGTCGACCACGGCAAGCTGGCGCTCGCCGAGCCGCAACGCCGCGAAGCCGAGCTCGGTCGTGATCCCGCGCTGCTTTTCGATCGGCAGCCGATCCGTATCGACGCCGGTGAGCGCCTTTACGAGCGCGGTCTTGCCGTGATCGATGTGCCCTGCCGTCCCGAGGATCCAGGCTTTGTCAGTGGTACTCAGGTGAGCTCGCGTAACTCGCGCTTGAGAATTTTGCCGGTAGGATTGCGCGGCATCTCGGCGAGGAACAGTACCTTACGGGGGCGTTTGTAATCGGCAAGGCCTTCGCGACAGAAGTCCTGGACTTCTCGCTCGGTCAGCTGCGCCTCGTTGCGCAGGACCACGAAGGCGCGCAAGGTCTCGCCCCATTCCGGATCGGGCACGCCGATCACCGCGGCTTCGAGGATCGCAGGATGTGTACTCAGGTGATCCTCGATCTCGCGCGGGTAGATGTTCACGCCGCCGCTGATCACCATGTCGTGCTTGCGCGATTCCAGGTAGTAGAACCCATCGGCGTCGACGCGGGCGACATCACCGACGGAGTAGAAGCCTTCGCGCTGCGCGTTGTTCGTCGCCTCTTGATCGCCGTGATAACCCGACATCATCGTCGAGTTGCGCGCGAAGAGCTCGCCAACCTCGCCCTGCATCACCGGGCGACCGCTGTCGTCGAGCAAGCGAATCGTATTGCCGCGCAGCGCCCGGCCGATCGTGCCCGACCGCGAGACGTGATCGCCCGGCGCCGCGAGCGTGACGAGCCCGGTCTCGGTGCTGCCGTAGAAGTTCCACAGGATCGGCCCGAACATGTCCATGAACCGACGCGCGGCCTCGGTCGGCAGCGGCGCCGCGCCACTCATCACCCAGCGCAGCGAGCTCGTCGAGTACTTCGCGATCGTCGCCGGCGGCAGCGCCGCGATCCGGATCAGCATCGTCGGCACCATCAGCGTGCACGTGATCTTCTCCTTCTCGATGATCTGCAGGCTTTGCTCGGGATCGAAGTGATCCTGCAGGATGATCGTGGCGCCGAGTGCCATCATGATCGCGACGAAGGCCGGTGCCGCCGAGTGATAGAGCGGGCAGGTGACGAGGTGACGATCGTTCGCGCGCACGCCTATCTGGAACATCATGTCGGCGACCGCCTCGAAGCCGGTCTTCTTCCACGAGCGATTCGCGCCCTTCGGCTTGCCGGTCGTGCCACTGGTGTAGACGATCAAGCCGCCGCCATCGCCGTCGTAGACCTTTGGCGGCATCGCCGGATCACTCGCGGCGAGCGCACGATCCCATTCATCTGCATCACGCACGTTACTGTCGAGACTACCCACCGCGATCATCTGGTCGCTGCGCTTCGAGATCTTGCGCGCCTCCCGGATCGTACCGAGATAGTCCGCATGAACGATGGTCGCCACCGGTTGCGAGTTCTCGAGGATAAACGCGACCTCGTAGGCTTTGAGCCGGTAGCCGATCTGCACGGCCGTCGCGCCGAGCCGCGCGAGTGCCTGCTGCGCGATCAAGTACTCGCGCGAGTTTGGCAACATGATCGCGACCCGCTTGCCGCCGGTCACGCCACGCGCATGCAGCGCGTTGCACAGCCGGTTGATCGTCGCGTCGAACTCGCCCCAGGTCATCCGCGTGACGCCGTTCTCGCCGTATTCGATGACCGCTTCTTTTTCGGGATGCGTCGCGGCGTGGAACATCACGGCCAAATGCGGCCCACGCTTGACCCGGCACGCGGTCTTGATGAAGTGCGCCAGGCTCGTCGGCCGCATCGGTGTCACGAGCTTCGTCGCGCGTAACACCTTCGCGAAGAACACACCTCGTTCGACACCCTTGCGTAGCCGGTCCAGCACGCGTGTAGGATACGCCTATCTTGTCGGCGCGGCGTCGCAGCCGCGTTAAACGCGAGGGACGTGTCCGCTCACGTCATGGAGCTCGGCGACATCAAAGACCGCCGTCCCGGCTCTAGCGCAACTCACCGCTGAGCAGATGCTTCGCTTCATTGTACTTGGTGCCGCCCGCGGGCGCACGACTGATGAAGAGCTGGTAAGCGCTCCGGGCAGCCGGATAATTGTGGAGGGCGTACTCGGTCTGCCCGAGCATGTAGTACGCGTCGTTGAGCCAGTCGTACTTGGTGCCCGTCTTGGTCTCGGACTCCGTGGCGAGCTTGGTCGCATGGACGAGCGCGTCCTCGGCTTTCCGACCATCACTCGTATCGTTGTAGATCTGTGCGAGCTGCCAGTACGTATCTGGCGTCGGCTTGTTCCTGCTCGCATCGACGAGCCATTGTGCCGCCGTCGCGTTCTGGCCCTGGTTGCGCTGCGAGATGCCGACGTCGTACATCACGCCGGCATCGGTCGAATCCAGCTTGTTCGCCGCGAGCAACGGCGGCAAGGCCTTCGTCCACTCGCGCCGGAGGACGTAGATTCGGCCCATCCCTGCTTGCGAGTTGAACATGCTCGGATCAGCGAGGATCGCGCGCTCGTACGCGCGCAGCGCGAGGTCGTACTTGGTCGAATCGCCACTTGCTGCAGCCGAGGCTTCCGCTGCTCGACCTTGCGCGTCGAGGTACTGCGGATCCGGATCACCATCGGTCGCGAGCGTGAGCTCCTTGCGCGCGTCATCGAGTCGACCCGCGAGGATCAAGCCTTCACCTTTGAGATAGTGACCAGCCGCGTTCTCGGGTTCGGCCGCGAGAATCAGCTCGGCTTGCTTCGCCGCTTCGGCGACCTTGCCGTGACGTGCGAGGAACCGACCCGCGCGCACGCGCGCCTGGATCGGAGGATCCTTGGCATCGAGCAGGCGCGAGTACGCCGCGGCAGCTTCGTCATTGCGCTTCGCACCTTCGAGAATGCTGGCGATCTCGAGCGCGATGTCGACGCGCCTACCGTCGATCTTCTGCGCCGTGGTGAGCTGGGCGAGCGCGTCCTCTGTGCGGGTGAGCTTCGCGAGTGCCTTTGCGAGCTCGAGGCGGGTCTCGACATCGTCGCCCTTCATCTCGACCGAGCGACCGAGGAAGTGCTCCGCCTTCACCGGATCGTCGGCACCGAGATACGCGATGCCAAGTGCTTTCGAGAGCGCCGCATCTTCTTGCGCGCGATCCGCGAGCGAGGACAACAGTTGACCGGCGCGCGCGCGATAGTCGCTAGCCTTCTTGTCGTCATGGAGCTCGCTGGCCCGCTTGGCGAGCGCGCCGAGCTTGGTGACTGCGGCCATCAGAGGTGCAAGATCGGTATCCCCCGCGAGGATCGCGCCCGCGACCCACGCTTCGATCGCGCCGTCATCGTTGCCTTGCGCGTCGAGCACGTTGCCCGTCACGAGCTGGAGGGCGGCCTGCTGTTGCGGCGGCAGCGGTGGTTGCTTCGCAGCTAGCTTCGCTACGATCACGTTCGCATCTTGGAGCTTCGCCTGACGGACGTACAGATCCGCGGCCGTGATCAGCGCATCCGGATCTTCACCCGCTTGCGTGAGCGCCTTCTGCACGAGGTCAGCTGCGACGGCTAGCTTGTTATCGCGAAGCTCGACGCGGGCGAGCCCGACGAGCGCCGAGACATTCACCTTCGCGATCTCGAGAGCCTTGTGGTAGCGGTCGCGCGCGACATCGAGGCGCCCCCCGACCCGTGCGATATCCGCGGCGAGCGTCCACGCTTCGACGACCGCGCGAGGATCGCCAGTGCCGATATCTTTGCGCGCGAGGATCGCGAGCAGATCCGCTTCACGCTGCGACGAGCTCGCCGCAGGTTGCGCGGCCGCGAGGCCGACTTGCGCGCCGATGTGGTCCTTCGCGAGCTCGAGGACCGCCGCGAAATCGGCCTTCGCACCCGCGAGATCGACGAGCTCGAGCTTCGCCTTGCCCCGAGCATACATGGCCGGCAGCTTCACTTTCGAATCGGCCGCGAGCGCGCTGTCGAACGACTTGATAGCGCTTGTAGGATCGCCCTTCGCGTCTTGCGCCCAGCCAAGATAGAGCAGCCAGAAGCCGTTCTTTGGCTCGCGGGCGACCATCTGCTGGAGCTTGGTCTCGGCGCGTGCGGCCTGGTTCGAGGCGATCATGCCGAGTGCTTGTGCACCTTCGAGCTGCGGTCCGGTCACGCCGCCTTCGAGCGCGTCGGCCAGCTTCTTGCGGCCCGCGGCGATGCGCGTCTCACTGCCAAGCCCGGTATCGAGGGCTCCACCGAGCAGCGCTTCTGCTTGTAACCCGATCGCTTCGATATTCTTCGGATCGAGCTCGAGGGCCTCGTTCGCTTCGGTCGAGGCGCGCATCCAATGGTTTGGATTCGCCTCGTGGATCTGTGCGCGTGCGGCCGTGACGTGCTCGGCAACGGCCGCGGCCTTCGTCTTCTTGTCGTCCCAGCGCTTGTAGAAGTAGCCACCACCGGAACCGACGATCGCGAGCCCGAGCACGGTGCCGAGGATGATCTTGTTGCGCTTCGCCTTCCTCGCCTTGGTCTCGGCGGAGACTTCGCTGGTTACCGCCTTCTTCGCCGCGTCGCGCCGCGCGGGCGTCGCGAGTCCCGCACGCGCGGGCTCGTCCTCGAGATCGAGCCGCATCTCGGTCTTCGGGTTAGGGTCGTTGGCGCCGACCGGCTTGTGGATCGCAGGCTGCTGCGACGTCGCCGTCGACTTGATCGAGATGCCGGATTTGATCTTCGGCTCGGGTAGCGCGGTCGGCGCGGACAGGTCGAGATCCGCGAAGTCCGTTTGGCCCGTGCTCGGTAAGCCGAGATCGAGCTCGGCGATGGGCGATTCGAGATCGAGAGAGCCGCTCGCCCCGCGCTCGCCCCCGCCCTTCTCCATGCCGCCGAGAAGATCCGAGCTCGAGAGCTCGTTGCTGGTCGGCTCCGGGAGATCGTCGAATACCCCCGCCCCCCCCCCGGTCGATGCAGGCCGCTTCGGGACCAGCTCCGTCGAGGCCAGCGGCGGTGGCACGGTCGGTGCGCCGAGCGGATCATCGAGGTCGTCGAAAAAGCCCTTTGCCGCGGGCGGGCCCTTGGGCGTCGGCAGCTGCGGCGTCTGCGGCTTCGCGGGCTGTGGCAGATCGTCGAAGAAGCCCTTCGGCGCGGGCAGATCGATGCTGGCATTTGCGGCGACGTTCGCTTGTTTGCTTGCGGGCTGCGGCAGATCGTCGAAGAAGCCCTTCGGCGCGGGCAGATCGATGTTGTCCTGCCGCTGCTTGCTGGCCTTCGCGGGCTGCGGCAGATCGTCGAAGAAGCCCTTCGGCGCGGGCAGATCGATGCTGCCCTGGTTTGGCTTGGGCACCGGCAGATCCGAGATGCCTTTCGGCGTCGGTAGATCGACGATGTCGAGCTCGAGCGGGGACACGATCACCGGCGTTGCAGCCAGTGGTGTGGTCGCGGCGGCGCGCTTCGGTGCCGGCAGATCGGAAGACGCAGATTTGCCTTTCGGCGTCGGCAGATCCGAAATACTTGGCGGTTTTGCGGCAGGAGCTCGCGTCGGCAAGGCCGCACTCGAGGGCCGCGGCTTTGGTGTCGGAAGATCCGCGATGCCCGACGAGGCAAAAGGATCCTTTGGCGCGGGCAGATCGGCGGGCAGCAGTTCGTCGAGATCGAGCGTCGCCCGCCCGCTCGGTGTGGCCAGCGAAGAGCCCTTCGGCGCCGGCAGATCGGCCAGCTCGAGGCCCGATTTGGGCGCTGGCTTACTCGCCTCCATGCCGGCCAGCGCGTTGCCGCGCTTCGGTGCCGGTAGGTTCGCTATCTCGATGTTCTTGGTCGGTCCCGGGATGTTCGGGATCCCGATCGGCTTGGCGACAGGCTTGGCTGTTTGCGTATGGGGTTGGGCAGGCAAGATCACGCGGGACTTGCAGCTCGAACACGACACGAATTTCGCCCCGAGCGGAACGTTCGCTTCGGCGATGCGGTTGACGGTTCCGCACGCCGAGCAAGTGGCCTCGATCATCCGCCGTTTATAGTAGCCCGCTTCCGCGAGGATTGCCGGTTCCCAGCAGGACCGCTAGCGGTTGCAGTGGAAGGACGAGAACGGATCACATCCCTACGGGTTAGCCCTCGGGTTGCGGGCCGGAGCCTGTTTTGGCATTGGCGCCGGCTTCTCGTTCGGCTCGACGTCATCGTAGTCAGCATCCGTCTCGATCCGGCGCGAGTTCTGATTCTTGCCGCCCTGCGCGGCATGGCGGAGCTGATTCTGGATCTTGCGCTCGAGTGCGGGGAGGACAACCAACAGCCGCGCGGTCTGCGCTGGCGTGAGGATCTTTCGGAGCTCCGCGACGCGCTTCTCCTCGAGGTCCCAGAACGTGCGCTGGTTCGCGAGCATCTGGTCGATTAGTTTGTCGGCAGCCTTGGCGTCCTTGAGATCGCCCGCGCCATCGAGCGCTTTGGTCAGCGCGCCGCGAGCCGCGAGCAAGCGATCGAATTCGTCGTCGTACCTTGCGAGCACCGGAAACAACGTGCCGGCACCCTCGGTGTCGAGCCCGAGCTCCTCGGTCAACGTATACGCACGCAGTGCGCGTACGCGCTTCTTCACGCGCTCGATCTTGGTCTCCTTGGTTTCCTTGGTTTCCTTGGTCTCCTTGGTCTCCTTGGTCTTGCCGGGATGAGGCTGCGCACTCGTCACGGCAGGGCCGGCAAAGGCCGCAAGGAGGACGAGCGCGAGCAACCGAGACTTCATCCTTTCTTGTGACCCTTCTTGTGATCCAACCATGCTTCCGCGCGATCGAGGGCACGCTCATCGAGCGAATCGATCCAATCGAGGTTCGATGCCGGCAACAGGCCGCTGTCGTCTGCGAGCGCTTCACCCGAACCGTCATCTTCGATCAGCGCGCTCGGATCGACCTCGCCTAGCTCGACCGTTTCACCATCGAGCCACAGCGCTTCGGTCGGCGCGTGATCTTCGACGCCAGGCGGTGCCGCCATGGGGGTTCGTTCCGCGACCGGCGCGGGGGCCACGATCAAGCGAGGCGGTTGTGCGATCAACACCACCAGCGCGGCGCCGACCGCGAGCGCACCGACCGGGATCAACCACCGCAACCACCGCCGCCGCCACCCGGTCGGCACCTGCGGGCCGACCGCGATCCGGATCTCGCGCTCGAGCGCGGACCAGTCGGGTTCGGCGCCTTCGGTCGGCAACGCGCGCAGTCGACCGATCATGGCCTTCGCTGCCTTTGCCTCGGCCGCGGTCTCGGACTCGTCGCGCAGCAGCGCCTCGATGCGCTGGCGTTCCGCGGCCGTCAGCTCGCCGACGCCGTCGAGGTACGCGGCGATCAGGTTCCGATCATTCACGGGTCGACCCCAGGATTACGCGTAGCCGCTTCACCGCGTAGTGAAAATTCACTTTAGCGGTGTTCTCGCTACACTCCGCGAGCTCGGCGACATCCTTGAATGCGAGATCATCGAACACGCGTAACTCGAGCACGAGCTTCTGCTTCGGCGGCAGCTGCGCGATGGCGGCCCGCAAGCGATCACCCTCTCGATCACTGCTGATATTCGCGATGCCGCGGGGCTCTTCGGTGAGCGCGTTGTCATCGACTGCCAGCTCGCCTGGCTGTTCGCGGCGGTGATCGCGGATCCACGACAGCGAGCAGTTGATAGCGATCCGGAACAGCCAGCTCTTCACCGAGGAGGCACCGCGAAACGTCACGAGCCCTTTGAACGCGCGGACGAACACCTGCTGGGTGACATCGGCGGCGTCGGCATCGCTCTTGATGTAGCGGCGGACCATCCGCCAGACCCCCTTCTGATGGCTGCGGACCAGCACGTCAAAGGCGCTGCGGTCACCGGCGCGAAAGCGCTCGACCAGCTCGCGATCGGGGTCCATCGTCTCGGTCATCGCGGTCGCGAGGAGCGCGGTTGGACGCAGAGAAATGATGTCCACGATGGGTCTGACCCCACCCTTGCCAGACTGGTTAATCGCACGGTAGGGTTCCATCCCAACTCCCAGTCTTTATTAAGGTTCCCAATGCTCGATCCGACCCGAATGGATGACGTGCTGCGCCGCGGCGGCGAAGTGGCCAAGGTCGTGAGCGCCTGGAAGAGTCTCGACGAACATCGCCGGAAACTCCAGGGCGAGCTCGACGGGTTCCGCAAGCAGCGCAACTCGGCGAACGAGGGCATGGCGAAGGCCGACAAGAAGTCGCCCGAGTTCGCCACGATGCGCGACGAGCTCAAGGCGCTATCGACCACGATCAAAGAGGGAGAAGCGCAGCTCACGATCTTCGAAGGGCAGAGCGAGGCGGAGCTCCTCAATATCCCGAACGCGCCGCATGCGAGCGTGCCCGACGGCACCTCCGAAGCGGACAATCCACTCCTTCACACGTGGGGCACCAAGCCGAGCTTCGCGTTTCAACCGAAGCCGCACTGGGAAGTCGGCGAGCAGCTCGGCATCCTCGATTTCAACGCGGGCGGTAAGATCACGGGCGCTCGCTTCACGGTGCTGCGCAACGGTGCCTCGAAGCTGACCCGCGCGTTGATCAACTACATGCTCGACCTCCACACCTCGCACGGCTACAGCGAAGTGTGGCCGCCCGCGATCGTCGCGCGGCGCTCGCTGCGCGGCACGGGCCAGCTGCCGAAGTTCGAAGACGATCTATTCAAGCTCCACATGCCGCCGAACCCGGACCATGTGGCGGAGAATGATCTGTTCCTGTCGCCGACCGCCGAGGTTCAAGTCACGAACCTTCACGCCGACGAGATCCTCGACGCCGAACACTTGCCCAAGCACTACTGCGCGTACTCCGCGTGCTTTCGCGCCGAAGCCGGCGCGGCAGGTAAGGACACCCGCGGGCTGATCCGCCAGCACCAGTTCGACAAGGTCGAGCTCGTGAAGCTCGTGGCGCCCGAGACCAGCTACGCCGAGCTCGAAGCACTGCGCGGCGATGCCGAGCGCGTGCTCCAAGGCCTCGGCTTGCATTATCGCGTCGTCACGCTGTGCACGGGCGACATGAGCTTTGGCGCAGCGAAGACGTACGACATCGAAGTCTGGCTGCCCGGCCAGGATACGTTCCGCGAGATCTCGTCGTGCTCGAACTTCGAGGACTTCCAGGCCCGGCGCGCGAAGATTCGCTATCGCCCCGTCGCGGGCGAGAAGCCGCGTCCACTGCACACGCTGAACGGCTCGGGTATCGCGGTCGGTCGCACGATCGTCGCGATCCTCGAGAACTATCAGCAGGTGGATGGCAGCGTCGTCGTGCCCGAAGCGCTGCGTCGCTATATGAACGGCCAAGAGCTGATCACGAAGTGAAGCGCGCGGCGGTCGTCGCGGTCGTCGCGAGCGTCGCGATCGCGTGTCACCAGAAGGCCGCGCCGCGCCTGTTCAGTGACGTGATGAAGCTGGCGTCCCGTTCGGTCTGGGCAAGGCCTGGGCAACGCCTGGGCAAGGCCTGGGCAAGGCCTGGGCAAGCGAGTGTCCGCGGCCCGCAACACTCGCCAGGTGTGCCAAGCGACTCGAGCCGCACGCCCCAAAGCCACCTCGCCTCGATTACAAGCAGCTCGGCTCGTGCGCCATGGCGAGGATCCAGGTGCGCTGCGCGCGGAGATCGTGGCGCAGTCCCCTACGAACGCGAGCATCTGGCAGACTCGGTCGTGTCGATCGCGAACAGCGTGGCCCGGCTCGCGGAGCACCGGATCCATGCCGAGCTCGTCCGGCAGGGTCGGTGCCCCACCGAGGCCGAGCTCGAGAGTGCTCCGCCGCCCCGCGGTGCTCGGGGATGTACTCTTGACGGCCCGGATGGCGCGGATGGCGCGGATGGCGCAGATGGACCGGCGAGCGACGGGCTCGATAGACCGGCTCGACGTGTGGCCTCCAGAGTGGGCTAACCGCTCGACTGGGTCGACTCCTTGGTCGATCCAATGCCCGCGCGCCCGAAAGCCCTAGTTCCTCCTTTACAACCCAAATGCGATCCCTATAAATACGCCCCTGCCTCCTGGTCTGCCTGGAGGAGTGGCCGAGTGGTCGAAGGCAGCGGTCTTGAAAACCGCCGAGCGCAAGCTCCGGGGGTTCGAATCCCTCCTCCTCCGCCGGTTCTGATAATCGAATAGTGTCACGCAAGTGGTCATGGGCGGGACGTCGGTCTTCCTCGGAAGCAGGCGTCCCGCGCCAACTACGTTTTTTTAGGCAAATCAGTCGTCCGATGCCGGGTCGGGCCCATTTTGGAGAGATGGCCGAGTGGCTGAAGGCACCGGTTTGCTAAACCGGCGTATGGGTTTTTTCCTGTACCGAGGGTTCGAATCCCTCTCTCTCCGCAACTAGTAAGTCAGCGAACGATTAGAAGTTTGGTTCCGTAGCTCAATGGATAGAGCACCGGCCTACGAAGCCGGGGGTTACAGGTTCGAGCCCTGTCGGTACCACCCGATTTTATGAATGATGAAGAATGGATGACCCACGCAATCGAGGAAGCGCGCGCCGCCTCGGCACAGGGGGATGTGCCGGTCGGAGCCATCATTGTCCTCGATGGAGTGGTGATTGGGCGGGGCCGTAATCGTCGCGAGCTCGATCACGATCCCACGGCACACGCCGAGGTCGTCGCACTTCGAGATGCATCGCAAACCACCAAGCACTGGCGGATCGAAGGCACGTTATACGTGACCCAAGAGCCCTGTCCGATGTGCGCTGGTGCGCTCGTCAACGCTCGCATCAAGCGGCTCGTGTTCGGATGTCTGAACCCGAAAGCCGGCGCGGTGCAGTCGCTGTTCGAGATCCCGACCGACCCGCGTCTCAATCATCGGATCGAGGTGCTCGGTGAGGTCCGCGCCGTCGAGTGCGCCGAGTTGTTGAAGCAGTTCTTCACGGAGCTGCGAAAAGGACCGAGCTACGGTTCGTAAGTTTGGAGGAGTGTCCGAGTGGCCGATGGTGTCTGATTCGAAATCAGATTTGCGCAAGCAACGGGGGTTCAAATCCCTCCTCCTCCGCAATTTGCCCTGCTGAAGTAATCTCGGGAGGGATGACCGAGTGGCCGAAGGTGCACGATTGGAAATCGTGTGTATCGTAAGGTACCGAGGGTTCGAATCCCTCTCCCTCCGCCGCTGCTGCTAAACCACTTGCTTGACCATGTTTTATGGTCCCGGATGACGCGAATGCTGTGAACCCCGCCAGGCCCGGAAGGGAGCAACGGTAGCGGAGATAGTGGGTGTCTGGGGCCACCTTTAAGCCGCGCAAGCGCCGAGCGACGATTCTGACCGATCGTCGCTCGAACTCTTTTCGGTGGCGTGCGGCGTCTGCTATCACTGAACGAGCGTGAAGCTCGCGATTGCACTCATGTTGTTCAGGGCCTGCACGTCGCTCACCGGCGGTGGCGGTACCGATCCGGTCGGCAGCGGTGGATCGGCTGGCCCGAAAAAGGGCAGCGGTTTCTCTGTGAGCCTGTCAACGGAGCTCGCGTCTGGTTCGGCCGCGCCAGCGGGTTCGGCCGCGCCGGCAGATTCGGCCGCCCCCGCCCCCAAGACGCCGGACGTGAAGCCGTCGGGCGCCAAGACGCCAGACGTGAAGACGCCAGACGTCAAACCGCAGGTCACCGAGGTCGATCCGAAGACCGGGATTCCGGTCGCGGGCTCGAAGATCGATCCGAAGACCGACACGAACCACAACTCGGTGCCCGAGCCGATCGTCTCGCACGGTCCGGGTCCGCAGCCGCCGACGCCCACGCGCGCGCACGTCGATCCGGGGCCTTCACTCGGTGCGATCAAGCTCGATCTCGAGCCTAACTGGGATCGCGATTTCGAGAGTGCCGGCACGATCTCGTTCGTGCTGAAGGTGCCGAGCTCGACCGAGCAACGCGTGTTCCTGTTTCACTACGGCTACGATCTGCCGGCCGCGCCGACCGATCGCGAGCTCTACAAGAAGTTCCTCGCCGATCAGAAGCAGCTCGACGTCACACTCGATCGTCAGCGCGGAGCGGCGTGGTATCTCGAAGGCACCGACCCTGAAGGTAATCCGGCATTTCGCATGCTCGTGACGTACGGCGGCAAGCGCATCACGTGCTCGGGCTCGCTCTACAAAGATAAAGATTCGACGGCGCTCGGCCCTGACCTACGCGACAAGGTCGTCAATACCGCGAAGAAGATCTGCGAGACCTTGGCGTTGTAGCGACAGAGTCACCGGGTATAGTCCACACCTGGCCTGCTTGGTCACCACATGTCCTATCTCGTACTCGCCCGTAAATACCGCCCGACGACATTTTCCGAAGTCGTCGGTCAAGACCACGTCACACGAACGCTCGCCAACGCGTTCGTCAGCGGCCGCGTGCACCACGCCTTCTTGTTCTGTGGCCCGCGCGGCTGCGGCAAGACCTCGGTGGCTCGTATCGTCGGC
Organism: Kofleriaceae bacterium; assembly: GCA_043759355.1. Taxonomy (GTDB): domain Bacteria; phylum Myxococcota_A; class Polyangia; order Haliangiales; family Haliangiaceae; genus JABFXX01. The sequence goes on from JAYVLQ010000053.1 coordinate 27,594, forward strand.
AAGGCACTCAACTGCCTGGTCTCGACCGATGGCGCGCCGTGCGGCACATGCGAAGCGTGCGTGAGTATCCAGAACGGGAGCGCGCCCGATTATCAGGAGATGGACGGCGCATCCAACCGCGGCATCGATGCGATTCGCGAGCTCACCGAAGCGGTGCGTTACCAGCCCGCGATGCTCAAGAAGAAGGTCTACGTCATCGACGAAGTCCACATGCTCACGACCGAGGCGTTCAACGCACTGTTGAAGACCCTCGAGGAGCCGCCGCCGCACGTCACCTTCGTGCTCGCGACGACCGAGCCGCACAAGCTGCCGAACACGATCTTGTCGCGCTGCCAGCGGTACGATTTCAAGCTCGTCCCGACCTCGCGCCTCGCGCAACACCTCACCTCGATCTTCAAGAAAGAGGAGCTCGGCATCGATGCTGGAGCGATCGGTCTGCTCGTACGCGAGTCGGGGGGCAGCGTGCGCGATGCGCTCTCGCTGTCCGATCAGATCATCTCGTACGTCGGTGACGCCAAGATCACCGAGCAACACGTCGCGGAAGTCCTCGGCGTCGCGGATCGCACGCTGACGCGCACGCTCGTGCAAGCGCTCGCCACGGGCGATGCAGGGGCGGCGCTGGCGGCAGTCGAAGCGGCGATCGAACGAGGCGTCGATGAAGTCCAGCTCGCGCGCGCGATCGTGCGCTATCTGCGAGATCTCTCCGTGCTGCAAGTCGCGCCTGATCGCGAAGGTCTCGTCGATACGTCGAGTAGCGACGAACGCGCGGAGCTCGCGGCCGAGGCCAAGCAGCTCGATCGTTCGCGCGTCCAACAGATGTTCGATCGCATGCTGCGATGCTGTGACGAGCTCGGCAAGACGCTGCAACCGCGACTCGTGCTCGATTGCGCGCTGATCGATGTCGCGACGATCGAACCGCTGATTCCGCTCGGCGATCTGATCGAGCGGCTCGGCGAGCTCGAGGGTCGGCTCGCGGGCACGGGTGCCGTCCGAGCACTCGTGGCTTCGAGTCGTGGCGGTGGCGGTGGTGGCGAATTCAAATCGACCACACCAGGCGCCCCGACGGCACCGAGACCGGCACCGGCACCACCCGCACTTGCGAAGCGTACCGAAGGCTTCACGTCGACTGTCGAAGGCGTACCTCCGCCCGTTGCGATCGCTCCGAGTGGACCGATCCCCGCCTCGCTCGAAAAAGCGGCGAGTGGGTCGGGCCCTCAATCCGCGAAGCCAACTCAGAGCGCCCAGAGCGCCCAGAGCGCCCAGAGCTCGACAGTGCCGGGCACCGGCGCGGCTGCAAAGCCAACCCTCGCCGTCCCCGAGAACGCGGCCGAGGCGCTCGCGAACTGGAGCAAGGTCATCGACTACCTCGAGACCCAGCGCCGGATCTCGTTGCGCGGCTATTGCGAGTTCGCCCGGGTTCTCAGATGGACGGCGACCGAGATCGAGATCGGCTTTGCGAACGATGCCGAGAGTCGCTGGGCCGGCGAGAGTCTCGCCGAAACCAAGAATGTCGACGAGCTCCGCATCGTGCTTGGCGAGCTCGGCCAGAAGCTCAAGGTCGACGTCCGGCTCCTCGACGAGACTCAATCCAAGGCGTCGCCCGCGCGCTCGATCGTCGAGTCGACGAAGGCGAGAAGCACGGCGGACCGCAAGCAGCGCGAGTCCGAAGCGCGCGAACACCCGATTACGAAACACGTTCTGCAAACGTTCGGCGCCTCGATCAAGGAGATCAAAACCGATGTCTAACGGCAAAATGCCCGACCTCAACGCGCTCATGAAGCAGGCGCAAAAGCTCCAAGGTGATGTCGCGAAGGTCCAGGAGGAGCTCGCGGCGATGACCTGTGACGGTGCTGCCGGTGGCGGCATGGTCACCGCCACCGTCAACGGTCAGTTCGACGTCGTCCGCGTGAAGATCGACAAGGCCGTCGTCGATCCGAACGATATTGGCATGCTCGAGGACCTCGTCACCGCGGCGGTCAACGCGGCGGCCGCGAAGGTCCGCGAGGTAAGCAAAGAGAAGATGTCGTCGGTGATGGGCGGCCTCGGCGGTATGCCGGGGATGCCCGGTATGTTCTGAAACATCGCGTTGGGGTCATCTCGGCACGTCGGTGCCGAGACGATCTCGCCCTTGGCCGATCCCGGTGAATCTGTCAGAGTCCCGGCTCGATGGCTGGTGACCCGATCCGTAGGCTGGTGCAGGAGCTCTCGCGCCTTCCTGGCATCGGCGAGAAGACCGCCACCCGGCTCGCGTTTCACCTGGTTCGCGGCCAGCGTCAGAACACGCTCGACCTCGCCCAAGCCTTGGTCGATGTTACCGACAAGATTCGACTTTGTTCGGTTTGCATGAACATGACCGAAGCGGACCCGTGCTTGCTTTGCAGCGACTCGCAGCGCGAGAACGAGGTGATCTGTGTGGTCGCCACGCCGTCAGACCTGATCGCGATCGATCGCGGTGGTCACTTTCGCGGGCGCTATCACGTGCTTCATGGCTTGCTCTCACCGCTCGAGGGGATTGGCCCGGACGACATCCGGGTCGCCGAGCTGATTCGCCGCCTTGCCCCACCGGTGCGCGAGGTCATTCTCGCGACCAGTCCAAACGTCGATGGCGAAGCGACCGCGATGTACGTCGCGCGTGCCATCAAGCCGCTCGGTGTGAAGGTCTCGCGGATCGCGACCGGCCTCCCCGTCGGTGGTGAGCTCGAATACTCCGACCAGGCGACCATTGCTCGAGCCCTCGCCGGCCGAGCAACCATGTAAGTACGAGACCTCACGTTCCATCGTAAGGGGCTTCAGGTCAGAGGCTCAGCTCTCCTGGGGTCACGATCAGTGGTCCCACGAGTTGAAGCAAATCGGGCGGATTGCTACCGTGGCCCGACGGTCGGGGACCCTTCGCGAGAAGGCCAAACCTTGCGCCGGATTCTGTTGGGAGCCAGAGCGCGATGATTCAACAGCTCGTCATGTACGAGGAGGAGCTTGCGCAGATCAATAATGTCTGCGAAATCCTCCACCGAGACTCCAATGCGAGGGCCGTCCTCGTCATCGACAAGAACGGGCAAGCGTTCGCGCAAGCCGGTGAGGTCGAACAGCTCGACGTGACGTCGCTGTCATCGTTGACCGCGGGTAACGTCGCGGCTACCGGAGCGATTGCCTCGCTGCTCTCCGAGAAGGAGTTTGCCGGGCAATTTCACGAGGGCGAGAAGACGAACGTCCACATCTCGATCATTGGTCAACGGGTGATCATGGTCGTCTTGTTCGACGAGCGGAGCTCGCTCGGTCTCGTGCGCCTGCGCGTGCGCAAGGCCACCGCGGAGCTCGTGGGCATCCTCGATCTGCTCATGAAGAAGTCCGCATCGGGTACTCAACCTTCGGTGTTCTCGGAGATTACCGACGACGACATCGACAACCTCTTCAACGATTAGCGCGCCATGAGCTTCATCAACTACAGCTCGCGCGAGATCAACTGCAAGATCGTCTACTACGGTCCCGGTCTGTGCGGGAAGACGACGAATCTCCAGTACATCTACAACAAGACCAACCCCGAGGCGAAGGGCAAGATGATCTCGCTCGCCACGGAGACCGAGCGCACGTTGTTCTTCGACTTCTTGCCGCTTTCGCTCGGCGAGATTCGCGGCTTCAAGACGCGTTTTCACCTCTACACCGTCCCCGGCCAGGTCTTCTACGACGCGAGTCGTAAGCTGATCCTCAAGGGTGTCGATGGCGTGGTGTACGTCGGTGACTCGCAGATGGAGCGCATGGAAGCGAACATCGAGTCGCTCGACAACCTGCGCATGAACCTCCAGGAGCAGGGCTACGATCTCGACAAGCTCCCGTATGTTGTCCAGTACAACAAGCGCGACTTGCCGAATGCCATCCCGATGGCCGAGCTCGAAGAAGCGTTGAACCCCACGAAGGTTCCTGCGTTCGAGGCTGTGGCCCCCAAGGGCGTCGGCGTGTTCGATACATTGAAGGCAGTCGCGAAGCTCGTACTTACCGAGCTTCGAAAGGGCGGTTGATTCGCATGCAGCTCGAGCGTCCTCGCTTTCGACAGGATCTCGTTGCCGAGCCGATCGAAGACGGCAACACCAAGTTCATCGACGTGATGGACCCGGATAGCAACGCCGTCTATCGGTTCTACGAAGTCGAGTACTCGCTCGCATGCGCGATGGATGGCGAGCGCGATGTCGCCGGCGTCGTTCGTTGGGCGCAAGAAGAGCTCGGGCTCGCTACCACCGCGAATGAAGTGAAGAGTGTGATCGCCACGCTCGGCTCGCTGCAATTCCTCGAGGGTGGCGTGACGGCACAGGCTCGTTCGGCGGGCGCGGCGCAATCCGCGGCGTCATCGAAGCTGGGGGACGCCGGTCCCCCCTCGCCAGCGGCAGCAACCCCAGCAAACGAAGACGATTACCTCAAGGCGGGCGTCGTCGTCGGTCAGAAGCGCGCGCAGACGCCGGTTTCAGACATGGAGCTCGGTAACGCGGGTGCCGCGCCTCCAGCATCTGCTCAGCCGGAAGCATCGCCGGCAGCGAACGTCGAGCTCGGCGTCGGCGTCAGCACGGGCGCTCGCGTGCCCGCCGCGGCCCAGGCTGATGACATCGCGCTCGGGGTTTCTGGTCGCGTCGACGTCTCGGTCGATCTCAGCGATCAGGTCAAGCTAAGTCCAAACGACGTCAAGGAAGCGGTTCGCGCCTCGAAGGTGATGAACGCTGTCGATCTGCCGGACGATCTCAAGAACGCACTCGAGCAAGCCGAAGAGAAACCGGCCGCGAAACCGACGCGGCCACCGCCGACCCCGGCCAAGGGTGCGCCGGTCGTCGATGCAAAGACGCAGGCCGCGGCCGAAGCAAAAGCAGCAGCGGAAGTTGCGGAGCCGGAAGTTGCCAAAACGGGAGCCGAAGCGGCAAAAGCCACGGCTGCTGCCAAGCCGGGCGACACAGCCAGGACCGCGGTGACGGCCAAGGCGGCAGAGGCCGCGAAATCCGCGGCAAAGCCGCTGCCGAAACCTGTCGAAGCGAAGCCGGCCGAGACCAAGTCAACCGCGCCCAATGCTCCCGAGCAAAAGGTCAGTCGGCCGCTGCTCGTCGGCCTCGTCGTCGTAGTGCTCGCGGTCATCGCGTTTCTTGTCTATAAAAACCTGATCGCGACGAACGCCACGGAGACCGACAACACGCCGGTGCCGGCGAAGACGGAGCCCGTGAAACCGCCACCGCCGCCCGCGCCCGAGAGCGAGAAGCTCGTCACGAACGCACCGGCGAGCGAGAGCATCAAGCCCGTCTCTGTCGGCACGATCGAGATGATCGCTGCGAGCGACACGAAGGTGAACGGGGGAGATGCCCTCGTTCGCTTCACCGGCGCGAAGGCGCTCGACACCGAAGTCTCCGCGCTGGAGAAGGACGTCGATCAACGTGTGAAGACCGAGCTGTTCAGGGCGCAGCAAGAGCGCGATGCCGCGATTGCCTCGGGAAACAAGGCAGCCCAGACCAGCGCCGAAGCCAAGGTCGCGGCCCGCCAGACCAGCCTCGACGAGAAGCAGGCGAAGATCGTCTCGAAGAAGGCCGATCTGGACAAGCTCCAGCTCAAGTCGCCGGCGTACGGCACGTTCACGGCCAAGGCAAAGGCCGGCACGAAGGTCACACCGACAGATGAAGTCGGCATGCTCGTTCGCGAGCCGACCCGCACCGTCACGTTCAAGCAGGTCGATCCGGCTGCGGGCCCGAAGTCGCGCGTGATCCTCGTGACCAAGGACAACACGAAGCTATCTTGCGTGGTCGCGTCGTCAGATGCGTCGGGTACCGCGATCGAGTGTCCGCAAAACTCGGCCGACGAAGGTACTGAAGTGACTTTCGGTGGAGTCGATACGACATCGCCGCCGGGCACTGGTTCGGATGCGTCGGTGCCGGTCGGAACAGGTGCCGGTTCGGCTGGGTCCGGCTCTGCGGGTTCTGCGGGCTCTGCGGGCTCTGCCAGCTCTGCCAGCTCTGCCAGCTCTGTCGGTTCTGGCGCCGCAGCGGTTCCGTCGCCCGCGCCGGTCCGTCTTACTCCGGCGCCGCGTCCGCGTCCGCGTCCGCGTCCCGCCCAGAAGGCGACCGCGGCCACGGGTTCGGCCGACGCTCCAGCGCCTGTCGAGCCCGTAGCGCCGGCCGCCGGCTCAGATCAGTAGCAGGCTGAACTTGTACCGGCGCGCAGCACTGCCGAAGGCAGTGCGAAGGCAGTGCGAAGGTAGATAGCTGCCCGGCCCAAGTAGGCTATCGTTTCGGAGATGAAGCTCAAGGGCACCATTCGCCGTAGCGACCTCGAGGGCGGTCAGTGGATCCTCGTCGCCGAAGATGGCGAGCAGTACCAACTCAACGGTGCGCTCGGCACGGCGAAGGACGGCATGAGCGCCGAAGTCGAAGGCAAGGTCGACAAGGGCGCGATGTCATTCGGCATGATGGGCGCGCAGCTCACGGTCGACAAGATCACCGCGTTGTGAAAAGCCTCGTCACCTCGTGCTTCTCGCGGCACCAGCCGCAAGCCGAGGTCGTGATGGGGAGCTGCCACTCGTCGTGGTGTGCGGCGAGCTTGCTCGTCGCTACGCAGACGGATCGACCGCGGGGCCTACCAATCAGCCTGTTCGCGATCGATGCGAATGACACTCGCCATCACGAGTTCCAGTCGGTCGCGCTGTTTCTCCAGGATGCGGCGGTCCGCTGGCGGATCGACGGCATGCACGAGCTCGAGGGCCAGCGCGTGCAGCCAGCGCCTGCAGCCAGCCGGGCGCGTGGCGGGCGCGTGGCGGGCCGCAACTCGGATTTCGCAGTTAGACGCCCCACGTCTGCTTGAGCTCGGCAACGTAGCCTTTGACGTTGTCGGAGATGCCGGCGGCGCTCTGCAGATCCGCGAGCATGTTCGTGGGCAGACCGGCGGCCAGATCCATGCGCACGAACTTGCCGGCGTCCTTGTAGAACTGCTCGAGCTGCTTCCACTCCTGCTGCCATTCCTTCAACAGGTTGCCGATCGCCATCGCATTGTTCAGCGTCGGATCGTGCTTCGCCTTGTCGGTCGCGGCCCACGTGCGGCCCTTTGCACCGAGGCAGCGCTGCTCGAAGTCCGGGATCTGGCGGTTCGCATTGTCCGCCGCCTCGGTCACACGCTGCTGATTCTCGGCGGCACGGACCTTGTCGGCCTCGACCTGCGCGTCGTCGGCCGCGTGCTGCGCTTTGTCCCAGTCGGCGTTCTTCGCGTCCGAGTTCTTCGCCGCTTGCTTGGCCTGCCAGGCCTTCGCGCTCGCGTCGTCGCTCGTCGCTATCATCTGCTGCGACTTCACCGCCTTCGCGTCGAGCTCCGCGGCGATGTCCTTCGCCGGCTTCTTCGCGTTGAAGGCCGTGAGCGCATTCGCGAAGCGACCCTTGAACGTCGCGACGGTCTGCTGCAGATCACCGATGCCGTTCGCCGCGCGGATGCCGAGCGTCGGGTCCTGATGATCCGGCGCGTTCTGGATGTTCGTGCGTAGCGTGCCGAGGTCCGCGGTCAGCTTGTCGAGATAGGCGTTGCCGCCGGTGAGGTCGCCAGCCTCGGCGTACGGCGCGAGGCTCTGCTTGAGGTGCTCGACGTTCTTCGTCAGATCGTCGAACACCAACTTCTGGTCCTGCAACGACGGCGGCCACGACGTGGTGATGCCGATCGCGTGCGCCGAGTACTCGCCGCGAATCCTCGCGAGCGCATCCTGACCGTAGGTGCCGGCCTTCGAGCAGAAGCTCGCGAGCGACTTCATCTGCATCAGGGTCTTGGCCGCGAGGTGATCCTGCGAAGCCTCGTCTTGATCGATCCACGCCTGCGGCGGCTTCGGGTTCAGGAGCTCGCCACGGAGCTGGTACCACTCGTCGGTATACTGGACCAGGATTGCGCTCTTCCAGCGCTTGAAATCAGTCGCGGCACCGACGAGCTGATTGAACTGCGCATCGTTGAGGTGAGCACCGACCGTGCTCGATTCGCCGACGCGCTCGGCGAGCTTCTTCACGAGGCCCATCGGCCCGCCACCGGTGGCGGCCGCGGTCGCGAGGTCGGTCTTGTCGTTCGCCTTGAGGTTCTTCGGCACCGCATCGATGGCGTTGCTTTCGGCCGCGGTCTGGCTCAAATCGAGAGACGCTTGACCGTCGGCATCGATGGTCGCGTGCGAGCCCGCATTCGTCGAGCCGTTCGCGAGCTTCACGCCGAGGACGCTCACGTTCGCGTTGTCGGCCTTTGATCCATCCTCGGTTCCGGACAGCGTCTTCTTTTCAGATTTGCGGCCCTGATCGTCGACCGTGGTCTGGACTCCCTTGCCGAGATTCTCGTCGGTCGTCGAGGTCGATCCGCCCTGGATCGCGACGGGGCCGACGCTCGCGCCGATCGTGTGACCGTTCGAAGCAATGCTGCCCTCGACCGTGCCACCGACGAGCTCCTTGTGAACCGCCGCGAAGTCCTGTGCCGCCTTCTCGCTCGAGATCGCACGCGCTTCGTCGAGAAGGTTCTGCTTGTCCTTCGGGATCGAGAACACGTACGTCGTGGTGTGCTGATCCATATGCGCGCCACCGAGGCTGCCACCTGCGGCGCCGACGTTGCCGTTCACGCCCACCGTGCCGGAGTTGCGCTCGCCGAACATCAGCCGCAGTGTCGTACCCTTCGCGTTCGGAGCCTCTTCGCGTCCGTTGAGCCAGAGATGCTCGGCGCTCGCGGAACCACCGATGCCCGTGCGGACATTCGCGCCATCACCCGTCGAGGCGCCGCTCTTGATCTCGGCCGTACCGCCGGCTTCGTTCTGCACGGACACGCTCTCGCCCGGCCCCGCCTTCGGATCGGCGCCAACGAGATCCGAGAGCTTGCTGTTGAACACGCGCATGTACGCGGTCTCCGCAGCCTTTGTTCCGAAAGTCTTCTTGCCCTGCGGATCGGTGCCACTCGCGAGCTTGTCGAGATCGCCGAGCACCTGATCGGCTTCTGCCTTCGCGTACTTGTGCGTGCGGGTCACCGTGCGGTTGCCGACCGCCGCCACGCCCCCACCGAGTGACGTCTCGTTCCCGGTGGTAACCGGTTCGGCACTGCCGCGCTTCGCCGCGAACGCACCGAGCTTGCCGTGCACGGTCGCGGTGAACGTGAGCGTGACGCCACCATCGGGGGTCGGTGCGACGAGGACTTGCAGCGATCCATCGATCGCGCCGTAGCCGCCGTACGACGTCGCCTTGGTGCCGAGATCGACACGGCCATCCGTAACGCCAGCCGTAACACCGAGGCCTTTGTCGTTCTGGATCACGCCTGCTTGGCCAGCGACCGAGGCGCTCGGGCGGAACGTGCTGCTATCGGGCGCGCCGCCTTCTTGCGGCGCCTTGTCGCCCTTCGAAATGCTCGCGGCGGCCGTCCCGCCGGCGAAGCCGTTGCCGCTCTGGACGCCGCCCGCGACGTTCGTCACGCGGCTCGTCGCCGTCGCGTTGTCGGCGGTGACCGTCGTGGTCGAGGTCCCGTACTTCAGCGGATCGATGATGCCGCCGGTCAGGCCGGACTTCTTCGTCGTGCTGTTCAACGTTCCGGTGCCGGTGTCGGCGACCGTGGTGCTGTCGGTCGTGGTGCGGTTGACGCCCTTGAGCGAGACCTCCTTCGTCTCGTCGTGAGCCGTGGTCGTCGTTCCCGGGCCTGCCACGGTGACATTCGTGGTGCGCTGGTTGTTTGCGGTCAGCGGGCTGCCGTCGAAGATGCCCGCTGCGCTCGTACCTTGCGTGGTGGTCGTGACGGTGCTGGCGCGCAGTTCCTCGGGGCGCGCGACGAGCAGCTTGTTGTCCGCGATGATCTTGTCCAGCTGTACGCTCGTCGCCGTCGCGACCTGCGACTTTTGTTCCTTGAGCGCGACCTGATAAGCCTTTGCTTCCAGACCCGCTTCGGTGTTCGTGGTCTGATGCCGCGGTTCGGCCGAGGTGATCTGTTGATCGAGCGCCGCACTCACGGCTGCGCGGTATTTCGTGAGCGCCGCGGTCTGCTGCTCGGGCGTGAGGCTCGAAGGGTCGGTGCCGACGAGCTTCTGCCCGTCGACCGTCGTCTGCATCGAGCCCGTTCCGTTCGTCGTCGTCGCGGTTTCGGTCAGGCGCTTGCCATCGGCCGACGTCGACGTATCCGCCGTCGCTGCGACCTTGCCCGGTGCGGGCTGCACGGGAATCGGCGTGCCGACGTACTTCGGCGTCTCGGCTTCGTTGATCGGATGCTGGCCGTTCGGCAGCGCTTCTTTGGGCCAGTAGTCGTAGCCGTTCTTCGTCTCGGCGCGGAGTGTGTTCGCTTCGTCGGTCGTCATGTTCGACGACAGCGCATCTGCGGGATTCTTCGCACCGGTCTTCGGCAGAGCGTTCCCGGCGACCGCGCTATCGGACGCACTGCCAATGGCTTTGGGCTCGCCCGCCGAAGGTGGCAGCTGCTGCGTCGCGACGATCACCTTCTGCACGTACCCGTTGCCGTACGACTGCTGCAGGTTCCTTAACATCTCATCGCGCTCGGCGGGCCGCGCATCGCGCACGACCTTCGCCACCTCGTTCGGATCTGCCTGCTCGCTGCCCGCCATCAGCGTGCGCAGCTTCCCCATTCCGGGGGTTTCCTTTGCAGCCGGCGCGGCCGGCGCAAGTTGCGCCTGCTGCGGACCGACCTGAGTGGTCTCGCCTTGAGGAGTTAGCTCGGGTCCACTCATGGCCGCGATAATAAGAAAAAAAATGCGCCCGCCACAGCGCAAAATGCCGCGACTTCACCTCCCACCTGGACGCACCTCTCAGTACGAAAGCTGGTCCTTGACGTAGTTCTTGTCAACAGTGAGCGGCTGCTCGTAGATCTCGTTGTTGTAGAGGTAGCGATAGCGCGCGTAATTCTCTGTCACCTTCTTCATGTACTCGCGCGTCTGCGTGTAGGGGACGAGCTCGACGAGCTCGTCGATCTCTTTGTCGCCGGTGGTCTCGAGCCACTTCATCACCGGCTTGGGCCCCGAGTTGAACGAGCCCGCGCCGATCGGAATCTGCGCCTTGAACTTCTCGAGCAGGTGGCCGATGTACCAGCTCCCCGTGCGTACGTTGAACTCGGGCTCGTAGAGCTTGCCGGCGTCGTACGGAATGCCGAGCGCCTTGACCACTCGCTGGGTCGTCGGAGGAATCATTTGCAACAGCCCCTGCGCATCCGCGTACGAGAGATCGTGCGGATCGAAGCCGCTCTCTTTGCGCATGATCGCATAGAGGTAGCCCTCGGGGTTATTGCCGAGTGCCTGGTACTTCTCGACGAGCGTTCGATAGGCGCGGGGATACGCGTTCTCCCACCAGCGCTTCGCATCGTCCTCAGGCGGACCGTCGAGCGCCGGGCCCGAGTAGCTCACCGCGAGCATCCACGGCCGGTTGTAGTTGCCCGCCTTGCGATAGCGATCGAGCAGCATCGCGAACGCCGCGGCCTTGGCGTGGCGATTGAGGAAGGCCTTCTCGCCGCGTGCGAGCTCGAACCCGGCATCGACGCCGAGCCCTGCCGCGATCAGCTCGTCCGCGCGCGTGATCAGGTCGTCCTTCGCCAAGGCTTCGTCGACGGTTGCCGAAAGCTTGGGACCGCGCGCCTTGACGTCGGCGTCGCCGAACGGGCCAAGCTTGACGCTCGATGCAGAGAGCCGGGCATGCGAGAGCAGCGCGTACCAGGAGAATGGATACTTCGCGACTGTCTCCTTGTAGCCAGAGATCGCCGCGTCCGGATGGTTCAACCGCTGATCGATCCTCGCTAGCCAGTAGCTACCTTTGCCCGCCTCGAGCGAACCGCGCAACTTGGCGAGTGCCGCGAGGCGGACGCGCGCGGCATCCCACTCGCCGAGGAAGTAGTGCGACATGCCGAGAAACCACAGCGAGTCATCGACCCACTTCGAGTGCGGATACTTCGCGAGCGACGCTTCGAGCGGTTGGATCGCCGCCTTGAAGTGACCGCGATTGAACTCAAGCCAGCCTGAGAGAAACTGCGCCTCTTGGGCGTACGACGTGTTCGGAAATGCGTCGACAACCTTGTGGTACCAGGCGATCGCGTCGTCATCGCGATCCGCTCGCGATAAGGCGCGCGCACCGTGAAACATGGCTTCGGCGGCGGCATCGCCGAGCCGAACATACACGCCCAGCAACAGGTTGCCGGCATCGCCGTAGCGGCGGCGCATCTCGTAGAGCGTGGTGCCCGTCCAGTAGTCGCGCTGATCGCCGAGCCGTTGCGGCAGGCCAACCTGGGGGACCAACGCGAGCTCCGCGATCGCTTGATCCCAGAGGTGCGCGGAGGTCAGCTGCTTGGCACGCGCGATCCGATCGGAGGGACCGAGCGGCGCGCCGCCGAGCGCGAGCATCTTTGCTTCGGCCTCGTCGGCGAGCGGATGAGAGGGATGCGCGATCACGAGCGCGCGATACGCCTCGGCGGTCTGCGCGACCTCTGCGATCCGGAACATCGCGGTCCCGAGATCACCCGCGTCTGCGGCATTAGTCACCGAGAGCAAGCGCGTGTACTGCGCGGACGCGGCCTGGCGCTCGCCCGCGCTCCACGCCGTATCGGCGAGCCGCCACGGGACCTGCGCCGCGTAGCGCGAGTTCGCGAGCTTGCCGAGCTTGTTAAATGCTTGCTTCGCGGCCGCCGCGTCGCCGCGTCGGAGCGCGACCATGCCGCTGAGCCACAACGCGTAATCGTGGTTCGCGAGGTGCGCATCGAGCTTGTCGCTGATCCGTCGAGCGGTCGCGAGGTCTCCGGCGTCGTACGCGCGAAAGCCGTCCCCGAGCGCCGTGGCCGCGGATTTCTGGTCGCGCGCTGGCGCTGCGCCGGCCTGCGCTGTCATCGCCATCACCACGAATGCGACCCGCTTCACGCACCGAGTATAGCGTCGTGATGTAGGTTTCGCTTCGGACCTGGTCCGCAGCTGCAGTTTTCGTCGTATATCGACCAGCGATGGCATACGCGGCGCTCGACTACTACGCCCTCGACGAGCTCTACACGCACGAGGAGCGGGTCATTCGCGACACCGTACGGGAGCTCGTCAGCACGCGCGTGATGCCCGGCATCGGCAAGCATTTCAGCGCCGGGACGTTTCCGCGCGAGCTCGTGCCGGTGTTCGGCGAGATGGGCCTGCTCGGGCCGTCGCTGACCGGCTACGGCTGCGCGGGCGTGACGCCGAGCTCGTACGGGTTGATCTGCCAGGAGCTCGAGCGCGGAGACTCGGGCGTCCGCTCGTTTGTCTCGGTGCAAAGCTCGCTCGTGATGTACCCGATCTGGGCATACGGCTCCGAGGAGCAGAAGCAAAAGTATCTGCCCGCGATGGCAGCGGGCACACTGATCGGTTGCTTCGGCCTGACCGAGCCCGATTTCGGCTCGAACCCGACCGGCATGCTGACGACCGCGACGCGGACCGCGGGCGGTTACTCGATCACCGGCACGAAGCGCTGGATCACGAACGGCAACCTCGCTGGCGTGGCGCTGATCTGGGCCAAGCTCGAAGGCAAGGTCCGCGGTTTCCTCGTGCCGACCACGACCCCGGGCTTCACCGCGCACAAGATCGATGGCAAGTGGTCGCTGCGCGCGAGCGTGACGAGCGAGCTCGTCCTCGAGGATTGTGTCGTCGGCGAAGATGCGTTGCTTCCGAATGTCGCCGGCATGCGCGGGCCGCTCTCGTGCTTGTCGCAAGCGCGGTTCGGGATCTGCTACGGCGCGGTCGGTGCGGCGATGGCTTGTTACGACGAAGCGCTGTCGTACGCCAAAGATCGCGTGCAGTTTAGCCGCCCGATCGCGGGCTATCAGCTCGTCCAGCACAAGCTCGTCGAGATGGTACAGAAGATCACGCACGCGCAGCTGCTCACGTGGCGGCTCGGCAAGCTCAAGGAGGCCGGCACGATCACGCCAGGCCAGATCTCGCTCGCGAAGCGAGCGTGCGTCTCGATGGCGCGCGATGTCGCTCGCGATGCGCGCGATATCCTCGGCGCGAACGGCATCACCGACGAGTACCAGTGCGGTCGTCACATGCTGAACCTCGAATCGGTCTACACGTACGAAGGCACGCACGACATTCACACGCTCGTCGTCGGTCAAGATGTGACCGGCCTCGCGGCCTTCGACGGATGAGGCCCGAGGTCCTGATCTGCGCCGGGCTCGATCCCTCGGGTGGCGCGGGCCTGATCGCGGATGTCCGCGTGATCTCCGATCTCGGCGCGCGCCCGAACGGCGTGGTCACGGCGCTCACCGTCCAGAACACGACCGGCGTCAGCGCATTCACGCCGTGCGATGCGGAGATGGTGGGGCACCAACTATCGTTCTTGCTCGGCGATGTCGAGATGCGCGCCGTGAAGCTCGGGATGATCGGCTCGCTGCAGGTCGCGAGAGCGATCGGCGATGCACTCAACGCGACGGGTGCGCCCGTGGTGTGGGATCCGGTCGGTGGGCCCACGCTCGGCAATGCGTTCCACGAATCGTTCGCGGAAGCAGTGGCGGCGTTACGCCCGCACCTCACGCTGATCACACCGAACGCGCGCGAGCTCGCGCGGCTCGCGCAGATGCCGGTCAACGATCTCGCCACCGCCGAAGCTGCAGGCCGCGCGCTCGCGCGAAGCCTCGAGACGGCTGTGCTCGTCAAGGGCGGTCACCTCGAAGGCGTCGATGCGATCGACGTGCTGATTCACGGCGATGCGCGCCACGAGTTTCGTGGACCGCGGCTCGCTTCCGAGAGCGTGCACGGCACGGGCTGCGCACTCGCGTCGGCGATCGCTGCCTATCTCGCGCTCGGCCGAGACCTCGTCGCGGCGTGCGGCGAGGCGAAGCAGTACGTCGCCGAGCGGATCGCGAATCCGGCTCGCCCCGGTCGTGGCGCAGCGTCTGTGCTGTAACGGCCTCGGTCGTGAGAGCATCGGATCTACGATGAAAATTGCCCTCACCGGAGCCACGGGCTTCATCGGTACCAAGCTGGTCGCCGCCCTCGTGGCTCGCGGTGATCAGGTGACGGTGCTGACCCGCGATGCGATCCGCGCGCGAGACAAGGTGCGCGGGGCGACTATCGTCGAGGCAAACCTCGAGCAGGCCGGCTCGTGGCAAGCCTCGCTCGACGGCATCGAAGCGATCATCCATCTCGCTGGCGAATCGATCGCGGGCAAGAGATGGGATGCGCGTCAGAAGCAGATCTTGCGCGATAGCCGGATCGAATCGACACGTAATATCGTCGCGGCGATCGGCAAAGCGGCGAGCCGTCCTCGCGTGCTGGTCTCGGCCTCGGGCGTCGATTACTACCCGTTTGCACAGACCTCTGTCGGTGAATTCGACGACGACGCGGTCATCGAAACCGACCCATCCGGCGACGATTTTCTCGCGAAGCTCTGCAAGGCGTGGGAGGCCGAAGCGAGCACCGCGGAACCACTCGGCGTGCGGGTCGTGATGATGCGGACCGGTGTCGTACTCGGTGAACGCGGCGGTGCACTCGCGAAGATGGAGACGCCATTCAAGCTGTTCGCAGGTGGACGCATCGGTAGCGGCCAGCAATGGTTCTCGTGGATCCACGTCGACGACGTGATCGCAGCGTATCTCGCCGCGGTCGACGACCCGCGCTATCGCGGGCCATTGAACCTCGTCACCGATTCGGTGCGGAATGCCGAGTTTTCCAAGCAGCTCGGTCGCGCGCTCCATCGCCCGAGCTGGTTACCCGTCCCGGCGTTTGCCTTGCGGATCGCAGTCGGCGAGCTCGCGGAGACTTTACTGAATGGCCGCAGGGTCGTCCCGGCGGGCTTACGTACACTCGGGTTTTCCTGGAAACATCCGGATCTGCCCGAGGCGTTGATGTCTGTCGCCTAGCCACACGAGCGTGTCTTCACGTACGCGCTATTGTCTAAGTAACTGAAATAATTAGATCTGAGCACCGGTCTAGTGGTTGCAATCAGCCGCTCCATGCAGCTTCGCGATTCGTTCCCGATCCGGTCCTCTGCTCGCTTCGGCGGTCGCGAAAGAAGTGCGCGCGGCCTTCGCGCACGACCAGACGATGGCAGTCGATTCGACCCAGTTGAACATCGAGAAGTTGTGGAAGGAAGCGGCGCAGATCCACTCGATCGAGATCACCGATCCACGCACGCACGATAATTGGATCGCGGTGCACGTCAGCTCGGAGCTCTCGTGCGGTGGCCCCGATATCAACTTTTTCGGGCTGTACCGCGTGGCGGGCGACGGCATCATTACGATGAGCGAGATGAAGAGCGACAACCTCAGCGCGCTCGACGCGCTCGTCGATCTCGACGGTGATGGGGTGCCCGAGTTGCTCGGCCGCGGCTGGCTCGAGCCGACTCACGCCTTCTACAGCGCGGAGCTGGAGACCCTCGCGACCTACGACATCCCGTTCATCGGTTGCCCTTGCTAGAGCTCGCCGGCGACCAGAGCTCGCGTGATCTCGGGTGCGCGACGTGGTCGGAGCTTTGTGCTCGAGCTCGGCGAGCCTATTCGAGCTCGTACTTCTGCACGAGCCGGATCAAGTTTCGCCGTGACACCTTGAGCTCTTCGGCGGCGCGCGTCTTGTTGCCGCTGTGCCGGCGCATCGCGGCGCTGATCATCTTGCGCTCGAGCGCCTCGACCGCAGCGGGCAGCGAATCGACATCGGCGATCGCGTCGGGATCCGGTGTGTAGGTCCGAATACGCGGCGAGAGCAATGACTCCGCGATCACCGGATCGTGGCCCGAGAGCACGACGAGGCGCTCGATCTCGTTCTCAAGCTCGCGCACGTTACCCGGCCACGGGTACTCGAGCATGCGTTGCATGCACTCCGCGGACAGCTTCTTCGAGCGCGCCTTCGCCTGCGTGCTCTGTCGGGTGAGGAATGCGTCGACGAGCAGCGCGACATCTCCACGCCGCTCGCGCAGCGCGGGCAGCGCCACGTTGATAACGTTGATCCGATAGAACAGATCCTCACGGTACAAACCTTCGCGCACCATCGCGGTCAGATCGCGATTCGTCGCGGCGATGATCCGGACGTCGACCTTGCGCGTCTCGGTATCGCCGACGCGATTGAACGTACCCTCTTGCAGCACGCGCAGCACCTTCACTTGCAGCGTCGGCGACATGTCACCGATCTCGTCGAGAAAGAACGTGCCGAGATCTGCGGTCTCGAACAAGCCGGCCTTGTCCGCGACCGCCCCGGTGAACGCGCCGCGCTTGTGCCCGAACAGCTCGGAGTCGAGCAAGTTGTCGTTGAAGGCCGAGCAGTTCGTGACGACGAAACGATGTCCGCTGCGCAGCGAGCGCGTATGGATCGCGCGCGCGACGAGCTCCTTGCCTGTGCCGTTCTCGCCCTGGATCAACACGGTCGAATCAGTCGGCGCGACGCGCTCGATCAACGAATACAGCTCCTGCATGTTCGGCGCGTCGCCGAGGATGCCGGCGTACCGCATGCGCTTGCCGGCCTCGAGATCCGGCTCTTCATCGCGATCGCGCAGTGCGAGGCTGACATCGAGCGCCGCTTCGCCGAGCATGTGCTCGATCAGCTCGACCTCGGGCGCCGAGAGCTCGGGTCCGATCAGCGCCAGGCCCGCGCCGTTCGGCTCGGCCGGGTCGATCGCCGCAAATGCGCCCGCATCGACAGGTCGGTGCTCGACCAGCGTCAGCTCGAGGCCACGGCGGCGCAGCACCCCACGAACGTGTCGAAGCACGCGTAGATCCAGGCCTTGCCACCAACGGCCCCTCATCGACAGCAGTGTGACAACCGGTCACAGGTTCGTCAAATCAGGCCCGAAACTTACGCTGGCAGATCGACGCACCAGCGTAGCGCTGACCGAACTTCCAGCCAGCCGTCATCGTCGGCCACCAAGTACGGCGATTCGAGCGTGATGACTTCGAGGCCGGCGTGAACGCCGTACTTCGTGCCGAACGAACCCGGGCACGGATAGCCCATGTCGTGCTCGACCGGATAGTTGCACAGCGCCGACATCTCGTTCGCGAGCTGCTCGCCACGGCCATCCCAGTTGACGATCCGATACGTCGCATGACACGCGATCAGGCGCTCGGCGCCGACGCGCTCGATCAACGAGGACAGCGCCCGGGTCTCCGGTTGATCCTCGGCCGCATCTCCTGGGTGGTAGCCAGGTCGGAGTTGCTCGCCCCAGCTCGGGCATTCGAAGTTGCGATTGAGGTCGACGTTGTTCGCGTTGTTGCGGGTGCCCGCGAGCAAGCCATCGAGATTGACGACCGGTACGATCCACGTGTCGCGACCAGGCGGCCGCTCGACGAGCTCCTCCGCGAGCCGCTCCATCATCAGCTGGCTCACGGGTTCGTCGCCGTGGATCGCGCCGAACAGGATCGCGGGCGGCCGCGGCTTTGCGTAGCCAGGCGGCGTGAAGTGAATCGCCGTGATCGATCGCCCGAGGACGGTCCGGCCTATCACGACTTCGCGACGAAGACCCACGACTACTCGAGTTGTTTGCCGAACACGGACGCGAGGCCGTAGCCGGCGAAGATGATGAAGGTGCTCGCGGGTACCCACCCGACGAGCATGGACGGGCTCGTCTTCGCAATCTCGGCGACCTGATCGAGGTGCTCGCTGATCGAGGAGCCGAAAATGATCAGCGGCGCGAGCATCCAGACCCACGCGAACAGCGCCGAGCCTGCCGTCGAGGGGCCTGGCAGCCACACGATGAAATGCAGCAAAACGAACACGACCATCGCGACGGTCAAGATCTGCTCGCCGTGCATGTGGCCGTCGATCAGCGACTTGAACAACATGATCAGCGGAATCTCGCCGTGGTCCGGAATCACGAACGGCACGAGCACGGCGATCACGCCGAAGGTCACGAGCAGGCGCGCGAAGAGCGAGTCGACGTAGCGGCTACGCACGACAAGGCCGGGCACGATCATCGCGACGCCGACGATCGGCGCGAGCAGATGCCAATCTGGAAGCTCGCCAATCATCGCGACTGGAACGACGAAGCCCGAGGCACCGATCAGCGTGGCGAGGATGCCGCGCGGCAATATCGTCATCGGGATCAAGCCGAGCACCACGCCGAGCAGGCCGATCGCTGGCGGCAGGAGCGCGAGGATCTTGAGGGTGCCAGGCGCATCCATCAAGCCTTCCCACGCGAAGTGAATCGGGCTGATGTGAGTGGGCGCTGCCCACGCGAGGAGCGTCGCTGCACCCCAGATGATCATGAGCAGCGGCAGGGCGTGCTTCCACGGCTCGACGGGTCGCCCTGTTTGCTGTGCTTGACCGGGACGTTGACCACCTTGGTACGGCGGCGGTATCGCCTGCGTGAAGGTTCCAGGCGGGCCGAGGACGCCCATGCCACCCATGCCCGGGGGTTGGAGATTCGGGAGCGGCTGTGCCGGCCGATATTGCGGCTCGGGTGCCGCGACAGCGGTCTGCATGAACGCGGCTTGATTGACCGGTGGACCACCCGTGACAAACATCGTCGCGGCGTTCGGCGCGGCGCCAGGCGCGGCACTCGGCGCGGCATTCGGCGCCGCGCCAGGCGCGAGCCCCGAGGGCGGTTGCTGTGACGGAGAGTGGGGTCGCGCGACCAGCGTCGGTGGTTGCGCCGGCGCTTGTTGCCGCAGCGGCGGCACGCCGGGTTGCGAGCCCTTGAGTTGCTCCATCATTTCGTTCGAATAACCGAACGCGGTCTTCGCGAGCCCGCCTTGCACTGCGGGCGCCGGAGGTTGTTTCGCACCGCAAAACACGCAATGCAGCGCGGCATCCGGCAGGTCCTTGGAGCAGCTAGCGCATTTCTTCACGGATCCCCCGAACGAGTCCCGCACTATACATGACCGTTTGCGCACGGTGAGTCTCGGGGACGTGAAGCGCGGTGCCGCGTCATGGTTCGCGAGGTCCCAACCTCGGGCACTCGAGCTCTACGGCGCGATCGCCTCCGCTGCGCCGCTTGATTACGATGTGCGAATCCGCGTCGCGGATCGAAGGTCATCGCTTCCCCTACGACCGGGCGTCGTTTTGCCCATGTCCGTCGCAGTGTTGTTTCTGGTCCGCGAGGAGGTCGACCCGAGCGTCGGCGAGATTCCCGAAATCAAGAGCTATCTCGGAGTGTTGGCCGAAGGTCGCGAGACCGATACCCAGCTCCTGCTGGGGGAGGGCGACATTTTGTCGGACGAGCGAATTCTGATTTAAGCCTTATACTTGTAGTCATGGACGACGAGCAGCATCCGCCGCGCAAGAGCGGCTTTTCGCGCATCGTATGGCTGTTGGTGATCGCGGCACTCGTGATCATCTGGTGGAAGTTCCGCGAACCGGAATCCACGAAAGAGGCGCAGATCAGAGCGACCGATCCCGAGGCGGTGCTCGCCATGGATCCGGACGACATCTTGGTCGATCTCAAAGACGACGCGACGCCTGCTCAGATAGCGGCGCTCGAAGCGCAGGCTCACGTGAAGCTGGCGCTCGTCGATTCGACGGCGGCGGCCACCAAGCTCTTCCGCGCGCACGTCGATGCCGCGAACGAAGCCTCGACGATCGCGCTGCTCTCGGCGAGCTCGCTCGTCGAGATCGTGGAGCCCGACTCGTACATGAAGCTCGATCCGAGCGAGATGACCGAAGTGACGCCAGCCCCGACGCCCGCGGAGCCCGGCTTCCCGAACGACCCTGACTACAAGTTCCAGTGGCACCTCCGTCAGATCGGGATGCCCGAGGCGTGGAAGCTCGGCGATGGCAATGGCGTCATCGTCGCGGTCCTCGATACCGGCGTCGCGTACGAGAACTACGGCAAGTTCCACCAGCTCCCGGACCTCGCGGGCCTCACGTTCGTCGACCCCTACGACTTTGTCGGCGACACCACCCACGCGAGCGATGATAATGGCCACGGCTCGCACGTCACCGGCACGATCGCGCAAGCGACTAACAACGGGATCGGCGTCTCGGGCGTCGCGCTCAACGTCAAGATCATGCCGCTCAAGGTGCTCTCGGCCGGCGGCGGGGGCTCGGTCGCGGGCATCAGCGACGCGATGCGCTACGCCGCGGATCACGGCGCGAAGGTCATCAACATGTCGCTCGGTGGCGCGTTCCCCTCGAACGTGCTGAAGAAGGCCGTCGCGTATGCGCATGACAAGGGCGTCACGATCATCTGCGCCGCTGGTAACGAATCGCGCGGCAAGGTCGGCTATCCGGCCGCCTACCCCGGCGCGGTCGCGGTCTCGGCGACCCAGTTCGACGAGAGCGTCACGTTCTACTCGAACTACGGCAAGGACATCGACATCGCGGCGCCGGGCGGCAACACCCGCGTCGATCAGAACAACGACGGCATGCCCGACGGCGTGCTGCAAAACACGATCAAGATCGGCGACCCGAGCCAGGACGGCTACTTCACGTTCATGGGCACCTCGATGGCGTCGCCCCACGCGGCGGGCGTCGCGGCACTGGTGGTCGGTGAAGGCATCACGAACCCCGACAAGGTCGAAGCAATCCTCAAGGCGAGCGCGCGCAAACCGTCGAACCAGAGCTTCTCGACCGACAAGTACGGCGCGGGCATCATCGACGCGCCCGCCGCGATCAAGAAAGCACGCGGCGAGACCGGTGGCGCGCAGTTTGGCCTCGGCCTCCTCCTTGCCGCAGCAGTCGCCGCCTCGGCACGTCGTAAGGGACTCGGCACCAAGCTGGGCCTCGGCTACCTCGCCGGGGTCGGCGTCGGTGCTTCGGGCCTGTTCTTCCTGCCTTACATCGCGCCGTCGCTTTCATCGCTGCCGGTCATCCACGCGCTCACGCACGGTCTGCCCTCGTGGGATCTCTCGCTGCTCGGCGTGAACGGTCACGGCAACGTGCTGTTCTTCAGCGCGCTGATTCCGCTCGCGGCCCTCGCGATCGGGTACGGCATGCCGAAGCTGCGCGCACCGCTCGCGGGCCTTGCGGTCGGTGTCGCCGCTCACCTCGCGTTCTTCGCGGTCGTGCCGATGATGTCGCTGCACTACGTGCCGGTCGCGGCTTCGATCTGGCTCGCGGTCAACGCGGTCGTCTGCCTCGTGCTTGCGCGCCTCGCGCTGCGCCGGTAACGCGCTCGTCTGGCGCGCGCGCCGTTAACGCGCTCGCTGTCGTCATTCGGCTCGAGGAGCTGGGTGCTCCTCGAGCGTTCTTTCGCGCGCGCGAAGGTCGGACAACTTCGTCGAGGTCGGCGCGTGTCATGGGATGAGCAGTCCATGTGCCCGCGTAACACCTCCGGTTCGCGTTTCGATGAGGCCGAGATCCGTCGGACTAGCTCAGCGAAATCGTCGTCGACGCCCCCTGACCGGGACTCTCTTCGACCGTGACTTCGAGCGCCAACGTCGTCGGCCCTCGCAGCTTCGGCGCGAGCAGCTCTGCGACATGTGCCGCGAGACTCTCCGCGGTGATGTTGTCGAGCGGTAGCAGCAGCGCATCACCGCGCGGCAGCACGTAGCGCTCGCCGCACAGCGTGAACTCGAGCTCGGGCTGCTCGGTCTTCATCACGAAGTGCGGATTGTTCGTCGCGATCAGCACGTGCTCCTTGAACGTGGCGCACAGCTCCGCGAGCACCTGCTTGAGCATCTGGAACGGGATCATCTTCGCGAGCTCGATCGAGCTCACCTCCAGGGCCACCGCGATCGAGTAGTTGTGACCGTGCAACCGTTCTTTGGTGCCGTCCGGAAACACGGTCATGTGTGCGCACGAGAACTTGTACTGCTCGCGCGCGATCTTGATGACGTGGCGGGTGGTCACGGCACAAGCCTACTCGACCGGACCGCACCTGAGTACCTGGTCGCGCATGGCGAGATCGGGCGGATGGTGGTGATACCGCGCTCGCGACGGTGCACGCGGAGCTCGAGGTGCATGCGCTTCCGATGCGCGTGATCATGTGCACCTACGATTCACTTGCCACGCAGATCATGACCGCCGCCCTGACCGAGCTGCACGGGAGCTAGGCGCTGGCGCGATCGCGACCGCGGCCACCGCGACGACGACGACGTCCCCCCGGCGCGCCACCACCACCGCTAGCTTCGCCACCGCCACCGCCACCGCCAACTCCGCCGCCACCGCCAACTCCGCCGCCACCACCACCGCCACCGCGGTTGCCACCACCCGGGCCGAGCGTGTTGCGCGGCGCGAGCGGCGCGGCTTCGGCCGCAGCTTCGGCTGCGATCTCGGTCGACATCTTGCCGGCAACGCGGAACTGCTCCGGCTTCCAGCCCTTTTGGCCGACGACAGTGATCAGCTTCTGGAAGCGCTTCTCGAGCAGATCGAGATAGTCGCGCTCCTGGCGCTGCAGGATCTCGGCGACCCGCGGCGCGCACTCGAGCTCGACCTTGTCGTTCTCGACGGTCATGCCACTGCGTCGGACTTCACGCAGGATCTCGTAGGCGACGGTGATTACCGACTTGACGACGCCCGAGCCTTCACAGGTCGGGCACGGCTCGGTGAGCAACTGCACGAGCGATTCACGTGTTCGCTTGCGCGTCATCTCGACGAGCCCGAGCTCGCTGATCTTCGTGACGTTCGTGCGCGAGCGATCGCGCGACAGCGCTTTTTGGAAGGCGTCCCACACCTTGCGGCGGTTGTTTTCCTTCTCCATGTCGACGAAGTCGATGACAATGATGCCGCCGATGTTGCGCAGCCGGAGCTGGCGCGCCACTTCCTCACAGGCTTCGAGGTTGTTCGCGGTGACCGTGTCTTCGAGGTTGCCCGAGCCGGTGTTCGTGAACGATCCGGTGTTGATATCGATCGCGGTGAGCGCCTCGCCCTGATCGATCACGAGCGAGCCACCGCTGTGGAGCGGTACACGACGCGCGACGGCCTGGCGAAGCGCGGGCTCGATATGATAGTGGTCAAAAATCGGGCGCCGGTGCTCGTACTTCTTCACGCGCTCGGTGAAGCGCGGGAGGAACGCCATCGTGAACTTGCGAACGCGTTCGTACTCTTCCTCGTCGTCGATGACGATCTCGGAGGTGTCCTCGCGCATGAGGTCGCGCACGCAGCGCAGCGCCAGATCGAAGTCGGCGTAGACCAGGCCAGGGCCTGTCATGCCTTCTTCACGCCGCTCGATCTCGCCCCAGAGGCGCGCGAGGAAGTCGACGTCGTCGCGCATCTCTTGATCGTTCGCGTCTTCGGCGGCGGTCCGGACGATGAAGCCCGTGCCCTTCGGCCGTACCGCGTTGACGATGTCGCGCAGGCGGCGGCGCTCTTTATCCGAGCCGATGCGCTTGGATACGCCGATCTGCGCGACGTGCGGCATGAACACCGAGTAGCGACCGGGCAAGGAGAGGTAGCCCGTGACGCGCGCGCCCTTGAGCGCGATCGGATCCTTGGTCACCTGGCACAGGACGTTCTGGCCGGGCTTGATTAGGTCTTCGATCTTGCGATTCGCGAGCTGCTTGCGCGAGCGCGCGATCCGCGACGC
Organism: Kofleriaceae bacterium; assembly: GCA_043759355.1. Taxonomy (GTDB): domain Bacteria; phylum Myxococcota_A; class Polyangia; order Haliangiales; family Haliangiaceae; genus JABFXX01. The sequence goes on from JAYVLQ010000053.1 coordinate 51,929, forward strand.
GGCACCCTCGGGCGACTCGTCTCCCGAGTCGTCGGTCTCGCTGTCTTCGAACAGGCTCGCGGCATCACCGCCAAGAATGTCCGCGACGTAGAGGAACGCCGCGCGCTCCACCTTCGGGCCGAGATCGACAAACGCCGCCTGCATTCCCGGCAACACCCGCGAGACTTTGCCGCGATAGATGTTGCCGACCATGCCGCGCTCGCGTTTGCGCTCGACAAAAAACTCGGCCAGCGAGCCCTCTTCGATGACCCCAACACGGGTCTCGGGGCCCTCGGCGTTCACCACCAACATGTTTTGCATTTAAAGCCGCTCTGCAATTCGTTGCGTATGCTCCGGAGCCGCGCGACACGGATGTCGCATATCGGGCTCGCTTGAAGCGGAATTCGTTAGCTTCGTTAACACGGGAGTTCCACAAAAACAAGCCATTGCGTGAGGTGGGTCGCGATGGCGCGGTAGTTGCTCTACCTGGGGTACGCGATGAGGTCGCTGCCTCCCGCCACGTTTGCCGCTACGTTCTTGATTCCGACAAACGGCCATTAAAATAATTAGTTAGGGTCTTCGGACCGCGCGAACGCCTGGGTTGCCGCCTGGGCGTTCGTGTTTTCGGGCTCCACCCCATATTCTGCGATGCCGTGCCTGCAGTGATGGACGAGTCCGCCGTTGGCTTCGTGCTGGCCCTGGGTCGGGCGCTGCATCGCTACGGCACACCTGCGCATCGCCTCGAGCAGGGGCTCAAGAACTGCTGCGACCGGCTCGGCCTCGAAGCCGAGCTGTTCACCACACCGACCACCATCATCATGAGCTTCGGTCGACCGACCGAGCTCAAGACCCGGATGATGCGGGTCGAAGCGGGCGAGCTCGATATGGGCAAGCTCGCCCTCGTCGATCAGCTTGCAGAGGACGTCGCGGCACATCACCTCTCGCCAGCCGATGGCGTGATCGAGCTCGTAAAGATCATCGCCTCGGCATCGCAGTTCAATCGCCCGGTCGGCACCTTGATGGGTGGCGTCACCGCGGCCTCGCTCGCGGTGTTCTTCGGCGGTGGGATCGAAGATGTCGCGGCGGCGGGTGCGATCGGTCTCGTGCTCGGGTTTCTCACCCAGTACCTCGCACGCTCGATCGATCAGGCGCGCGTGCTCGAGCTCGTCTCGGCGGCATTCGCGGCGTTCGCGGCCTCGGTCGGCTCGCACTTCTGGCCTGCCATCGATCCGTCGCTCGTCACCGTCGCCGCCCTGATCATCTTGCTGCCCGGCATGTCGCTCACGATCGCGATGAGCGAGCTCGCCTCCCGGCAATTGATCTCCGGCACCGCGCGGCTCGTCGCCGCGGTCATCGTGTTGCTCGAGCTCGTCGTCGGGGTGGCGCTCGGGGAGCAGCTCGCACACGCGATCGTGCACGTTCGCGGTAACGCGCCGGTGCCGCTGCCCGAGTGGGCGCAATGGGTCGCGCTCGGCGTGTCGTCGTTCGGCGTGGCGGTCGTGGTCCAGGCGAAGTGGAAGCAGATCGGCTGGATCATGGGTGCGTGCACGACCGGCTACGTCGGCAGCCGTCTCGGCACGATCTGGCTCGGCAACCAGATGGGCGTGCTCGTCGGTGCGTTCGCTCTCGGCGTGCTCTCGAACCTCTACGCGCGCTATCTCAACCGGCCGGCGCAGGTCCTCCAGGTGCCGGCCGTGTTCCTGCTCGTACCCGGTAGCCTCGGCTTTCGCGGCATGACCTCGCTACTCGACAAGAACACGATGTCGGGTGTGGAGACGTTGTTCGCGATGTTCGTCGTCGCGCTCGCGATCGCGTGCGGGTTGCTCGTCGCGTCGGCGGTCGTGTCGCCGAAGCGCAGCCTGTAGGCCACGGCCGGAGACGCCGGACAGCGCGAGCAAGTCACGGCTTCGCTCAGCGGCGAACGGCTTCGGGATCGACGTCGCGATGCAGGCATGGATCGTTCTCGGGATCGTGACCGCACGACAGTACGCCTGGCGAATCGTCCTCGAGTTCGACGCCCTTGTGCAGGCCTTCATCACTATCTTCGAACATCACGCCCGAGGCGATCTTGGCGCGCAGCTCCTCTGCGACGTTCGGCACGAGGTGCTGGCGCGCGAGGAACGTCACGTAATAGCCGTCTTCGCGTCGCGCCTCGAGCTCGCCGCGCGTGATCGCGGCCTCGAGCAAGCGTTTGAGATCGCCGATCAGCCGGCTCGGCGCGATCTCGAACGCGTCCATGATCGCGGTCCCGACGCCCCCGGGAAGCGGCGGCAACTTCGCATCCGCTTCGACGAGGACCTCGACGCGATCGTGCAGTGCCGAGATTTGCTCGAGGAGGGACTTGCGGCGGCCCGGTCGCTTGGACGTGATGTCGGCCCGCGACAGATCCAGGAGGTCCGTCATGTGCGGCCCCATCTCGCGATGGAAGCGACGCACCGCCGAATCGGTCCACTGCAGGCTGTACTGGTTCGTGCGCAGGTGATGCTTCACGAGAAAGCGAATCGTCTGGCGCTCGTCGCGCGCGAAGGCAAAGCGCGCATGGATCTTGTCGAACATCCGCGCGCCGACCTCGGCGTGACCGTGGAAGTGGACGCCTGCCTCGGTGAACGTCCGGGTCGGTACCTTGCCGATATCGTGGAGCAGCGCGGCCCAGCGAACGAGCGGGCGCCGGACGGTCTGCTTCACGACCTGCTTGGTGTGAGCCCATACGTCCTTGTGTTGGCGGTCATTTTCCTGGGTCAGGTCGACCGTCGCCTCGAGCTCCGGGAACAGCACCTTCATCGCGCCGACCTGCTGCAGCCATTCGAGCGCGACGTCGATCTCCCGGCCCATGAGGGTGGTCTCGACCGCAGCTCGGAGATGCGCCTTGTCGGAGTCGACGAGGCGTCCTACGTGGTCCTGCGCAGCGCGCGTGATGCCCTCGGGCGGCATTCGCCCTTCCGACGCGATGGCGCCAGCGACCTCGACGATGACGACGGGATTCGCCTCGACGAGGCCATGAATACGGTCGGATGCGGTCTGCTCGGACGACACGGCGTGGAACCTCTATCACGAGACTACCCGCACATACGAACGTACGTTACGTGCGAAATCTCCGTCGGAGAATGGCGGGTTCACAGCTTGGTCCCGATCGTGCTCATTGGGCTCGCGCTAATGCAGGGTCGTATTACCGAGCATCAGCTGCCTGAAGCCGAGCGTTGCATGCCCGGGATCACGCAGTTTTACGCGGGGCTCTCACAGAAGCCCGCGACCTTCCTCGATCTTTTGTGGGCATTCGAAGGGCGTAAGAGCCGTCGGTCCGCCTCTAAAACATCGCGGAAGCGTTCGCGTCGCTGACGCGTTTCCGTAGCGAATGTGGCTCGCCTCATGGCAAGTTACCTAGCCGGCTGTGACAGTCAGTCACAATCCGGAGTCGCTATGGGGCAAGAGTCGACGTCGTCAGTTATAGAACCCTCTCCTCCTCGGAGAAGGGGATGAAAACTATGACCAAGCGTCACCCGATCGGGGTGTTCGATTCCGGTGTGGGCGGACTCACCGTTGTGAGAGCGCTTCGTATGGCGCTGCCCGGGGAGGACATCGTTTATCTCGGCGACACCGCGCGCGTTCCTTATGGAAGTAAGAGCCCTCGCACCGTCGAGAAATACTCGCTCGGCTGCCAGCAATTCTTGCTCGATCGCGGCGTGAAGATGGTGCTGATTGCCTGCAACACGGCCTCGGCGAGCGCACTGCCCGCGCTCCAGGAGGCCACGCGCGTTCCGGTGATTGGCGCGGTCGAGCCCGGGGCTACGAGCGCCCTCGCGTCAACGAAAAACGGTCACATCGGCGTGATCGGTACCCTCGGCACCGTGCGGTCGAATGCGTACGGCCGCGCCATCGCGGTGCGCGACCCGAGCGCGAAGCTCACCCAGCTCGCCTGTCCGTTGCTCGTGCCGCTCGCCGAGGAAGGCTGGACCGACGACGACATCGCGTCGCTCGTCGCGCGGCGCTATCTCACGCACCTGTTCGTGCAGGATCCGGCGATCGACACGCTCGTCCTCGGTTGCACTCATTACCCGCTGCTCGCGAACGTGCTCCAGCGCGTCGCGAACGATCTCGCGAAGCACGAGGTCGCCGTCGTCGACTCGGCGGGGGCGATGGCCGAAATGGCGAAAGAAGCGCTCGGCAGCGGCGCGAATCGCCGTAGCGCTGCGGGTCGGCTCGACTGCTTCGCTACCGATACGTCGCGACTCGACGAGCTAGCGCCCCGCTTTCTCGGCGAGCCGCTCACCGGCTTCGAGCTCGTCGACCTGTAGATCAGGCCGGGATGCCCTTGGCCCGAGCTTCGTCGGTGCGAGCACGCTTCATCGCTTCGATGATCGTGGTCACCTTCTTGAGCTTGTCGCCAATGGTCTTCTCGTCGACGGGATAGTCGGTGCGGAACACCAAGCCATCGTCGACGAGTTGCTCGCGCGCTTCCTCGTTGTCGAGGTACACCGCGAGCTTCTTGCTCTTGTAGCTGGCGGTCTTCGACGCGAGCGTGCCGACCTTCGACTCGAGCCACGACATCAGCTCGCCCATGACGGACTTGCAGAGTGCGAGGTTTGCCTCGATGCCCTCGAACAACTCGGGGAAGCGGTCGCGGAACGCGTCCTCGTCCTCACCCTTGCCGAGCGCCTTCTGGAGCGCGAGCCGCAGCAGCACCGCGTCGTCAGCGAAGCTGACCACCGCGTCGTTGCCTTGAACCGACTCCTTGGGGGAGCAAATATACATTGCGACGCCGGTAGCCAGCTCGCGCGTCGGGCGCGGCAGGTTCTCGTCGTCCATGGCGTCGAACGCAATCTTCAGGTCATGGGGTAAAGAAACGATCCACGACCGGACGAGCTCGACGAACTGGGACTCCGCATTGATAGCCACGAGATATGCTCACCCCGCTAGGCGGGGTCCTCCAAATCGGCTCCTGAATTGGAGCCCGAGTTCGTGTGAGTACCAACCTGGCGCTGGAATTACAAGCCCGCGCCGACGTGGTACCCTGAAAGCCCGGTGGCCAAGCGCTCACCCATCCTCGGGTACAACCATAACGTCCGGTACCGAGGTTTGGTTTTTCACGTCCAGACCGAGGACTCGGGTGTGATGAGCCCCCATTTGTTCACGCACCTCTTTCACGGGGGCGTGATCATCTCGTCCAGAAAGCTCGTCTACGATGGAAGTGCGTCCGAGGACGCGATCAAGTCGTTGATGCAGTCCCAGCACAAAGCGGTGCTCAGGGACCTCAAGATCCACACGTTCGACGACAAGATCGACGTGTACCTCGCGAATGTCGAGGGGCTCGAGCCGCGCGAGGTCGCCGCGAATCCGGCGCTCCGGGTCTCCGATCCCGAGATCACGATCGAGCGCGGCGTCGAGGAAGTGGTCGACCGCGCAGGCACCGATCCGGGTGGACCACCGACCGAACAGCTCGACGTCATGCCGCTTGCGGTCGCCGAGCAGGTCGAGCAACCCGCCGTTCGCGCGAAACGCGAGAGCACGGTTCCTTCGCCCACGGAAGCGGCGAAGCCGAGGACGCAGACCGCGGATCGCACGAGCAAGAGCTCGCAGTTCCGCAGCATGGAGCCGCCCTCGCCGGTCGCAACCGCCGGCAGCGGATCGACCGCCGCACCCGTCGCTGACGTGCACGCCGAGGCAACGCTGCCAACCGCGCAGCGTCCCAGGTCCGCGACCTCGAACCCGGGCATTCGTTCTCCTGCGGTCCCGCATCGCAGCCTCACGCCGCCGCCGATTCCGGGGCGCACGGCGACCGACAGCCGCACCTCGATCCCGCTGTCTATGGACTCGTCACCGGAGATCGAGATCATCAAGCATGATCCCAATGAGAGCGGTCGGATGCGCACGCCGCGCGATACCGCCGTCGACAATCCGTACGAAGACGGCATCCCTTCGGCGATCGCTCCCGACAACACGATTCCGAGCGACGGCATTCCGTCGCGCGCGGCGCCCGAGCACCAGTCGACGCGGATGGCGAATCCGTCGCGGCCACCGAGCCACGGTGCCGCCACGTTGCCCGCCGTGCGGCCGCCCTCGCGTCCTGCGGTGACGTCACCCTCGGTGATGTCGAGGCCGTTGCCGCCCGACGCATCACGCAATCGCGGCGATAGCGAAGCGATCGAGATCTACGCACCGTCGCCGCCGTCGGTCGAGCCGCCACCGGGCGAGCGCTCCGAACGCCCGGGGCAGTACTCGATGCGGCGTCGCGATGTCGCATCGCAAGAGAACGTGCCGCTGCGCGAGCTCACCGGTCGCGTCGCGGTACCCGCAGGCCTGGCGCCACCAAGGCGCGCTCCGACCCAAGCGCAGACCTCGCAGCCCGGTCCGGCTCGCACGGGCGCACCGTCGACGCCGCCGATTCCGAGTGTGTTGCAGCCACAAGCGCGACCGCCGCAGTCTGATGGCATTCCACGCGCGTCGACGGCTCCACCGTCCGATGGCGTTCCGCACGCGCCTGACGGTGGGCGCACGCAGACGCCGCCTCGGACGCCGCATCTCACCGCGCCGATCACGAGCCGCACGGCGACAAACAGCACGAGCGCCACGGGACCGCACTCGTCGGGCAACGTCGTCATGACGAGGCCTGCGGTGATCGTCGGTGCACCGGCGAAGCCGCCGGGGACGCCTGCTCCGAAAGTTCGCATGGCGCGGGAGGATGAAGGCCGTGGTTTCGGTCAGGGCCTGATCAGCGAGAAGAGTCTCGACGAAGTGATCCTCGCGTATCTGAGCGAAGACGCCGACGAGAAATAGTCCCTCGGATCGCTCTCTCGGCTTGGATCAATCGCTTGATCGGTAAGGGGTTCGCCGAAACTCTACGGGCCGCCGCTCGGCCGAGTCGTTACAGCTCGTCGATCGGATCGGGCTCGGGCTCGTCGACCTCGGGATGCTGAGCTCTGTACTGCTCCATCCACGCCGCGAGCTTCGGCATCGAGATCTCGAGGCGCTGCGAACCCTCGCGCTCCTTGGATTGGCGCCAGGCGAAGCGCGCTTCGTCGTGCTCGCCCTTGAACGCATAGGCCCACGAGCACAGCAGCAGTAGATCCGCGCCCGCGGTCATCGAGAGCCCCTTGCGCATCCGATCGTGCAGCTCGCCGTCGTCCAGATCGAGCCGAGCTGGCGGTTCGGCGACCCACAGATGCATCTCGGCGATCCAGTACGACAGCTTGAGCACTTCACCTTGCGGCACACCACCGCGCGCCTCGAGGATCGCGCGCGCTTCCTTCGTGCGACCGAGCGCCGTGAGCAAGTTGATCTCGGTGTAGTGCGAGAACTGATGCTGGATCAGCCTCGGCGAGAGCTTCGCGCGCGCGTGACGAACGCGATCGAGTGCCTTCTCGCCGTGACCCTCCAGCGCGTCCGCGATCGCGACGCGAAGCTCGGCGAGCGCACGCACGCGCGCGGGCGCCCACCACGCGCGCGTGACCGGCTCGGCGAGCGCGCGACCGAGGACGGAGTCGCCCTTCGAGAGCGCGACGCTCGCTTCGTTCACGCGCTTGACCGCCCGGACCGTGCCGAGAAACCGGCCACCGAGCGCGAGATAAAACGGCACCAGCATGGGAAAGCTCGTTGCCGCCAACGCCACGCCCGCAGCGGTGATTCCACCGAACGTGACGTACGCAGCGAACTGACGTTTCTGCACCGCCGCCGGATTTTTTACTTCACCATCGCGGCCGACGTAGACGAGCTGGCCCTTACCGGCGCGATCGAGATTGGTAGCGATCATCGGCCGCTCCAGCGCGGCTTCGTCATGCTGGACGACGAGGGCGCGCGATTTCTTGTTGTCGTCGGAGGCCACGCTAATCCTGCACCGACCAGTCGGTGCCTCCGGTGCCGTCGTGCAGCGCGACACCGAGCATCGCGAGCTCGGCGCGGATCTCGTCGCCGCGCTTCCAATCCTTCGCGGCGCGAGCGGCGGTGCGCTCGGCGATCTTCGTCGCGACCAGCGCGACATCGATGCTCTTCTTCTTTACCAACCGCGCTCGACGCTCCGCGAGGTACGTGGCGGGCGAGCGCTCGAAGATGCCGATCGCACCTCCGACCGTGCGGAGATCTTTGCCGAGCCGCGCGAGCGTGCGGCGACGGACCTGCTTGTCGAGGCCCTTGCCCTCGTCGAGCAAGCGGTTCGCGAGCTGCGCCGCCGCGTGCAGCGCCGCCATCGTGACCGGCGTGTTGAAATCGTCGGCGAGCGCCGCGTGCGCGTCCGGGAGCAGCTTCTCGACCTCGGGCAGCACGGCGCCTTCGCCCGCATCGCCACCTTGCGCGATGAACGCGTCGATCCGCTGCAGCGTCTCGTAGAACCTAGAGAGGCTGCGATCGGCGGCCTCGAGGCTGTGGAACTGCACGACCGGGGGCGACTGCGCGACCACCTGAACCTCGAAATCGACCGGCGAACGGTAGTGGTGCGAGACGCAGAAGAAGCGCAGCGCGTCACCGCCGACCGCCTCCGCGATTTGCTCGCAGTTGAAGACGTTACCGAGCGACTTCGACATCTTCACGCCTTCGAAGTTCAAAAAGCCGTTGTGCATCCAGTACTGCGCGAACGTATCCGGACCATCGGCGCCCTGCGATTGCGCGATCTCGTTCTCGTGGTGCGGAAAGATCAGATCCTTGCCACCGGCATGGATGTCGAACGTCTCTCCGAGATGCGTCACCGTCATCGCAGAGCACTCGATGTGCCAGCCGGGGCGGCCCTTTCCCCACGGCGAATCCCAGGACGGCTCGCCCGGCTTTGCCGACTTCCACAGCGCGAAGTCCGCAGGGGCGCGCTTGCGCTCGTCGACGCTGATCCGCGCGCCTTCTTGAAGGTCGTCGAGGGTTTGGCCCGAGAGCTTGCCGTAGGGCGCGAACTTCGAGACCTCGTAAAACACGTCGCCATGGACGTCGTACGCGAGGCCGTTCGCGATCAGCTTCGCGATCACGCTAGTGATCTGCGAGATATGCTCGGTGACCTTCGGTTCGACCGACGGAGAGCGCACGCCGAAGCGCGCCATGTCGCGGTTGTATTCGGCAGCAAACCGTGCGGACAGCGCGAACGGATCCTCGCCAAGCTCGTTCGCGCGGTTGATGATCTTGTCGTCGATGTCGGTGACGTTGCGGACGTACTTGACCTGCCAGCCGAGAAACTCGAGGCAGCGCCGCACAGTATCGAACGCGATCGCGGAGTACGCGTGACCGATATGAGCCGGCGCGTAGGTCGTGGGTCCGCAGACGTACATGCCGACGTGGCCAGGGACCAGGGGCTCGAACGTCACCTTCGAACGGCGCCACGAATCGTACAAACGGAACGGAGTCACCGACGTGGTTGTAGCACTAGAGCTTCCATTCGAGGGTACCGGACGCACTCGCCGTCGCGTTCGAGAGTGCCTTGGCCCACGTGGCGGTGGCGGCGGCGGATGACGGTAGCGCGATCGTCCAGACCAGTAGGTGATTCGCGGTGATCGCGAGGAGCCGGCGACCATCGGGCGCCAGCGCCACGCTGCGCACGAACGCGCGCTGGGTCTGGACGGTATTCGGGATCTCCGGATCGCGAGGCTCGGCGAGTGGCCAGCGTTCGTTGATCACCGGATCGAGCAGCTCGATCGTGCCGTTCATCGCGAGCGCGCCGATCAGTGAACCATCGCTAGCGAGAGACGCGTTCGCGATCGGCAAGGCGATCGGCGACGAGCCGGCGGGTCGGAGCTTGTCGGCGATCACCGCACTGCCGTCGGTCGCGATCGCGATCACTCGACCCTCACCGATCGAAGTGACGGTCACGATCGGGCGACCGAGCTTCGCGATCACCGCCCTGGCACCATCGGCACGCCAGACCCGCAGCTCCGTGCCGACGCCGTAGACCACATCGCCATCACCCGCGAACGCGAGCGCGTCACGTGTGGTCGCGAGCTCGACGGCGAGCGAGGTCGCGGCGCGGGTCGCGAGGTTCGTGCGCCAGATCGATGTGTCGGCGAATCCTGCCGCGATCCAGCCGCCGCTTGCGGTCGCGAGCGCCGTGACCGCTGCGGCGCGCTGCACGAGCACCTCGTTCGCGACCGAGATCTCTCCGTGCGAGGTCGCGAGGACGAGCCGGTTGTCGTCGAGAAAGGCCGCGGCTTCGAGATCGTCACCGAGATCGACGGGCTCGCCCGCCGGCGCGACGATCCGACCGTGATGGGTTCCGTCGATCACCACCGCCCGATCGCCATCCGGTGCTGGAACGAGCTGCGAGATACCTGCGATCGGGCCGAGCTCGGACACCTTGTTGGTCTTGAGATCGATCCACTGCGCGGGACTCCCGACGTACGTCGCGACCACTCGATCGCCGGTGACGAACGCCGCCGCGACCGTCCCCTCGTCGCCGACCACGCGCGGCAGCATCGCGTCGAGCTCCCACACGAGCACCTTGCCATCGGTTGTGCCGACGACGAACGAGCTCCGCGACGACGCATCGACATGCATCAGTGGCGAGGGGCTGGTGACCGCGAGGTCGCCTTGATCGGTGAGCACCGTGAAGCCGGTCGGTCGACCTGCGACGATGGCGTCGCCGCGCGAGTTGTGGAGCCCGAGCGAGAAATCGCTTCCGCTCGCGCGTACGAACGTGTTCTGGCGCAGCACCCAGACGACGCCACTCGGACTCGCCGCGAGCATCCGACCGCGCGTGACACCGAGCGCGGCCAGCGCGCCCGCCATGTAGCGATGAATGATCGTGGGCGTCGGCCGGAGCGTGATCTCGACGACCTCTTCCTCGATCAGCGCGCACAGCTCGCTTGCATCCGCCTGCCATGCAAGCCCCTGCACCGCGCCGTCCGCGATGCTCTCGGGCGGCAGGGAGGTCGTGCGGTCGATCAACAACAGGTGCTGCGCACCCGCGAGCGCGACCCAGCGCCCGTCCGGTGACGGCACGATCTGTTCGATCGCTTCGTTCACCGCGATCTTTGTCGGTGCGCCCCCCGCGAGGTCGAGCTTCCACAGCTCCTTCTGCGTATCGGTGTAGTACGCGATCGGACCCGCGACCTGGAGCTTCACGATCGAGGTCGGAGCTTCGACATCGCGATGTGCACCCGAGGCGACATCGACGAGGGTGACGCGGGTATCGTGAAACAACACGACGGTGTGCTCGGCATCGCCAAACCGCGCCAGCGTCGGAAAGTGCGCCTTGAACAGCGTGCGCACCGGCTCTTTACGAGTGAGATCGTAGATCCGGATCAAGCCGTCATCGCCAGCGGTGATCGCGCGCTGACCATCGCGCGAGAGCTCGAGCGATAACGTATGCGGCGAACCGGGCAAGGCAAATGCGACTCCATTCGCGCGCGCGGCGGCAGCGACGTCGCGGACCGCACGCCAGCGCGCCGTGGTGACGAGCGGCTTGACGAGGGCGACCGCGCGGGTCGCCTCGGTCTGGGCGAGCGTCCGCGCCTCGGAGAGCGTGACCAGGTTCAACCGATCGATCGCGAGGTTCTTTTGCGCCTCGGAGCTCTGCTGCGCCTCGCGCGCGAGGACGGCCTCCGCGTCGGCCCGATCGCGCGCGACGACGATCCGACTGATCGCGAACGCACCCACGAAGACCAGCATCGCGAGCGCGCCGCCGGTCACCGTGACGAGCGCGCGATTCGTGTGGACCCAGCGCCGGACCTTCTCGCGGTTCGAGTAGTGGTGCGAGGCGACGAGCTGACCGGTGAGAAACCGCTGCAGATCATCGGCGAGGGCGCGCGCATTCGGGTAGCGCAGGTTGCGATCGTGCGCGAGCGCCATGTCGACGATCGCCGCGAGCTCGGGCGGCACGCCGGGGACGAGGTCGCGGAGCGCTTCCGGTGGACCTGCGAGCGCGTTGCGCATCATGTCGCCGCCATGCTTGGCGTAGTGCGGCGGCTGCCGCGCGAGGGAGTGATAGAGCGTCGCACCCAGCGCGTAGACATCGCAGCGCTCGTCGGGCGCAGCCCCACGCAACTGCTCCGGCGCCATGAAGCCAGGCGTACCGAACACGATGCCGTCGCGAGTCTTGATCGCATCCGGATCATCATCGTCGAGCACGGAGCGCGCTCGCGGAGGTTTTATCGATCGGGGCTCGTCGGGCTCTCCGATCGCCTTCGCGAGACCCCAGTCGATGACCATCGTCTCGCCGAGCTCGCCAGCAAGGATGTTCGAAGGCTTGATATCGCGATGCACGACCCCGCGTGCGTGGGCGTGCGCGATCGCGTGCGCCGCGGCGACGATGTGCGGGAGCAGCGCGAGCCGGCTCGAGAGCTCGAGCGCCTGGGCGACGAGGACCTCCAGCGGACGCCCGCCGATCTTGCGCATCACGTAGAACGGCGAGCCATTCTCGGCGATGCCCGCATCGTGGACCGGCACGATCGAAGGATGTTCGAGCCGCGCGGTGATTCGGGTCTCGCGCGCGAACCGGCGCACGACATCGGGTTCGAGCGACAATGCTTCTTTGAGCGCGACCGTGCGGCCCAGGACGGTATCGGTCGCTTCGATCACGCGGCCCATGCCGCCACGCGCGATCTCGGCACCGTACTCGTAGCGATGCGCGGGTGGCATCGGTGGTGGCTCGCTCGTCGCGACGTGATCGACGGAGACGGGGACGAGCGTCTCGCCGATCGGCGGAGGAGTCGTCGCTTCCGGTGCGATCGCGCGGCCACGTGGCATCTGGATCGTCGCTGGTACCAGGTCCGCTACGCTGTCGCGATCGTCGGAATCCCCGGGCACTTCATGATTATGTCACGAGGCTCGAGTCAGTGACCGAACAGGAACATCCACTCGACGAGCACGGAGGTCGCGTAGCCACCGTGGTTCGAGAGGTCGGCCGGTGTCGACATGCAGCCGCCGGCGCTCCTGCACGCCGAGCTCTGATCGCTGCCACGCGGCGCGATCGCGAAGCGCACACCGAGCTGGAAGCCGTTGCGCATCGGATGGATCTGATTGTCGAGCTCGATGCCGACCGAGACGTGCGCTTCGGGTTGGTGATCGCCGACCGGCGTCACGTGCGAGGCATCGAGTTGCCATTGCCCGAAGCGCTCGCCCGCGCCCCCTTCGACCCACAGTGCTTGCGCGCGCGTGCACCCGCCCTGGAACAAGCAGCGCGTCGCGAACGAACGCAGCACATCTGCGCGCAGCGAGAGCCCGATGCGCTGCACGCCCCCACCGATCGTGTCGGGATCGAAGAAGCTGAGATACGCGTATTCGATCTCTCCGACGAACGGTCCGCTGCGCAGACCGATCCCGATCGCGGGACCCGCTTCCCATTTGTCGGGCGCATCTCCGTTACTGATCGCGCCCGTGAGGCCGAACCGCATGGTCGGTCCGCTCTCCGCCGCAGCGATCGTCGAGAAGCCCAACAGCGATGCCACGACCACGACGGCGACCTTCGACATCCTGTGAGCATACAGATCGTGTTAGGACCTGGCCATGCGGATTGTTTTGGCCTCGCTCTTTGTCGCGACTGTCATCATAGCGTGCGGCTCGGCACCGAAAAAAGAGAGCGCGCTCGTCAACGAGGGCTCGGATACGGCGCCGACCTGCTGCTGTAAGACGATTCCTGTCACGGACGACAAGGAGATCATCCCGCAGTACGCGATGGCGGTTCGCATGGAGTGCTCGACCTCGAACGGCGAGTGCGTCGATGACGTGCAGTGCAACGGCGCGAAATCCGGCAGTGAACCGGCGATGAAGAGCAACGGCGTGCCGCCTCCCCCGATGCTGTCGCCGAACAACAACGCGCCGATTCAGTAGTTAGAACGTGAACTGCAGGCTCGACTGGAACAGCATCGAGCGGTCGACGTAGTTCGTGCTGGTATCGTCCTTCGACGTGACGATGTTGCACGTGATGCCTCGGCACAGCGTACCGGTCATCGCCTCGTGCGGCGCGAGCGCCATTCGCCAGCCGAGGAACCACGCGATGCGGCGCGGAAAGCCGATCGGTTCCTGCAGCCGATGATCGAGTGTGACGCCGAAGCCGAACTGACCTTCGACTTGCTTGGTGTCGTTCGGAACGGTGCGCAGCGTTTCGTTGTACGCGGGCTGTGTCCAGTGGTTCCACGCAGTGCCGAGGCCGCCTTCCACGTAGATCGACATCATCGAGTTCGCGCCGACCACGTGCGAGTCGAGCCGGATCACGTCGTAGCGTGCGATCGCGGAGAGCCGCTCGCCACGACCGATGTCGATGTCACCATCCGCAGGCCCTATCGGCGTCATGATGGTGCCGTGACCGCGAAGCTTGAGCATCGTCAGCTCGGACTCGAGCGTCAGCCGACCGAAGCGATAGCCGCCAGCGACCGAGGCGCCGATCGCGAGCACGGTATCGGGCTCGCCATAGACATAGCCAACCACCGTCCCGAGCCGCGCTTCGGAACCGGAGGTCTCGTGAGGTGCACAAGGGTCTTCGACGTAGAGGTCGGAGCGGGGCGGTCCGCCCAGCGCCGTGTCGATCTTGCTCGGTACGGGGTCGACCGGGTCAAAAGGGAAGAGGGCGTCATCGGCCCATGCGACATGGGATCCTGTGAATCCCAGGCACACGACAAGCGCCGTGCCCAGCTTCGCGATGCGAGACTTGGAGGGGTTGGTCACCGTGCTGCAATCAAGCTGCAGGTAGCGTGCTCAAGAGCGCCGCTGCCATCACGTCGAGCGGCGCTGCAACTCCCGTCCATAGCGTGAACGCACGCGCACCTTGATGGACGAGCATCGCCCGGCCGTCGAGGGTGGAATGACCGAGCGCTTGCGCGCGTTCGATGAAGATCGTCTTTGCGTGATAGACGAGCGTTGCAACCCACGCGCGATGTGCAAGGCCCTCGAGCGGCAGCGATGCGACGAGCTCGGCATCGCGCTCGCGATCGAGGCCTGCCGAGGTGCAATCGACGACGAGGTCCGTCGCGGTGAACAGCGCCTCGAGCGCATTCCACGGCCGCGCGCGGATCCAGCTCACGCTCTCCGGGGTGCGCGCCACGACCTCGACCTGCGCACCGGCTTCGCGACAGCCGTAGGCGACCGCGCGTGCGGCACCACCCGCACCAAGCAACACGACGCGCGAATTTCCGAGGTGCATGCCCGCCGCGAGCGCGGCATCGACGAATCCCGGCGCATCGGTGTTGTGACCGACGAGCAAGTCGCCCTCGAGCGCGAGACAGTTGACGGCGCCGATCGCGGTCGCTGCAGGAGACAGCTCGTCACATAGCGCATGCGCCGCGAGCTTGTGCGGCAAGGTCACGCTCGCACCGAGCATCGGCCGTGCACGGAGCTCCGCGATCGTTTGCGCGAAGCCTTCGGGCGGAACGGCGATGCGAATCATCTCTGCCGCGATCCCGCACGCCGCGAACGCCGCGTTCATCATCGCCGGGCTCTTCGAGTGCTCGACCGGCCAGCCAAGGACCGCAGCCTGCTTCATCACGTCGGCTGGACCGCGAGCTCGGCGCCGTCCCTGCGTGCTTGCGCGAGTGCCAGGGTCACTTCCTTCATCAGCTTCGAGAAGCTGAGCTCCTGACCGGGCCGCGCACCCGCGACCGCACCGACCACGCGCGGCGGGAACGACCGGCCGCCCGAGATCACCGGATCGCCTTGCGCGACCGCGGCGATCACGCGGCGCCCGAGCCCCGCTGCACCTGCGAGATCGGTATACGGCAAGAGCACGAGGAAGCGCTCGTGATCGAGCTGGGTCGCGAGATCGATATCGCGGATCGTATGGATCAGTGCGTTGCCGGCGCGCGCGCGCAAGATGCCGCGAATACCTGCGGGGGGTGCTGGCGGGGCAACCTCGACGGCGAACAGGGCGACCGAGAGCGGATACTCGAACCGCCGCGCGCGCTTGAACTCGAGCTCGAGGACGCGTTGAAACGTCTCGAGCGGCTGGAGCCCGCGCAGCTCCGGATCCGAGAGCTCTTCGAGCTTTGCGCGCATCACGGCTTCGGCACCGCGCGCGTTCTGCGCCGCTCGCCGCTCGGTGTGCAACCGCGCCGCCGCGAGCAGGATCGGTGCGAGCCCTTCGATGTCGTGCGGGCGTGTCGTCGCGAGGTCTGCGCCCGCGAGTACGGCGAGCTGGATGCCATCGGTCGGCTTGCCCGTCACCGAGGCGATCACGATCGGCCGCCGCGGATCCTGCGCGAGCGCGATGTCGAGCACCGCTTCGCCGCCGGGGAGGGTGACGAGCACGACATCGACACCCGTCACGATCTCGTCGGCGATCTTCGCGATGCCGGCGGTGCCCGAAGCACCCGCGATCGCGAGATGACCGGCTCCAACGATCGCATCGCGCGCGGCGCGGAGGTGTTCGGCTTGCTCGTAGATCGCGAAGCGCAGCTGCGGCACCTCGACGAGGTTGGTCTCTTCGAGCTCGTCGCTGACGGAGATCGCGACTGCGGGCGGCGGGCCCGGCAGCTGGGTCTTGGCGCGAAATGCTTTGCCGGGTGGCGGCCCGGGCGGTTTCGCGCGCGCCGGCTTGGCCGCCTCCAAGGCTGCAGCCTGCGCAGGCTGGATCACTGCTTCGGCCGTCGCCTCGGTGGTCCCCGAGAACTCGACCTCGCCAATATCGATCGAGAGACTCACCGAGCGATCACCCGGACCTGCGAGCAGATCGTCGAGTGCGGCCTCGGCTGCCTCCGCGAGATCGGCCGGCAATTCGCTCGCCGAGCGCTTCTTCGCGGTCCGAAATCCATCGGTCGGACCGACGCTATCGGCTCTGGGCTTGCCCGAGCGCGTGCCCGGGCGCTTCGGTTTTGACGGGCTCACCTCGGCGGACCTTTCACGACGACTTCGAATGCACCACGCGCGACCCTGACCTCGAGCGTATCACCCTCTACGACCTGAGCGGCGTCGCGGACGATCGCTCCCTGCTTCGCCACCATTGCATAACCACGGTCGAGCACCGCGAGCGGCGAGAGCGCGGCCATCTGCGCGCCGAGCTTGCCGAGCATGCGGTGGCGTTGATCGAAGTGCGAACGCATCGCGGCTTCGCGCCTGGAGACGAGTGCCGCGAGTGCCTGCTTCGCGCGCGCGAACCGCGGCCCGGGGTGCACCGCCGCGAGCCGCCGCTCGAGCTCGCCGAGCTCCGCGCGATGCGTCAGCAGTTGTGCGCGAGGATGCAGGCCGGCGAGCTGATGCGCGAGCACGTTGAGATCGTGGCGATGCTTCGCGAGCACGCGCTCGCCGCGCGCGTGCAATGCCTCGCTGCAGCGATCGAGATCCTGATGCGCGCGCGACAACATGTGGCGAACTTCGCGATCGAGCCGGCGCCGCTCTTTCACGAGCTGCTCGCGCAGCGCGAACCCATCTTGCACGCATAGCTCCGCCGCCGCGGTCGGCGTCGACGCGCGCGCATCGGCCGCGAGATCCGCGAGCGACAGATCGGTCTCGTGGCCGACCGCGCTGACGATGGGAATCGGGCAGCGCGAGATCGTGCGCACGACCCGCTCGTGGTTGAACGCCGAGAGATCCATGACCGCACCACCGCCGCGCCCGATGATGATCACGTCGACCCCGGCGCGATACAGCATGCCCATCCCGTTGACGAGCTGTGCCGGTGCGTTCGGACCCTGGACCGCGGCATCCGCGATCAAGATCGGAGTCGGTAAGCGGCGCTGGACCGTGCGGATGATGTCGTGGATCGCGGCGCCGTTGCGCGAGGTCACCACTCCGATCCGGCGCGGGAATCGCGGCAGCGGCCGCTTCTTTTCCAGCGCGAACATGCCCTCCGCGGCGAGCTTCTGTTTGAGCTGCTCGAGCGCGAGCGCGGCCGCACCGAGCCCGGCGGGCTCCGCGAAATCGGCGCTGAGCTGCATCTTGCCGTCGCGCTCGTAGACCTCGAGCCGGCCGCGAACCCGCAAGGTCTGCCCGGGCACGATCTTGAATCGCAGCCGCGCGAGGTCGCGCGACCACATCACCGCCGAGAGCACGGCGCTGCCGTCGCGCAGCGCGAAATACAAGTGACCCGAGGGCGGTTGCGAGACCTGGGTGACCTCGCCCTCCAGCCACAGCAGGCCGAGCTGGTCGAGGCTCCGGTGGGCCAGGCGCACGACCTCCGCGATGCCCATCGGCTTGTCGCGGCTACCTGGCGCGGCCCCCACCATGACAATCGCAACTTAGCCCATCTTCGTCGCAACCGGGCGGTGTGGCGCGGTGTCGTTATCACCGGTACGATGACGATCGCGATGGCCGAACCCGCACCCACTGGAGCTCCGATCGCCAAGGATGCGATCGATCCCGAGCTCATCCGCCTGTCACGCAAGCGGCCCTACGTCGGCATCATCACGGCCGCCGGCCTGGTCTTTCTATGCGGCTTCTTCCTGCTGAGGCTCTCACCCGATCGCCGGTTCGCCGGCGCGACCCCCGCGCCCGCCAAGGTCGCCCTCGCCGACATCGCGGCCGGCAAGATCAGCGACGATCGCTACATCAAGATCGAAGCGGCCGAGCTCGCGATGGCGCACTCGATCCGCGCCTCGAACAACAAGGGCCTCGGCCTGCGCGTCGTGCCCGTGCGCGGTACCGGCGAGAAGGTCTGGATCGTGACCACCGGAGACGGCTGGGATCCGCCCACGTTTGGTAACTTCACCGGCCGGCTGCGCCCGCTCCGCGACCTCGCGTTCTCGTCGCAGCTCGTCGATTACGCGAAGGATCATCCGCGACCGTTGTTCGCACCACCGACCTCCGTTCGCGCCGCGTTTGCGGGCGGCAAGGTCGCGACCGTGACCGGCGAGCAGCTCGAGCTCAAGCCCAACGATCGCGTCGCGTTCGATACGGTCGATCCCAACGTCGCGGTGTTGATCGCGACCTTCAACTCGCGGCTGCCGACCAAGGAAGTCTGGGCGACCGAGCTCGGCAAGGCGGATGTCGCGATCATTACCACGCGCGATCCGACCGATCACACGATCCACTTCGATGTCATCGGCGATCTCGCGACCGTCACCGCGAAGCTGCAGGCCGCGAACCTCCTGTCGCCGGCGCGCATCGAAGCCAGCACCCACCACTTCGAGACCACCTGGGCCGCACTCCAAGGCAGCTCGCCCGCGGGCTTCGTCGTCAACGGCACCACGATCCCCGATACCCAGATCGATCTGCTCGGCCTCTACGTCGCGCGCAGCATTCCGAGTGACGCGTACGCGCTGATCACCGACGAGAATCCCGCCGACTACTGGTACGTCCTGCCGATCACCATCGCCCTCTGCGTGATCGGCCTGATCTTCGCGTGGGCCCTGGTTCGCGCGGTCAAGCGCGATCTGATGACGCCCGCGGCTTGATCAGCCGAGCTCGTCGATCGAACCAGCCGCGATCGAGCCAGCCGCGATCGAGCCAGCCGCGAGCGAACTTTCGCTGCAGACTCTGGCGATGCATCCGAAGCGCCCTTGCGGCGTGACTGATATTGCCGTCATGGATGCGCAGCGCGCTAGCGATGTGGTCCCACTCGCCGCGGGCCGCGAGTAGCTGTTGAACGAGCTGGTACGTCGGGACGAAGAGCACGCTGATGCCTGCGCCGACGAGTGGGTGGCCGATCGCACACGCGACGTGGCTCTTGCCGACACCAGGGCGTCCGAACAAGAGAATGTTGTCGCCGCGCTGACGAAGCCGCCGCGAGCGAGGTCACGCGCCTGGATCAGGACGTTGCGCGGAACGCGCGCAGGGTCGAGGGTGTCGAATGTCTTCGCCGGCGGGAGCCGCGAGGCGCGACGCAGACGATCCACCCGGCGTTCGCGACGGGCTTGCCATTCGACCTCGAGGACCTCGGCCAGGATGACGAGCGCCTGATCGTGGCCGGCGTCGAGAAACCGCTAAGGGCCCGCGTATGAACAAGTCGACTGGTCAAGACTGCTCCGCCACGGATGGACGACATAGTTCCAGTCGCCGCGAAAGCTGTGTGGGTCGATTGTGAGCTCGCGTATCTCCTTCACCGAGACCTTGCGGCCGATCGGATACTTTCTGCGGTGCGGTCCCCGAGCCAGCCGTGGCGTACGAGCTCGCCCAGCGCGCGCTCGACGAGCTGGGCACGGACTACCGCGACGTGAAAGGTTCGAAGCATGTGGTGGATGACACGGGTCTCTCGGTCATCCACGCGAAGATGTCGGCGCAACACGGCGATTATGCAGGCGCGAACAGCGAGCTCGTGATCGTGCTGAACGAACGCGTGGCGATGTACTTGAAGGTGTTTGCGGGCAGCGTGGGAGCTTGGAGCTTTCTTTTTCGCGCGCGGATCGCCATCGACGCGAGGTGGGTGGGCATCGCCGGTCGTGCCCGCGCTCGTGCTCAGAAACCTAGGAGCAGCCGAGGTCAACTGCATACCTCGCATGAGCGCGAACGTCTGTTTTGCTTACCGGTCCGCGAACCTGGTTTGCACCTGTCATACCGATCGCAAAAGATCATCCTCAGATCGAAACGGCTCGACTAGCAATAGCGCTAGACCGCGCGCCACGCCGCGGTCAGCACGCCGATGATCGCGCCGAGCCAGACGGTGCCGCATGCGAGGATCGCGAAGCCCATCGCGATCGGCGCGAGCGCCAGGCCGTCGCGATAGGGATCCCACATCACGAGGAGCAGGAGCAGCGCACCGGAGACGAACAGGCCGAGCGCGATCCAGTGCTCTTTGATGTCGAAGAACCGCGCCGCCTTCGCCGCGCGCTTCACGAGATCGTCGGTCGCCGGCGTCTCGCGCGCCTCGCCGAACTTGGCTTCGAGATCCGTGACGGCCTTGGCGTGGAGCTCTGCTTGCGCGGTGAACGCGGGCACGTTCTCGAGATAGGCGGTGCGGACCTCGACCTTGTAGGTCGGGTACATCAAGTTGCCGGCGACGAACGCGCAGAGCTGGAGCGCGAAGAAGATCCAGGCGAACTTGAGGACCGCGCGGCGCCGACCTGCCGCGCCGCGGAGATAGCGGCGCAGCCAGATCACGAGGTGGGTGCCTGCGGCGACGGCCGACACACCGAGCGCGGTGTGGAGCACGAGCACGCAGCGCGCGGCGGTGAATCCCAGCACGCGCGCAGGTTACACCGAGACTAGAGCGTGATCGTCTCGCCGATCTTCATCACGGTCAGCTTGGCGGCCGGCGCGGTCTTCTTGAGCGCCTTGCCGAACGCATCGGGGGTGCCGACGAGGATCGGGAAGGTGGCGAAGTGCATCGGCACGACCTGCTTGGGGTGCACGAGCTTGACGGCCTCGGCCGCGCGATCCGGGCCCATCGTGAAGTGATCGCCGATGCACGACAGCATGAGATCGACCTTCCAGTGCGAGCCGATCAGCGCCATGTCGCCGAAGAGGTCGGTGTCGCCGGTGTGATAGATCGTCGGGCCGTTCTTGACCGCGATCACGAAGCCGCCCGGGTTGCCGCCAAAAGCGCCCTTGTCGCCGACGCCCGACGAGTGGATCGCGGGGACGAACGAGACGGTGACTTCACCGCCGAGGAGCTCGATCGAGCCACCGAAGTTGCCGCCGGTGTCCATGCCGTACTGATCCTTGGGGAAGCCGTTCGCGACGAGCGCGTTGCCGAGATCGAACGTCGAGACGAGGTGTGCCTTGGTCCGCTTCGCGATGTCGTTCGCATCGCCGACGTGATCGGAGTGGCCGTGGGTGACGAGGATGAGGTCGGCCTTGACCGTCTTCGCATCGTCCTTGCCGGTCGGGTTGGACGGGTTCGAGATCCACGGATCGACGAGGATCGTCTTGCCGCTCGGGAGATCGATCTCGAACGCCGCGTGACCGAACCACTTCACCTTGGTCTTGTTGTCGGCCTGAGCCGATGCCGTCAATGCGACGAGCGCACATGCGATGAGGAATTTCTTCATGCGCGGACCCTACTCCGAAACGACTCGAAGCCCCGACATCGGGGCCTCTGGGAGGGTCAAAAGCGGAGCGAAAGACTGTTGCGGGCTGCTACTGGATGTTCGTCGCCGAGTGACGACGAATGAACGTCGGCACGTCGAGCTCGCTCTCGGTATCGATCTCGCCCGTGAGCACGGCCTTCATGCTCGGGCGCGATGCTGCGCGCTTGCGCTCGCTCGGTTGCACGAGCGGCGAGCCATCGACCGGCGTGGCCGGGCCCGAGCCCGAAGCCATCCGCTGCGAGTAGTTGTCCTGGGGAATCGGATCGAGCGAGTCGATCGCCTCGTAGACGTCGCTCGCCTCGGACTGCGCCCACGAGATCTGGATGTCGGCCTCGTCGGCGAGCTGCGCTTGCGACTTCGCCGGGCGAATCACCGGTGCCGGATATTCCTTCGTCACCTGGGTCGACACGTCGTAGGGCATCGCGAGCTGATGCGCCTTGACCTTCGCCGCCTGGATCGGCGCCGAGTCGACGATCATCTGGGTCTTCGCGGCGCGGTCGAAGCCGGTCGCGATCACCGTGATGCGGACTTCGTCCGTGAGGTTCGGATCGATCACCGAGCCGAAGATGATGTTCGCATCTTCGTGCGCGGCGTTCTGGATCAGCGTCGAGGCCTCGTTGACCTCGTGCAGCGTGAGATCCGGACCGCCGGTAATGTTGATGAGGATGCCGGTCGCACCTTCGATCGAGACGTCCTCGAGGAGCGGCGAGCTGATCGCCATCTCGGCAGCTTCGGTCGCGCGGCGCTTGCCCTCACCGATGCCGGTGCCCATGAGCGCGCGACCCATGTTCGACATGATGGTGCGAACGTCGGCGAAGTCGACGTTGATGAGGCCGGGCACGGTCATGAGGTCGCTGATGCCCTGGACCGCGTTGAGCAGCACCGAATCGGCCCTGCGGAACGCTTCGACCATCGAGGTCTGCGGGCCTACGAGAGCGAGCAGGCGGTTGTTCGGGATCACGATCAGCGTGTCGACCGCAGCGCCGAGGCGCTCGATTCCCTCGACCGCTTGCTTGCCGCGCTTCTTGCCCTCGAAGCCGAAAGGCTTGGTGACGACACCGACGGTGAGTGCACCGCAGTCTCGCGCGATCTGCGCGATCACGGGAGCGGCGCCGGTACCGGTACCACCGCCCATGCCGGCCGTGACGAACACCATGTCAGCGCCGCTGATGAGGTCGGCGATGCTCTGCATGCTCTCCTCGGCCGAGCGGCGTCCGATCTCTGGATTCGCGCCCGCGCCGAGACCTTTGGTCAGAGCGTTGCCGAGCTGGATTTTATGCGGCGCCATGTTGGCTTCGAGTGCCTGCATGTCGGTGTTGGCGACCACGAACTCGACGCCGTCGAGGTTGCCGCTGATCATGGTGTTGACTGCGTTGCCGCCGCCTCCGCCCACACCAATGACAAGAATCTTTGCGTGATTGACGTCGTCGAACTCGATGAGTGCCATAGCTGCGATGCCCCCTGGTGAGCCCATATGAAAGTGATGGATCCATGGGGGCAACTTTTTGTGCATACTGGACGCTGATGAGGATCTGGACGATGTGGGCGGCCTCGCTCGTCGCGGCGTGCGGGGGCACCAGCAGTGAAGCGACTCAAGACGCGCTGAGCTTTCAGGACGCTCCGGCCGCGGGCGACAGCCCGATCATCGGGGACTGCCCCGTGTTCCCCGCGAACCACATCTTCAACACCCAGATCGGGGCGCTTCCGGTCGATTCGCATTCAGCCGATTACATCGCCACGATCGGCTCGGGGCGGCTGCACCTCGATCTTGGCCAGACCGTCGATCCGACGAGCAGCGAGTACTACGGCATTCCGTACAACGCGGTGCATGGTCAGGCGTTTCAGTGGCCGACGGCCAAGTACGCCGCCGTCGATACCGCCGATTACGCCTGGCATCCCGCCGCGGAGAGCGATTGCGGCAACGCGAGCCACGCCGTGGTCTCGCCCTGCACGAACGATCCCGTGCTGCCGATTCCTTCGACGCCGCTCGTCGAGAGCGGCATCAACACGACGCCGGCGCAGCAACCCGATGGCGACAACCACATGTTGATCGTCGATTCCGACAGCTGCCTGCTGTGGGAGACCTATCACTCGTACAAGACGAACGGCACGTGGAACATCTTCGGCTCCGCCGAATGGGATCTGCGATCGAACAAGCTGCGAACCGCGGATTGGACCTCCGCCGACGCTGCGGGCTTCCCGATCATGCCGCTGCTGTTGAAGGCGAGCGAGGCGAGCTCGGGGACGATCAAGCACGCGCTGCGCTTCACGATGACGAGCAGCAAGATCGCACCGCGCTACGTGTGGCCGGCACGGCACAGCACCGAGTCGACCGACAGCGCCGCGCATCCGCCGATGGGCCAGCTCGTCCGCCTCAAGGCGAGCTACACGATCCCGGCCTCGGCGAACACCCAGGCCAAGGCGATCCTCCAGGCGATGAAGACGTACGGCATGTACGTCGCCGATGGCGGCAGTAACTGGTACGTCAGCGGCGAGCCAAGCGCGGACTGGCAGGACGATACGTTCAGCACCGTGCAAGCGGTCACCGGCGATCAGTTCGAGGCAGTCGACATCACCGCCATCACCGGCAAATCCGGCTTCGATCCGAACAGCGGCGCAGTTCCGTAGTGCGTCGCCTCGTCGCCTCGTCGCGTTGGGGCTGTTGGTCGGCTGTTACGTCGACGAGCGGTTCGCGACGTTGCAGATGAAGCAGCCCGAGGTGAGCGATCCATTCAAGGTCGCTTCCGGCGGCTGAAGAACGGTTTGAAGCTCGCCGTCCTGCACGACCCGCGGGCCCGGATCTCGTCGATCGATCTGCGCTTCGATGTCGGTACCAGCGACGATCCGAGCGCGACGCCGGGCATCGCTCTGTTGACCGGCGAGGCGCTCGCGCTCCACGCCGCGCAAGACGACATCGAGCTCTCGGCGGCTGTCTCGATCGATCTCGATCGCACGGATATCGCGGTCACCGCGATCGATCTGCCCCATGCGATCGATCTTGCCGCGGGCCGGTTGGCCACCACGTGCAGTGACTTCACGCCCGAGCTGCTCGCGATCGCCCGCGATCACGCGATGCAGCAGCTGCTCGCTCGAGAACCTTTCCGAGCCCGGCACCGCGTTCGACCGCTCGCTCGCGGGTGCGCTCGCGGCGCCCGATTCCGAGTTCGCGCAAGCAGACGTGCTCGCCGCGCTCGCGCGTCCGATCGTGGAGTACACGCTCGCGAACGGCCTGCGCGTGCTGCTCGCCGCGGACCCCGGCGACGACGATCGACGTGCGTCTGGTGTTCCCGGTCGGCACCAAGGACGAGCCCGCGGTGGGCATCGCGACTCGCGCCGCGACCGACCTCCAGGTCAACGATGGCTACGGTGCAGGCCCCGACGCGATCAAGCGGATCGCCTGGTATGCCAACGCGGTCGAGCACACCGACGTCGATGTCACCGAGACCTCGACGCACTTTCGGGCGGTCGGCTTCGCGGCGCTCGGCGACTGGCACGTGTTCGCGGTCGCGAGGCATGTCATCCGCGGCAGCTACGAGCTCGCACCTCTGGCCCCGTTTCATCGCCACTACGTGCCCACCGGCGCCACGCTGATCGTGAGCGGCGGGTTCGACATCGCAGCGGTGAAGCCGAGCATCGAGCGCTGGTACAGCCCCTGGCCGCTTCCGACGCTGCCCGCTCCCGCAGCGATGGCCGTGGCGCGGGGCCCCAAGCGCCCGATCACCTACGAGCCGGCAGCGACCGATAGCGTCGAGCTAGAGCTCGCCTACGGCGCGGCGGATCACACGAACGGCGGCGCGGCGCAGCTGCTCGCCAGCGCGATCGAGCTGCGTCTGGCGCGAGTCACGCGCGCATCGGCGCAGATCACCGTGACGTTCGATCCACGAGACAGCCGGCTCGTCGTGCTCGCGGAACTGCGATCTGCGACCGCGGATCAAGTGACAGATGCGGCGCGCGAGCTGATCGATCCGGCGACGCTGCAGGTCACGCTACGCAGCCCCAAGGCGAGCACCTCGAACGTGCTACGCGCGATCGGCTTCGGTTCTAGCGCCGCGGACCGGCGCTAGAACATCTCGGCGATCCGGCCGAAAGCGCGCTTGAACAGGCTCGGACGATCGTCCATGCCACCGCGCGTGAGCGGCTTGGCGATGTTGTTCTGGCTCGCACCGAACATCACGAGGCCGACGCCGGTCGAGTACGCGGGCGACCGCACGACATCGACGAGGCCACCGATCCTCGTCGGTTGACCCCGGCGGGTCGGCAGGCCCAAGACCTGCTCGGCCATCTCGCACACGCCATCCATCGCCGTCGCGCCGCCAGTGAGCACGATGCCGGCGGCGAGGCCGTCGAAGTAGCCCGTGCGCATCAGCTCCTTCTTCACGTGCTCGAAGATCTCTTCGACGCGCGGCTCGATCACCTCGACGAGGCTCATGCGCTGGATCACGCGCGGGCCGCGACCACCGACCGAGGGAACCTCCATCATCTCGGAATTGTCGACGTGGCCGCGCCACGAGCAGCCGTACTTGCGCTTGATCTTCTCGGCCGAATCGAGCGGCGTGCGGAGCACGGTCGCGATGTCGTTCGTGATGTGACCGCCACCGAGCGGCAGGACCGAGGTGTGGACGATCGCGCCATCTGCGTAGACCATCACGTCGCACGTGCCACCGCCGATATCGATGAGCGCGACGCCGAGCTCCTTCTCGTCTTCCTCGAGCACGGCCTGCGACGATGCGAGCGATTCGAGCACGATGTCGGCGACCTGCAGGTTGCAGCGGTTCGCACACTTGATCACGTTCTGCGCCGAGGCGACGGCGGTCGTGACGATGTGGACCTTCGCCTCGAGCCGGACGCCGGCCATCCCGAGCGGATCGCGAATACCATCCTGATCGTCGACGACGTACTGCTGCGGCAGGACGTGGAGCACTTCGCGGTCCATCGGGATCGCGACGGCCTTCGCCGCCTCGATCACGCGTGCGATGTCGGCATCGCGGACCTCTTTGTCTTTGACGGCGACGATGCCGTGCGAGTTGAGGCCGCGCACGTGAGCGCCGCTGATCGCCGCGTACACGGTCGTGATCTCGCAGCCCGCCATGTTCTCGGCTTCGTCGACCGCTTGCTGGATCGACGCGACCGTCGAGTCGATGTTGACCACGTAGCCGCGGCGCAAGCCCTTCGAGGCCGCGGTGCCAATGCCGATGATATCGACACCGTCTTCGGTGACCTCGCCGACGATGCACGCGATCTTGGTGGTGCCGATATCGAGGCCGACGATGATCTCGGAGGACTTGGACTTCGCCATGGTGCGCTTACTGATCTTTCTGCTGCGGGTCGCCGGCTGGCGAAAACGCGACGGTGACGTGGTCGAGACGAGGATCGAGATGAATCGCGCGAGCGCGAGCGCGCTCCGAGATGTCGAGCTGGCCCCACGCGACGTCGAACGTGCGCATGCGAGCAGCGAGTCCAAGGTCGATCGCAGCAGCACCGCCCGTTGGCGGTGCTAGATCGCCGGGCAACGCCGGGCTCGCGAGCGCCCCGAGCTGGATCGCGGTGGCGGTCTCGTAGGTGTGGAGTGTCAGCGCGCCGTGGAGGTCGACGTGGATCTCGCCGATGGTCGGGCGATCTTTTCCGGTGTTCCAGGTCGTCAGCGCTGCGAGGGCGCTCGTGATCGTCTTCGCGGCGCTCGCCGGATCGGCGAGGAACGCGGCACGATCGAGCCCGGTGATGATCGGCAGGCCGACGCCATCGTCGGCATCGATCTGTGCGCGCTTGAAAGGCAGGCCCTTCGCATCGACCAGGTACAACCCGCCGAAGTCGGCCACGGCGACCGCTTCGTGCTCGTGGATCTCGATCACGAGCGTATGGGGCAGCAGGCGATGCGCATCGGCCGAGGCGACCCACGGGTTCGCGTGAAGCTCGCGGGTCAGCGAATCGAGGTTCGCCGAGAATACGTTGTCACCGACCGCGACCGGCAAAGCGGCACGGACCTGATCGGCGGAGACGTGCTTGTTTCCGTGAACATCGATCGACGTGATCGCGAACCGCGTCGAGGTCGTGACGAAGCGATAGCCCGCCCACGCGCTGCCACCGATCGCGGTGACGGCACAGATCACGATCATCGCGGGCAAGCTGCGGCGCAGCACTCGACCACAGCCGATTACGATCGCACTCGGCTTCGGCAATCGCGTCCACAACGGGACCGAGGGCGCGACCCGGCGATTCGCCTTCGCGCGAGGTTTCACCACCATCCGCGATGCCGAGGGTGCTTCCTCGCGAGCAGGGCGTGCTCCTGACTCACGCGACGCCCCCCGCCGACGAGATCGATCCATGCTTCGAAATACGCACGCTCGAAGGTACCGGGCAATTTTTTGGGCGCCGCACCCAGCGAATTCTAGCTAACCGAGATCTCTCACGTATCCGACCTGAACCGATCGTCAGTCTCAGTCGTCGTCGTCCGTGATCAGGACGAAGTCGGCATCTGCTTTGCCGGCCTTTTTGCCCTTGGTCAGCTTCGCGCTCCGCTCGGGCTTGGCTGGCTCGGCATCGTCCGAATCGTCGTCATCGGACCTCTTCTTCGCGACCTTGCCGTGCTTCGTGCTGGTCTTGGTCGTCGTTTTTTTCGCCACCGGCTTCGCGTCTGAGTCGTCCGCGTCGTCGTCACTCTCAGCCGGCTGGGCCGGCCCAGCCGGCTGGGCCGGCCCAGCCTTGGCAGCGGTCTTCTTCTTAGCGACCGGCTTCGCAGGCGTGGTCGAGTCGCCGGTCGTGGTCGTCGTGGTCGTTGCCGGCTTCTTCGTATCGCTGCCACGCGGCTTGAACGCCTGGGCGCTCACCGGTCCGGCAACGAACAGCAGGCTCAGCACGATCGCACATCGACCCATGGTCGAATCATCCCACACTGCCTCGGGAGATCCGAGCCGATCTTCAAATCTGTGGGATCCGATGGAAGTTCTACGGATTCTGACAGGGCGGCCGCTCGATGATCTCGATCCGGGTCAGGAGGCCCTCCTTGATCGTCAGATCGAATTCGAGCTCGTCGGTCGTGCACGGGGTCTTGGTGCAGTGCTGGAGCGCACGCGCGAACGAGGCGATGTCCGGTAAGGAAGCGCTCGCCCGATCGATCAGGTCACTCGTGTGCGCGGTGTGAACATCGCCGTCGCCGTCCGGATCGGTATCGCTGAGCACATCGTAGCCGACGCGCAACAGCTCGAGCCCTTTCTTCGGGAGGTAGCCCGGCAACAACGAGGACTCGTTCGCCGGTGCGTCGCGCTCGTACGCGGCGAGCACGCAGAGGCCGCGCAGGATCGCTGCGGGCTTCGTCGAGCGCGGCTTCTTCGGCACGTAGGCCGAGTTGCCGTGCTTCTCGAGCACGCGGGCCGCGGCTGCCGCGACATCGCAACTCGGCGACTTCGTGAGCGAGATGATCGCGGAGAGCAGATCGGGCGCGAGCGTGTCGTCATCGCCACCGAGCTCGGCCATCGCTTGTTCGCGCGTCGCGGGTTGCAGTTGCTCGTCGGCGATCGCCTTCATGAACACGTCGCGGTTGGTCTTCGCCGTGAGCACGTCGAGTGCACCATCGACGTGCAGCCGCGTCGCGAGATCGATCAGCTGCGGCTGCTCGAGTCCCCCGACCAAGGCGTTGACGATCGGGCGCTGACCGGCCTTCCACGCGCGCTCGAGCAGCTCCGCTTCGAAGCCGGGGTTGCGGCTCGCCGCGGTCAGCGCCGCGACGACAAGCTCGGACTCGGGCGGTGGCAGCGCGACGATCTGGCGCAACGCCGGCGCGATGATCGCGAGTCGATCAGAAGCGACCTGGCCGAGCTGCTGGAGCGACCACAGCGCGAGCTGGCGGCGCAAGCACGGATCCTTGATCGTCGCGGTCGGATCGAGCGGAGGTAGATCCGGCATCGGGCTCGTACACGACACCGGTGGCGCCTGGCAGCTGAGGTTGCCCTCGAGCAGCAGCTCGACCGCGAGTGCATTCGCGATCGGACCATCCGGCACTTCATCGAGCTGAAGCGACCATTCGTCGCCGGTTGGTGCGATCTGGGTCCACAGCTCGGCGATCTCGGCGGGGGTCTCGATCTTCGCGCTGGCCCAATCGATCGAGAGCAGCTTCTTGTACGTGTGGTTGAGATCCGGGTCGTTCAAATGCCCGCCCGCATCTGGAGAAGGCCTCGCAGCGATGACCGGCACGACGACGGCCTCGTGCGCACCTCCGCAGGCGACCAGAGCGAGCAGGATGAATTGGGCGCGGAGCATCACGTCTAGAGAGACCCGCGTATCCGGGCGCGGTTTCAGTATAGTCGGCCAATGCCTCGGTTCACGAAGATCGTGTTTGTTTCCTCGGTGTTGACTGGCGCGGCGGTCGCCGGCGACCTGCCGAAGCCGTCGCAGCAGATCCTCGATCGCGCCAAGGCCACGGCCGGGACCTGGAAGTGCGAAGGCACCGCGCCCGGCATGGATGGCAAGGCGATGAAGCTCGCCGGCACCTACAGCTCGAAGATCGAGCTCGACGGGTTCTGGATCCACACCTCGTTCAACGGCGGCATGGTCTCCGGCAAGACGGACCTCAAGTTCAAGTTCGAGAGCTACGCGACCTTCGATCCCGGCCTCGCGAAGTGGCGCGAGGTGTTCGTCGACAACTTCGGCGGTCAGATGGTCGGGACCGCCGCCGCGATGAAGGACGGGATGCTCGACACGACGTCCGACTCGCAGGACCTCATGGGCAAGGGCACCATGAAGGATCACCTCGACCTCAGCGATCCCACGAAGGGCGCGCACCTGTGGGGTGAGGGTTCCCACGACGGTGGGAAGACCTGGGCGACGCTCTACGACATGACCTGCAAGAAGTGACTAGCTCGCGCTCTCGAGGATGGCCTCGCACAGCGTCGCGTAGCTCATCCCGATCGACTTGGCGATCTTCGGCAGCAGGCTCGTCGCGGTCATCCCCGGCAACGTGTTGACCTCGAGTACGAAGGCCTCGCCGGCCGGCGAGATCCGGAGGTCCGGGCGCGCGTGACCGCTGCAGCCGAGCGCGTTGTAGGCTGCGAGCGCGTGATGCTCGGCGCGCACGACGATGTCGCGCGAGACCTCGGGCGGGATCAGGTACTTGGTATCGGTGCGCTTGTACTTCGCGTCGTAGTCGTAAAACTTCGTGGTCGGGCGAACCTCGACGGAGCCGAGCACCTTGCCATCGAGGATGCCGACGAAGACCTCGGTACCCGCGATGTATTCCTCGGCGATGACGTGCCCGTGGTTCGCGCGTGCGAGCTGGACCGCCGCGACGAGCTGCGAGCGATCCTCGACGATCGACACGCCGACCGAGCTGCCCTCGTTTGCCGGCTTCACCACGAACGGCAGCGAAAAATCGGCGAGCGCCGCGACCGCATCGCTCGCATCCGCAGGACCGGTGTGCGGGAGCAGGCGCCACGTCGGGGTCGGCACGCCGCTCGATTCGAAGATTCGCTTGGACATCACCTTGTCCATCGCGAGCGCACTCGCGAGGATGCCGGAGCCGGTGCACGCGATCTGCAAGCACGAGCACAGGCCCTGGACCGCGCCGTCCTCGCCCCACGTACCGTGCAACGCGTTCCACACGACGGCGACGTGCTGCTCCTCGAGCAGCTTCGCGAGGCTGGTTTCGGGCTTCCAATCGATCGCGACGACGTCCCATCGGTTCTCGAGCAGCGCTTTGTACACGTTCGCGCCGGTGTCGAGCGAGACCTCGCGCTCGGCAGAGAGGCCGCCCATGACGACCGCGACGCGCTTGCCGGCGAAACGATGCATGGTGCGTTCTTACCGCAACACCTGATCGAGTGCGTGTATTCAGCGGCTGCGCGCAAAGATCTTCTGCCACCACCGGAATGGTGGTCGGTGGTGGCCTGGCCGCCAGCTCCAAGAGCTTGCGCACTCCTCGAGTGTGATCGTTGATCACCTCGAGCTCCGCGTCCACTGCAAACCCCATGTTCAGACAATCATCGGTTCGGGGACCAGCGTGACACCGAAGCGATCGTGAACACCGACGATGATCTCGTCCGCGAAGGCGAGTAATTCGGTCGCGGTTGCGCCGCCGCGGTTGACCAGGGCAAGCGCGTGCTTGTGCGAGATGCCGACAGTGCCGCGCGTGGTGCCCTTCGCGAAGCCGGCACCCTCGATCAGCCACGCGGCGGCGAGCTTGTAGCTCCCGTCGAGCTGCAGCCATCGTGGTGGCTTCGCACCGACGCGCGCTTCGACCATCGCTGCCGTTGCGGCGTCGACGATCGGGTTCGTGAAGAACGAGCCGGCGCTGCGCGATTCGGGATCACTCGGATCGACGACCATGCCCTTGCCCCTGCGCAGCGCGATGATCATTTCGCGCACGCTCGCGAGCGGGGCGGTGCCGCCCTCCGCAATCGCGAGCGCCTTCGCGAGCTCGGCGTACTTGACCGGCATGCCGTTCGTGCTGCGAGGCAGCTTGAAGCTGACCTCGCAGATCACCCAGCGCGCATTGCCCTTGAAGATGCTCGAGCGATACGCGAACCCGCAGTCCGCCGCCGAGAGCTTGACGAGCTCGCCGCGCTCGCGATCGTAGGCGCGCACGAACTGGATCGTGTCGGCGACCTCTTGGCCGTAGGCGCCCACGTTCTGCATCGGCGTG
The DNA here is from genome assembly GCA_043759355.1 of Kofleriaceae bacterium. Classification (GTDB taxonomy): domain Bacteria; phylum Myxococcota_A; class Polyangia; order Haliangiales; family Haliangiaceae; genus JABFXX01. Next base: position 84,326 of record JAYVLQ010000053.1, read on the forward strand.
GCACCGACGAGACCGGGGATGCCAGATAGCGCCTCGAGGCCGGCGAGGCCTTCGCTCACCATCTGTGCGACGAAGTCGTCCCAGCTCGCGCCGGCAAACGCCGAGACGATGGCGTGATCGTCGAACAACCCAATCGTGACCGCACGATTCGCGGGCTGGATCACGAGGCCATCCCAGCCTGCATCACTGACCACGAGGTTCGAGCCTCCACCGAGGACGAGGACCTTCTCGTCGGTGGTGAGCAGCGCGGCGAGCTCCGGCACGGTCGTGAACCGTTCGAAGCGCTTCGCCGGGCCGCCGATGCCGAGGGTGGTCAGCGGACCGAGCGCGACCGTCCTCACCGCGCGACCGTCGCGCTCGATTCCTGAACGCGCACGAGATTCTTCTTCGTCGCCGGACCGAGCCGGACCTCGAGCAGCGCGATCAGATCGTTACACGCGAGCTGGATGTTGCCCGCGCCGAGCGTGATCACGAGGTCGCCGGCCTTCGCCTGGGCGTCGAGCCACGCGGCGAGATCCTCGCGCTTCGGGATGTACGTGATGTCTTTGTGGCCGGCATCTCGAGCGAGCCGCACGAGCTGCTCGCTCGAGATGCCGTCGATCGGCTTCTCGCCGGCGGCGAAGATGTCGCAGATCACGACCTTGTCCGCATCGTGAAACGCGCGCGGAAACTCCTGCCACTGATCGCGCGTGCGCGTGTAGCGGTGCGGCTGAAACGCAGCCACGATCCGGCGACCGCCGAAGCTCTGCTTCGCGCCGGCGAGCGTCGCGCGCACCTCCGACGGGTGATGACCGAAATCGTCGACGACCGTGATGCCGCCGACCTCGCCCCGCACGGTGAACCTGCGCGCGACACCCTCGAAGCTCGCGAGGGCCTTGACGTATGTCTCGAACGGGATATTGAGGAAGTCCGCGATCACGAGGACGCCGAGCGCGTTGAGGACGTTGTGCTCGCCCGGCATCGGCAGCACGACCTCGCCGAGCTCGTCGGCCTTGCGCCACGCGACGAACCGCGTGGTCAGGCCATCGGGGCGAATATTGCGCGCGCGGTACGTCGCTTGCGACGAGATGCCGAACGTCGCGAACCGCTTGGTCATGTGCGGCAAGATTGCCTGCACCCCGGCGTTGTCGCCGCACAGCGCGCTCATCCCATAGAACGGCACGCGGTTGCAGAAATCCGTAAACGCCTTCTTCACGTTTTCGAACGTGCCGTAGTGATCGAGGTGCTCGGCATCGACGTTCGTCACGATCGCCAGCGTCGGCGTGAGCGTGAGAAAGGAGCCATCGCTCTCGTCGGCCTCGGCGACGAGATAGTCGCTCTTGCCCCAGCGCGCGTTCGCCAGGCCGAGCGAGTTCACGCGGCCACCGATCACGGCGGTCGGATCGAGGCCCGCGGCCATGAGCACGGTGTGCATCATCGTCGTCGAGGTGGTCTTGCCGTGGGCACCGGCGACCGCGATGCCGTACTTCATCCGCATCAGCTCGCCGAGCATCTCGGCGCGTGGGATCACGGGAATCGAGCGCGCGCGAGCGGCTTCGACTTCGGGATTGTAGCCCTTGATCGCACTCGACACGACCACGACATCGGCCGCCTCGACATTGTCGGCGCGATGACCCTGCTTGATCGTGCAACCGATCTTCGTGAGGTGGCGCGTGATCTCGGTGTCGTTCATGTCCGACCCGGAGACCTTGTAGCCCATGTTCGCTAGCACCTCGGCGATGCCACACATGCCCATGCCGCCAATGCCTACGAAGTGAATCTGGGTATCTGGCTTGCGAAACATGACCCCTGCTTCGGAACGGTGAGCGAACGCCTAGATACCACGCCTCATGCCGCTTGGGCCCAGTCGATCACGGCGACGGCGGCGCCCGGTTTCGCGAGTGTCTTCATGGCCGCACCCATCGCGGCTCGTGTGGGCGCGTCATCGAGGAGTGGGCGGATCGCGGCGACCAGCTTCTCGACAGTGAGGTCACTCTGCTTGAAGCTGAGCGCGGCGCCCGACGCGGCCATCTCGGCCGCGTTCAGGGTCTGGTGGTCGTCGGCGGCGAACGGGTAGGGGATGAACACGGCGGGCTTGCCGGCGATCGCGAGCTCGGCAACGGTGGTCGCGCCCGCGCGGCCGATCACGAGATCCGCGGCGAGGTAGCTCGCCGCCATGTCCTTGATGAACGCGCGGCAATCCGCGGTGACCCCGGCCTCGCGATAGCGTGCGGCGGTGATCTCGAGATCTTTCTCGCCGGTCTGGTGCGTGATCCTCAACTCGTGATCGCTGGCGAGCTCGATCAGCGCCTTCGCCGCGAGCTCGTTCACCGCGACCGCGCCGAGCGACCCGCCGCTGACCAGCACGTGGAGCGCGCCGACGTGTGCCGTGGCGGGAGCCTGCAAGCGCGCGAGCAGATCGCGGCGTACCGGGTTCCCTGCCATCACGATCTTGGCGGGCTTGAAGAAGGGCTTGGAATTCTCGAACGACAGGAACACGCGACGTACGAGCCGGCCGAGGATCTTGTTCGTGAGCCCGGGGATCGAGTTCTGCTCGCAGATCGCGGTCGGAATCCCGCGCAGCTTCGCGGCAAAGACTACCGGCCCCGACGCGTAACCTCCGACGCCGATCACGGCATCGGGCTGCAACCGCTTCAACAACGCGCGCGCCTGTAACCAGGCTCTTGGCAGCCGCAACAACCCGCGGATCGCGCCAAGCACGCCGACCGTCTTGAGCCCGCTGACCTCGATCAACTCGAGCGGCCAGCCGAGGTCGGGCAACACCCGCGCTTCGATACCGCGCTTGGTCCCGACGAACGTGATCTCGGCGCTCGGTTCGCGCGCACGCAGCTCCTCGGCGATCGCGACCCCTGGAAACAAGTGGCCACCCGTACCGCCGCCCGCGATCACCAGCTTCATGTGCATTCCGCGTTTCTCGCGCTCATGCGACGAGAACGCGCACGCGGACGCGTTTCTTCCGCACCGGTTCGCGTTGCGCGAGCTCGCGCTCCGCGGTCTTGCGCTCCGGCCGGCGACCGACATTGAACAACAGGCCGACGAGGAACATCGTCACGATCAGCGAACTCCCGCCGTAGCTCACGAGCGGCAGCGTGATGCCCTTGTTCGGCACGATGCCGAGCACGACGCCGACGTTGAACAGCGCTTGGAGGCCGAACAACAGCGTGATGCCGAACGCGAGGTAGCCTCCGAATACGTCACGCGCGCCGAGCGCCGCGCGTAGGCCACGCCAGATCAAGATACCGAACAGCGCGAGCACGATCGCGATACCGATCCAGCCGAGCTCCTCGCCGATCGGCGCGATGATGAAGTCGTTGTGTGCCTCGGGCATGAAGCCGAGCGTCTGGTGACCACCGCCGAGGCCGAGCCCCGTGAGCTTGCCCGAGCCGACCGCGGTCAGTGCCTGCACGCCCTGATACCCCTCCTTGTTCGCGAACGCCTCCGGGTTGAAGTACGCGAGGATGCGCTGCAACCGCCACGGCGTCCCGACGACGAGGTGGTACGCGACAGGTGCCGCGCCGAGCACCGCGACCGTGATGTACGAGATCCTCGCGCCCGCCATGAACAACATGCCGAGCGTCGTCGCGCCGAGCACGAGCGACGAACCCAGGTCGGGTTGCTTGAGCAAGAGCGCCATCATCACGCCGCACACCACGAGGTGAGGGACGAAGCCGATCGTGAACGTCTTGACCTGATCGGCCTTGCGACCGAGCGAGCTCGCCATGTACGTGACGAGCGCGAGCTTCGCGACCTCGACCGGCTGGAACGTGAGCGGTCCTAGCGGGATCCAGCGCTTCGCTCCATTCTTCGAATGCATCGCGAGCGCGACCGCGAGCAAGAAGAGCGAGCCGAACAGCATCGGATACGTCCAGCTCTTGAGCTTGCGATAATCGATGCCCGAGCCGACCCACATTCCGACGGCACCACACAGCACGTAGCCGATCTGACGCTCGAGGTAGTGCGACGAATCTCCGTAGTGCACGAGCGCGTCGGCCGCGGTCGCCGAATAGATCTCGATCGTGCCGATGCCAAGCAGGCCGAGCACGACCGCGAGCAACCATAGATCGTACGGCCGCTCCGGCAGCGTCGCGCTCGGATGCTGCACGGCGACGAGCTGCGCCGCCGCGGGCAGCTTTTCATCGTCGTGACGACGCCACGGCGGGCGCACCGCTTTGACTCGCTCGACTAGCTTCTGAAGGACGGACATCCCGAACCTCGAATTTCGAGTGCGCCGGAGGTGCGGGCCAGTTTTTTCTCGGGTTTCTCCGTCGGACCGATCCGCTAGACTTGGCGTATGGTCGATTCGATGAAGGGAGGGGGGCGACGTACCAGGACATACTCGACGCACCCGAGCACGTGGTGGCCGAGCTCGTAGATGGCAACCCCGCATGCGGTGACCACGTTGAACCTCAGTGACGAGCTCATCTCGCTGCGTCGCGGCAGCGGCGGTGGGCCGGGAACGTGGTTCTTCCTGGTCGAGCCCGAGCTGCACTTCGGTGCGAACGTCGTCGTGCCTGACATCGCGGGTTGGCGAATCGAACGCATGCCCGATCTGACGGCCACGTTTCTGAGCACACCGCCGGACTGGATTTGCGAGGCGCTCTCTCGATCAACCGAACGCGTCGATCGACTAAAAAAGCTGCCGATCTACGCGAGCGCGGGGGTTGGCCACGTGTGGCTGCTCGACGAGCGCATTCGCAAGCTCGAGGTCCATAGGCTCGGAACGGAGATCCGTCATTACGATCTCGTCGAGGTCTATACGGAAGGATCCGTGGTTCGTGCCGAACCGTTCAGCGAGCTCGAGTTGCGGCTCGCCAATCTCTTCAGGTACCTGCCCACACGTGCCAGTGAAGCGTATGTCGACTACGGCCGCTGAGCGCTACTTGACGCGATACCAGGTCTGGCCGTCGATCTTCGCGCGCGTCTCGCACGAGTCCTCGACCTTCGTGAATCGGATGCCGATCTTCGAGACCACGACCTTGTAGGTCCCGGTCTCACCCGGCTTGCACATCTCGCCACTGTCGTAGGTGAGGGTCAGCTGATCGCTCTCGATCGTGAACTTGCCGACCGCGAGGTTCTTGCGGTCGAGCGATGCTTTGTCGTGCGCGACCGTGATCGTGCCGTCTCCCTGGAACCTCGCGATCGTGGTCCCATCGGGAGGGCGGCGCTCGAATTCTCCGACGAGGAGCTCGTTATTCGGGCGCTTTGGCGGTGGACGATCAGAGACCGAGGATCCACCACACGCAGCGAGCAAGACGACGGCGAGCCAGCGCATGGCTGACGGTATCACTTCAGACGTCCAGTCGCTTCGCGCCGACCGCCAACACCGCTTCGCGGAACACGCGGCCGCGATGGCCGTAGTTCTGGAACATGTCGTAGCTCGCGCAGGCGGGCGAGAGCACGACCGCATCGCCCGGGCCGACGAGGGCCGTCGCGCGTGCCACCGCATCGTGCATGTCGCTCGCGTAGACCACCGGATACGGCACGCCGTGCTGCTTCGCGGCGGCGTCGATCAGCGGACCGGCGGCGCCGATCAGCACGATGCCCTTGCACGTGCCATCGAGCGCTTCGAGCATCGGCGCGTACGAGCCGCCCTTGTCGACGCCGCCCGCGATCAACACGAGCGGGCGCGGGAAGCCCCGCACCGACGCGGCGACCGACGCGACGTTCGTACCCTTCGAATCGTCGTAATAGTAGACGCCCGCTTTGTCGCCCACGAGCTCCATGCGGTGCGGCAGCGGCCGATACTTCTTTGCACCCTCGCGCACCTGCGCGTGCGTCACACCGATCGAGCGAGCTGCGAGATACGCGCACATCGCGTTCTCCAGGTTGTGATTGCCGACGATCACGAGATCGTCGACGGGGAACTTCTCGCCGTCGTCACGCGCGGGGTCGATGCCACCGCGATCGCGCTCGGAAGCGAGCATCAGCACGAGCTCCTTGCGATCGGCCGACATGAACGCGCCGCGCGCGGCCTGTGCGCCAGGACGCGAATCGAAGCTGTAAAAGTGCGACGGGATGCCTTCGGCTTCCTTCATCACCCACGCGTCCGCCGCCTTGCCGATCGCGATGTCATCGGTGCGCTGGAAATCCCAGATCCGGCCCTTCATCTCGGCGTAGCGCTCCATCGTGCCGAACCGATCGAGGTGATCCTCGGTGATGTTCGTGAGGATGCCGACGTGCGCGCGGAACTTCACGCAGTTCTCGAGCATGAATGCCGCGACCTCGACCACGATGATGCCGCCTGGTGCATTCGCAGGATGATCGACGGCGGCGATCATCGGCATGTTGCCCAGGTTACCGCCGATGAACGTCGGCCGGCCCGAGGCCTCGCACAGCACACCCGTGAGCGCGGTGGTCGTCGACTTGCCGTTCGTGCCGGTGACCGCGATGACCGTCGCGTGTGGGTCTAGAAAGCGATATGCGAGCTCGATCTCCGCGATCACCTCGACCCCCGCTTTGCGCGCCGCGGTCATCTCCGGCAGCGTCGGCACACCCGGTGACATCACCACCAGATCCGCGGTGGTGAACGCTTCGAGCTCGTGGCCACCGAGCTGAAACGTGACCGGCGTGCCTTCGAGCAGCGCGATCTGCGACGCGAGCTTGTCGGCGGAGTTCCTGTCCGTGACGATCACGGTCGCGCCACGGCTGACACAAAACTTCGCGACCGCGACGCCGGTCAGTGCAAGCCCGACGACGACCACGGTTTTACCCTCGAGATTCATCGCTACCTCAACTTGAGCGTGCCGAGCGCGATCAGCGCGAGCAGCGCAGAGACCAACCAGAATCGGACGATGATCTTCGGCTCGTCCCAGCCGCGCTTTTCGTAGTGATGATGGATCGGCGCCATCGCGAACACGCGCTTGCCGACCACCTTGCCGTTCTCGATCCGCTTCGTCGCTTTGAACACGCCGGTCTGGATGATCACGGACAGCGCCTCGACGACGAACAACCCGCCGACGATCAGCAGCACGAGCTCGTTCTTGGTCAGCACCGCGAGCATGCCGATCGCACCACCGAGCGCGAGCGCGCCGACATCGCCCATGAACACCTGCGCGGGATAGGTGTTGTACCAGAGGAACCCGATGCCCGTTCCGAACAGCGCGGCGCAGAACACCGCGAGCTCCTCGACCCCATTGATGTGCGCGACGTGGAGATACTCCGCGATCGTCTGTTCCTGACCCTTCACGACGATCGTCGCCGTGGTGCCTGCGATGTACGCGAACACCAGGAACGTGCCAGCGTTCATGATCGAGGGACCGATCGCGAGGCCGTCGAGTCCGTCGGTGAAGTTCACCGCGTTCGCGGCGCCGACGACGACGAACGAGCCGACGATCACGTAGAGCCAGGCGGGCAATTCGAGCGCCGTGTGGCGAAAATCCGTGAACGGCAGCTGGAACTGGAGCCGGATCTCGGGGCTCATCGTGCTCGAGTAGAACAAATAGGCCATCGCGCCGCCGGCGATCGCGAACTCGAGGATGAGGCGGATCTTGCCCGAGAGCCCCTTCTTGTTCTTCTTCGCGACCTTGATGTAGTCGTCGGCAAAGCCGATCGCACCGAAGGCGACCGTGACCATCAGCGTGAGCCAGACGAACTGATTGCGGAGGTCACACCACAGGAGCGTCGAGACTGCGAGGCAGAACAGGATCAGCGAGCCACCCATGGTGGGCGTGCCGGCCTTCTTCTTGTGGGTCTCGGGACCATCGGTGCGGATCGTCTCGCCGATCTGGCGCGCCTTGAGCTTCTCGATGAACCACGGGCCGAGGATGAACGAGAGCAAGAGTGCGGTGATCGCCGCGGCCAGGATGCGCGACGACGTGTAGCCGAACACGCGCAACCAGCGCACGCGATCGCCGAGGCTGCCGTAGAACAGGTGGAACAGCATTACAGCGTCTGCTCTTTCATCGCATCGAGGGCGCGCTCGAGCCGCATGCCTCGTGACGCCTTGAGGAGGATCCACCCGCCCGATTCCGTAAGCGACAGCGCGAGCTCCGCGGCCTCGCTCGGATCTGCCGCGAGCTGCCCACCCGCCGCAGCAACCACCGTCTTTGCGTAGTCGCCGATCGCGATCACGTGGATGCCCAGCTGCTTCGCGAGCTCGCCGACCTCGCGATGCGCGAAGGGCGCGTGATCACCGAGCTCGAGCATGTCGCCGAGGACCGCGATCGCCGGGATCCCGCGGGCGCGTTCGGCGAGCGTGCGCAGCGCGGCGGCCATCGAGGCGGGATTCGCGTTGTAGCAATCGACGATCACCTTGCGGCCACCGACCTCGACGATCTCGCCGCGCATCGCGGGAGGCCGCGCGCGAGCGAGGCCCGCGAGTGCTTGGTCGATCGAAGCGCCGGCCGCATGTGCAGCGCCGAGCGCCGCACACGCATCGATCGCGGCGTGGCGACCGACCAGCTGGAGCACGAGCTGCTTGCGCTCGCCGAACACGTCGAGTGTGACCTTGCCACCGGCATCGAGCGGCGTGTACTCGACAAGCCGGATATCTGCGCCCTCGAGCTCGCCGAACGTGACGTGCCGCGCGTCGGGTTGATGCTGGCGCGCGTAGCCTTCGAGCCGCAGATCATCGACCGGCCGCACGATCGTGCCGTGCGGCTTGAGGCCCAACCAGATCTCGGCTTTCGCCCTGGCGATCGCGTCGGTGGAGCCGAGCAATTCGATATGCGCGGTGCCTGCATTCACGACGACCGCGACATCGGGCTCGGCGATCAGCGTGAGGTATTCGATCTGACCTTTGCCGCGCATCCCCATCTCGATCACGCCGTACTCGTGGAACGAGCGCAGCCCGAGCAGCGTGAGCGGCACACCGGTCTCGTTATTGAGCGAGCCTTCGGCAGCGAGCGTAGTCGCGGCCATCGCGAGTGCGGACCGCGTGAGCTCCTTCGTCGTGGTCTTGCCGGCCGAGCCGGTGATGCCGACGATCTTCTTCGCCCAGGCACGGCGATGCTCTTTCGCGATCTTGCCGAGCGCCAAGCGCGTGTCACCGACTTCGATCGCGGCGGCCTCGAGGCCCTTCGCGAGCTGCGGCTTCAACGCCGGTGCCCACTGGCGGCCTTCGTGATCGACCATCACGGCCACGGCACCCGCCTTGATCGCATCGGGTGCGAAGCGATGACCATCGTGGTTCTCACCGCGGATCGCGACGTACAACGCACCGGGTGCGGCGTGGCGCGAATCGATCACGATCCGATCGATGGCGAGGTTCGGCTCACCGGTGAGCGTGCCGTCAGCATCGCGCGCCAGGCCGCCAATCAACCGGAGCTCGCGCTCGGCGATCGCGGCCTGAGCTTCCTCGCGATCGTCGAAGTGATGCTTGTGCTTGCCGATGATCTGGTAGTCCTCGTGACCTTTGCCGGCGATCACGACGACATCACCCGGCGTCGCTTCGGCGATCGCTGCGCGAATCGCGACGCGGCGATCCGGATCGACGAAGAAAGGCTTTGGAATGGCCGGCAAGATCGCATCGATGATCGTGCGCGGATCTTCGGTGCGCGGATTGTCGCTGGTGACGATCGCGAGATCCGCGAGCTCGGCGACTGCCGCGCCCATCTTCGGCCGCTTCGTCGGATCGCGATCACCGCCGCAGCCGAACACGCAGATCAAGCGGCGCTTCGTGAGCGGGCGCAGCGCCTGTAAGACATTGCGCAGCGCATCGGGCGTATGCGCGTAGTCTACAAATGCATCCAGACCCGCGGTGTTTTCGACGCGCTGTACGCGACCCGGAGGTGCGGTGTCGAGCAGGCCCGCCGCGATCGCCTCGTGCGGGATCGCGAGCGCCTCGGCGATCGCCACGGCGAGCGCGAGGTTCTGTACGTTGTACGCGCCGATCAGCGGGCGCGAGATGATCTCGACGAGCCCGGTCGGCGTGGCGATCCGGGCGCGGATGCCTCTCACCGTCGATTCGGCGTGAAGCACGCGAACATTCGCAGAGCTCGCGGAGTCCGTCGAGACACCGAGCTTGGTCTCGACATTCGCGGCATCGAGCATCGCTTCGCCAACCGGATCGTCGACGTTCGCCACCGCGACGCCATCCGGCGCGAGGTAGGTCGAGAACAGCAACGCCTTCGCGCGCTGATACGCCTCCATCGAGCCGTGGACGTCGAGATGATCCTGCGTGAGGTTCGAGAACGCGGCGACCTGGAATTGTAAGCCGACCACGCGATCGAGCGCGAGCGCCGACGAGGTCACTTCCATCACGACATGCGTGACGCCCGCCTGCTTCATCTGAGCGAGCGCCGAGTGCAGGATCTCGGGTGTGGGCGTGGTGTAGCTCGCCGGAAGGACCGTCGTGCCGTACCGGATCTCGACGGTGCCTATCACGCCGACCTGCTCACCGGCGGCACGCAGGATCGCTTCGACCAGGTACGTAGTCGTGGTCTTCCCGTTCGTGCCGGTCACGCCGATCAGCGTGAGATCGCGGGCAGGGTTGCCGTAAAACTGCGCGGTCAAGAGCGCGAGCGCGCGCACGCCCGAAGGCACGATCACGACGGTGGGGAGCGGCGCGTTCGGGTCGGATCCGGCCTTGCGGATGCGCGCCTTCGATCCTTCGACGGCACGCTCGACCACGACCGCGATCGCGCCGCGTTCGACCGCGGCATCGAGGAACGCATGACCGTCCGACGTTAGTCCACGCACCGCGACGAACACGTCGCCGGGTCGGACCTGCCGCGAATCGTCGCGCACACCGCGGACCTCGATGTCGCCATCGCCGATCAAGCGGGCGCCTGCAATACCGTCGATGAGCTGCCGCAGTGTCATGCCGATAGAACGCGCAGCCTCACCGATTTCGTGCACGGTGGCAAGGCTAGTAAATGCCTCGTGTTCCGTCGGAGAACCGCAGCGTGAGCTTGGTGAAGCTCGCGCCCGGGCCAGCCGGCGGATCCTGAGCGATCACCCGGCCTGTTCCGATCACTTCGACGGGAAGATGGAGCTCGCGAGCGCGATCCAGCGCCTTGCCGACGCCGAGGCCGATGAAACTCGGCACGACGACGGCAGGCGTCTCGACATCTTCGACCTCGGCCGGCGGCGCGAGCGGTTTGACCGGCTTTGGAACCGGCTTCGCGGCAGCCGGGACGACGGGAGGTGGTGGCGCGGCCTCACCGGGGACCCCGAGATAGCGCAGCGATTCGCTCGCGATCTTCGCGAATACCGGGCCGGCGACCGAGCCACCGTAGTGATCGGGGCCGCTCGGGTCGTCGATCATCACGACCACGGCCAGGCGCGGGTGATCCGCGGGTGCGAGGCCGGCGAACGAGCTCACGTAATGATCTTTATTGCCGTAGGAGTGGGTGACCGGATCGAACTTGTACGCGGTGCCCGTCTTGCCGGCGCACTTGAAGCCGACGACATTGAGATCCTTCGCCGTGCCGCCGCCCTTGCCGAGCACGTCCTTGTCGAACACGGCCTCGAGCATCCTCATCATCCGTCCGGCGGTCTTCTCCGAGAGCACGCGATGCTCGGCGCCTTCCGCGCGATACGTGACGTTGCCCTCACCATCGCGCACTTCCTCGACGATGCGCGGCTCGCGGTACATGCCGCGATTGCCGATCGAGGCCAGGGCGCCCGCGAGCTGGAGCGGGGTGACGGTCACGCCGTAGCCGAACGCGATGTGCGCGAGATCGATGTCGCGCCAGTTCTTGCCGTTGCGGAGCATGCCGAGGCGCTCGCCGGGGAGCTCGATGCTCGTGCGCGTGCCGAACCCGAAAAGCTTGAGCCCGTCGTACAACCGCTCCGCGCCGAGGAGCAGCGCGATCTTCGCGGCGCCGATGTTCGACGATCGCTTGATGATGCCGGTGGTCGTCAGGTACGCATCGAAGGTGTGATCGGTGATCGGGCGCCCTCCGACGATAACGCTGCTGCCGATCTGGAATTCGGTGTCGGGTTGGACCACGCCATTCTCGAGCGCCGAGGCGACCGAGAAGATCTTCATCACCGAGCCTGCCTCGAATGCATCGGTGACCGGTAGGTTGCGCGCGCCGTGCGATTCCCCCGAGTTCGGATCGTAGGTCGGGTAGCTCGCCATCGCGAGCACGTGGCTCGTGCCGATCTCGAGGACCACGGCGACTCCCGCTTTCGGCTTGTTCGTCGCCACCGCGTCGGCGAGGGCGGATTCCGCGATCGCCTGGATGCTCCGATCGAGCGTGAGCTGCACCGTCGAGCCAGGCTGCGCCGCCGCGATGCCGTCGGCGAGCATCGTGTGGCCCTTCGCATCGCGCAATGCGCTGCCCGAGGTGCGCTTGCCGGCGAGCGTCTCGTTCATCGCGAGCTCGATGCCATCGAGACCTTTGCCGTCGATATCGGCGCGGCCGATCACCGGCCCGGCGATCGACTTCGCCGGATACCAGCGCCGCGGCTCACGCGCGACCTCGATACCGGATAGCTTCGCGGCGGCGATCTTCTTCGCGACGTCGCTCTCGACGTGACGCGCCAACCACACGAACCGGTGATCACCCGCGAGCTTCGCTTCGAGCGTCGTCGCGTCCGTGCCGATCATCACGGCGAGCTTCTCGGCAGTCGCTTGCACGTCGTGAACGTCGTGTGGATTGGCCCAGATCGAATCGACATCCGCGCTCACCGCGAGCGGTTGTCCGTGCGCATCGAGGACGTTGCCGCGCGGGGCGGGGATGTCCAGACGCATCTCGTGCTGGCGTTCGGCGAGGGCGCGGTACTTGTCGCCGTTATCGATCTGCACCGCCCATGCGCGCATGCCGAGCCCGAAGAGCCCGAACGCGACGACCGTGCCCGCGAGATACGCGCGCGTGCGAGCGCCACTCGAAACGCCCGGGGTCATCGGCTCGAGCTTCTTCACGGTTGCTTCGCGATCTTCACCGGCGCGCCCGCAACGTCAGCGGTCACGATGCGAATGCGGTCCGGTGCAACGGGCGTCATGCCGAGCTGGGTCGCGAAACGGCGGATCCGATCCGGCGCGGTCAGCGTCGCGCACTCGAGCTCGAGGCGGCGGCGCACTTCGGCGAGTTGCTTGACCTGTTCGTTCCGCTTCGAGAGTTTGTACCCGAGGCTCAAGACCTCGTGCTGACGACTCACGCGAATCACGCCGACGGTGGTCAACGCGGCAGCGAGCGCGACCATCACGATCACCACGAGGCGCACCGAAGCGACGCCGTCGGCGAGTGCTGGCCGCTTGAAGATTAGATACAGCGAAGCTGACGGCGTCATCTTCGGTTTCGGAGCTCGCTCATCAACGTCGCTCCACTACACAGCCGAGTGATTCGGCGGGCAATTTTTTAAAGCGCTCCTCACTAGCTGTACGGGCGCGCAGGTACGCTGAACCGCGCTATTTCTTGATCGGCTGATTCGCCGCCGTCGTCCGCACGCACGCTCGCAAGCGCGCCGATCGCGCCCGCGGATTACGCTCGACCTCGGCCTCACCACCTGACACTGGCTTTCGGGTCAGCACCTCGACGACGGGATGAACGCGTTCGCCCTCCTGGATCGCGAAGCGTTCGGGCAGCGACGTCGTCCACTCGAGATCACGGAACGCGTTCTTGACCAGCCGATCCTCGAGCGAGTGAAAGCTGATCACCACGCAGCGACCGCCGGGTGCGAGAAGGTCCGGGAACACGTCGAGGAACGTGGAGAGCTCGTCGAGCTCCTGGTTGACCGCGATCCGCAGCGCCTGAAACGTGCGCGTCGCGGGATGGATCTTCGACTCTCGTTGCTCGCGCATCGGGATCACGCCGGCGATCACCGCGGACAGCTCGGTCGTCGTGTGGAGCGCGCCCGCCTCGTACGCAAGCTTGATCGCTCGGGCGACGCGGAACGCGTGGCGCTCTTCGCCGAGCTCTTTGAGGATCGAGCCGAGCACATCGACCTCGGAATCCGCGATCAGCTCGAGCGCGGTCTGACCCTTGGACGAGTCCATCCGCATGTCCAACGGGCCCTCTCTCATGAAGGAGAAGCCGCGTTCGGCGAGATCTAACTGAGGCGAAGAGACGCCGATATCCAAAAGAATTCCGTCGACGCGGGTGACCCCCACCGACGTCAGCAGCGCGGGCATCTCGGAATACCGTCCAGCGAGTAGCTGGACACGATCTCCAAACGATTCCAACCGCTTACCAGCGGCATCGCGCGCCATGGCGTCGCGGTCGATGCCGATCGCGCGGGTCCCCGCGACCGCAAGGACGTGCGATAGGTGGCCGCCACCACCTGCAGTCCCATCACAATAAACCCCACCATTTCGAGGGGCTAGGTATTCCAGCACCTCTCCAACGAGCACCGACTCGTGGACGAAGCTCATGCGTGGCCTGGCTACCACTGATCAGCGCAAGTTTGCAGAAATCTTGGCAGATGGCTGCAATCGTGGTGAACTTAGATGTAAGGAAGTGTCGTTCCCCTAACTTGACGATCCGGATGGAGTCCTTTAGACTCCAGCCGCTCGAAAAGAGGTCTAAAGGTGCTTAGGTACAAAGAAACCGAAGATATCGACGCTCGCTTCAGCGAGGTCGAACGCACCGTGACTGCGTGGCGCCAAGTTTTGCCGAACGCGAACCAGGTCGCGCGCACCGAGTTCAACAACCGCCTTCGGATCTCGCTCATCCATCACGATGCCGCTCTCGAAGGCGAAGTCCTGAGCTACAGCGAAATCAAGGCCGCCGTCGATCCGAGCATCATCAGCGATCCGTCACTGATCCCGAGCTACGAAGAGATTCGTCGCTTCGATGACGCATGCAACCATGCGGCGGGTGAAGCGGCGAACAAGAAGAAGCCCTTCAAGCTCGACACGATCCGGGAGCTTTATTCGTTCCTCGCTCCGGAGGAGAAGGCCAAGGGCCTACCCTTCCGCAAAGAGAACCCGCTCCATCGGCTCTACTATCACGACATCGCAGCGCCGGAGAAAATCCTCCCGGCGATGCGCAAGCTCGGTGAGTGGATCGACGAGCCCGCGACCAAGGATCTTCACGTGATCGAGAAGGTCGCCACGCTGCACTCGCGGTTCATGGCGATCTTTCCGTGGGCGAAGGAATCGGGGCGCACGATCCGCATCGCTTCGAACCAGCTCCTTCAGGAGGGTGGCTACCCGATCGCGATCATTCACTCGATCGATCGTCAGCGTTACTACGAGGCGCTTCGCGGTGATCACATCGCGTTGACCTCGCTCTATCTCGAAGCCGTTCAGACCACGGCCGAAACAGAGCTCCGCGTGTACGAAGAAGCGCAGAAGGCTCCGCCGAAGAAGCGTTCCAAGAAGTCGATCACGAGCCCCTAAGTGGTGCTGCGGTGCGCGATCTTGTCATCCAACCGGGACTGACCATCCCGGGCAGCGAGCTCGAGGTCGCGTTCGCGCGATCCGGCGGCTCGGGTGGCCAGAACGTCAACAAGGTCTCGACGAAGGTCGACCTGCGTTGGCATCCCGCGACCTCGACGGCGATGTCTAGCGACGATCGCGAGTGGCTGCTCGCGAAGCTCGCGAAGAAGCTGTCGAGCGAAGGTGCGCTGATCGTCACCTCGACGCTGACGCGCGATCAGGCCAAGAACCGCGAAGATGCGCTCGGCAAGCTGGCGCTGATCGTGCGCTCCGCCTTGATCCGTCCGAAGCGTCGTCGCGCGACGAAAGTGTCGAAGGGGGCAAAGCGTCGGCGGGTCGCCGACAAGCGCCACCACGCGAAGATCAAGACAGCCCGGCGCGGCGGCGGCGAAGACTAGATCCGCGAACGTGATTTTCCGCGTGTTCGTCGCGCGATAAAAAAAGGCGGCCTGCTAGATCGGGCCGCCTGGTACTCAGATGTAGCTAGTGCTCAGTAGCGGTAGTGGTCCGGCTTGAACGGGCCGTCCGCCGGAATGCCGAGGTAATCGGCCTGTGCCTTCGAGAGCGTGGTCAGGTGGACACCGACCTTCGCGAGGTGGAGGCGAGCAACCTTCTCGTCGAGCTTCTTGGGGAGCACGTAGACCTTACCGGCTTCGAACTTCATGCCGGTCATCTCGTCCTGGCCCTTGGTCGCGTTGGCCCACAGCGCGAGCTGCGCCATCGTCTGGTTCGTGAACGAGTTCGACATCACGAACGCCGGGTGACCGGTCGCGCAGCCGAGGTTCACGAGGCGGCCGCGCGCGAGGAGCGTGATGCGACGGCCGTTCGGGAAGATGAACTGATCGACCTGCGGCTTGATGTTCTCTTCCTTGATCTCCTTGTTGTTCTCGAGCCACGCAACTTGGATCTCGCTATCGAAGTGGCCGATGTTGGAGAGGATCGCCTCGTCCTTCATGACCTGGAAGTGCTCGGCGCGGATGACGTCGAAGCAGCCCGTCGCGGTGACGAAGATGTCGGCGATCGGCGCTGCGGTCTCCATCGTGACGACTTCGTAACCTTCCATCGAGGCCTGCAGCGCACAGATGGGATCGATCTCGGTGATGAGCACGCGCGCGCCGAGGCCGCGAGCTGCGTGAGCGCAACCCTTGCCCACATCGCCGTAACCGGCGACGACGACGACCTTGCCCGCGACCATCACGTCGGTCGCGCGCTTGATGCCGTCGAACAGCGACTCGCGGCAACCGTAGAGGTTATCGAACTTCGACTTGGTGACCGAGTCATTGACGTTGATGCACGGGAACAGGAGCTTGCCCTGCTTGGCCATCTCGTAGAGGCGGTGCACGCCCGTGGTGGTCTCTTCCGAGACGCCCTTGATCTCGCCCGCCATCGTGGTGAAGCGAGTCTTCGAAGCCGCGAGCGACTTCTGGAGCACGGTGTAGATCACGCGCATCTCGTCGCTCGTCGCGGTCGACGGTTCCGGCGTCTTGTTGGTCTTCTCGGCTTCGGCGCCCATGTGGACGAGCATCGTGAGATCGCCACCGTCGTCGAGGATCATGTTCGGGCTCTTGCCACCGTTGAACGCGGTGAGCTGGAGCTCGATGTTTGCCCAGTAATCCTCGAGGTTCTCGCCCTTCCACGCGAACACCGGGATGCCAGCCTTCACCATCGCGGCGGCGGCTTCGTCCTGCGTCGAGTAGATGTTGCACGAGGTCCAGGTGACTTCGGCGCCGAGCGAGACGAGCGTCTCCATGAGGACGGCGGTCTCGATCGTCATGTGGAGGCATCCAGCGATGCGCGCGCCCTTGAGCGGGTGCTTACCCTTGTACTCTTCGCGCAGCGACATCAAACCTGGCATCTCCTTCTCGGCCATGCGGATCTTCTTGCGGCCGAGCTCTGCGAGGCTCATGTCTTGAACTTTGAACGCGGGGAATTCGTTGCGGCTTTCCATGATCTATCTCCAGTACGTGCGTGGTTATGCAGTCGCTCGCAACGGCTTTCGGCCGATCGCGAGCTGAAGGGGTGGGTGGTGAGGAGTCGGTAGGGGTTGGGTGACGACCGGCGTGAGGTTCGCCACCGCGATCCAGTTCGTGAGCTTCGCAGGCTCGAATCCGAGCCACACGTGGCCTTGCTCGCGCAGCGTCTCGTCGTCGTGCGGGGCGTGATCGACGAGAGCGAGATGACCACCGGGCCTGAGCAAGCGCGTGGCTGCGGCGATCGCGTCTTGCGGTCGACCGAGAAAGTGAAGCACGCGCGAGATCACGACGAGGTCGGCGCCACGCTCCTTGGGATGGCTGGCCTGGCCGGCCTGGCCGAGCACTTCTTCGGCGAGCGTTGCATCTTCGATGCTGCCTTCGCGCAAGCGCACGTTCGCGAGGCCCCACTGTTCGAGCCGCGCTGCACAGCGGGCGAGGCGAGCGGCACTGCGATCGACCGCGACGACGCGCTCGTAAAGGGGGGCGAGCAGCGGCAAGAGGGCGCCTTCACCAGTGCCTGCATCGATCGCGAGGGCCCGGCCCGGCAACAGCGGCGCCAGGATCGGTAACCAGCCGACCAGCAGCGAATCGAGCGCGGGAGCCGGCGCCTCGTGGACGTGCTCGTCGAACAGCTTCTTCGCGAGCTCTTCACGCTGCGCGACCACGCGCGCGACCTTCGCGAGGCTGCCGTCTTTGCTGCACAACCGGCGACCTTCGGTCACGGCCGCATCCACGACCACGTCGGTCTGGAGCTCGGCCTTGAGCAGGGTCCGCGTCCCATCGCGACGCGAGGCGAGCAGCCCGACCTCACGCAATGGTTGAGTCTTCTTCGTGATCTGCGGCTGACTCTCGTCCATGAGCAGGGCGAGCTCGCCGACCGTGAGCTCTTCCTCGGCGCACAGGGCGAGCAGGCGGAGGCGATCCTCGTCCCCGAGCAAGCGGAACAGATCCGCGCGTGCCGTCTGCATTGCCTTGATATATTCCATCATGCGAATTTAGGCAAGCAAGGTTCTGGAGGTCGGCAACGTGCGGGCCATTCCGAGCCAGCTAAAGCCCTGCAGCCGTTTGACTTGTCGGACCACCGCTCCTAAGCTTGACTAAGCGACTCGGAGAACATGTCGGCGGAATCTGGCGGCAAGCCACCCACAGGGTCGTCGCCGGGGTGGCCTGCGGCCGACACCCCGCAACAGATGATCGTGCGCTCGCAACAGGGTTCGGAATCCGTTCATGGTGTCTCCGACACCGCGGTCGCGACGGCGACGCAGCAATCGGGCGAACGCCCGAGCGATCACTCGTTCGATGCGACGATGGATCCCGGCAGGGATCCCGGCAGGGATCCCGGCAGGGATTCCGGTAGCGATCCGCGCGTCACGCCGAGTGGCGAGCTGCGCACGTCGGGGGGGGCGTCCCCGCGAGACCTCATCGGCACCACGCTCGCGGGCCGCTATCTGGTCAAGCGCCAGATCGGGCAGGGCGGCATGGGCGCGGTGTTCGAAGCGACTCACACGCTGATCGGCAAGCGCGTCGCGGTCAAGGTGTTGCTCGAGAAATACGCGGAGCGCGAAGCGATCGTCGCGCGGCTCAAGAAAGAGGCGCAGCTCGCGAGCTCGATCGGTAACGAGCACATCATCGACATCACCGACATCGGCAACACCGACGATGGCCGGACGTTCGTCGTGATGGAGTACCTCGACGGCGAATCGCTCGCCGAGTGCCTCGCACGCGAGCACGAGCTCCCCGAGCAACGCACGCTGCGGATCGCGTCGCAAGCAGCCTCGGCGCTCGGCGCCGCACACGCCGAAGGCATCGTCCACCGCGATATCAAGCCGGAGAACCTGTTCCTGCTCAAGCGCAAGGACCTGGACTTCGTGAAGGTCGTGGACTTCGGCATCTCGAAGTCGCTTCGCGCGACCGGCGAGCAAGAAGAAGCACAGCGGCTCACGCAGACCGGGATGGTGCTCGGCACGCCGCTGTACATGTCGCCGGAGCAAGCGCGCGGCGACGAGGATCTCGATCATCGTGTCGATATCTACGCGCTCGGCGTGATCATGTACGAGGCGATCACGGGTCGGGTGCCGTTCGCCGGCACGAACTATCTCTCGGTGATCTCGCAGGTCCTCAACGAGGAACCCAAGCCGCTGCGCGAGATTCGCCCGGATGTCTCCGAGGAGCTCGAAGTTATCATCAGCAAGGCGATGAGCAAGGATCGCACGCTCCGCTACGACGACGCCGAGGCGATGTTGAAGGACATCACGTCCGTGCTCGAGGATCCGACGCACTCCACCGAGCGCGCGCGGATCACCGGGCCGCGCAAGAAGTTCGCGCAGAGGGCCAAGGGCGTGCCGCGCATGGCGCTCGCGATCGGTGGCATCGGTATCGCCCTCGCGCTCGTGATGCTCGCGGTCGTGCTGCTGATGGGCAAGAACGAGCCGCGGGAGAAGCTGCTCGAGCCGCCCCCCACCAATGTCGTCGCGCCGGCAGATGCGGGGGTCGCGATGGCCGCGTCGCATGCCGCGCCGGTCGAGCCACCCGCGCCGAAGATCACGCTGCAGATCGAGAGTGATCCGCCGGGCGCGATGGTCTACCGCGATGAGGAACAGATCGGCCCGTCACCGCAGGCACTCCCGCTGATCCAGCGTGATCGGATCGTGAAGATCACCGCGACGCTGGACGGCTACAACAATGCGAGCACCACGATCAATCCGCTCGAGCGCAGCGACGGCCAGAAGATCCCGCTCAAGCTGCTCAAGCTGGCAAAGAACGCTCCTCAACCTGCGAAGCCGCAGCGGTCGGGTTCTGGTTCTGGTTCTGCGACGCCCCATGCGGGGACGGCCGGAGGAGAGCTCGGTGGCTATCCGCCCAGTGGTACGCTTCCAAAGTAGTGAGGGGCACAGCGCTACTGGTCGTTGCGGCGGTGACATCGGTGGCACACGCCGATGGTCGCGGCGCAGGGTACATCTCGAAAGATGTGCTCGAGCTCGAGATCGATCAGTGCGGCCCCGACAAGACGATCTCGAAGGACGAGCTGCTGCGTCGCGGTGGCGAGTACTACCAGCGCGGTGAAGTGCTCTATCTGCAGGGCGACTACAAAGGTGCCGTGCAGGAGCTCGTGTCGAGCTACTGCCAGGTCCCGTTCTATTCGATCCTGAAGGATATAGGTCAGGCGTACGAGCGCGAGCTCGAGTATGGCCGCGCGATCGCGTACTTCTCGCGCTACGTCCTCGATGTCCCCGCCGATGCGAAGCGCGCGAATTCGTGTGCGCCCGATCCGCAGGAAGATAAGAAGAACGTCCTCGCGCGTATCCTAGTGCTCGAGAAACTACCCGCGAAGATCCGCGTGCAAGTCACGCCGAACGATGCGCACGTCAGCATCGTTCAAGATTCGATCGTCAGGTCGTACGGAAACTCGGGCTCCGAGCTCGTCGTGCCGGGCGGCCCTTACCAGCTCGTGATCGAGCGCGCGGGCTTTCACTCGGTGACGCGCGAGATCCATCCGGAGATCGGCAAGCCTTATACCTATTTCGAGACGCTCAGCGCGATCAAGGGTCATCTACGCGTTCGCACGATCCCCGGCGACGCCCGGATCTTCCTCGATGATCGTCTCGTGGCGAGCGGGCTCTACGAGACCGACCTACCTGGAGGCAAGTATCACGTCTCGGTCGAAGCACAGGACCGCGTGACGGTCGACAAGAATGTCGACGTGCTCGCCGACAAGGATGCAGACATCTCGATCGACATGCCGCGCGAGCCCGAGTTCGGCCGCAAGCAGTTGCTGCTGTACAGCGTGGTCGGCGGTAGCCTCGCGGCCGGCTTCGCGCTCCAAAACCAAGATGCTTCGACGATCGCTAGCGCGACGGTCATCGGCGCGGGCACTGGCTTTCTTGGCGTCTACTACGGCACCGATCGCAACCTCGCGCTCGGCACCAGCTCGCTCACCGTCACCGCGTCGCTGATCGGCGGCGTGAGTGGTGGTGTGCTCGGTGGCTTGAGCAGCGGCTCGCAAGATGTGCTGCTGCCGCTGATCGGTGGCGGGCTTGTCGTCGGTGGCGTCGCGGGATATCTCGTCGGCGATCGCACGCATCCCACGCCTGGAGATGCTGCCGTGATCAACTCGGGCGCCCTGTGGGGCACGGTCGCGGGCAGCTTGTTCTCGGCGACGTTCAAGCCCGGTGATCAAATCTCCTCGGGTCTCGTCCTCTCGGGCCTCGGCATGGGCACGGTCGCCGGCGTCGTGTTGCAGCGGTTTTTCACGGTCAGCCGTACGCGTGCGTTGTTGATCGACGCGAGTGGTCTGGTCGGGGTGTTGCTCGCGCTCGCCGCAGAAAACGTCGTCCAACAGATCGTCGATAACAAGGCGACTGCGAGCACCGAGCGCACCGCGAACTACGCGCTCGGTGGGGTTACCACGGGGTTGCTGCTGGGCGGCATCTTCACGCGCTCGATCGATGATCCGAAGCTCGCGATCACGCCCGCCGTGAACAACGTACGGACCGGCTCGGTCTCGACGACGACATTCGGCATCGCGGGTTCGTTTTGATCCTGATACCGTGATGCCGTGACGCTGGAACGGCGCCCGAGCGCGTGCCCTCTAGATTGCCCCGATTTGTGTGGGCTCGAGGTCACGGTCGAGCATGGCCGCGTGCTCGCGGTCGATGGCGACCATCGCAGCTCGTTCACGAACGGGATGATCTGCGGCAAGGTCCGCAAGATCGCCGATCATCTCTACGGCCCCGATCGCTTGCTGTACCCGATGCTGCGTAGCGGCGACCAGTGGGAGCGGCTCGGCTGGGATGCCGCCCTCGATGTGATCGTGAGCAAGCTCGAAGCGATCCGCGCGCGCCACGGCGGCACCGCGATCTTGCCATACCACTACGGCGGCTCGAACGGCTGGCTCACCGACGGAGCGCTCGCCGAGCGGTTCTGGCGCCGGATGGAGACGAGCAAGCTCGACAGGACGTACTGCTCCGCCGCCGCGACCGTGGCCTCGCGCGGCGTGTACGGCAAGATGGCGGGCGTCGCCCTCGAAGACTACGAGCATGCGAAGTTGATCGTGCTGTGGGCCGTGAATCCCTCGGCGACTGGCATCCATCTCGTGCCCGTGATCAAGCGCGCACGCGAGCGCGGCGCGAAGCTGGTCGTGATCGATCCGCGCGTCACGCCACTCGCGCGCGGAGCCGACTTGCACCTTGCCGTGCGGCCCGGCGCAGATCTGCCGGTCGCCCTCGCGATCATCGATGCGTTGTTCGAGCGCGGTCATGCCGATCAGCGATTTCTCGCCGAGCATTGCGAAGAGGTCGAGGAGCTGCGGCGGCGAGCCGCGCTGTGGCCGATCGAGCGCGCCGCGGCCGAGGCCAAGATCTCGGCGCTGCAGCTGTCCGAGTTTGTCGACCTGTACGCGGCGTCGTCACCGGCGGCGCTTCGGCTCGGCTACGGGCTCGAGCGTAATCGCAATGGTGGCAGCGCGGTTGCCGCGGCGATCGCGATTCCGGCGATTGCGAACAAGTTCGGCGTGCGCGGTGGCGGCTTCACGATGTCGAACAGCGATGCGCCGTGGACCGTCAGCTCGGAGACCGCGATCGCGACCGAGCCGCAGGTCGCGCGGCACGTCAACATGAGCGGCATCGCCGAGGCGCTCGCGACGCTGCGCGATCCGCCGATCGAATGCATCTTCATCTACAACGCGAATCCAGTCGCGACCGCGCCGGATCAACGCCGGCTGATCGATCAGCTGCGCCGCGATGACCTGTTCGTAATCTGCCACGAGCAGGTATGGACCGACACCGCGCGGCTCGCCGATCTGGTGCTGCCCGCGACGGCGTTTCTCGAGCATCGCGACCTGCGCCTCGGCTACGGCAACATGCGGATGTACGATTCGTCGCCGGTCGCGACCCCCGCGGGGGAAGCGCGCAGCAACAATCAGTTGTTCGGGGCATTGCTCGAGCGCTGCGGTCTCGTGCGGGCCGGCGATGCGATGACGGATCAAGAGCTCGTCGACCGCACGTTCGCGGCGGGCAGCCACGGCACGGAGCTGCAAGCCATGCTCGCGCGCGATGGCATCGCGAACCCGACCGGGATCGAGCGGCCGGTGATGTTCGTCGATTCGTTTCCACCCGCCGGCAAGATCCATCTCGTGCCGGTCACGCTCGATCGAGATGCGAATGGCGGTCTGTACACCTACAAAGACGATCCGGAGACCGAAGCCTTCCCGCTCGCGTTGATCTCGCCCGCGTTATCGACGCAGATCAGCTCGATGTTCGGTCAGCTTCGCCGCGCACCTGGCGCGCTCGAGCTCGCGACCGGCGATGCCGAAGCCCGCGGCATTCACAACGGCGACCTGGTGCGCGCGTGGAACGATACGGGCGAAGTGCTGTGCATCGCGAAGGTCACGGATGTGCGACCAGGCGTGTGCGTGCTCGCGAAGGGCTTGTGGCGCAAGCACACCGCGAATGGCTACACCTCGAATGCGTTGATCCCCGGCGCGTACGCGGATCTCGGTGGTCAAGCGGCATTCAACGACGCGCGCATCCAGGTCGAAAAAGCCTGATCCGCTACACCGCGTAGCCACGGCGCCCGATCATGCTCCGAGCGGTGCGCCATCCTCGAGACCGACCACGCGCCGATCAGACTCCGGCACGACGACCGGCACGGGTCAAAGCGTGTCGAGGAAGGCAGCCAAGGCCTCGCGCTCGGCCTTCGATGCTCCCTGGAACGCGTCGTGCGAAGGCTGCGCTTCGCCGCCATGCCACATGATCGCTTCGGCATAGCTGCGGGCGCGACCGTCGTGGAGAAACGCGATGCCGTCGCGAATCGTTGTCGCGATGCCGATGCCCCAGAGCGCCGGCGTACGCCACTCCACACCACGCGCTTCGAAATCGGGCCGCGCATCGGTGAGCAAGTCGCCCATGTCGTGGAGCAGGAGGTCGGTGTACGGATGGATTGTCTGGTTCGACAGCTCCGGAATCGGACCCGTGCCGGTGACGAGCGTTGGCATGTGACAGCTCGAACACCTGAACTGATCGAACAGCTCGCGACCATGGGTTGCTTCCGCATTGCGCGGCGCCGCGGCGGGCACGGCGATCGCGGAGACCATGAACGCCATGCCCTCCATCTGATCGGCTTGGATGTCGTTGTTGCCGTTGGTCTCGGGGAAGATGAAGCTCGACAAGCCCATGTCGTTCTCCGCTGCCGAGGCGGCCTGGATGTGGAGCGTCGGCGTGTTCGCCTTCCAACCGAACCGACCGCGTTCGGTCGCATTGGTCTCGGGATTCCACACGTCGTTGAGCGCCCCCGAGATGCCATCGCCGTCGGCGTCGTTCGGATCCGCGAGCGCATCGATGTCGACCGATTCGAGCAGGCCGAGCCCGATCATCGGAGGCGCGGTGCGGAACGATGTGCGCATGTCGACGGGAATCGCATTGCCGAGACCATCGCGAATCTCGAGGTGCGGCGTGCGCAGCGAGATGGTCTCGCCATCACCGAACATCTGCGCCTGCTCGGTCCAGGTCAGCGTGATGCTCGCCTCGGCGACGCCGTTTGTCGCGTGATCCTGGAGCTGCGTGCCATAACCAGGCACAGACACCGGACCGCCGGGAACACTTGGCGCGCCCTCGGGCAGGCTCACACGCACGAGCGATTCGGACTGCGGACCGTTGATATCGATGATGCCGGTCGGCCCGATCTGCGGCAGCCCGCGACCGAAGCCGACGTGGCAGCCGAGACACGAGTCATTGTTGTAGAACGGCCCGAGCTGCGGAATCTCCCAGACGAAGTTGAACGGGCTCGTACCGAGCGTGAACTTCGACTGCTCCTCCATCGTGAGGTTGGCCGCCGGATGCGTGAACGCGGTGTACGTCCGATCGTCGACGGTGGTGTCGCCACCTTGTCGCGATTCATCGGGACCATCGCTGCCGGCGCTGCAGGCCGACAGCGAAGCAGTCAGCGCGACAAGCGCTACGCGAGACCTCATGCCCGGCAGGATAGCAGCTACGCGAGCTTTTCGTTCGCGACGAGTTGCTCGTAGGTCTCGCGTGTCCGGATCACGGTGTAGGTGCTGCCCTCGACGAGGACTTCTGGGGCACGCGGCCGGGTGTTGTAGTTCGAAGCCATCGCGGCGCCGTAAGCGCCAGCAGCACCGATCCAGATCAGCTCGCCGGCATCGAGCGCGGGCAGCTCGCGGTCACGTGCGAAGAAATCGCCGGTCTCGCAGATCGGGCCGACGACATCGGTCTTCACGAGCGGCCGATTCGGGTTCTTCACCGGCTGGATCGGATGGAACGAGCCGTACAGCGCGGGGCGCATGAGATCGTTCATCGCCGCGTCGACGATCGTGAAGTGCTTGAGCTCGTTGTGCTTGCGGAACATCACGCGCGAGATCAACGCGCCCGCGCTACCGACGAGCACGCGCCCGGGTTCGGTCATCAAGGTGACGCCGAGCTTCGCGATCGGCGCGAGCGCCTTCTGCACGGCCGCGCCGTACTCGGCGGGCGTCGGCGGGACGCCATCGCCCTTGCCGTAATCGATCCCGAGGCCACCACCGATGTCGACGTGACGCAGCTTGATGCCGTCCTTGTCGAGCTCCGTGATCAGTTGCACGAGGCGCGCGATCGCATCGGCGAACGGCGAGATCTTGGTCAGCTGGCTCCCGATGTGACAATCCACACCGACAACTTCAAGGCCCGCGCGCGTCGCGGCATCGCGGAACAGCCCGGGAGCTTCGGCCATCGAGACGCCGAACTTGTTCGTCTTGAGACCCGTCGAGATGTACGGGTGGGTCTCCGGATCGACATCCGGGTTGACGCGGATCGAGATCGGCGCGCGCGCGCCCATTTTCTGCGCGACGGCATCGAGTACGACGAGCTCCTCGGCCGATTCGACATTGAAGCACCCGATGCCGGCTTCGAGCGCGGTCTTCATCTCGGACTCGCTCTTGCCTACACCCGAGAACACGACGTGCTCCGCGGTGCCACCGGCGCGCAACCAGCGGTAGAGCTCGCCGACCGAGACGATGTCCGCGCCTGCGCCGAGCTCGACCAGCACGCCCAAGACGCCGAGCGTGGAGTTCGCCTTCACCGCGTAGCAAATTTCGTGCGGCATGAACGCGAGCGCTTCATCAAACGCGCGATACGCACGCTCGATCTCGGTGCGCGAATAGACGTACGCCGGGGTGCCGACAGCGTCGGCGATTGCGGTGAGGGAGACGCCCTCGCAGTGCAGCTCGCCGTTGTTGTATTCGAATGGTCCAGACATCAGCCAGGGTTCTACCCTAGCTCGGCCTCGACGCGAGAAATCTCTGACAACACTCGCTCGCGTGCCGGACCACCGACGAGGTCGCGGCGATCGACGGCGCGTTCCGGATCGAGCCACTCCGCGACATCGGCCTCGAACAAGGCATGCGCCTCGCGCAAGGTCGCGAGATCCAACGCACTCAGCTCGACGCCTCGCTCGTCAGCGACGCGCACCAGGTGGCCCGCAATATCGTGGGCCTCGCGGAACGGCACGTTCTTCGCGACGAGATAATCGGCAAGCTCGGTCGCGACGAGGTGGCCGGCACCGACGGCGGCGCGCATCCGGTCGATCTCGAACACCGTGGTACGGATCATTCCGCGCGCGACTTCGAGACACGCGGCGACGGTCTCGACCGCATCGTAGAGCGGCTCCTGGGTCTCCTGGAGATCCTTATTGTACGCGAGCGGCAAGCCCTTCACGACCGTGCACAGCGTGACCCAGGCCCCCATCACTCGACCGGCTTTGCCGCGCACGAGCTCCGCGAGATCCGGATTCTTCTTCTGAGGCATCAGCGAGCTGCCGGAGCTGTACGCCTCGCCGATCCGCGCAAAGCCGAACTCTTGCGAGGCCCACAGCACGAGCTCTTCACCGAGCCGCGACAGGTGGATCTGGATCAGCGCACACGCGGCGACGAGCTCGATCGCGAAATCGCGATCGCCGACCGCATCGAGCGAGTTGCGCGTGAGCTCGCCGAACCCGAGCGCGCGAGCGGTGTGCTCGCGATCGATCGGCAACGTGGTGCCAGCGAGCGCGCCCGAACCGAGCGGAGATTCATCGGCGCGACACGCGGCATCGGCGACCCGACCGCGATCGCGTGACAACATCGCTTCGTACGCGAGCAGGTGATGCGCGAGCCGCACTGGCTGCGCGCGCTGCAAGTGGGTGTAGCCCGGCATCAGCGTGTCGACATGCTGCTTCGCTTGATCGACGAGCGCGCGGCGGAGCTCGTCGATCAGATCGATCAACTGCTCGGCGGAGCCGATCGCGTAAAGCCGCAGATCGGTCGCGACCTGATCGTTGCGGCTCCGTCCGGTGTGCAGGCGACGACCGGCATCGCCGATCGCGTCGACGAGGCGTGCTTCGACGTTCATGTGAACGTCCTCGAGCGCGTCGTCCCACGCGAGCTCGCCGCTCGCGAGCTTGCCTTCGATCATCTTCAAGCCCGTCGTGATCTTGTCGCGATCCTCGGCCGTGATCAGGCCCCGCGATGCGAGCATCTCGGCGTGCGCGATCGAACCGGCGACATCGTGCGGGAGCAAGCGACGATCGAAATTGACCGAGGCATTGAGTGCAGCCGCGACAGGATCCAGCGCCTGCTCGAACCTGCGACCACGTGCGCCTCTGGCGCCTTTAGACTCGCTCATCGACCGTGATTATCACGACGCGGTCGGTGAAACCGGATTCCCCGTGATCGCCGTCGCCTGGAACAACCGGATCGCTCCCGCGCCACCACCACCGCCGCCGCCGCCGTCTTGGTTGGCATTACTGCCTGCGCGGGCTGCGGTGGTCGCACCACCCGCACCGCCATCGCCACCACTGTTGCCACCGGTGCTGCTCGCAGGCGCTGCGGCGATGCTCGTCGGCTCGTTGCCATTGGCGCCGTTATTGTCGTTACTACTGCCCTCGCCGCCACCGCCGCCGTTCGCGAAGATCACGGCATTGTTCGTCACAATTGGCGAGTCGAAAGCGATCAGGCCGCCGGCTCCTCCTCCCCCACCGCCACCGTTGCCACCGTTCATCGCAGCGTTGCCACTGCCCGCGGAACCCGATGCGTTGATCGTGCCGCTCACGATGATCTGCGTGTTCGCGATCAAGTAGAGCGCACCACCGCCGAGTCCCCTCGCGCCGGCGCCCCCGTTCTTGCCGTCCTGGCCGGAGCAGCCGCCGCGGATCGCGGTCGGTGATTTGCTCGTCCCAGCGGCGCCGCCGTTGTGGGTGTTGCCTTTGCCGCCCGCGCCACCGAGTGCGCCGAAGCTGCCGCCGGCGCCACCGCCGTTGTTATCGGGCTGGGTTCCCGCATCGCAAAGCGTGACGTTATCGGCGGCCACCGAACCGGCCCCGACCTGACCGCCGCGATGACTCGCGATATCGAGCGAATCGATCGTCAGCGTGCCGGTCGCGACGATCACGAGCGGCTTGCCTCCGGTCACCGCGATCGGGCCCGTCGTGGTGACATCGGCGCCGGCGATCACGCACACCGGAGGTCCGCCGCTCACGGTCGTCGAGCAAAGGTTCGACGTGTCGGTATCGATCGAGCCCATGACCGTGACCTGGGCTTTCGGGATGTCACCAGCGGCGAAACACACCTTGCCAAAGCCGGTGCCAAAGCACGTGACGTCCGCCGGCGAGGCATCGAGAAAGAGCTGTCCATCGACGACGTCGGCCGTCGAGCCATCTCCGACGCAGGTGTTCGAGAGCGTGCTTGCTGCAGTACCAAAGCGGTAGCCCGAGGCGCAGCTCGCATCGGCGAAG
Source organism: Kofleriaceae bacterium (assembly GCA_043759355.1). Taxonomy (GTDB): domain Bacteria; phylum Myxococcota_A; class Polyangia; order Haliangiales; family Haliangiaceae; genus JABFXX01. Next base: position 113,324 of record JAYVLQ010000053.1, read on the forward strand.
CCGCAATACCCGCTGCTGCATGTGCCAGCGCCACACTGGCTGTCGCGTTCACATGAGAACGCACCGCCACCAAACGGGCTACATGCTGCGAGCAAGCCCGAGCTCGCGGTGGCCGCAACTGCGACGACGGTGAACCACGTTGCCATCGTTTCTGATTGTACTGCAGGACCGTGCAAATCGGCTTATCCTTCTAGGTAGGTGGTCAAGTCTGTGCCACAGCAGTCCCGGCATCTGGGTCCCGGCGACAAGCTCGGGAAATACGAGCTGATCCGGCAGATCGCGATCGGCGGGATGGCCGAGCTCTATCTCGCGCGGACGCTCGGCTTCGAGGGGTTCGAGAAGCTCGTTGTCATCAAGCGGATCCTGCCGCAATTCTCCAACATCACCAGCTTCGTCGCGATGTTCACGAACGAAGCGCGCCTCGCGGCGACCTTGCAACACCCGAACATCGCGCAGGTCTACGGCATCGGGATCGACGACGGCGACTACTTCTTCGCGATGGAGTACGTGCATGGCGAAGACCTGCATCGCACGATGTTGCAGTCGCTCGAGCAAGGCGTTCCGATCTCGCTCGAGTTTGCGCTCACGCTCGGCACGGGCCTGTGCGCGGGTCTGCACTACGCGCACGAGAAGGCCGGCCCCGATGGCACGCCGCTCCAGATCGTGCACCGCGATGTCTCGCCTTCGAACGTGCTCGTCAGCTACGACGGCGCGGTCAAGCTTGTCGATTTCGGTATCGCGCGCGGCGCGCAGGGCAAGGTGACCACGGCGACCGGCCTCAAGGGCAAGATCATCTACATGTCGCCGGAGCAGTGCCGCGCCGACGGTGCCCTCGATCGCCGCAGCGATATCTATTCGGTCGGCACGATTCTCTACGAGCTGACGTGCGGTCGTACGCCGTTCAACGGCACCGATTACGCGATCCTCAATCAAATCGTTGGCTCCGACGCGCCACCACCGAGCACCATCGTGCCGAACTTTCCGCCGGTGCTCGAAGCGATCATCGTGCGGGCGCTCGCACGCGATCCGGATCAGCGCTACGCGAGCGCGCTCGAGCTGCAAGGTGCCCTCGAGGATTTCGCGCACGAGAGCCGGCTGCGGATCTCGCCTCTCGTACTCGCGCGGTTGATGGGCTCGCTGTTTCCCGCGCGCCTCGAGGAGTGGGCCGAGGCGAAGAGCCAGGGTGCCTTCTTCGTCGAGCAGCACGTGGTGCAGACCCTGATCGAGAGCGGCAAGACTCCCGATCCAAACGATCCGGAGACCCGCGCTCAAATCAAGGCGATGGCAGAGAGGCTCGGCATCATGGAGCCGACCGCGCTGACGCAACTGCCGCCCGATCTCGACGACGAAATACCCACCAATTACGCGCACCAGGTGCAGCACAGATCCCAACCGGTGCGCCAACTGCCAGCGCTCTACGCGCACGGATATCAGCCACCGCACGGTGGCACCATGGTGAGCCATCCGCAGAGCGAGGTGAACGCGAGCCCCGGTGCGTTGTACGGCTTCGCGGTGGACGGCGCGGTACCGATCGATGCACCGCTGCACGTGGGGCACGTGGGGCACGTGGGGCACGCGGATGTCACCGATCGCGTCGCGGTCCGACGGCTCGCATCGCCGACCAACTTCATCAAGTTGCCGCCGCGGCGGAACAAGATCCTCGCCGGGGCCGGCATCCTCGCGGTCGGCGGCGGGATCGCCGCGGTCATCGCGTTCGCAGGCGGTGGTTCATCGGAGAAGCTGGCGCCGGCGGCAAATCTTCCGGCGCTCGTCCTCGCGGCCCCGACGGTCCAACCGATCATCGAACCGGTCTCGCCACCGATCCCGCCACCGATCTGGGACGCTGCCGAGCCCGCAAAGACCGTCGAGGAACCGCCACTTACCGAGGTCCCGGTGGAGAAACCTGCGCCGGTCTCTCATGTTGCAAAGCCGGTCGCGAAGAAGAACCCGCGCCCCAGGCCACGCCCCGTGGCAAGATCCAAAGAGGATAAGCCGTGGGACGCCGACTCGCCGTTCATGCCGGTTCGCACCGACAAGCACTGATCTCGCTCGCGGCCCTGCTCGCTTTTGCCGCGCCCGCCCTGGCCGCGCCCCGATCGCGTGCGGCCAAAGCGCAGTTCGCCAAGGGCGTCGCCGCGTATCGGAAAGACGACTACGCTGGCGCCAGCGCGGCATTCAGCAAATCATACGCAGTCGAAGCCGACGTCGAGACGCTGTTCGCGTGGGCGCAAGCCGAACGCAAGCAAGGCGACTGCGAGAGGGCGATCGTGCTCTACGGCAAGCTCCTCGTCTCGAAGTTGCCCGCAGCGAACAAGACCGTCGTGAGGGACCAGCTCGAAGAGTGCGAGCGGATCATCGCCGACGATCAGACCGCGGCACGAGCCGCCGCCGACAAGGCGACCGCGGAACGTGCCGAGGCCGATCGCGGCCGCCAGGCCGAAGCCGATCGCGCCGCGAAGGCCGATGCCGCTCGGGATGCACGGGCGAAAGCGGATCGCGCTGCGGATCTCCAGTTCGCCAACCCGCCGGTCGTCACTACGAGCTCGCCTTGGTACGACGATGGCCTCGGCGACACCCTCGCCATCCTTGGCATCGCGAGCGTCGGTGTTGGCATCGCGATGTTGATGTCGGGCCACGCCGCTGACGCCGACTCCAGGAGCCCTTCGCTCACCTATCAGCAGTTCCTCGCGCTCGACGACAAAGCGAAATCGCGCGGCACGCTCGGCGTGATCGCCGGAGGTGCGGGCGCCGGCTTGATCGTGCTCGGCGTGATTCGCTATGCGACGCGATCGACCGGCGACGAGAAGACGAACGTCACCGCGTGGCTCGGCGGCGGGGGTGGCGTCCTCGCGGTCGCTGGCCGGTTCTAGGCAATCTCGAGGACGATCTTAGCGCGCAGGTGGCCGCGTCGGCGAGTGGACCTGGCTCGCTCGGGCGCCGCGACCTCGACAGTTGCCCCATTACGCGGCGCGCGATGAGGCTTTCACCGCCGTAGTATCAACCGAGTATCAACCGATTTCTTCTGCGTATGTCATCACGAGGTACATCACCGCTTCGGTGCGACCTGCGTTGCGATACGCGTGCGGCGTATCGGCTTCGAACAAGACCGAATCACCGGTCTCGAGCTTGTGGGTATCGCCCGCTACATCGATCTCGATCGTGCCCGCGGTGACGACGAGGTTCTCCGAGGTGCCGGGCGGATGTGCATCGGCATCTTCGACCGCACCCGCGGCGAGCCGTAGCTCATAGAACTCGACGCGACGCGGTTCGTCGAACGGGAACAGCGCACGCGAGCTGAAGCTGCGGTCCTTGCTCGTGAGGATCTTCGATTCCGAAGCGCGCAGCACGAGGGCACCGGATTGAGTACGCGCGCTGATCAGTGCGGAGAACGTGACCTCGAGGGCGCGGGCGATCTTCCAGAGCACGTTGATCGTCGGCGCGCTCTGGCCGAGCTCGATCTGACCGAGCATCGCGCGGGAGACGCCGGAGATCTGCGCGAGGCGCTCGAGCGAGAGGCCGCGCCGGGTGCGCAGGCGACGGAGGTTCGCGCCGACGACCGGCGCGAGGTCCGCCGTTTCGGTCGGCGTTGCGGTCGAGACCGCGGACGGCGAGGACGAGGCGGCTTCCTCGCTGCTGCCGCCACGCGTGGTCTTGCTCTGTGATGCCACGGACTTGTCGACTCTTTTTTTGACCAGACCCAAACAGGATCTATATCCGTTATTGCGGAGAACCTCAATCCGCTATTTCGTGCCGAACATCCGGTCGCCCGCGTCGCCGAGGCCCGGGACGATGTAGCTCTTCTCGTTGAGCCGCTCGTCGATCGAGGCGGTGTAGACCGGGACGTCGGGGTGCGCCGCGTGGAAGACCCCAAGGCCCTCGGGCACGGTCAGCAAGCACATGAACTTGATCGAGCGCGGCCCGGTCTTCTTGATCCGCTCGACCGCGGCCGCCGCCGAGTTACCGGTCGCGAGCATCGGGTCGACGATGATCACGTCGCGCTCCGACATCGAGTCCGGCACCTTGAAGTAGTATTCGACCGGCTCGAGCGTCTTGTGGTCGCGGTACAGGCCGATATGGCCGACCCGCGCCGATGGAATCAGATCGAGCATGCCGTCGAGTAGGCCATTGCCGGCGCGCAAGATCGAGATCAAGACGAGCTTCTTGCCATCGAGCACCGGCGCCATCGTCTTGCCGATCGGCGTCTCGACCTCGATCATCGTCGTCGGGAAATCGCGGCAGACCTCGTAGGCGAGGAGCGTGCTGATCTCGCGAAGCAACGTGCGGAACTTGCTGGTGCTCGTGTCTTTGTCGCGCATCAACGTCAGCTTGTGCTGGACCAACGGATGCGCGACGACGTGAACTTCGGCGGCCATTTCGGCCGGACCCTAACAGAACTAGCGGTGCGCGACGTGCGTCGGCGTAGCGGCCTGCGCCGCGGCCGAAACCGAGGTCACGCCCACGATGGCGGCGAGGGCCACGCAAGCCGCGAAGACCGCATCACGAAGACGCGAGGTGCGTTGGCGAGCCGTGATCGACGCGAGGTGATTGTTCGTGGTCATGGTCGAGCTGTATTTCACGGACAATGCCAGGTCTAAGCACAGTGATCACGGATAGTTGCGAGGCAGGTTTGCCGCCCTGCGATGTCGCACGTGCTGTCGCAGAGACAGTCGCAGATCACCGCCGTCGCAGATAATTAACCTACGGGTTAACTACATTCCATGGTCATTGCATCCAAACCCGTCCCAAAGGCTGGTCACGCATCTCGTCGAGCCTGACCTACGAGCACGCCGGTCCTGCTGTCGACTGGTTGTGCCGGGTCTTCGGTTTCGAGATCCAGCTCAAGGTCGACGGCGAAGGTGGGACGGTCGTCCACGCCGAGCTCGGCGAAGGCTTGATCATGGTCGGCGACAACGTGGGTAAGGATCGGCCGTGGCAGAAGAGCCCGCAGCAGCTCGGCGGCGCCTGCACCCAGGCCTTGTGCGTCTATATCGACGACGTCGATGCGCACTGCGAGCGGGCGCGAGCAGCGTGCGCGACGATCGTGGTGGAGCCGAAGACCACCGACTACGGCGATGACTACTGGGTCGACCGTAGCTACGAAGTGACCGATCTCGAAGGCCATCACTGGTGGTTCATGCAGCGCCTGCGCGACAAGACGTCGTGACTCTCGATCAAACCTTTGTCGCGCTCGCCGTTCCCACGCGCCGCGGGGTGATCGATCTGTTGGGCGCCAGGCCACGGCGTGCGAGCGATCTCGCGATGCGAGTCGCCCAGCGATGAGCAAGCACCCGCGGGTGCTCCGCCCGAGTGGCCTCGTCGAGACCTCGCTCGAAGACGACCCGGAGCTATTTCGTCACCAAGCGCAGCAGCTGGCGCACGATCCCGAGCACCGTCGTGCGCGTTTCCGGCGAGAGCTCGGCGATCCGGCGCGCGACCTCTTCGACCGCTCGGGGCAGCGCGGCCTTGGTGCTGCGGCCGGGCGCGTTACCGAACCGCACGTCGAGATGATTCGCCAACCCGTCTTCGACGATCGCGTGCAGCGTGCTGAACGGAATGTCGCGCGTGCCGCGCTCGATCTCGCTGACATATTTGCCGACGATGCCTGCCCGCGCGCCGAGCTCGGCCTGCGTATAGCCGCGCGATTCGCGGCGGGCTCGAATCACCAAGCCGAGGGCTCGTAGCGCATCCTTGGCCGTTACCATCGCTAGGATCCATCGACCAGTTCCGGATTCGCGATATCCACGTTCGGTGGACTTCTGTTTGTAGGTCCACGGTTGGTAGGATATGGGTGTTCTATGTCGCCTGCGCGGCCACTCGCTCTGGACCGGATGATTCGCGAGGCGATAACACGTGTTGGCGAGGTTCCCGGGGTCGAGATCGTGCTCGCGACCGACCCGGACCCGATGCTCGTCACCGCACAAACGGAGCGTCTCGCCGAGCTGCTCGATCGCATGCTCGGGAGCTCGATCGTGGCGGTTCGTCGGATCGGTCAAATCCTCATCGCAGTCTATCCAGATAGTGATTTCAAGAGCGTCCGGATCGAGCTCGCGCATCGTGTCCCGCTCGATTCGACCGTCCTCGCGATCCTCGAAGAGTGCGGGGGGGCAGCGACGGTCGCGCCCGACGCGACGATCATCTCCTTTCCGCGCTCCCGCTAGCGGCCGACCTTCGCCGATTCGATCAGCTAGAGTGGGCTCGCCGTATGAGCGAGTCCACTCCGAACAAGCGCCACTACCGCTTCTACGACCTTTTGATGGTCGGGTTCGTGACCGTGTTGCTGTGCTCGAACCTGATCGGTCCGGGCAAGACCTGCGTGATGTTTGGCATCACGTTCGGTGCCGGCAACCTGTTCTTTCCGATCGGCTACATCTTCGGCGACGTCTTGACCGAGGTGTACGGCTTCGCGCGCGCGCGCAAGGTGATCTGGGCCGGCTTCGGCGCGATGATCTTCGCGACGGTGATGGGCTTGTTCGTGGTTCACGCGCCGACCGATCCAAACGAGCCCTACAACAAACTGCTCCAGCCGGCGCTCGAGATCGTGTTCGGCAACACGTGGCGGATCGTCGTCGCCTCGCTCGTCGCGTTCTGGGTCGGTGACTTCGTCAACTGCTTCGTGATGGCGAAGATGAAGGTGCTGACCAAGGGCAAGCACTTGTGGACCCGGACGATCGGGTCGACGTTCACAAGCCAGTTCGTCGACAGCGTCCTGTTCTATCCGATCGCCTTTCTAGGCCAGTGGGAGACCCACACGATCATCGGCGTCGTGATCTTCAACTGGTTGTTCAAGGTCGGGGTCGAGGTCGTGCTCACACCGGTGACGTACTTCGTCGTCGGTCGGCTCAAGCGCGCCGAGCACGAGGACTACTTCGACGACAGGACCGCGTTCACGCCATTCTCACTCGCTGATTAGCGCCAACTAGCGGTGACCAGGCGCCGACCGAGTACCTGACCGAGCGGACGGGTCATGTTCTCCGTGAGAAGTACTAGGCGAGCGCGCGCAGGTGCTCGGCGAGCTTGAAGCCGAGCGCGATCAGCGTGAGGCCGCTGTTCGCGATCCCGGCGGCGCGCAAGATCGATCCATCCATCACGTACGCGTGTGGGATGTCCTTGACGGCGTAAAACGCGGGTGTCGTGTCACGCGTGTGCTCGACGAACTGGTTCGCCGTGCCCGAGTGATGCGCGGCGTTGCGGAACGCCCAGGTTCCGTGAGGGACGACCTTGGATTCGAGGATGTCGTCGGCGAACTCGGCGAGGAACCTGGCGACACTCTGCTCGTACGACCGCAGCTCCTCGGGCGTTACCTCCCAGTTGAGGAGCGGCTTGTGGGTGCCCCTCATCTGGATGCCGCGCGTCGCCAGCGGCGTCTGCTCTCCGAGGATCAAGAGCGAGAAGTAGTTGCCGCGAAACCCGAGCCGAGTCTTGAACAAGATCGCTTCGCGCACGGCCTCGAGGTTGCCGAGCAGCATCATGATCTTCTTTGGCGAGAACGGATCGTTGCGCAGGTCCGAGAGGATGTAGCGAGCGGGCCCCGTGATCGATCCGAGCCGCATGTCCGCGGCCGGGCGCAGATACACCGCGGTCTTCAAGCCATCGGTCTCGTAGGTCAGGCCAGCACGCACCTCGGCGGACAACAACGTCTTACACGAGATCTGCTTGAGCCGGCTCTCGGGCGCGAGCTTGACCTTCGCGACGTACGCCATCGGGTGGTCGTGGTAGCCAGGCACGAACCCTGCCTCTTGGCCGAGCGACTTTGCGAGCAGCACCGGCGTGGCGAGGCCACCGGCCGAGGCGATCACGTAGTCCGCTTCGATCCTTATGATGCGATCGCCTTGCTTCACCTCGACGACACCGTCGGAGATCTTCTCGGCGTGGCCGTAGACCACTTCGATCTGATCGCCGGGATACTTCTGGTTCGCGAGCTTCCACAGGTTGTGGCGCGTCTGCGGCAACACCATGTGCGCGACGGTCGCGCCGCCATGCTCGACGACCGCCTTGTTCGCCTCCCACGCCTTGTTGCACTCGGCGAGGTCGCTGTCGTTCAAGAAGAACGACCACGCCTTGGCGTAGTACGGGCGCATGCCCTCGGGCTCGATCCCGGCCTTGATGAGGTCGTTGTCGTCGAGCTCGATCAGCGCGTTGTGCCAGTAGTTCGTCGTGCCGCCGAGGCCTTCGCCGCGATTGATCGAGGTGTTGAGATCGCCAGTCGGGCAATCGACATCGTCAAATAGCGGCTTCTGCTTCCGGCCCTGCTCGACGACCGTGACCTCGAAGTCGTTGCGCAGTAACGTGGCCACGAGGGAGCCGCAGAGGCCTGCTCCGATCACTACGACGCGCTTCTTCATCGGCGCGCCTAGTCTACCGCCGCTTGCGGGAGACCGTCTGGATCTTGCGCCGGCGAAGCCGCGTCGCTTCTTTCAAGCGGCGATCGGTGCGCTCGATGAGCTGCACCTGACTGTGCTTCGCACCCGAGCCGTTGCGCTGGACGTAGCTGCCATCGGGCTGCATGTCCCACGCGCCACGTTGGTCGCTCAGCAACGTATCGAGGATGAAGCGCAGCTCGGTCTGCAGCCGTGGATCTTCGATCGGGCACAGCACCTCGACCCGCTTCTCGAGGTTGCGCTGCATCGCATCCGCGGAGCCGATGTAGTACTCCGGCTTGCCGGCGTTGTGGAAGTAGTAAATCCGGCTGTGCTCGAGGAACCGCCCGACCACGCTGACCACCTTGATCGAAGCTGACACGCCTTCGAGACCTGGACGCAACCGACACGTATCGCGAACGACGAGATCGATCGTCACGCCGCGCTGAGACGCGCGATAGAGCGCGCGCACGATGTCGATATCTTCGAGCGCATTGAGCTTCCACTGGATATGGCCGCGCTCGCCGGCTCCGACGTTCGCGATCTCGCGCTCGATCTTCTCGAGCAGTGCTTGCTTGAGCTGCTTCGGTGCGACGAGCAGCTTCTGGTACTTGCGGCGCGGCTTGTAGCCGGTCGTGAGGTAGTTGAACAGCTCCGTGAGGTCGCGACCGATCGCGTCGTCGCACGTGAACAGCGCGAGATCGGTGTACATGCGCGCGGTGCCGGCGTGATAGTTGCCTGTCGAGATGTGCGCGTAGCGACGAAGCCCGTCGTAGTCGTTGCGCACGACGAGCGTGATCTTCGTGTGGGTCTTCAACCCGACGACGCCGTACGTGACGTGGATCCCGGCGCGCTCCATGCGCGAGGCCCATTTGATGTTCGCTTCTTCGTCGAACCGGGCCTTGAGCTCGAGCACGACCGCGACCTGCTTGCCGTTACGCGAGGCGCGCACGAGGTGCTTGATGACCTCGGAGTCCTTCGAGGTGCGATACAGAGTGGTCTTGATCGCGCGGACCTTCGGATCGTCCGCGGCTTCCTTGAAGAAACGCTCGACGGATTCCTGGAATGACTCGAAGGGGTGATGCACGAGCATCTGCTTCACGTCGCGGAGCGCGTGGAAGATGTTGCCTTCGGTCAAAAAGTCGACCGGCTGCGCGGGCGCGTGGGGCAAATCGTGGAGCTCTGGAATGTCGAGCATGCCGATCTCCATGAGATCGCGCTGCCCGAGCATGCCTTCGGCCTCGAACACGTCGAGCATCTCGTCGAGCCCGAGCTCGGCAGCCAGACGACCGCGGAGCTGCGGCTGCATGTTCTTGTCGACCTGGAGCCGCACGACCGGCGCGAACCGGCGATTACGCAGCTCGATCTCGATCAGCTCGAGCAAGTCGTCGGCTTCTTCTTCATCCCGCTCGGTGATCGCATTGCGCGTGACCCGGAACAGGGAGCACGCCTCGATCTCCATGCCAGGGAACAAGAGGTCCAGGTTGTTCGCGATCACGTCGGCGAGATCGACGAAGGTCCGTGACGTGCCGAGCCGGACCCAGCGCGATAGCCCACCCCCGATCGGCACCTTGACGCGCGCGAGCAGCGATTCGCTATCGTTCGTGTACCGCAACGACACGAGCAAGTTGAGAGAGAGGTTCGAGACGAACGGAAACGGGTGCGCCGGGTCCATCGCCTGGGGGGTGACCAGCGGGAAGATGTTCTTGATGTAGAACTCGCGGATCCACGCGCGCTCGCCAGCGTCGAGCTCTTTGAAGGGTGCGAGCCACACACCGACCGCCTTGAGATCGCCGAGGGTCTTCTCGACGATCTGGATCTTCTTGGCCTCGAGCCGCGTGATCAGCTCGATCGTGTCGGCGATCTGCTGTTGTGGCGTCCGCCCATCGGGCGTGACCGTGTGGACCTGCGCGCCGACCTGCTGCTTCAAGCCACCGATGCGCTTCTGGAAGAACTCGTCGATGTTCGAGCTGACGATCGCGAGGAACTTCACGCGCTCGAGAAGTGGCGTGCGGTCATCCTCGGCCTCGTGCATCACGCGCCAGCAGAAGTTGAGATACGTGAGCTCGCGGTTGAGATAGAGCTCGGGCGCATCGAGCGCGGTCGGCGCGACATCGCTACTGGTCCCGGGCGCGGGCGGGGTCCGACCGGGCACTTCGGTCACACGCAACGACGGCCGTGGGGCGGGCTCGAGCTCGGGCACTGCATGCGCCGCGCTGACTTCGTGCATCTCACTTTGTCGCTCGGCGGCCATCAAATCGGAAGCATACCGCGTGAGTGAGGCCGCATGCCTGCCTCGCCGCTCTGAAAGTGACACAATTTCGATTAGTTAAGTGACTTGTTCTCGACGCCGTTGAGGACGTTGTACCAGCGCTTGTCTTTGCGAGTTCCTTGGACGACCCAGACGTACGGAGTCTGGACGCCCGCGTCCTCGATCTTCCAGTGCCCGAGGTCGACCTTCCACAGGGCCTTGCCCGTGCGCAGATCGACCGCGATGAGCTGGTGCCAGTCCTCGCCACCGACCATCTCGTACGACCGGATGTGATCGGTCAGCGTGATGGGGCCGGGCTGGACCGTGATCGGATCGTGCTCGGGAGCGAGCCGAAATCCGCCGAGCTTTGTCGCATCGTGCATCGAGAGTGCGAACACCTCGGCACGACCGTTGCGCTCGACTCGGACGGTGACCGCGACGTCGTTCCACGCGATCGCGGGGCGACCCTTCTCGCCGGCGTAGTGCGGGATCAGCGCCTGCCAGAGCTGCTCGCCCTTGTGATCGAGCTCGATGAACGAGCGATCGTGGTTCTTCTCGTCGGAGATCACGAACTTCGTGTCCGCATCGAGCGAGATCGTATCGATCACGTCGCCGGGCTCGGGTCGCGCGTGGACCATGTACCAGGCACCGAGACCCGCGACGCCGATACCGACGATCGCTATCACCGGGCCGAGCCAGCGGATGCGTGCCATCTCAGCTCTGGCCGACCGGCTTGCCGCCGGCGGGGTTCGAATAGTCGAAAGGCTTCGGACGCTCGAGCGAGTTGCTGCTCGCCGCCTTTGCCTGCGCGAGGACGCGACGACCGGTTGCGAAGAACAGGGTGACCTTGCCGGGCTCGGAGATCTCGACGACGCCCTGGCCAAAGTTGGGATGCTCGACGCGATCGCCGACGTCAAAGCTCTCTGACGCTCGGTACGACCGCGGCGGCTTCGAGAGGTCGGCCGTGACTTGCGGCTTGTCGAATCGCTCGACGGGAGCCCTCTCACGCGCCGCTTTGGCTGTCGCCATCGAGGGCTGGCGCGCGGCTTTCGGCGCGGCTTTCGGATTCTTGTAACGGTGCTCCTTATTGCACTCCTTACAATGAACCTTGACGATCGACTCACCTACCTTGGCGACCACCACATGCCAAACATCACCGCACTTGGAGCATAGGGCTTCGACATCGGCTCCGACGGACGCGCTCATCTGAAGCGCATCATAGCAGAGCACATCGCGGATCAACTCGTGGTACCTCGTCGATGTGAGTCAGGCGGCGGCTGATGCGCTGGTGAGTGAAGGTCACGAGATGTTCCGAGCGGAACACTTCGATCAGGCGGCCGACCGATTCCGGCGCGCGACCGCGATGTTCCCGCCGCACTCGGTCGCATGGAAAGGCCTCGGTCACGCCCTCCTGTGCATGGGCAAGCCGCACGAGGCCGCGTGTGCGTTCGATCAAGCGATCGGCCTCAAATCGGACAGTGCGACCGCTCTGTGGGGCGGCGCACTCGCCCACGCCGAAATCGGCAACAAGGTCGTCGCGCAGAATTATCTGCGCCGCACGCTCGCACTCCAGCCCACCTGGCTCACGATGGCGCAAGGCGTCCCGCAGCTCGCGCACTTTCTCAAGGTCTCGACGCGCGCGGCCGACCTCCTGCGTCAAATGTTCGGTGCGTTTTCGGGCCGCACGTATCGCCACGCGCTGGAGACTCGGAACGCCATCGAGGTGGGTCGGATCGCGAACCTGCCGGTTTTCGGGCAATGGACGTTCGTGTCGATGGGCGTGTCGAACAAGGACTGGCCCGAGGCGAGGCCGCGCGTCGAGCTGCTGATGGCATCGACGGTCGATAGCGAGGTCTGCGGTCAGATCATCGCGAACCTCGGCTTTCATCTCACGACGACCGAGTTCTTCCCCGAGCCCGGGACGATGGTACGCGACGTGGTCGCATCGCTCGCCGCGGGCGAGCTCTCGCAGCGACTGCCTCACGTCTACGTGTGCTCGCCGAAGGCGTGGAACGTCCATCTGCCGCTCGAGGTCGGGCCACCCGCGATCACCCTCGCGCAGATCTTTCCGATCAGCGAGGCGGAGTACCAGACCTGGCGCAACCTCGGCGCCGACGGGTTCGAACGTTCGCTGGTCGAGCGTCGCGTTGACATCGCGGACCTCCGACGCTCTGGAACGTGACTTGTTGGCGACGCGCAACTCGCGTTGTAGCGCGGTGTCTCGGTCGGTGTACGCTTGGAGCTCGCGATGGCGCCCCTGATCGAGCTCGTCGACATTGCTCGCCACTACGTGATGGGTGATGAAAAGATCGCCGCACTCGATGGCGTGTCGTTCTCGATCGCGCGCGGCGAGATGGTCGCGATCGTAGGCTCGTCGGGCAGCGGAAAATCGACGCTGTTGAACATCCTTGGCTGTCTCGATACGCCGTCGGCCGGTGAGTACCGGCTCGACGGTAAGAACGTCCAGGATCTCTCCGACGACGACCGCGCGACCGTGCGCAATCGCCAGATCGGGTTCGTGTTCCAGAGCTTTCAGTTGCTGCACCGTGCCTCGGCGGTCAAGAACGTCGGCTTGCCGTTGCAGTATCGCGGCGTGCCCGCGCGCGAGCGCGACGTGCGCGCGAAGAAGGCGCTCGAGCGCGTGGGCCTCGCCCATCGCACGGGCCACAAGCCGTATCAGCTCTCGGGTGGTCAGCGGCAGCGCACCGCGATCGCGCGTGCACTGGTCACCGAGCCCTCGCTGCTGTTGTGTGACGAGCCGACCGGCAACCTCGATTCTTCGACGACCGAGGACATCCTCGGCCTGTTCAAGGTGCTGCACGACGAGGGCAACACGATCATCATCGTGACGCACGAGCCCGAGATCGCGGCGCGCTGTCCACGCGCGATCCGCGTGTTCGATGGCAAAGTCACGCTGGACGGCAAGGGCAGCGAGGTCGCGTTCGCGAAGCTAGGTGCGGCATGAAGTGGACGGCATTGCTGGTGCTGGTGGCGTGTCATGGTGGAGACAAGCAGCACGCCTCGCACACCGCGATGCAGACGGGCACCGTGACGCGTGGTGATCTTGGCGTGCGTGAAGTGATGACCGGCGAGCTACGCGCGCCGAGTGCGGTCGATTTCGTCGCGCCGCGCACCGAGATGTGGAAGATCGCGATCCGCTGGATGGTCGAGGACGGCGCGATGGTCAAGGCTGGCGATCGCGTGCTCGAGTTCGACAATTCGACGGTGACCGCGGATCTCGAGCAGAAGCGGCTCGCGCTGCTCGATGCCGAGTCCACGTTCCGCAGCGCAAAGGACCTCGAGGCTATCGAGACCGCGAACAAGCAGAACCTGCTCGAGCAGCACGAGGTCGCGTACGAGAAGGCCACGCTGCGCGCCGACGTGCCCGAGGATCTGCTCGCGAAGCGCGAGATCCAGGAGCGTCAGCTCGAGAAGAAGCGGATGGAGGCCGAGGTCAAGAAGGCCAGGGCAGACGTGCTCTCGGACCGCCTGGCGAGCTCGCTCGATCTCTCGGTCAAACAGATCGAGCTCGACAAGGCGCGCCACGCGATCCAGGTCGCCGATCAGACGATCAAGCAGCTCACGCTCGTCGCGCCACGCGATGGCGTCGTGCTCGTGCAGGAGCATCCGTGGGAAGGCCACCAGTATCACATCGGTGATTCGGTCCAGCCAGGGTGGGCGGTGGTGTCGATGCCCGATCTAGCGCAAGAGATGGAGATCTACAGCGAGCTCTCGGACGTCGACGATGGCCGCATCGACGCAGGTGAAGTCGGCACGTGCGTGCTCGATGCGTATCCGGACGATCCGATCTCGTGCACCGTCGCCGGCATCACGCCGGTCGCGCGGATCAAAGGTCAGAATTCGCTGCGCCGCGCGTTCGACGTGAAGCTCTCGCTCGAGAAGGGAAAATCCAAGGACCGGCTGCGCGTCGGCATGTCGGTCAAGATCGTGATGGTCAAAGCCGGCGCCAAAGCTGCACTGCTCGTGCCGCGCGGTGCCAGGCTCGCGAGCAGCGTCAAGCTCGGTGCGTGCGATGCGCAACACTGCATCGTCGAGAGTGGCTTGCACGAAAGTGACACCGTCGTGATCGGAGGCGGCGAGTGAAGCGCGCGCGGCTCCTGCTCCTGCTCCTGCTCGCGCTCGCGCTCGCGGCGTGCAGCAAGAAGCAGGCGGAGCTGCAGTTCGTCGACGTCAAGCGCGACGACCTCGTGCTCGGTGTCGAGGTCAGTGGCGAGCTCGCAGCCGTCGATTCGACCGATATCCACCCGCCGAACATCGGCGAGATCTGGGACTTCAAGATCGCGAACCTCGCGTCCGATGGAGACGACGTCAAGACGGGCGCGCCGATCGTCGCGTTCGATCCTTCGAACGTGATGCGCGCGCTCGAGGACATGCAGAACGAAGCCGAGGCCGCGCAGAAGACGCTCGAGAAGAAGAGCGACGATGCGGCGCTCGCGCGGCGCGACGACGAGCTCAAGGTCGCGGAGGCCGAGTCCGCGGTGAAGAAGGCCTCGTTGAAAGTGCAGGGGCCCTCGGATCTCGAGGCCGCGGTCAACCTCGAGACCGAGAAGCTCGACGAGCAGACCGCGAAGCTCGCGCTCGCCGGTGCGAAGTACAAGGCCGACGCGACGAAGCGTTCCGACGAGCAAGAGATCGCGCAGCTGTCGGAGAAGGCGACCTACGCGAAGCACCGCGCCGAGCTGCTCGCGAAATCGCTCAAAGAGATGGAGGTCGCCTCGCCGCGCGATGGCACGGTCGTCCTCGATACGAACTGGCAGGGCGAGAAGCGCAAGGTCGGCGATGCCTCGTACCGCGGCGATACCGTGATGCGGATCGTCGGGCTCGCGAAGATGAAGGGCAAGGGGATCGTCGACGAGGTCGACCTCGCGAAGGTCGCGGTCGCGCAGCCCGTGCGGTTGCGACTCGATGCCTTGCCAGATGTCGAGCTCCACGGCTCGGTGCAAGAGATCGAGAAGAACGTCGGTGCGAAATCACAGGTCGATCCGAGCAAGGTCGCGAAGCTGTCGATCGAGCTCGCGAAGACCAGCGTGCCGCTGCGTCCGAACATGCGCTTCCGCGGCCAGGTCGAGACCGAGAAGCTCGCGCAGGTCATCCAGGTTCCGACCGAAGCGGTGTTCGTGACGCCCGAGGGTCCGGTCGCCTATCGCGCGACGAGCGGTGGCTTCCAGCGCGTGAAGCTCGTGCTCGGCAAGCGCTCGGCCTCGGCGATCGAGGTGAAATCGGGTCTCGCCGCCGGTGATCGGGTTTCTCGGATCGATCCGGGTGCGAAGTGAAGCGGCGAGCGCTCGCGCTCGTGGGGCTCGTGGGGCTCGTGGGCATCGTGGGCATCGTGGGCCTCGTGGGCCTCGGTGCGGGTGCGTGGTGGTTCGCGCTGCGCACGCCGGGCCCGCGTGACGAGACCTCCACGTACACCGCGAAGCGCGAGAAGTTCGTTCGCCGCGTGACTGCCGAGGGCAACCTGCGTGCAGTCAAGGCGACGAAGATCACCGCCCCGCAAGGGGCCGGCGAGTTCGGTCCGATGAAGGTCGCGTGGCTCGCCGCCGACGGCGTGTACGTGAAGCAGGGCGAGCCGGTCGCGAAGTTCGATCCGAGCGATCCGGAGAAGCGCCTGCGCGATGGCCAATCGGACCTCGCGTCGGCGAATGCAAAATACGCGAGCGAGCAGATCAAGGCGAAGACCGCCATCGCGGGTCGCGAGACCGATGCCGAGATGGCGGCGAGCGAGCTCGAGCAGACCAAGCGCTTCCAATCCAAGGACGCGCAGATCTTCTCGCGCAATCAGATCATCGAATCCGAGATCGATGCGAACCTCGCCGACGCGAAGCAGGCGCACGCGAGCCAGGCCAAGCAGATCGAGCACCGTCGGTCGCAATCGACCTCGGCGGTGATCGGCGTCCAGCGCCAGAAGGCGCAGCTCGCCGTCGATCACGCGAACAAGGAGCTGCGCTCGATGGAGCTCGATGCGCCGTACGACGGCATCCTCGTGCTCAACCGTAACTGGCGCGGTCAGCTGCGCAAGGTCGGCGATTCGCTGTTCCCCGGCCAGCCGGTCGGCGAGATTCCGATGCTCGATGCGATGGAGGCCGAGGTCTACGTCCTCGAGGTCGACGGCAGCGGCCTCGTCGAGAACCAGCCCGCGGAGGTGATCGTCGAGGCGCGCCCCGAGCAAGTCTGGAAGGGCAAGGTCCGCGTCGTCGACAAGCTCGCACAGCCGCGCGATCCGAACTCGCCGGTCAACTACTTCGGCGTCATGATCGCGCTCGCCACGACCGACAAGGCGATCATGAAGCCCGGCCAGCGCGTGCGCGCGGCGCTCGTGCTCGATCAGGAAGACGCGATCGTGGTGCCGCGCCAGGCGGTGTTCGAGAAGGACAGTAAGCCCATCGTCTACAAGCGCACGCCGACGGGCTTCATGACCCAGGCCGTCGAGCTCGGCGTATCGAGCGCGGGGCGCGTCGTGATCAAGAGCGGCATCGTAGAAGGCGACGAGATCGCGCTGCGCGATCCGACGCGCACGCTCGACTCGCTCGGTAGTGCCGGCTCGGCGGAAAAGGCGGCGAAGTGAGGCGCATCCTCGATGCCTTCTCGACCGCGTTCGGCAGCCTCGGCGAGCACAAGCTGCGCACGACGCTGACCATGCTCGGCATGATGTTCGGCGTCGGTGCAGTGATCGCGATGCTCTCGATCGGCGCGGGCGCGGAACGCCAGGCGCTCGCCCTGATCGACAAGCTAGGCACCCGCAATGTCGTGCTCCGCGCGAAGCAGTACAAACCCGACGAGCTCGCCGAGCTCCGCAAGAAATCGATCGGCCTGTCGCAACGCGACATCGAGGCCATCGACGAAGCGGTCCCCGGCGTCTCGTTCGCCACCCCGCGCGTCGAGATCGATCCCTACAAGGTCCTCGCCGCCGGCGCGAAGACCACCGCGCAGGTCTACGGCGTCGGCGAACGGCAGCGCGAGGTCACCGCGTTCGCGCTTGCCGAGGGCCGGTTCTTCGACAAGAACGATCTCACCCGCCACGGCCAGGTCTGCGTGATCGGCGCGGGCGTGCGCCGCGATCTGTTCGGCGTCGACCCCGCGCTCGGCAAGGACGTCAAGATCAACGACGTCTGGTTCGAGGTCGTCGGCGTGCTCGCGTCCGAGGCGAATCCGGTCTCGCAAGTTCAAGGCGTCTCGGTGTCGTCGAGCGAGCACGAGATCTACGTTCCCTCGACGACCGCTCTGCGCAAGCTCGACCGCGATCCGATGAAGTCACCGCTCGCCGAGATCGTGGTCCGGCTCGACGAAAAGGCACCGGCGGGCGAGACCGGCGCCGTGATCGGCACGCTGCTCGATCGGCTCCACGGTGGCGTACGCGACTACGAGATCGTCGTGCCCGAAGCGCTGCTCTTGCATTCCAAGCAGACCCAGCAGCTGTTCAACCTCGTCATGGGCTTGATCGCCGGCATCTCGCTGCTCGTCGGTGGCATCGGCATCATGAACATCATGCTCGCCTCCGTACTCGAGCAGACCAGAGAGATCGGGGTGCGCCGTGCTGTCGGCGCGCGCCGCTCCGATATTCGCTTCCAGTTCCTCGTCACCGCGTTCTCGCTCGCGCTGCTCGGCGGGCTGCTGGGCGTCGCACTCGGCGTGGCGCTCGGGCGCGGGGTCGCGGTCTACGCAGATTGGCCAACCGTCGTGACGACATGGTCGATCACGCTCTCGCTCGGTGTCTCGATCATCGTCGGTGTCGCGTCGGGTCTCTATCCCGCGATGCGCGCCGCGAAGCTCGATCCGATCCAGGCGCTACACGCCGAGTAGGAAGGGCGGCCGCTTCCTACGCGGCCGCTTCCTACTCCGCGTAGAAAGGGGCCGAGGGAAAGTCAGGTAACGGCCGGCACTCACGGGCTGCCAGTAATTGACTTCCCACGCGATCGCCGACCATCGTGTAGTCATCATGGACATGACGAGTCGGCTGTTGATCGCGCTGGTGATAGTGGGGTGCGTCGATGAGACGCCCCACGCGGTCGTCCACGCGCGGACCGGCATGGCGAGCCTCGGCGGTCCGGTCCTCGTGTTGCCGACCCGCTGTGTCAGTGCGCTGGACGCGAGGTACTGCGTCCCTGCGGCGGAGGTGGCGGGCGTCGGCGCACCCTTACCGGCAAGCTACGCGGCGCTCATCGATCCCTCGCTCAGGCTCAAGCTCGAGTTCGCCGGGTACACGCTCGCCCGAGGGACGTCCGAGAGCGCGTTCGTGCTCGACGGATCATTTGAATACCTGCGCGGCCGGGGACGGTTCGCGCTCGGGGCGCGGATCGGACTCACGCTCGTCGACGGTCAGCAACACAGCTGGCTCGTGATGCCGGTGACCGCGATGGCCTACTGGGGCGGAGCATGGGGCACGGTGTTCGCGGGCGTCGGCTACGCGCCTCTCGCGACGGTGAGTGCGGTCGGCCTCTCGACCACGTACGAGCACGACGGCGTCGAGGCCTAGGTTCCTTGTTAGGAGTGCAGTCCGAGACTGACGACGGCCGAGATGCGCGTCGTCGGCGGCGCCCGTGCTCCATCCGCAGGCCATGCACGGCGAGGTCACCGATCCATCCGGCAGGGTCCTCGTGATGTCCGCGACCTGCGGAAGTGTCGAACACGAGTGTCGCGACACCTGGGCGCCTGCCGTCGACGAGCTCGTCATGACCGGACTCGAGTTCCACGGGTACCCGACGATCGATCCCGCATCGCTTCGCAAGGACGAGCGTCAACGAACCGAGACCACGGTCGCGGGCGAGACTACGACCGTGTCCGACTCGAGCTCGACCACCAAGACGGCCGAGCTCGTTCTCGTGATCCCACTCCTCGGCACGACGACGTCGGACGCGCATAGCGTGAAAGTCGTCAACTCGCACCAGAAGACCATCGTGCTCGAGGGGACTCGTTTCGAGGACCTCACGCTCGCCGATCGGCAACAGCTCACCGACGCCGCGAAGGCCGACTCGGTGCTGACCAGCCGGATCACCGTCGGTGCGAACTACAGCAATTGGCGGGTCGCGCAGAACGTCGAGGTGATGCTCAAGCTCGCATCGCCGACCTCCGGCAAGATGCTGTGGTCGACGCGCTGCGAGGCGAGCTCCGAACAGTTCGCTTCGGTCGACCAGGCGATCGAGAACGCCGCACGCTGCGCGGTCGGCGCGCTGACGGGTCCGTGAGCTACCAGGTCACGACGACGGTGCCGGCACCCGCGTGGTTACCCGGCGTGTTGATCGCGTTCGTGCCGCTGTTGATCGAACCGCCACCACCACCGTTGTACGTGCCGGCGCCGTAGCCACCCGCACCGCCGCCGGAATAGCCACCGCCACCGCCGCCGGTGAAGCCTGCCGCACCGCCGCCACCGAACGCACCGGGGCGACCTTGGTCCCCTGCCGCACCACCCGTCGAGCCGTTCGTGAACGCGAGGCCGGGCCCGTTGGGCGTGCCGTACGACGACAATCCATCCGAGCTGCCGATGCCATTTCCCGAGTATCCACCGCCACCGGTGCCACCCGCGTAGCCACCGCTGTTCGAGTAGAACGTGCCGCCGCCACCGGCGGTGCCACCCGCCGCGCCGGGTGGCATGCCGGAGCCCGCCGCGCCATTTTGCGTGACGAGGCCGGGGCCGCCGTTGCAGCCACCGCCACCGGACAGCGAGACGCTTCCGCCCGCGCCACCACCACCACCGGCGATCACGAGGATCGTCGTGCCTTGCACCACGTACGAACCACCGCCACCGGTGCCGCTGCGCTGGCCCGCGTTCGCGTCGCCGAGCCCCGCAATCCCGACTCCACCGACGACGATGCTGAGTACTTGGGCGGCCGCGACGGGGAAGTCACCCTCGAGCGTCGCGCCGAGACCGCCCGTGAAGGTTTGCCCGGTGACGCTGCCGCCCTGGCCGGCCGCGGCGCGCACGTGCAGCGAGGTGACACAGGTCGGCACCGCGAACGTCTGGATCGTGCCGGTCGGCGTGAACGCCATCGTGCCGTGGTTGAGGTTCGCATGCGCGCACCCGGTCACCATGTCGCAGGTATCGGTCGTGCACGCATCGCCGTCGTCGCACGCATCGGTCGCGTGGACGCACGTGTTGTCGGCATCGCAGCTATCGGTCGTGCACGCGTTGCTGTCGTCGCACGACATCGTGCAGACGTGCGACGTGGTGCCACCATCGGGCGTGGTTTGACCGCCGTCACCGCCGCTGCCGCTGTGGCCGGTCGGTGTACCCGCGATCGCACACGCGCCAAGTCCCAACGCCAAGCAGGCAGCCCTCATCAAGGTGACTATTACTTATGCGGGAGGGCGACGTCGAGCTGAATGTGACGTTGGTCCAGGAGCTCGCCGGTCGCCTTGAGGAGCGCCGCGGTCGCCTTCTTGTGGACCAGGACCGCTGTGAGCTCGGCGAGTTGCGCTGCGGCGAGCTCGTCCTGGTGCTGGCCGAGGACGAAATTCGAGGACTGGTTCGAGAGGAACTTGCGCTGCTCGACCTCGAGGCTCTCGGTCGAGAGCTGGCGAAACTTCGAGGCTGCGAACACCTGACGCGCCGCGCTGGTCTGGTCGCGAACCGCCTGACGCACCGCGAACCAGATGTCCTGGAGGGCCTGGTCGCGGCGGACGACCGCCATGTCGTGGTGGGTCTTTTCGATCTCGGCCTGGGCGCGGGTCGCGCGCTGGAGCGGGGTCCACGAGAAGTTGAGGACCACGCTGTAGGCGTGCGCATCGGCATCGCCTACCTCGTTCAGCGTCGAACCATACATATTCTTCTGGCCGATCAACTGACCCGAGAGCCCGAGGTCGAGCTGCGGCAAGCGGTTATTCTCGGCCTGGCGCACGACGAGGAGCGCGGTCTGCAGATCGAGATCGAGCTGGATGATTTCGGGGCGATGCTTGATAGCGATCGCGAGCGCATCTTCGGCGGAGCTGGTCTGCGCATCGAACTGCGGTGGTTCGACTGGAAGGATCGGCCGGGCCCACTCCTCGTGCGCGAGGTTGAGCACCGCGCGCAAAGCGTCGTAGCTCGCATCGATCGTCGATTCGGCGACCAGCACCTGGAGCTTGCGCTGTGCGAGCGTGCTTGACGCGGCGATCAGATCCGATGGCGGCATCAGGCCGGCATCGATCTGGCGTCGCGTCAGCGCCATCTGATCTTCGGAGCGCTTTTGCGAGCGCAGCTGGAGATCGTAGCTGTACAGCGCCTGGACGACGTCCCAGTACGCGTTCTCGGTCCGCTGCACGATCTCGGCCGCGGCGACCGCGAGCTGCGCGCGCTCGCGCTCCGAAGCAATCTTCGCGCGCAGGATATCGATGCGTGGCACGACCAGGTCCGGTGAGAATCCACGCAACAGCGGCTGGGTCACCGAGGCGGTCAGGGTCGCGCGATAGTTCAACGGCTCGACCGCGGTGCCCGCCGAGGAGCGTGCGCGCCCGTTCGAGAAATCGAGCGCGACCTGCGTGCCGGTCTCGAGCCGGTCACTCAGCGTGATCCGCCAATCGTCCGTGACGAACGAGATGTTCTGGTTCGCGCTGCCTTCCTGCACCGTGACCGGCGGCGAATCCGAGCGGTTGTGATCGAGCTGCGCGGAGAGCACCGGCTCGAACGCGCCCGTAGCGACGGTGATACCGAGCTTCGCGACCTCGACTTGCTGCCGCTCGAAGACGATGCCGAGGTTTTGATGCAGCGCCACGCTGATCGCTTCGCTCAGCGAGAGCCGCCAGACCTTCGCTGCTTCGACCGAAGCCGGCAACGGCGGCAGGGCCGTCATGAAGTCGGGCGGCACGTACGCATCACCATCCGCGCTCGCTCCACGCGCGAGCGCTGCGAGCACAACCGTCACCATTCCGACCTTCTGGCCGACCTTCTGGCCGAGATTTCGGACCACCATGTTTCGCAAGCCTACTATCGCGGCGCGCTAGAGCGCGTCACGAGCAGCGACGTTCAGCGTGATGACACCGGCCTCGAAGCCTTGTTGCGAGCGATCCGGCAGCGCGAAGCCGGTCGGGACGTGCTGGTTGTCGAAGCCGCTGTACACCATGTAGCGGCTGGTGCCCTTCGCGGCGACGTCGGCTGAGCAGGCCGAGGTGCTCGCCGGCATCCGGCGTCATCGCATTCCACTGCAGGTCGCGGGTCCCGGCGTAGTTCACCGACCACGTCACCCCATCCGACGAGGTGGCGT
>JAYVLQ010000054.1:0-31534 GCA_043759355.1 Kofleriaceae bacterium
TCGTTTGGACACGGGTCGGTAGCGGGACTCTCCCACGCGTACGCGACCGAGCGGACGATGTCGACGTGACCGAGGATCGCGCGATCGGTCTCGTCTGTACGCGCGCCGTACGGATAGGCGAACACCGACACCGGCGGGAAGCCGTCATTGTCGAGGTTGTCGATCGAGGGCAAGACCTCGTCTTCGAGATACGCGGTCAGTCCGTTTTGCTCGACGTAGACCGGGCCGCGATAGTGCTTCACGCTGTGTGCCTCGATGTCGTGCCCATCGTCCGAAAGATCATGAAGCGACGCGCGATCCGTCGCATCGAGTTGAGTCCAGTACGCGACAAAGAATGTGATGCGGGCGCCATATTGCTTGAACAGATCGCGTTGCGCGATCCACTCCTTCACGTGGGCGTCGTCGAACGAGTAGGCGAGGCCACCACCGGTAGGTCGGATGCCCTTGGCCATGTCGGCGTACGTCACGAACGCGAGCCCGCGGCTCTGTGCCCCGGCGAGCACATGTTCGATCACGTCGGTCGCGATCGTGACGCCGGGGTTGTGGTTGTAGAGCTCGAGCACCTCACCCCGATCGCGCGCACGATCCAGCCCCGTATCGATGCTCGCGTTGCCGATCCGCGCCGACGTATCGATATCGATCGCGCAGTGCACCTTGCGCCCATCCCAGTTGTAGAACGCCGAATCGGCCGAACCGACATCGTAGTGACAAGCTGCGCTCGTCACCAGCGCGCATGCTAGGGTCCACGCGTGCACTGGCCGGCCGTGCTGTTGTTCGCTGCGCACGCGGCGAGTGCGAGCCCGAGTGATCTGGTTACCCGACCGCTCGTGCTCGACGAGCATCAGGTCGCCGCCGAGCTCGTGATCGAATCGAATCTCGCGCCGAGTGGCGGCTTTGCGCGACCTCTCTCGTTCGCGCCCGACCTCTGGGTTGGCATCACGCCCCGGTTTACGCTCGGGATCATTCACAGCGACCCGAGCGTAGACCGGATCGCGCCGGGCGCCAGCATCTGCGTACGCCGCGATGATCTCCTCTGCACGGGCGTGTATCGCGGCGGCGGCCTCGACGGGCTTTATGCACTGCTCGAGGGGCAATTCGACCTCGCCGCGCACGCGCGGTTCTTGATCCGCGATCTCGATCCGGTGAAGCCCGCGCTCACGCTCGGCGCGGAGGTGCGCTGGCACCGCGGGCGGTTCGCGATCACCAGCGATCCGTATCTCCAGCTCGGGCTCGGCAACAACGATCAGGGCAACCGCGCGGAGCTGTGGGTGCCGATCGTGTTCGCGATCCAGCCGACGTATCGCTGGATCGTCGAGTTTCACACCGGTTGGAATAGTGACCTGGCCGAGGTGAAGGATGGCTGGCACATCCCCGCGGCGCTCGGCGTGCGCGCGATGGCCACGTCGCACCTCGAGCTCGGTGGCGAGCTCGGGTTCACGACCATCCTGGGACCGCAGAATAATCCGAAACAACGCGTCGCGTTCGTGACGATCGGCTGGCGCTAGCGGGTCGCGCGCGCGGCCGCGAATGCACGGATCGCGTTGTTGCCGAGGAGCTCGCCACCCGTGGCGACGGTCTTCCACTGCTCGCGGCTCAGATCGACCGCGTTCAAGTAGCGCCGCAGCGCGCTCGCGACGAACGTCGGATCCGGGTTGGTCGCGAACAACAGCTCGACGAGCGCGCGCTGGGCCGTGGCTGCCGCTTCTTCCTCGAGGTCCTCATCCGGCAGGAACGCCGCGCGCAGGACCTCGCTACAGGTCTCGGCATTCTTGGTCGCGATTGCCTCGCGAAGTCGATCGATCAAGGGCGCCTCGCGCGCGTCCCCCGCCGCTCCCTCACCATCTCCTCGATCCGCCACGGCGAAAGCGTACTCCTAACGGCTGGCTAGCGACAGGCGTTCGGCCGCTCGCCGCCAAAGGCGGTCGTCCCGTCGCGCAGCGTGAGTCCGAGGCAGACCGCACCGGTCGCGTCGTCGAGCCGCGCGAGCGGGAACATCTCCTCGACCGTCAGGCGATCGCCGACCCACGAGCCGCACGGCTGACACATCTCGGTGACTACGATCCGGATCTCGTCGTCGACCATCTTCACGTCGCGGCGATTCGCGTTATCGGCGAGCAGCTGGCGATGCTTGCGCAACATCGCCAAGAGTCCCGTGCCGTCGATCGGCTGGGCGTCGCCCGCGTGCTTCGTTCGCACCGTGTTCGCGGGCGTGCACTGGCAAGCGCGTGCCGTGCGGTCCTCGCACCCGATCACCGACCAAAAACAGACCAACACCACGATTAGCGACCCGAAACTCGCCGCTCCACCTCGGTCGGTCATCGCGGATTGATCAGACCGCGGCCGCGGTGAGCGGCGCTTGCTCGCGGTTCTGCAGGAACCGCAAGGCCGGGTAGTCCTGCTTCGCGCGATTGAGCTGCCAGTCGTTGCGCGCCAGGAACACCGTCGCACCGCTGTGATCCTCGGCGATGTTGTCGCGGTTCGCATCGGCAAACTTCTTGATCAGCTTCGGATCATCCGCATCGACCCATCGCGCGACCTCGTACGACGTGGCCTCGAAGTGACACGGCAGCTCGTACTCGCTGCGGATCCGATCCGCGAGCACGTCGAACTGCAGCGAGCCGACCACGCCAACGATGAAGTCCGAGCCGAGGAACAGCTTGAACACCTGGGCGGCGCCTTCTTCGGCAAGCTGCTCGAGCGCACGGCCGAGGTGCTTGGCCTTCATCGGATCGTTCGCGCGCACCCGGCGCAGGAACTCCGGCGCGAAGCTCGGGATGCCGGTGAAGTGCAGGTCCTCGCCCTCGGTCAGCGCATCGCCGATCCGGAGCGTTCCGTGGTTCGGGATGCCGATGATGTCGCCGGCCCAGGCTTCCTCGGCGAGCTCGCGCTCGTTGGCCTGGAACAGCATCGCGTTGTGCACGCTCTGGGTCTTGCCGGTGCGCGGCACCGTGAGCCGCATGCCGCGCGTGAAGTGACCCGAGGCGAGCCGCACGAACGCGATGCGGTCGCGATGCCGCGGATCCATGTTCGCCTGGATCTTGAACACGAACCCCGAGACCGGCGTCTCCGTCGGCGAGACCGCGCGCTCGAGGGCGGGCTGGCTGCGCGGCGGGGGCGCGAGCTCGGCGACACCGGCGAGCAACTCGCGCACGCCGAAGTTGTTCACGGCCGACCCGAAGAACACCGGCGTGAGGTGACCCGCGCGATACGATTCTAGCTCGAACTTCGGGCACAGGCCCTTCACCATCGCGACGTCCTCGCGGAGCTTCGCGACCTGCCGTTCGGGCAACAGCTTGTCGAGCTGCGGATCGTCGAGCCCCGCGAGCGTGATGCCCTCCTGCATGTACTCGCCCTTGGAGCGCTCCATCAAGATCAGCTGATCGCGGAACAGGTCGTAGCAGCCGCGAAACTCGCGACCCGCGCCGATCGGCCACGAGGCCGGCGTGACCTCGAGCTGCAGATCATTCGCGATCTCGTCGAGCAGATCGAACGGATCGCGGCCTTCGCGATCCATCTTGTTGATGAACGTCGCGATCGGCACGTCGCGCATCCGGCAGACCTCGAACAGCTTGCGGGTCTGGGTCTCGATGCCCTTCGCGGCATCGATCACCATGATGGCCGAGTCGACCGCGGTCAGCGTGCGATAGGTATCTTCCGAGAAATCTTCGTGGCCCGGCGTATCGAGCAGGTTGAACGTGCAGTCGCGATAATCGAACGTCATGACGGACGTCGTCACCGAGATGCCGCGCTCGCGCTCGACCTTCATCCAGTCGGAGCGGGCACGCCGCCGATCGCCACGCGCCTTGACCGCGCCGGCCAGCTGGATGGCGCCACCGTACAGGAGGAGCTTCTCCGTGAGCGTGGTCTTGCCGGCATCGGGGTGCGCGATGATCGCGAACGTGCGCCGTTTCGCGATCTGCACGGGGAGGTCGACGTCGGCCATGGGCGCGCGAATCTACGGGATGCGGCGCGGTGCAGCAAGCCGCCTGTTACTGCGGGACGAGCGCGGCGGTCGTGCTCGCCGCGCTGATGATCGTACCGGGATTGGTCGTGCAGTCGCCGACGGTCGTGACGAGCAGGCGGCCGACTGCGCCGCCGCTGCCGGCATCTCCCTGGAAGCCGAAGCCACCTCCTGGAGCCGCTGAAATACTGCCTCCACTGCCGCAGTTGGTCGAATTGGTCCCGCTGCCACATGACGGCGCAGCGGGAGGAGCTGTCGATAGCGCCATTGGCGTACGCACCTCCGAAAAGCTCGACGGCCGGAGCTTCCAGGATCACCACGGGGATCGAGATTCAGGTGAGCGAGTCAAACTGAACCGTTCCACCGCCATACCCGCTGAAACTACCGCCACCCCCAGCGCAACCTCTAGCAAGCGTGCTGAGCGTCTGGGCCGCCCCGCCCGGGGTCGTTACCTGTCCCCCAACAGCAGCTGCTGTCACGCTGTTTCCTCCGGTGGTCGCGTTACCTCCGCCAGCTCCACCAGCACTGCTGTCTTGCCCGGCGCATGCTTAAAAACCTCCTGACGGTCGAATCAGGCGACGGGTAGCGTAGACCCCACGCAACCCCACGCGACCCTGCGACTCGACATCGCCACCAGGTTGGCAGCTGATAGGTTTCAGCTCATCGGCCAGGCCGGCTCTCCCGTAAGCTCGCTGGATGTCGAAGGCTCCCTGGGTGGTACTTTTGCTTCTGACCTCGCCGGCAATGGCGGCACCGCGGGTCGACGCGAACGGGGTCGTCATCCGAGATGCCGCGAGCTGCGGTACGCGCCAGATCGCCAGGCCGGGCGCCGAAGATGCGGCGTTCATCGCGAACCCCGCAACCACGGTCCGTACAATCTATCTCAACAAAAACGGAGGGACGTACACCATCAAGACCGGCGGCGCCGTTACGAACTCCGCGACCAACACCGCCAACACGCAGGCTGCTGGCGACGGCTCGCCACACGCGAACGCGGTGATTCCCCCGATCGATGCTGTCTTTAACTGGCCGTACATCGTTGCGTGCGTGAAGACGCACTACAAGCCATACAACGTCTCGATCACCGAGACCGAGCCCACCTCGGGTGACTACGTTGAAGCCGTCGTCGGCGGGACCGGATCCTCGACCGGTTGGAGTGCGAGCTCGGGTATTCTAGGGGTCGCCTCGACGGATAGTTTTTGCGGTGTCGATGAAAAGGGCATCGCGTTCTCGTTCGCGACGAACCACATCGGCATCGCGAACCAGGACGACGAGCTGTGCGCGACGATCGCGCACGAGGTCGGGCACTTGCTCGCGCTCGAGCACGAGGTCGCGGTCGCCGACACGATGTCTTACGTCCCGTTCGCGACGGCCCACGCGAAATCGTTCACGATCACCAATGCGCATTGCGGCACCGATAGCCAGACGCAGACGAACTGCTCGTGCCAGACCACGGGTTCCGGTCAGGTCACGAACTCTGCCGAGCGCCTCACGCAGTACATCGGCCTGCGCCCTGTCGAGACCACGCCACCGACCCTGAACGTCGATTCGCCTGGCGACAACAACACGCTGCCGCCGTCGTTCAACGTCGTCGCGGAAGCGACCGACGACACCGCGATGGATCAAGTCGCGGTGCTCCTGAACGGCACCACGATGGCGTCGAGCACGGCCCCGGCGGGCAACACGTATACGGTTGCCCTGACCAACGTGCCGCTCGGCAGCTACACGCTCGAGGTCCAGGCGATCGATCTGTCGGGCAACATCATGAAGCGCGATATTCCGGTCACGATCGCGCTCGGCGCGACCGGCGAGAGCTGCCTCAACGGTACCGATTGCAGCGGCAACGTGTGCGCGTCCAATGTGGATGGCTCGCAGTTCTGCACCCAGACCTGCGACGACGCGAACACCTGCCCGGATGGCTTCGCATGCTCGGTGGTCGGCGCACAAAACCTGTGCACGCCCGACGGTGGTGGTTGCTGCGCGGTCTCGTCAGGCGGCGATTCGCGCGCGGCGATGCTGCTCGCGCTCGGCGTCGGTGCGGTGCTGTTCCGCCGCCGTCGTCGTCGGGGCTAGAGCCCGGCCAGGTGGGCTTTGTACGTCACGCCGAAATACGGTGAAGGCGTGCCGTCCAAGCTCGTGAGCAGGATCGGCGGCGCCTCGGTGTTCCAGTCCCACGCATTGTAGCCCTGGCCCTGACCGTCACGCCACGCGAGCAGGCTCTCGAGCCAGGCGGTGAGCTGGCCCGCCTGCGTCGCGCAGGGGCCGAGCGCTTGTGTGTAGAGGCCGATGCCGATCTCACCGACCACGACCGGATAGCCGGCGGCCAGCACGCCGGGGATGCCGTAGTTCACCGCGGTGGTCGCGCCGTCAGCGCAGGTCTGCGAAGTCAGATAATTGTTGTACTGGGTCGGGCACACGCGTGCCATGAGGCCGCGACGTTCGTGGTGTCGCCAATCGTTCCGACCTTCGCGACCCACTGCGTGAAATCGGCGGAGTTGTCCCAATCGGTGATGAACGGCTCGTTGAAGAGGTAGAGAATTACCGAGGCGTGATCGGCCTGGTACTCGGTCGCGACCTCGGTCCAGAATTCGGGCCCGTGATCCGTTGGTTCCCTTGACGACATGAAGGCCGGTGCTCGAGCTCCCGTCGAGCGTGTCGCCGGTGCCATCGCCTGCGAGAGCACCGCTGTCTGGCGCGCTGTGACCGCCGCCGCAGGCCACCATCATTGCCAGCACCGCTGCGCTTCGGAGCATCGGCGAAGCGTACGCTAGAACTCGAGTTGCAAGCCGCAATCACTGCAGGCGCCGACCTCGAGCGGCCGCGTGCAACCACAGGCAGGGCACGCCTCGCCCGACAGATCGACCGCGACGCCACCGCTCATCTCGCGCCAATCGTTCGCGAGCAGCTCGTTGAGCTTCGGCACTTGATCCTCCTGAACCAGGAGGTGCGTCTTGGCCCCTCAACCATGACCGGCTGCGCCCGGTGGGCAGCCAATCTCGGCAACGATGCCGACCTCGTTGCAACGATCGCGCAGCAACTTCATGTCGGCGATCGAGCCGGACATTGCAGGCCGGAGTGGGGCGGTGCTCATTTCTTGAACAACTTGTCGAAGGCGCGCCGCATCGTGCCGGACTTCTTCGGCGCGGCATATCCCTCGTTCGAGTACGCGATGCGCGCCGACGGATCGATGCCAAACGCGACGTAGAGCGAGAGCAGGTCGTGGACCATTGCCGAGATGCCGGTCGTGCGCAGATCGTACGAGAGGCAGTAGCTATCCGGCTTGTTCCGGATCATCGCCTTCGCGATGATCATCATGATCGCCGGATCGATGAGCTCGCCGTTGCCGTCGAGGTAATGCTTGTAGCTAAAGAACCGATCTTCAGGCGCTAGCTCGGCCGCGCCCTGGCCATCGGCCTTTGGCGCGCGCAGGTTCTGGATCGTGCGGTACTCGTGCTCGATATACGCGGCGATCGAATTGTTCTCGTCGCGCCGTTCGTACTCGACAAACTTCCGGAACGCATCGAACAGGTTCTTCGGGTTCGCGTACGCACCGGAGATCAAATAGTAGAACACCGCGCCGAGCGAGTAGATGTCGGCCGGGCGACCAACGCTCTTCACGACGCGACCGCGCACGTTGATCTCGGAGCCCTCGGCAAAGGGCCGGTTGAGCAGCAGCTTCTTGCGCGTGCGATCGGCCGCCGCGATCGAGTAGAGCTCGTTGCGGTTGAACAGCGAGAACGTGTCGTTCTCGAAGATGTCGATGTAGAAGTCCTCGAAGAACTCGACCTCGGGCGAACCCTGGGTCGTGTTGACGAGCAGCTCGAACGTATTGGTCTCTTGCTCGGGCGACTGAAAGTACAGCGTGCCCGGAACCGACTGGAACCGCGTCATCGAGACGTCGAGATCCGGATCGGCGACCTTGCCGACGTTGAAGTCGGCGAGCTTGATCTTCATCTGCGCGCCGCGCAGGTTCGGATCCGGAAGCTTGACGAGGATATTCGCCGGCTTGATGTCGCGATGGCAGGTATCGCGCACGAGGTGAGAAAACTCGACCGCGGTCGCGACCGGGATGGTGTACTCGAGCACGCGAAAGATGCGCTCGCGCAACGGCACCGCGAGCAGATCATCGCGGCGGCGTTTCTGACGCGCACCCTTCAGGCGTTCCTCGAGGCTCATGTCGAGCAGCTCGAGGATCATGAAATCGTTCTCGACCTTCTCGCGCACGGCCGGCGGGATGAAGCCGGCGCTGTCGCCTTCGCCAGAAGCGAGGAGCTCGACGATGTTCGGGTGACCCTGAACGCGCTCGAGGATCTCCTTTTCCATCTGGAAGCGCATCTGGTCTTCGCCGTTGACGCCGCGCTGGAGACACTTGATCGCGACCGGGCGACGCAGCGTGGTCTTCGATTCGACCCAGCGCTCCTCGCCAAGGTATGCCTTCGCGAACCGACCGGATCCCAGCTCGATCGGCATCCCGGTCTCGTCGACAACGAACGCGTAGATCCGTGAGCGCGACACGTACGGCGTGGGCTGCGCGATCACGCCCGAGACCTGCGCCATCGGGGGGCCGGGCTGCTGCTGCATCCGCTGCCCGGGGTTCGTGATCATGCCCTGCGGATGCGGCACCATTTGCGGCTGCTGCTGCACGGGCGGGCCGAGATGCGAGAGCTGCGGTGAGCTTTGCGGGAACATCTGCGGCCCCGAGCTGCGCGTCGCCAAGCCCGGCGGCATCGGCTGACCCGGCTGCGGGATCTGATTGACGTTGGTCGCGTCGCTCTCGAAGTCGTTGTAGTCGCCGTATTCCTCCGCCGCACCCTGCGAAGGATTCGGCGGCTGGAGCCCATTGGGCGGACCAGTTGGTGGAGGCGGTGTCTGACCCATGGCTGCGACTACCCTCGTCTTCCAGACTTGGGCACCGTACGTCCTTGAGTATACACAAAATATGCATCCGAGCCCGGGCCGAAGTCGAACAGGATCGGGTCCGCGACATCATCGAGTCCGATGCCGACGCGCTCGTTGCCGATCGCGAATGTGACGAGCGGTCCTTCGACCGCACCTTGGGCCACGCGAAGGTGGCCGATCTCCTGCGCGCGCGGCGTGACCAAGGCGAGGTCACTCGATTTCGTCAGCGACACCGCGGGCGATGGTCGGCCACCGAGAGGCGCGACGAAGCACGTCAGGCCTTTGACATGAACATTGCGTTGGCCGCCGGGGCCGGGAATCAGCGTGACTCGCACTTTGGTGCCGTGCAGTCCGACCAGGTCGGCGATGCCGCTCGTGACCATCGCGAAATGGACCCGACGATCGGCGACACCTTGCGCACCATCCGAGAGTGCGAGCCGCCGCACCGCTCCCGTCGGCACCGGCGCGTTCGCCATCCACGCGTGCGTCGCCGGTGCGTGGAAGGTCTGCGGCGTCATGTCCATCGGCATCGGAATAACCGGCGGCATCGGCGCGGTCGCGATCGGAATCACGGGTGGCGTGATCGGATCGCGCGTCGCGGGAACCGTCGGTTGCGCGTACTGCGGGTACTGCGGCTGCGCCGAGTAGACCGGATACACGGGTTGCGGCGGTGGCGGCGGTCGCGTCGGTGTCGCGCGCACGACCGGCATCGCGGCGGGAGGCGTGAGGGCTCGCTCCGGCGTCGTCGGCGTCGGAAGCGAATGAAGCTCTGGCGCCGCGGGCAGGCGCGCGCTCGCAAAGGTCGAGAGATCGAGCAGGTTGTCGAGCGCGGTCGCGAGCTCGTCGACGCGCACCAGGCGCCTCTTCGGGTCGAACGCGAGCGCGCGTGACAGTACCTCCGTGACTCCACGCGACAGCCCGAGTGGCGCGAGCGCTTCCTCGACGTGTTCGCCGGCGTGGCGCCGCTTCTTGTAGCCCGCGTAAACGTCTTCGTCGGCGAAGATCGCCTTGGTCGTCAGCATGTAGATCGCGACGACTGCGAGCGAATAGATATCGGTCGCCGCGGACACCGGTTGACCCGCGAGTTGCTCCGGCGCGGCCCAGCTCGGCGAGTACATCGCGAGCTTCTGGCCCGCGACGATCGCGGTATCCTCGGCGCGTTGTTCGCGATCCGCGTCGGTATCGGCGCTCCATTTCGCGATGCCAAAATCCGCGAGCTTTGGCAACCGCGATTCGCCGACCGAGCCGAACAAGATGTTCTGCGGCTTGATATCGCGATGCACGATCCCGAGCCCATGCGCCTCGGAGAGTGCGGCGCACATCGCAGAGGTGATCCTCACGGTCTCGGCGAGCCCTTGCTTGCCATGCTCGCGAATGAGCTGCGACAGCGTGCCGCCGTTCATGTACTCGCAAACCTGCAGCGGCATGCCGGCGGAATCTTTTTGACCTAGATGACCGAAGTCATAGATCCGCAGCGTGTTCGGATGCGTGAGTCGCGACAGTGCGAACGCTTCCTGAACGAAGTGCTCGTAGCTCGTGCGCCCGACACCGGAGAGCCCACCGAGTCCGCTGAACACCTTCACACAGACGGGTCGCGACAACCGTTCGTCGGTGCCTTTGAACACCACGCTGTGGCCGCCGGAACCGATCTGTTCGATCACCCGATAACGGTCGAGCACGAGGTCGCCGATCTTGACCTCGGGGACCTTCTGCGCAGGATCGCGCGGCGCGCTTGCCATCCGGGCCGCATCGTAGCGCGGTCGGCACGGATAGACACAATCCATGCCCCGGCCGGGTCGGTGGCAGCGGCTGACAACCGGGCGCGCGCTTGGAGTGCACACCGCCGCGTGCTATCGCTCTAGCGTGCCCGTGCGCCATGCCCTCCTCGGGTTGCTAGCCGTGTTCGTGGTGGTCGCCGGTGTCTATCTGTTCGTCCAGGTCCGGGCCACGCCGAGCGCCGTGGCTGCGAGCGCGCTCCCAGACCACCCGGACCGCCCGGATCGCCCGGATCGCCCGGATCTGGGCCCGGCGCCGGCCGACCTCGCCGCGCCACCGGTCACCGACCACAAGGCAGCGGCCACGCATCAGCTCCCGAACGCCGCGCCGAGCATCGCGGCGGAGCCGGGCTCCGACGAGGACCCGACGGTCGCGCTCGAGCGCCCCGATGTGAAGATCGACGCGATCATGGCGCGCGCGAACGCCGCCTACGACAAGGGCGATTGGGACGAGGCCAAGCTAGTCGCTGGCAAGGTCCTGGCAAAGCAGCCCACGAACATCCGCATGATGCGCATCATGGTGTCGGCCTCGTGCATCGATGGCGATTCGGTCATGGCGCAGCAGTGGTTCGAGAAGATGCCCAAAGGCGACCGCGAGCAGATGAAAACCCGGTGTGATCGATATGGCGTTTCGTTCAAGGAACCCGCGCAGTAGCGTCGAAAGATCCTTTGTGGTACGCGCAGGACGATGTCGAGCATCCTCGTCGATACGCTAGGTCGAGAACCGGTTCGCCCCAAGGTCGTCGAAGAGACCGTCGGGCTGATCGACTCCCAGGTGAAACAGAAGGGCTTCCTGATCAAGGGCGCCTATTCGACGATCAAGGCGATCAAGGGCAAGTTCGTCCCGGAGGTCGTCGACACACTGCTCGACGATTGGCTCGGGAAGATCCAGCCGCACTACGACAAGTGGGAAGTCACCAAGCCGAGCACGTTCGCCGACTACGTGATCGCGCGCTCGGATGATGTCGCCGAAGACCTCTTGAAGGTCACCGACGAGCGGGCCGCGAACACGTCGCACACGACCGCGAAGAAGATGTACATGCGAATGCGCGACTCTGCGAAGCGCAATGTCGTCGAAGCGATTCCAGAGCTCGCCCGGCTGCTCGAAAAGCACCTGAACGAAGCGCTTGCCGTGAAAGCCTAGCTACTGCTGGTCTAACAGATAGACCATCAGGTAGCCCTCGGCCGTACGGCGAGGACCCGGCGCGCCCGACATCAAACGGAAGTCGGCGGCCAGCTGGCGACGCTGATAGCTGCGGTAGAGCGCCATCGGATCGATCTCGTGCGAGTGCTCGAGCTCCTCGATCTGGCGACCGAGCACCTCGGCCGCCCACGCCGGGCTCGCGGCACCGATGTGCTGCTGCTGCATCGCGCGACGGAGTGTGGCGAGCTCCTCGTGCGTCATGTTGAACAGGAACTCTTCGAAGGCCGCGGCCTCGTCGATGCTCATGCCATCGCGACCAAAGAAATCGAGGACCTCGGGGCTGCAATCCTCGCGGACCAAGCAGAACGTCTCGGTCGCGCCGAGCAGCGTGCCGTAGGCGCTGTTGATCCGGTTGCGCGCGTGCCACGCCGATTCGAGCAGTGGCGCGAAGTCGTCGATCTCGAGCGCGGCGTCG
This sequence comes from Kofleriaceae bacterium, assembly GCA_043759355.1. Classification (GTDB taxonomy): domain Bacteria; phylum Myxococcota_A; class Polyangia; order Haliangiales; family Haliangiaceae; genus JABFXX01. The sequence continues at coordinate 12,255 of JAYVLQ010000054.1, forward strand.
TCCCAGATCGTGATCAGCTGATCGGCGGCGCGCTGCTTGGTGCGGCGGGCGACATCGGGCTTGCGCAGGAGCGCAAGCAAGAGCTCTTCCGCGAGCAGCGTGTAGATCGCTTGCGCGACCTCTTCGCGAAGGTCGTGGGTGATCTGCACGGCACCCGGGTTGTGGTGGAGCGCGCCCGTAGCCTTCACGAAGCCGCGCAGGAAGTTGATCTTGGTGAGCAGGTGCGTCCGCGACAACGTCGCCTTGAGCGGCAATGACAGGTCGCCCGAGAGACCGTCGATCGTACACAGGTGGTCGATCAGCGTGTTTTCGTCACGCGCTTCACCGGCGAGGGCAGTCGGCGCGCGGAGGGGGCGCTGGCGCTCGAGCAGCTCCGAGGTGGAGCGCAGCTCGTCGATCATGGACCGCAGGATGACCGCGTCGGTCGGTGACTCGGCAGCCACAGCATTCAAGGCCTGCTCGACAAGCTCTGTCTCGTGACGGTCGAGCACGCGTGTCGCGAACGCTTGTGCTTGGGCCGACGACAACCCCATTGCCGATGAAGCTAGCACGCTCTCGGACGCATGCGCGACCATCGGGTGGGAGCCCTGCGGAGGGACGGTGGGAGGACGACTGGGGTACGACACGTGGGTAGGCACGTCAGTCTGAAAGGCTAGGGGTTCGAATCGCGCCGGCGACGTACCACGAATCGGATTGCGAGGGCTACTAGCACGGCGAGGATGACCACGCCGATGATGAGGTCGACGTGCTTCACCTTCTTGGCGGTCTCCAAAAAGGCGTCTCCGTAGTGATACCCGAGAAGAATCAGGACGCTTCCCCAGATCGTCGAGCCGATGAACGTCTGCGTGAAGAACGGCACGAGCGGCATTCGAGCGATGCCTGCGGGCACCGAGATGATGTGACGAATGATGGGAAGAAATCGGGCAATGAGGATCGTGGCCTTGCCATGGTTGGCGAAGTACCGCTCGGTCATCTCGATGTCGTGCTTCCGGATCAGAGCGAACTTGCCGTACTTGAGGAGCAACGGCTTGCCGCCGGCGGCGCCGATCCAGTAGCTGATGCCCGAGCCGAGCAGCGCGCCGGTCGTATTGATGATCAAGATCACGGGCAGCGAGAACGTGCCGTGGGACGCGAGGACACCCGCGAACGGCATGACCAGCTCCGATGGAATCGGCACCAGCGTGCTCTCGAGCGTGATCAACAGGAACAGGCCCGGATAGCCGACCCGAGCGACGAAGTCCTGGACGAACGTGGCGAAGTGTTCGAGCACCCGCCGCTTTTAGCCGAGTCGGGAAGAATCTGGAACGAGGAACGAAAAATAGCGCTCGGGAAAATCATTGAAAGCCATCTGCGCCGCGCATTCCGGGCAGGTCTGGGCGGGGGGGACGAGCTGCGCCAGCGACGCGGCGTGGGCATCCGCATCGATCAGCAACGACTCCTCGCAGCCACAGGCATCGCACGCGTAGGGCGCGTAGAACGAGGCTACGTGCGAGTTACCGCGGGTCGCGATGATCATGTTCAATTGATGGATGATCGGCTCGGAGACCCGGATCAAGTCGATCGCGAGCTGCTGCTTGATGGCCTCGGTCTGCAGCCGGATCCAGTCACGCACGCCGAGCGAGTTGATGAACTGCACGCCGTCGAGATCGAGGACGAGCCGACCGTTCCGCGCTCGAGACAGGAGCTCGCCGAGCTGCGACGTCTCGTCGATCGAGCCCGAAAGCATCCAGGTGCCGTTCGCACCAGGCTCGATATGCAGGCGGCCGCGGATGTCGGTCACGTCGAGCGCTCCACGAAGACGTTGAACGACGAAGCAGGGATGCGTTCGGAGGGGCTGTAGCGCACGTCGATCAACGCGACGATCTCCGTCCGCTTCCCAGGAGCCAGATTGAACACGAGGTGATCACAACTACGGTAACTCAACGCGACTCCCATACCGGCTCCACCACCGGATTCGCGGACATCTTGCTTCGCGAGTGCGCGCAGGATCGTACCCCGATCGAGGCTACCGAAGTGGTCGTTGACCTCGATCGCGAAGTACCGCGCATCGCACCCCCAGCGGAGCCGGACCTGATGCTGCGCGTCGAGCTCGAGGTCGGTGTCACGCGCGACCTCGCTGCGATAGTGGTTACCTTCGGCATCGCACGGTGCGTTGTGCACGGCGTTCGAGATCAGCTCGTCGGCGACGAGCATGGCCATCGAGGCGACGCGCGCGCTCTGACCGCGCGCGCGCACCGCCTCCGCGAGGTCGGCCACGATCTTCGGACGCTGCATCGATCGCGTGACGTCGACCTCGTGGAGCTGCGTTCCCCACAAGAGGTATTTCTCCGCGCCAAACAGATCGTTGCGCACGAGCTTGTGCGCGGTGATCGTGAGCGCCTCGGCGAGCACGGGCATCGGATGCACCAGGAGGTTCGTGATCGCGCCGAGCTCGAGGATGTGGGGAATCTGATCGAGCGTGTTTGCCCCGAGCAGCATCATGCAGGCCTCGCCACGCCTGGCTCGCACGGCCGCGAAGAAAGCAGCGGCAGACGGCGAGCTCAGCGCCGAGACATCGACCACGACAAGGCGCGGCGAGATGTGCTGGAGCAAGCGAATGCCTTGCTCGAGATCGTCGGCCACTTCGATGCGATAGCCCGTTACACCGAGGATGCGCTGCACGGTGCGTTGAGTCTTGCGGTCGGGATGGACGATCAGGATGGCCATTAGATGCCTCGGCCGCCTTTGTGATTTCGGTAGACCAGGACCGCGCAAAACACCGCTGCACAGGCCGAGGAGATGAACAAGATCGCGAATACCGGGGCCATGCCCGAGGTCTTCTGATCGTAGACCCGCGGCACGATGACCTCCTGGACGATCGGACCCATGCTGCCGAATCCGGAGATCACGGCGGCCGCAAAGGTCGCTTGGCGCCGGCTTCCGATGTCCATCGCCCCGGCGCCGGAGAGCAGCGCATCGGGGCCGAAGAGAAAAAACCCCACGAGGCCGAGCAAGCACACGAAGACGACGACGCTCGAGCCGCTAAAGACGATCAAGAGTGCGGTCGCGCCGGTCATGCCGAGCATCATCACGAACGCGACGCCCGCGCGGCGACTCTTGAAGTACTTGTCGGACAGGTAGCCCGTGAGGAACACGCCGGGCATACCGCAGATGTCAAACGCGATCGCGTACGTGTTCGCTGCCTTGCCCGACAAGTGATACTGCTCCGCGAGAAAGAAGGCAGCCCACGACCAGATCGCGTAGCGCACGAGCTTCGAGAAGAAGTAGAAACCCGCGACCAGGCCGAGGTTGATCTTCTGATCCCTCGACATGCTGACTGGATCTCCAACCTTGGATTCGTCGATAGCGGTCACTGGATCGTCGATGCCCGCGAGCCCGACATCTTCGGGCTTGCTGCGCTGCAGGAAGTAAAACTGGATCCAGATGAGCGATAGCACCGCAGCACCGGTGAAGAAGCACCATCGCCACGGCTGATTCGCGGTCGACCCGTCGCCGAGCACGAGGCCCATCACGAGGCCCGCAGTGATGGCGCCGACGGTGAAGTTCGTCGACCAGATTCCCATCACCTTGCCTCGCTCGTGCTTGTGGAACCAGTTCGCCATCGTGCCGACGTTGCCTGACCAACCGGTCGCTTGTGCAAGCCCGTTGACCGCCATCAATCCCGCCATCACCCACGGCGACATCGCGATACCCATCGCGAGCGTGACGATCACAGAAAGCCCCATGCCGAGCAGCACGTTCTTGCGAGGTCCGAGGCGCGGGCCCATCGCCGATGCGAGGAACTGACCGATCGCGTACGCGATCAAGTAGACGGCGTAGATGTTGCCGAGCGTGGGTACGTCCCAGTGGTTCTGTTCGCCCAGCGCGGACTTCGCGGCGGAGAAAGGCCGACGACAAAAGTAGAAGCCGATGTAGCTCAACCAGGTCGAAATGAAGACCTTGTATCGCCACGACCGGTGCGACGCGGACATCGGCGTGCCGGGCACCGCAAGATCGAGGCTCATCCGCGGCGGATCCGATCCCACGCTTCACCGAGGGCGTACGCGAGCTGACCGAGCTCGTTTGCGGCGTTGGTATCGGCAGAGCCGTGGATCGAATCGCCGGTCGCGACGACCGCCATCACTCGACCTTCAACGATCACGGGTGCGGCGGTGATGGCTTGTGCGTGGAGCACGCGCGCGAGCTGATCCTGCGCGGGGCTCGGGGGCATCTCGCTCCTGGTCCGCTGCGTCTGGACCGCACGCGCGATCGTCGAAGGCAGGCGCAGCGGCAGATGGAGCTCCGCGAGATCCGCGATGCCATGGCCGCGATAGCCGATCGCGGTATCATCGCGTACGACGACGATCGCACCGGCGAGCCAGCGCCCGGCGATGAAGCTCATCGCGAGATCGCTCGCCACTTCGCGCGACGCGGCGCGCTCGAGGGCTTCGAGGATCGCTGCGATCTTGGGCGCCGCAGGTGGCAGCGCGCGACCCGCCGGCTGGAGCTTGATGCTCGGCGAGGAAGATACCGTCGACATCTGGATCAGTCCGCTCTGGTTGGGATCCTTTGCGACGCGCACGTCGTCGAGCGAGGACAGCGCCATGCGGATGCTATCCGGATCGAGCATGTCGACATCGGGTGGCGGCGGATCGAGCGGCCAGAGATCGACCGCGGAGTCGATATCGATATCGAACTCGTCGCGTGGCGCATCGCCGTAGGCAGCGGCGATCAGCTGTTCGAGGCGCGTTGCCGGCGTGACCACGAGGGTTACCGAGCCGACCAGCCGTTCGAGCGACGTGCGCAGCGCTGCATCCGGATCACGGGCCGCTACGATCATCGCGCCCCCCGTGGTGCGTCCGATCGGTAACGCACACGAGGCGCGACCAAAATCGCTCGGCAGCTTCGCGGCGAGGGAGGTGTCGCGGCCCTCGAGATGGCGTGCGAGCGCCGCAGGCACACCGCGCTGTTCGCCGAGCGCGCGGGCCGCGATATCGAACTCGAGGACCCCGCGGGCGATCAAGACCGAGCACAGGCGGCCGACTTCGGTGGATGACAGCGCCGCGGCGACATCGCGCGCATGCACCAAGCCCTTCTCCACTAGCAAATCGCCGATCCGCACGCGGCCAAAGGATGCCACGAGTCACGGCACGGCGTCGTCGCGGATCGCGGTGTAACGGCCTTTGCCGAATGCGATGATCTGGTCACCCGAGGTCACCTCCGAGGCCTCGAGCTCGCGTGCGAACGGCGTGGCGAAGTGACAGCCCGGCTCCTCGACAAAGCGCGCGACCTACACCGGGGCAAGCACCACCGCTGCGATCGGATGGGTCAGCACCACGTGAAACGGCGCTGCCACGCATATGCGACGAGGTCGGATCAATCCGAGCGATACGCGTCTCACGCCCGGCCCGTCAGAACTTCGTGATGATCTCGTCAGCCCATCGGATCGCATCGAACCACGCCACGAACACCTGGTGAGCGGTGAAGTGCGAGCCGAGCACGTGCGCGAGGTCACCGCGGTTCTGGTGGCGCACGGTGTCGAGGATCTTCGCCGCCGGTGAGCCACCACCGTCGAGCGCCTGCTTGACCATCGGTGCGACCGAGAGCTCGGCCATCACGTCGCGCAGCGGACGATCGAGCATCGCGTCGAGCAGCGATAGCAGACCCGCGGTGAACAGCTGATCGGAAGGCAGCTTCGCGTGCTTGGCTAGCCCTTGCGCCATGCGCGCGCGGATCAGCGCCTGACGCGCGAGCTCGATTGGCTTGTCATCGAAGCCTGCGACCATGATCAGCATGATCAGCGCACCGACCTGCTGGACACCGAGGCGCAGCACGGCCTGGCGTACGGAACCGATGGGCTGGCCGAGCGACAGCGCGGCGGAGCTCGCGAGCTTGATCAACCGAACGGCCAAGCCGATCTCGGATGCGATCAGGTTCTCGAGAACGCCGAGATCAAGCCGATCTTTGTAGAGCGCGTTGAGGATCTTGACGAGCGCGACGCGGTCGTGCGGCATCCGCGTCGTCTTTGCGATGATCGGCAGCTCGAGGAAGTGACCCTGATAGAGCGCAAATCCCAGGTCGCGCAGGAAGATGTGCTCGTCGTGCGTCGATATCTTCTCGGCGAGCAGCGTCGGGCCGAGGCCGCGGAGCGCGTCGTACTGGCGTCGGATCTCGTCCTTTGCGACGTTGAGCACGTCGACCTTGATGTAATTCGCGAGCGCGATCATCGGCCGGGTCTCGTCGGTGAGGATGAAATCGTCGAGTGCAATCCTGAAGCCCTCGGCGCGGAAGCCCTCGAGCGCTTCGAGCAGCGCCGGGGTAACGGGCACGTCCTCGAGCACTTCGATCACCGTGCGCTCGGGCGGCAGTGGAATCTGATATCGACCGAGCAAGAAATCGGCCGGCAGGTTGACCCATACCGGCATGTTTCCAACCAGCGCGTCGAGCCCGAGCTCGACGAATGCGTTGAGCATCGTGGTCGCCGTCGCCTGGTTCGGGTTATCGAACTTCGCGCGGTTCTCCATGCTGTTGCGGAACAACAACTCGTACCCGATGACGACGAGCCGCCGATCGAAGATCGCTTGGCGACCGACGAAGGCGTCGATGAGCGGGGCCGTGGTCATGCGGTCTAGTAGACCACGACGCTGCGGATCGATTCACCCTGCGTCATGCCGCGGACATTGCCGTGTGCTCTCCGTGGCCTACGGTGTGGCCTTCGATCGCGCTCGTGAATTTCTTCTTGTCGCTGGCAATCCAGAGCGAGATGTCGAGCGCGTAGGCATGCAAGTGGTAGCGGTGAAGTCGGCCGGCAGTGCGCATGCCTCTGGCGAAGTGCAGCGGTGATGCCTTACGTGCGCTTGCGGCGCTTTGCCACTGTCTTCGCGTGGCGCGAGAGCGACTTCGTGCTCGCCGCCTTGTGAGGCTCGCGCTTCAACGCCTTGAGCGACGCACGGCTGCGCGCCTTCGAGATCTTGCGTGGATGGCGACCGACCGCGGCGTCGCGCGCGGCCTGCTTCTTCACGCGCGCCGAGCCAGTCTTCGGCGTGCCCGGATCGATGCCTGCGCGCCTCGCCTTCGAGAGGCCGATGGCGATCGCTTGCTTCGTCGAGCGTGCGCCGTGCTTGCCATCGCGGATGTGATCCATCTCCTCACGTACAAATTCGCCCGCAGCCGTGGACTTCGAGGTCCCGCGGCGGAGATCCGCTTTCGCGCGCTTCAGCGTTTTTGTCTGGGCCATGCACCCCAGCGCTGCATTTCACGTACCCGGTGGGTGATCGGTCGGGAGCACGGGCAATTGCGCGGAGAGCGTGGGTCCACCGTCTTCGCTGCGCTTTACGAGGCTCGCGAGGTCGTCCGCGATCACGCCGGCTTCGGCCGCCGGGATGTTTTCGGTGAGCTCCTCGTAGACCCGGATCGCTTGTTCGTCGAGTCGGCGGATCCGATCGTGATCGGCGATCTCACCCGGCAGATCGAAGCGGAGCTCCTTCATCACCATCGCGAGCCCTGCCGCGATCGGCAGCGAGAGCAGTGCGCCGACGATGCCTGCGAGCGTGCCACCGATGAGCAAGGAGATGAGGATGATCGCGGGCGGCAACCGCAACGTGCGGCCGTAGACGCGGGGAACGAGAATGCGACTCTCGAATTCCTGGTAGAGCACCATCAGGCCCGCGACGATCAGCGCGGTCGTCGCGCCGTTCGGAATCGTCGCGATGATCACGGGCGCACTCGCGACGTACCCGCCGACAAACGGAATGATGTCGGTGATGCCAGCAAACAAGGCGATGGCGAGCGCATTCTCGGCGCCGAAAATCGTGAGCAAGATGAACACGAACACGGAGATCGCCAGCGACGTGATCAGCTGACCGCGCATATAACCACCAACGATCACCTTGAGCTCGAGCAGCACCTTGGCGAGCTTCACGTGATGATGGCGCGGCACGATCGCGTAGAGCAGGCCTTTCGAGCGAACCGGATCCGCGAGCAGATAGATCGACAGGAATAGCGTCGAGATGCCGTAGCCCATCATCTCGAGCATGCTCATCGAGTAGCCGATCATCGCGCCGCCCGCGCGCCGGCCGAGGTCGTCGACGGGAAGATCCTGCAGGGTCTTCACGAACGGCTTGGACCACGAGTACTGCTGGAGAGTATGGATCATGCTCAAGCGCTGCTTCGGCGCCTGATCGACGAGGCTGAGCATCTGTTCGACCAGGGGTGGCACCATCAGCACCATCACACCGATCACGGCGAGGCCCGCGATCGAGAACACCAGCACCAGTGCGCGACCGCGACCGAGCCCGCGCTTCTCGAGCCAGCCGACGACCGGGTCGAACGTGCCGACCATGACGAGCGCGATCGTGAGCACCGTCATCACGGTCCTGAGCTGACCGAGAGCCCAGACGCCGGCAATCACGCCAAGGACGAGGAAGATCGTCTTGGGAGCGATCTCGATGCGTCGTGGCGGGTTCGGCAAAGTACTCGTGGCCATGCGTGTGCGAGATCCACTGCGGCGTTCGTGCCAGCTGCGAATCGAGCGTGACGTGGCACTTGCGCTCGGGCGCGCGAGCCGATCGGCTCACTGTGCGCTGATGCCACGTGCGAGCGAAGCGAAGCCTGTGCTCACTCCACGTACGTGATCTGCCACTCGCGAAGCTCGCCATCGACCGTTACATCGATGACGTCGCCGGTCTTCTTGCCGATGACCGCCTTACCAATCGGCGACACGGGCGTGACAACCGAGAGATGTCCATCGCCGCCGGGGCCGGTGAGCGTCATGCCTGCACCGACCGGTGCGAGGAAAAACGTGCGGCCCTCGCCACGCTCGTCATCTTCGATCTCGACGATCGCTCCCAACTGAATTCGCGCCGTGCCTTGGAGCGCGGCTGGCCGAAAGGCGGCGAGCGCATCGGCCGCAGCGATCGCTTCCTGTGCCCGACGTTGCTGGGCTTTGCCAAGCGTACCGAGCTGATGTGCGGCACGCGCGTCTTCGCGTTTTTCATCCGGGGTGGCGCCTTCACGTGCCTCCATCGCGGCGGCGTCGCGCGACGTGAGCGCGGCGCGCGCGGTGGTGGAGAGTTGCTCGCGCAACTGGTCTACCAGCGTCTGCTTATCCATCCCGTTCATGGTCGAGGGACCGCCGTCCGCGTGCAAGTTTTCAGACGGGCATGGTGCGTGCAGCGCGCTTTGCACATATGCATCTGGCCAAGCTAGGATTCGTCTGGATCGCCTTGCTCGTCGGCGTTGCCGCGTACGGCGCGGGTTGCGACACCGTCAAGAACGCGTACGACTGCGATCACATCTGCAATCGCTACTCGGAATGCTTCGACGCGAACTACGACATCGCGAGCTGCGAGTCGAAGTGCAAGAACTCTGCGAACAGCAACGACGCGTACATGAACAAGGCCGACGCGTGCCAGACGTGCGAGGACGGTGCCTCGTGTGCTGGCGCGGCCTTCAACTGCGCCAGCGAGTGCGTTGGCATCGTTCCCTAGTCGATCGAGCGCGTGATCAGCGAGCGTGCATATCGCGAAGGTTGGGTCGTGCCGAGCGTGTGCGACGCAGCAACAAGACCGTCGCGGTGATGGGCTCAGGACTGCTGGACCGCCGCCGCGGTCCAGCTCGATCTCGCCGCCACGCGGTCACCGTCTACGAAGCGGCGGCGAGGCCTGGGCCTGATCCGCTATGGCATCCCCGATTTCAAGATGGAGAAACACGTCATCGATCGGCGACTCGCCATCTCGCCGCGTATCGAATTCGTCTGCAATGCCAAGGACGGTCGCTCGCCGACGTGGTCTCGGGTTTGATGCTCGCGATGGATTATCTGACCGAGCAAAATCAGGTCAATGCACGCGAGCTCTCGAGCGCCGCGCGCAGCGTGACGGGCAAGCGCGTCGTGAACAATCGCGGCGCGGACGACACCGGGACGCGCCGTGACCGAGCGCGCGAGCTTCCGTTCGTGATTCGTGCGAAAGATCCTTGGTGATCAAGACCATCCTGCGCTGGGTACTAACGGTGGTGATGGTGATCGCCGGCGTGAACCACTTCTACAACCCGGCGCCATATCTCGGGATGATGCCGCACGCGCTCCCCGCGCACGGGTTGCTCGTCCAGTTCTCCGGCGTCGCCGAGGTTCTCGGCGGTCTCGGCTTGATCCTGCCGCAGACGCGGCGGCTCACCGCATGGTGCTTGATCGCCCTGTTCGTCGCGATCTTCCCCGCGAACCTCAACATGGCGCTCAATCATCTGCCGCTCGGTGACAAGCCCGTGGCTCAGTGGGCGCTGTGGGCACGGCTGCCGTTGCAGATGGTCTTGATCGCGTGGGCCTATTGGTTCACCAAGCCCGACAAGCGGTAGAATTTCGCATGGCATAGCGAATGCTTTTGGACCGGCCCATGAGCAACCAGAACCAAGGCGAAGGCGACAAGATTTCGGCGAATCGTTACAACAAGGACGTCCGCGACTTCATCAAGGGCGGCAAGGTCGATACGGCCGCGAGGAGCGCTGCGAATTTTGTCGAGACCCAGCCGCTCGCCGCCGCGCGCGCAGAGCGCGAGGCCAAGAACGGTCCGAAGTCGTGGCTCTCCCGCACGATTCAAAACGTCCGCCGCGTCATCGGCCGCACGTAGGCTAAATCAGCTACAGGTACTCGCTCCACCAGTGGAAAAGCGCGGTCGTTCCGCGGCCGCTAGTGAGGTGGTGCCCCCACGCCGAGGGCTTAATCGCGACGCCGCGCTTGACGGCCCTAGCGATGTTGAATGTCCAACGTGACGCCGAACGTCGGGCTCGCCGCTTCGAGATAGCTCTGCGCGCCCGCATCGCCCTGCAAGGTCGCCTTGAAGAACGCGACCGAGTACGCCGCTGCAATGTTCCGACCGACCGACGGATCGAGATACGTGAACGGCAAACCGTCAGTCTGGCGCGTCGCAGCGCCGCACCCCGGCATGAAGGTCGGCGCGAGCCCGTCGAGATCCGAGACTGACCAGTGGCCTGCATCGGGCACTTCGATCTTGTACGCGGCCACGGTTGCCGCCGCGTAGTTCGTCCGGATCAGGTTGTTGCCGAGCTCGGTGATGCTGTTGTCTTGTTCGGCGACCAGAAACATCAGCGGCACGTTCAGCGTGGCGATCATCACGCCGGGTGTGAGTGGGTTCTCCATCGGTGCGCAGAGTGCGGCCGCTGCCGACACGCGCGAGTCGAGCTGCGCGACGCGACCTGCGGTCACCGCACCGAAGCTGTGACCGAGCACGCCGACGTGACCGAGATCAGCGAGCGCGCTGACCGGCGTGCCACCGGCCGCGACTTGATCGAGCGCGGCGCGGACATCCGCGGTGCGAGCTTCGAGCTCCTCGGCATCGAGGTCGGCCTGGGTGCCGGCAAGGTCTTCCCACAGCGTATCGCCGAGATGTTCGACGGACACGACGACGAAGCCGTGGCTCGCGAGCCGGATCGCGGTGGTCGCATTCGAGAGCCGCGTGCACGCGTGGCAATGCGAGATCAACACGAGCGGAAAGGTCCCCGCGACCGCGGCCGCGTCGAGCGCGACGGGCAAGGTGTGACTGGGGCAGCCCGGCAGCGCCGCTGCGAGCAGCTGCGTGTACTGCCCAGCGATCGGCTCTACCTCGAGCATCTCGACCGGCGTGTCGCTCGCAGCGATCGGACTCGGGAACCACGCTTGTGCGACGAGGTCGCGGCTGCGCGCCGGATCGTTCACCATGAACCGCGTCGTACCGACGCTGTAGATCCCGGCTGCTTCGACGGTGCGATCGGGCTGCACCGCGGCGTTGCCACACGCAACTACGATCGAGAGGGAGACGAGGGCAACCCGGGCCATCATTTCGAATCGCGCGTGGCGAGCATCGCGGTCAACACCATTTCGAGTTGCGGCCACTTCGCGGCCGCGGGATCATCGATCTTGCCAAGCACCGATCCGGCCTTTCCATCGCGGCACGCCATCCGCACGCGTCGCGCGTCGCGCGCATAGCCGACATACCAGGTGAGGTCCTTCGTGCCTTCGGTGCGCGGTTCATCGACCGACCAGCTGGCGATCGATCTCTTCTGATCCGCGCAGGTGCCTGTGATCGCTTGCACGCTGATCGTGGAGCTCGCCTTGCCCTCGGCATATTCGACCGTATCGGTCGCGCCCGATCCAGCCACTTTCCACGAGCCGGGCAGGGTCGGGGCATCGATCGAGCGTCCCGAAGGAAACTTGATCGGCGTTCGCTTCGTGCTCGGCTCCGGCGTGCCAACGCGCGCATTGATCACGGGGACCAGCTTGCTGATCACGGAGCCGAGCGTATCGAGAGCCTTCTTGCTACCGGCGCGGAGCCTGCGAACCTTGTTGTCGTGATCGTCCAGCTGATGCTCGAGCGGCTTGTACGCGACGTTCGGATCCGCGATCAGCTGCAACGTCGCATCGAGCTCGGCGCAGTACGCATCGACCTGATCCAGGCCGGCGTGGAGCGCATCGAGTTCCACCGCGTACTCCTTGGCGCCGCTGTCGACCAGCTGCTGCGCGCCGGTGGCGACCTTCCGGACGCCATCCGCGCTGCGCTTGCAGGCGGTCAGCTCTTTCGTGTAGCCAGTCGCCAGCGCCCGGGTTCGCGAATCTGAGAGCGCCGGCGTGGCGAGTAACATCACGGCGAGTAGAGCGCGCATGGCGCGCACTATATCAGGCGGCAGGCTGCTGTTCGGCGACGCTTCGGGTGCGCTGTGCTGCGCGGGGCAGGATCGCGGGCCAGGACTGGTTGGTATCGGGATCGTAGAGCGTGACCGCGTCCTTGTAGACGCGCGCGGTGCGATTGAGCTCGAACAGCGCGGTAACGAGCGGCATCGACTGATAGCGCTCGGGCCAGTGCTCGATGCAGAGCTTGCGAATCAAGTGCGCGTGGCGCGAGCTCATCGCGGGAAACAAGTGGTGCTCGGTGTGGAAGCCGAAGTTCAGCGTGATCCGATCGACCAACTTCGGCACGGTGACCGAGAGCCCCGTGATCAGCGGATCGTTGATCGGGATGAACGGGCTGAGCGAGTGGTTCGTGAGGATGAACGACATCACGAAGATGTTCGCTACCATCATCGGGATCACGCAGATGAACAGCCACGGCACGAAGCCGACAACGAACGCGAGCGCGATCCAGAACCCGATGTAGACCGCGGTCTCGACCACGGCGAGGGCAAAGGTGCCGCCGCTCGCGTACTTGAACTTCTTCATGCTGTGCGTTTGGTGGGCCGATTGGATCGTGAAGCCAAACAGGAACGTGAGCAGGCCGCGAAGACGGTGCGGCCCGACGGCGAACACATCCACCGCGAGCTTCGCGTTCGGATCGCTGTTGTAAGTCTCGAGCGTGGGAAACGCATCCGGATCGCCGGGCTGGTTGGTGATCGCGTGATGGGTCTGGTTGTGCCACGCCACCCAGATCCGCGGCGCGAGCATGAACGGTAAGAAGCCGATGTACCCCTGGATGTTCTGGAGCGTCTTGTTGCGGGTGATCCCGCCGTGGAGACCTTCATGCGCGATGAAGGTCTGGCAGGCGAACCCGATGCCCATCACGATCGAGATCACCGGCCAGGTCGGCCAGGGCGCCAAGCCGAGCCCGATCGCCAAGCCGCCGAGCACGACGATCGCGAGATACAGCGGCACCAGCAGCAGCCGCGAGCGTGCCGGTGAGTACGCCGCTTCGGGGATCTCGGACCGCAGCTGTGCCACGTAATGGGACCGGGGATAGAGGGGGACGTCCCCGATGAAATGCTCGGCCATTGCGTGCAGATGACCCCATTTCTTGGGGCTGCGCTAGCCACAATCCGGTCATCGCACTGTCAGAACTTCGAAGCCGCTGCCAGCGGCTACCTGGAGGACCGCGAGCTCTAGAAGGTCAGTTTCCGCGCGCCAAAGTCGAGCTTCATCGCCGCCTTGGCCATCCGCAGCGTCTCCTCGGCGACCGCGTTTGCACGCGAGGTGTGCTCGCGCAGGATCTCGAGGATGCGCGCATCACCCGTGGGACCTTCGAAGCCAGCACGGCGCTCGCGGATCGGCGCGAGGAAGCTATCGATCGCGCCGGCGACCTCTTTCTTGACATCGCCATCGCCGATCTGACCAGCGGTGTAGAGCGTGGCGAGCTCCGCGTAGCGTGCGGTGTCGGTCATGAACGCGCGGGCGTACTGGAACAGCGCGTTGTCCTCGATCACGCCAGGGTCGGTCGCGGACTGGCGACCCGTGACGACCTTCTTGGTCTTCTTGAGGATCGTCGCGGTGTCATCGGACAGAAAGATCGCGTTGTCGAGGCTCTTCGACATCTTGTGCTTGCCGTCGGTGCCAATCAGCCTCGAGATCCGGCCGAGCAGTGCGCTCGGGATCGGGAACACGCCACCCTGCGCGACGGCATCGTCGTCCTTCGTCGTCGGGTCGATACCGCCGTAGATCCGGTTGAAGCTGCGCGCGACCTCGCGACACATCTCGATGTGCGCCTTTTGATCTTCGCCGACCGGAACGAGCTCGGCGCGAAACGCGAGGATGTCGGCGCACTGGCCGACGGCGTAGAGCGGGAAACCAAAGCTGTAGTGGTCGCCGAGGTCCTTGGCCTCGATCTCGGCCTTGAGGGTCGGGTTGCGCATGACCCGGTTGAACGGCAACAGCATCGCGAAGTACCAGGACAGCTCGGCGATCGCCGGAATCTCGGTCTGGAGCACGAGCGTCGAGCGCTCCGGATCGATGCCAACCGATAGCCAGTCTTTCGCGATCTCGATCGTGTCGCGCCTGACATCCGTGGCCCTCTCGGCGCGCGTGGTGTAGGCGTGCATGTTCGCGATCAAGAAGTAGCAGTCGTACTGATCTTGCAGACGCACGCGATTCTCGAGCGAGCCGACCCAGTGGCCGATGTGCAAACGGCCGGTCGGAGTATCACCCGTGAGAATGCGAGGACGCGCGTCGGACATCACTGCCGCGCAAGATACCTCAGCTCGCGTTTGGAGGTCGTTCTGGCCGGCGTTCTTGAGTCCCCACGACGACGCAACACGCGCGCCTGCGGCAATCCAGTAGTCGTACGCGGCATCGACGTTGCCGGCGTACGTCGCTGACATTCGATGGCGCATCGAGCGAGACCTTTGCGTCTTCGAAGACCTTCGCGTCTGGCGGCGTCGATGTGTGAGCATCGATGCCCGCGTGTTGCGCACGATTGTCGCCGCACAATTTCATCGCGCGCACGCGTCGAGAACCGCACGATAAAGCGTGCAAATGCGCACCGTTCGGAGTGGCAGCCCGGGAGCTTGCGAGGTCACGTGTTCCTGGTCTATAGGGGCCGTCTGATGCTCCGTATTTCCTTTATCTGTCTCGCGCTCTCCGGTGCTGGCGCGTGCGTGAAGCCGACCGCCCCGGTCGCGCCTCACTCGTCCTACGACCTCTACAACCTGTGTGGCGAAGCCAGGGTCGACGGCGTGTGCGCCTCCTCGGTCGAGCACGCTCCGCTCGTCGATACGAACCTGTCCGCGCTGCCGCACGGCATCCTCCTCGCTCTGAGCTGATGCAGGCGCCGTGGACCCGGGGGACGAGCGATCTCGCGGTCGAGCGCGGCGTCGTTGCTGCGCCGGAATTTTTTAGCGGTAAACTACCGGCATGGCGGAGATCAAGATCTACACGCGCGAGCTCTGCGGCTACTGCTCCGCGGCCACCAGCCTTTTGAACGGCAAGCAGCTCGCCTTCGAAGAGATCGATTGCACGGGCGATGATCGGACCCGTTCGTGGCTGCGCGTGAAGACCGGGCACTCCACGGTGCCGCAGATCTTCATCAACGGGCAATCGATCGGCGGGTACACCGAGCTCCGTAACCTCGATCGATCGGGTCGGCTCGAGAAGATGCTGACCGAGGAACCGGTCGCCGAACCGATTGCCGAAGCGGAAGAATCGTAGCCTCGCGAGTGGAGGCGATCCTGTTCGGTGCGAGCTCGATGCTCGGCTACTCGCTGTTCCGTGCGAGGCCCGGCATCGCCGCCTACGTCAACGAGAAGACGCGACGCCCGCCACCGGGCGTCGCGGGCTCGATCGACCTGGACAACGAGCCCGCGGTCGCGGCGCTGTTCGCGACTGGCACCAAGTACGCGGCGACAACGCTGATCATGCAATGCGCTGGTGTCTGCGATGTCGAGAACTG
This sequence comes from Kofleriaceae bacterium, assembly GCA_043759355.1. GTDB lineage: Bacteria > Myxococcota_A > Polyangia > Haliangiales > Haliangiaceae > JABFXX01. The sequence goes on from JAYVLQ010000054.1 coordinate 28,370, forward strand.
CGAGACTTCACCCGAGTTCGCGTGGACCGTGAATGTCGAAGCGATGCGCGTGTTGCTCGCGCACGCGCCGCCCGCGTGCCGCATCGTCTACTGCTCCAGCGATCACGTGTTCAGCGGCGATACGGGGCCATACGACGAGACCTCGCCAACCGATCCGCTGAGCGTCTACGGCCGCACGCGCGTCGCGGCCGAACAGCTGATGCTCGCGCGACCGAACACGTTGATCGTGCGGAGCGGGCCGTGGATCGGACCCTCGGCGACGGGCCGCAATGGACACCTCGATTGGTTGCGCTATCGCCACGCGCGTGGCTTGCCGATGACCGTGATCGCCGATGAAGCGCGCTGCGTGCTATGGGCCGAAGAGGCCGCAGAGCGGGTATGGCAGCTCGCCGCGACCGAGCTCACCGGAATTCGCCATCTCGTATCGCCGCGCGCGGTCTCGCGCCCGGAGCTCGCGACGTACCTCGACCAGAAATTTTCAATCGGCGCAACGATCGGTCTCGGCACGCGTGAAGGACGCGGTGTGCCACATCCCGGGATCGTCGAGCTGCGAACCGTGTACTCGGATGAGCTTGCCGCGCCGCTGTCAGATGTTGTCGTCTAGGCCGTTCACACCTCTGCACCAGTTGTGCAGTTCCGTTCAGTTACGCGGTCACGATTAGAAATATCGTGGCGTTAGTGCCCACCGGTGCGGGTGCCATCCGCACTGCTGCCTACACCTTCACACTGCCGCGCACAACGTATGCGTGTCAGTGGTCGGCAGCGCCTTGCACCATACAAATGTCGCCAGAGCAAATCGCGACGCTTACCGTCCACGCATGACCAGTCGCAAGCTCCTGCTCGGTTCCTTGTTCGCTGTCGCGATCGTCGGTTGCGCCGATGGTGAGGATGACAACTCGACGCTGAGCTCGACCGAGCAAGGTGGCGTGCAGGAGCCCGGTTCGGCCGCCGCACAACGCGGCTGCCAGACGCTCGAGCCGAGTGACTCGCGCAAGACCGAGATCGAGAACGAGGTCACCGCGTTCCTCGCGAACCAACCCCAAGATGTCGCGTATGCGGTCGCACCGATCAAGGTCCACGTTCATCGCATCCACGCGAGCACCGGTACGGGTGGCGCGGTGACGACCACGCAGATCACGAACCAGATCTCGGTGCTCAACGCTGCCTACGGCACACAGGGCTTCGCGTTCACCCTCGCGAGCACCGACGATACGAACAACGACTCGTACTACTCGGCGACTCCGAGCACCTCGGCCGAAACGAACATGAAGACCGCGCTTCGCATCGGCGGCGCGGCGGACCTCAACCTCTATACGAACAACATGGGCCAAGGCCTCCTCGGCTGGGCAACGTTTCCAGCCGACTACGCGGGGGCACCGAAGATGGACGGCGTGGTCGTGCTGTTCGCGTCGCTGCCCGGCGGCACCGCGGCGCCGTACGACCTCGGCGACACGGCGACGCACGAGATCGGCCATTGGATGGGCCTGTATCACACGTTCCAGGGCGGCTGCTCGGCGACCAGAGGTGACTTCGTGAGCGACACCGCGGCCGAGAAGACGGCGGCGTTCGGTTGCCCGACCGGTCGCGATACGTGCATCGGCACGAAGTATCCGGGCGTCGATCCGATCACCAACTTCATGGATTACGTCGACGACGCGTGCATGACCAAGTTCACCGCGGGCCAAGGCACGCGCATGGCCTCGCAGTTCGCGACGTACCGCTAGGGATAGCGACGCGACATCGCGATCGAACCGAGCGCGATACCGGCAAGTATAAACAGCTCCCAGAGATGGGAGCTGTTCTCGTTCGGCGTGACCGCGGTCGACAATTCGGAGCGCTCGCCGAGCTCGCCCTTCGCCATCTCGATCGCGTACGCCGCGCCGAGCTTCGCAAACTTCAGCGCGTGGCTCGCTTCGTTGTTGCTCCGCGCGAGGGTGTCTTTCGCGCTGTGGATCTTCTGGTTGCGCTGCGCCATCCGCGATTCGAACGGCATCGAGACCGGCACGCCGGCTTGATGCCACGACGCGTGATCCGAGCACGCGTAGCCGCACGCGTCGGTCCCCCACGTCGCGCCGACGTAGGTGTCGATCAGCGTGCCGAGAAACGTGTTCTGACCCGGGCTCGTGAAGTCCTTCATCAGCCAGATGTCTTTGTCGGAGCCCTTGAAGTTCGTCATGTCGAGCTGCAGCGCGCCCACGACATTCGTGTTCGCGCGCTTGAAGTCGCGCACGATTGCCTGAGATCCGAGCAGGCCGATCTCTTCGGCCTCGTACGCGACAAACACGATCGTACGCTCGGGCCGATAATCCGCGCCGAGTAAGCCACGCGCGACCTCGGTGATCGTGGCGATACCAGAGGCGTCGTCATCGGCGCCCGGCGCGTTCGATGACAGCCCACCCATCGCGATCGAATCGAGGTGGCCACCGATCACGACGACTCGTTCGCACGCGTGGTGCAGGGAACCGTCATCACGACGGACTTTTGGGGATAGCCGCGATCGACGAGCTGGATCGTGATGCCCGGACGGGTCGCAAATCCGCGCCAGCCACTTCGAGGCCTCCGCACCGGCAGCCGATTTGTAGAACCGGGGCCGGCAGCGCGTCGCTACCAGACGTAACGTAGGTAAGCGCTACGCACAACTGCAGTGTAGCAGGCGGCTTCGGGACGGTTAGTGTGATCGCCTCACGCCGCGAGCATCATCCGGGAGCTGGCATTCAGGCGCTGAGCGCTGGCCGCGGCCGACATGATGTTGAACAGGTGGAACACCAGGCCCGGCAAGACCAACGCGTAGCCTGCGGTGACCACTACGAACCACATGATCGCGGCCAAGATCCGGCCGGCGTAAAGGTGACCGGCGCCGGGCACCATCACGCTCAGCATCGCCGCCGCGAGCGGGCTCGCTTCGCGACGTGCATGCGAGATCGGGACGAGCGAGACCGCGCGCGCCAGCGGTGCAGGCACCGAGGGATCAGCTCCAGGGGCGGCTGAGAAACCAGCCGCCAACCTCTGACGGCCTAGTAGCTGATAGACGATCGTGCCGTCGTCCTCGATGTCCATCGTCAGCCGCTCGTGCGACGTCAGGTCATCGAGTACGGCGGCCGCCTCGGCGATCGTGCAGGGTGCGAAGTAGGCGAGGGCCGGGACCGTGATCTTCGCGTCGGTCGT
>JAYVLQ010000055.1:0-24157 GCA_043759355.1 Kofleriaceae bacterium
CTTGTCGGCGCCGTGTTTGTGGATGGGACCGATGCGCACCCAGTAGGTCCAGCCTCGGCGAAGTGACCAGTGCTCGTCGGCGGTGCGTAGATCTTGCGCACCGAAGCTCGCGCGCTCGCCCGGCATGTTGAGGAGCGCGTAGGGTGTACTGCCGAGCTCGTCGGCGACGAGCCAGCCATCGCCATCGGCGAGCGGCGCCGCACCGACGACGGTGAAGTACGCGGCGTCGTTTTCTTTCGCGAGGCTGATCTGGCGCGCACCCGAAGGTAGCTCGCCGTTCGTGATCGTGTGGCCCGGCAGCGCCGCCGGCTCTTTGAGCTCCTTGAGCTTGGATGGCGGCGCCGGCACGATCGGGGTAGCGAGCGAGGCCTGCCAGAAGTAACGGCGCTGATCGTCGAGTGCCCAGGCGCCCGCGAACGCGATCCGTTCGCCGGCCTTGGCGGGGTTACTCGGCAGCACGCGAATCGCGAGCGCGCCGTTACCTTCGGTATCGTCGACGAGCCAGAGGTACGGCGTCGCGACCGCGGCGAGCGCAGCGTCGCCACTGCCGGTTGCTGGGATCGTGATCGGCTCGCCGAGCGTGCCGTAGACAACCCCGTGCTGGCCGCGGCGATCGAGATACAGGTTGCGATCGACGACGGCCTGCCACGCGGGCAGCGCACCGAGACTGTAGATCTGCTTGCCCGGATCGGGTTCGGACTCGGGCTCGTCGACCTTCACGCGTGCATCGGCACGCGGCTCCTCGGGCGCGTCGCCATCCCGCGCGAAACGCGCATCGTGAGCGACCGCATTGCCGGTCTCGACGCGCGGCGCCGCATCGTGGTCGTGGCTCTGGCAGCCGACCAGCGTCGCGAGCAGCAGCCACTTCACCATGCGAACTGCGCCGCGAGGGCCGCGATCGGGGCGAGCCCGGCCGCGTCGGTGTCGTCGAACGCCGCGAGGTCGTAGCTGTCGAGATCGAGCACCGCGACCACCACGCCCGCGCGCACGATCGGGACCACGATCTCGGAGCGAGATCCGGCGTCGCACGCGATGTGGCCGGGGAACAGCTCGACATCGGGAACGATCACCGTGCGCTGCTCGGCGGCGGCGGTGCCACACACGCCCTTGCCGAACTTGATCCGCACACAGGCGACGTTGCCCTGGAACGGGCCGAGGACGAGCTCGCCCTGCCGCGTGATGTAAAAGCCGATCCAGCTCGCGCTCGGGACGCAGACCCGGAGCGCGGCTGTGAGGTTCGCGAGGTTCGCGACCAGATCAGGTTCGCCCTCGACGAGGCTCGCGAGTTGCGGCAGGAGCTCGGCGTAGCGCGCCGCTTTTTCGGTGCTCTCGAGCGCGACGGACTCGGACACTGCTCGCGTGCCTATCCGGCAGCGAGCTGACGCGCGGCACTGATCGCGCGCGGCAGACCGAACGGCGACGCGCGGAGCTGCAGGATCAAGAAGTCACCCTCGGTCGACAGGCCCGAGACCTGGATGACCGGCGTGACAGTGCCGAGCAGGGCGCGAACCTTGTCGTTCTCGGCGAACTTCGGGTTCTGCATCAGATCGAGCACGACGATGTCGTCATGCGCTTCGACGAGCACTGGCGGCTTCTTCGGCATGAACTTGGCGAGGTTGCCGGGCTTCGAGAGATCGAGCGCGCCACTCTTGATGAGGCCGGCGACCGGGGTGAACGATTCGCCGAGTACCTTCATCGTGACATCGCTGATCCGCAGCGTGACCTTGAACTTGTGATCGGTGATTTCGATCTGCTCGATCCGGATCGAGGCGCCGGCGCGAACCGTGGTCCCCATCAGATCGATCGTGGCGCCGAGCCCGATCGCGGGCGGGCGCGGCGTGATCGTGATGTCTTGCGGCGCCTTCTTTGAAGGCGGCGTGTTCGCGATGAACCAGCGCAGCGAATCCAAGGGCACCGCGATCCGCATGCCGAGCGCATGGCGCGCCATGCTCAGCATCGTCGTGGGGTTCTTGACCATGAAGCGGCCAGCGGAGCGCAACGCAGCTCGAAGCGGAAGAGCCATGCTCGATCTGTAGCACTAAAAGACCACCAGCCGGAGCGGCCCGGCGAGGATCATTCCGACGACGGCGCGCCCGTCGACGATCGTCGAGAACGCGTCGCCGGCAGCGGGCGCCGCTAACCTGACGCGTCGCAGCGGATCGCCGCGCACGCTATCGATCACGAGCGCCTCGGCCCCCGCGGTGTAGATGAACGGCGCCGTGCCCATGCGCAAGCCGGCTACCCCTTCGAGCCACGCGTAGTCGTTGCGCGCTCGCACCCCGCCCGCCCGGTCGTAGATCGTCAGCTCCCAGCTCGCAGGCATGCGCGGCGGCGGCGGCCATGGTGTCGCGATCGCGGGCGCTGCTTCGAGATCGGTCGGCACGTAGATCTCGGGCTTGCCCGGCGGAGGCACGATCACCGCGGGTGGAATCGGACCGCCCGGCGCTTCCCCCGTGATCGCATCGCCACTCGCATGCCACGCGAGCCCGAGCCCGGGCACCGCGGTCGCCGCGCCGGTGCGGGCATCGAGCCAGTACGCATCGCCATCTTCGAGTCCGACCAGCACCCCGTCGCCCGAACGCTCGAGCGTCGTGACGACGCCCGCGACCTCGAGCGACCACACCGGTAGCAGGTGGACGCGCGGTAGCCGCGCGACGATGCGATTCTGTTCGTACGTGATCGCGAGCTCCATCCCCTCGAGCGCGAGAGGCACGGCACGGCTCCCGAGCACGCCGAGCAACGAGCCCGTCACCGCATCGTAGACATACGTCGCGGACGTCGTGCGCGCGAGCAACAGCACGCCCGCGAGCCCCAAGGCCTCGGCGTGCACAGCGATCCGCGTGCGCTTGCCGCCATTGCTATCGAGCACGACGACATCGCGCTCGGTCGCGAACGCGATCGTGGTCGCATCGGCGACGAGCGCGCGCGCGCCCGGCTCGGCGACGTGCCAACCCCACGCGAGTTTCGCGAGATCCAGTTGCGCGACGCCACCGTCGGTGGCGACGTACAGCGACGTCCCCACGATCGTCGTGCCCGAGAGCGTCGCCCCGAGACCGAACGGCGCGGCACTCGGCGCAGGTGCCGCGACCGACGCCGGCAGATCGCGCAGCTCCGCAGGCACGGCGAGGGGCGCATGGCCGGCGAGATGCAGCGGTCCCTGCCAGCGCGGCGGGAGCTGGATCAAGCGCGTACCGGTGAACACGGTCGCATCGCCGAGGACCGCGCTCGGCTCGCGGATCGGGAGGTACGCCGCGATGCCGTCGGCATCGAGCAGCACGGCGGTCGCCGGGGTCGCGCGCACGAGGCGGCGCGTGCCGTGGCTCGCGAGCAGCGCGCCGAGCGGTGGCAGATCGAGCGGCTGGCCCGAGAGCAGCTTGCGATCCCAGCGAGCCACGCCAGTGCTCGTCGCGATCTCGATCGTATCTGCGAAGGGGCCGCGCGCAGGCCACATGCCGTGGACGTCCTCGACGCGGCCCAGCACCGTGCCCGCGCTGCGATCGATCGAGACCACCGAGGTGCCGCGCTCGCCCGCGATCGTGACGAGGATCGGCGCCGCGGGCACCGTGCACGCGTCCGTGCTCGCGATCGTCTCGGTGTTGCCGAGCGCGAGCGTGAACGCAGGCCTCTTCGCGCCAGGCACCAGCTTCTGCAGCCGGCCATCGGCGAGCAGCACGTACGCTTCGCCATCGCACACCGCGAGCGGGCGCGCACCTGCGGGTATGGCGAGCTCGTAGAGCTCGTGACCATCCTTGGCCGCGATCACCGAGAGGCCCGCCGGTGCGGCGACCGCGATCCGCGGACCATCCATCATCACGAACGAAGCGGGTTGCTCCCACGTCACCTTGCCGGTGACATCGAGCGTGCGCGTACCCTTCGCATCGCCGCACACCACCCCGAAGTTGCTCGTGCCGACGATCGGCGCGTTGCACGCGAACCGCCACGTCACCGCGATCGGATCGAGCGTGATCTGCTCGACCGTGCCGCCCGCGCCCAGGAACGCGTACGCACCGTGGCCGGTCGTATCGAGCGTCCACAGCGCCGGCGCGCTGAAGGGCGCTGCGGAGTCAACAAGTGCGGTACCTTCGAGCGTCGCGAGCGCCACGCGTTGCGGAGCGGTGCCGCGACCGACCCGGCCGCGCGCCACCCCGAGCGGAAACACCGATGGTGCCGGCGCGATCACGTAGTGCGTTGGTGCGGGCTCTTCGAGAACCGGAGGAGCTTTGCAACCACCGACCGCCACGAGTACAGCGCACAGCCGCCAGAGCACGGCGGCAACCTATCAGACTTAGACGCGCTCGATGATCGTCGCGATGCCCATGCCGCCACCGATACACAGCGTGATCAGCGCGGTGGACTTGTTCGAACGCTCGAGCTCGTCGAGGACCGTGCCGAGCAGGATCGCGCCGGTCGCACCCAACGGGTGGCCCAGGGCGATCGCGCCGCCGTTGACGTTGACCCGGTCCATGTCGATCCCGAGCTTGCGCGCGGTCTGCATCGGCACGGTCGCGAATGCCTCGTTGATCTCCCACAGATCGATGTCCTTGACGGACATCCCGGCCTGCTTGAGCGCGCGCTCCGACGCCGGCGCCGGCGCCGTCAGCATGATCACGGGCTCGGCGCCCGCGGTCGCGATCGCGCGGATCCGCGCGCGCGGCTTCTGAGCCGCCTTGGTGCCCCACTCCTTCGAGCCCATCAACACGACGGCCGCGCCGTCGACGATGCCGGAGCTGTTGCCGCCGGTGTGGACGTGGTTTATCACCTTGGTGTCGGGATAGATCCGGAGCGCGAGTTGATCGAGCGACTCGCCGTTGTAGCCGACCTTCATCGCGCCGAGCTTCTCGAACGCGGCGTTGAGACCGGCGAGACCTTCGAGCGTGGTGTCCGCACGCGGATGCTCGTCGCGCTCGAGCGCGAGCGAACCGTCATCGGCCTTGACCGCGAATAAAGACTTCGCGAACCGCTTCTCTTCGATCGCGCGCGCCGCCTTCTGCTGGCTGTGGAGCGCGTAGTTGTCGACATCGGCGCGCGAGAACCCCTCACGCGTCGCGATGAGGTCGGCCGAGATGCCCTGCGGCACGAGGAAGAACCGCTTGCGCAACTTTTCGTTGCCCGCGTCGAGGAACTGGGTGTCCGAGCCCATCGGCACGCGCGACATCGACTCGACGCCGCCGCCGATACCGGCTTGCAAAAAACCGGCGCCGATCTTTGCTGCGATGCCGTTGACCGCTTCGAGACCCGAGCCGCAAAAGCGATTCACGGTGTACCCGGTGACATCTTCGGGCCACTGCGCGGCGATCAGCGCGGTGCGCGCGATGCAGGCGCCTTGCTCGCTGGTCTGCGTCACGCAACCGATCGCGACATCCTCGACCAAGTTCTTGTCGAGGTTGCGACGCTCGGCCATCGTGTTGAGGGTCTGCGCGAGCAGCTCCTGGGGATGGATCGCGGAGAGCCCACCCTTGCCGGCCTTGCCGCGACCGCGCGGCGTACGAAGTGCATCGTAAATGAAGACATCAGCCATATCACAGCTCCTGACGGGGGTTGATGCGAGGAGGATGGGCTGAAATTCGGGGTTCGTAAAGGGCTACCCAGAGGGCTACGGTATCGCCTGGCAGCCGGCCGTAACTAACTGTTGCCGCAGCATTTCTCGCGATTGCGTGCATACGGTGGTCATGCGTGCTCGCGCGTCGGCGGGCAGCTTGTCCGGTAGATCCCACGAGTCAGCGATCTGCGGCCCGATCTCGGCGCGCGTCGCGAGCGGAATGGCTTCGCACCCCATGAGCTCGCGCGCCGTGGCGAACAGCTCGTCACACGCCGTGAGGCCGACGTGCATGTCGGCGAGCCGGAGCTTCGCGATCGCGACTGCGGCTTGGTCCGTACCACCGAGCGCCGCGAACATCTGATGGCGCGACTCTTCCGGGAGCATGCTCGCGCACCTCGCGAGCTCGCCTTCTTTCATCGTGGCAAAGCAATCGATCGCGTCGCTGGCCCAGTGATCATCGGCGCAGCGCGCGCGCATGGGCTGGACGATCGAACCTTCGGGTGGCCGGATCGCCCGCGTCGCTTGCTCGATGCCGACCGCGGCTTCGGCACAGCTCCGGACCCTCGTCGTGGTCTCCACGATCGGCGGCGACGGTTTGGGTACAGAGGGCTGCCCGCCGCAACCAGCGGCGACGATCAGCGTTAGAAAAGGTGCCCGCGTTCGTGCACACACTCGCGTTGATGATGAGGGTATTGACGAATGTACGCACGTCCAGAAATGGAAATGCGCGGGCAACGACTCCTTCAGCAAGTCACACGCCATGCGCTATCCGTGCAGACATACACGCGAGGACATCGCAAACCGCGGGGTCCACGCTCTCCACTGCGCACTAGCGTGTGCTCACAGCTGCACTGAGATCGGTATGTGACGGATCGACATGCTCGAGCGGCACGATCAGCCGGAGTGCGCGGTTCGCGACCTCGACGATGTAGCGCTCGCCTGCCGGGATCTCCTCGCCGTCGACCTGCGCGGCCGGGAGTGCCTTGGTCTTGGTCCGCACGACCATCTCCATCCGCGTGCCCGAGACGGCGGGCTCGGTCTCGATGCCGAGCTGCTCGAGCTCGGCGGTGCCGATCGGGCTCGCGCGTAAGCCGCCGAGCAACTTCGCGGTGAAGTCGCGGCGACCCGCGACCGGAACGAGCTCGAACAGGCCGTCATCGGACTCGGAATTCGCATCAAAGATCCATTCGCCACCGAAGATCTTGGTGTTCTTCACGATGACGTCGAGCAGGCCCGGCCAGTTGCGCACGTTGCCATCGATCACCGCATCGAGATCGAACTTGGTATCGACCACGTAGCTCTCCGCGAGGTGACGCGCGAGCGCCCCCGCGTAGACGAGCTGGTCGCGATAGATCGCACCGAGCCCGGGAATCTTGCGCACGCGCTTCCGATCGCGATTGCGCGTCGCGAGACTCGCGGCACCGAGCCCGACCGAAAACGAATCGAAGAACAGGTCGCGATGGATCTCCTTGGTGCCGCGATCGATCACGAGCGTGCCGACATCGCACCCGACCGTATGGCCGGCAGCGACGACCTCGACATTGCGCTCGAGCGCGCCCTGCCCGGCATCGAGCCCGAACGATTTGCCCTGATCGTTCGCGGTGCCGGTCGGCAACATCCCCATCGCGACGTCGCCAGGGTGATCGGATCCGAGCAAGCCCTTCGCGACCTCGGCGAACGTGCCATCGCCGCCCATGTAAATCACGAGGCGCGCGCCATCGCGGTCGATCGCTTCGCGCACGCGCACGACGGTTGCACCGTTCGGTTCGGTAGCAACAAACCGATGGGGCACGCCCGCCTCGTCCAGCAGCGCACGCGCGTGACGAATCCAGTCCGCCGCCTTCCCCGATTGCGCGGTCGGGTTCGCGAACAACACGGCAGGACCACCTTCGAGCCAGCGCGCGACGGAGGGCTTGGGCATGTAACATCCTACCGAACGGTCGGCAGCTATTCCTACCGAACGGTAGGCCACAATCGTCGGGTAAGGTCCGAGCAATGATGATGGGGCAGACCGAAGAACATGAATTGTTGCGGCAGACCGTTCGCCAATTCACGGCGACACGCGTCGAGCCACAGGCGATGGAGCACGACGAGAAAGGCACGTTCAACACGGGTCTCTTGCGCGAGCTCGGCACGCTCGGCCTGATCGGCATCACGATCCCCGAAGCCGATGGTGGCGCGAACATGGATGCGCTCGCATCGTGCATCGTGCACGACGAGCTTTCGTACTCGGATCCGGGGTTCGCGCTCGGCTACCTCGCGCACGCGCTGTTATTCGTCAACAACTTCTACTGGGCGGCCAACCCCGCGCAGCGCAAGAAGTACCTCCCGAACGTAATCAGCGGCGAGGTCGTCGGCTGCATGGGCATGAGCGAGCCCGCGGTCGGCACCGACGTGCTCGGCATGGGCACGGTCGCGAAGAAGACAGCCGATGGCTACGTGCTGAACGGTCGCAAGACGTTCATCACGAACGGTCCCGAGGCCGGGCTCGCCCTCGTGTACGCGAAGGTCGAGGGCCGGATCACGACGTTCGTCGTCGAGCGCGGCACCAGGGGATTCTCGACCAGCGCGAAGATTTCGAAGATGGGTATGCGGTCCTCGACGATGTGCGAGCTGATCTTCGAGGATTGTTTCCTGCCCGCAGAGAACCTCGTCGGGACCGAAGGCGGCGGCGTCACGAACATGATGCGCAACCTCGAGATCGAGCGGCTCGGACTCGCAGCGATGAGCATCGGCATCGCGCGGCGCTGCGTCGACGTGATGGTCAAGTATGCGACCGAGCGCCATACGTTTGGCAAGCCGATCGCCGAGCACGGCCAGATCCAGCGCTACATCGGCGAGAGCTACGCCAAGCTCGAAGCCATGCGCGCGCTCACGTACAATGTTGCCAGCACGGTCGGTCCGCAGTCGCGCAACCGGCTCGGGACGGATGCCGCGAAGTTATTCGCCTCGACCGCCGCGAAGGAAGTCGCGGATGCCGCGGTCCAGGTGCTCGGCGGCTGGGGCTACTGCTCCGAGTTTCGCGTCGAGCAGTTTCTGCGCGATGCGAAGTTGATCGAGATCGGCGGCGGCACGATCGAAGCGCACCAGAAGAACATCACGCGCGACCTCACTTCGCAGCGGTAGTCGCCCTCGCGGGCGCGATCGCCAGCTTGAAGAACGCGGCTGGATCGACCATCGCGCCGCCGACGTGCATGCTGATGTGGAGGTGGGGGCCGGTCGTCCGACCGGTGTGACCGGCAAGGCCGATCGCGGTACCTAACTTGACGGCATCGCCTCCAGCGACCTGTGTCTTCGAGAGGTGAAAGTACAGCGAGCAGATTCCCGCACCGTGTGCGACCACGACGACATTGCCCGCGAGCAGGGTGTCGCGCACGAGCACGACCGTCCCGTCGTCAACCGCCGAGACCTTCGAGCCCTCGCGCGCGCCGAGATCGAGGCCGAGGTGTTGCGAGCGATGGCCGTCGTTGAACGTGCGCCACTCGCCGAACACCGAGGTCACGCTGCCCGGTGGCCGCTTGAACGCGTGCGTGAATTGTGGCGCGTGGTTGCCTTTCTCGTACGCCTCGGTGATCGCCTTGTTGTCGGCGTCGATCTTCTCGCGATCGGCTTTGTCAGGATTCGCGAGTTCCTCCTCGACGACGAGCTTGGTCTCGGGGAATGTCTTCGCGGTGACCGCGACCGAGACTGGCTTCGGACCGCCTGAGAATTCGACCAGGATGTGATCTTCGTTGATCGCGAGCGGCGCGGCGAACACGGCCTGATAGCCGGTCTTGGCAGCGAAGAACACGAGCGGTTGGCCGCCCGCTTTGCCCTGCGGTGGCTCGGTCGTGCCCGTCACGGTGACGAGCACCGGGTCACCGGGGTGGATCGCAGCGGGTGAGACGGTGATCTTAGGCTCCGCGAAGGCGATGCTAGACGTGCCAAGGAGCAGCGCGACAAAGAGCGACTTCTTCATGCTGGCAGCGTTTCGCGTGCGCGCGAACGCGACAAGTGTGCGTCGTGAACAATCTGCCGCGCGGATCCGCTCGGTCTACATGCCGGAGCCAGCAGCGGGAGCTTCGCGAGGCACGCGCTGAGGTCTTCGCGCTTCTCGGCCTGCTTGTAGCAATCGACGTCGTTCGACCACTTATCCCGTCTTCATGAGGCGGTCGCTTACCACCCGCAGGTTGCCTTCGCTCCCCTGACGATCGAATCAGCGCCGGCATGACACACGCCTGCCAGACTCTTTTTCGCATCCGCGGGCAATTGTCCCCAACCGGCAGAGGCTTCCTTGTACACAGCGAGCAGCGAATCACGTGCGTTCTGCGGCAGCTCCTTGCACGTTGCGAGCTTGTCGATCGCAGCCTTCCAATCGCCACATACGAGCGGCAAGCCATCGCCGCCGATCGCGACCGGAAGTGGTGCTTCGGGCGCGGGCGCGGGCGGCGAGACGACCGCGCTGCCGGCGCTCGCGCTGCCCGCACCCGGAGCCGATTTGTCGCCGCGACATCCGTTGCCACTGGCAGCACAAGCGAAGAAGACGAGCCAACGCATGCAGCGGTTATAGCCTAAACGAGAAGAGGCCCCACATGCGTGGAGCCTCACTCGACCGTCGTCGAGTTAGTGAGTTAGTGAGTTAGTGAGCTAGCTGCGAATTACTTCGCGGCCGGCGCGGCAGAGCCCGCCGAGCCAGCAGCCGAACCCGTCATCGCGGCCGAGCCTGCAGCCGAGCCGTCAGCCATCGGAGCGGCCGAGCCTGCCGAGCCCGCCATCGCGGCCGAACCGTCAGCCGAACCCGCCATCGCGGCCGAGCCCGCGGCCGAACCCGCCATGTCGCCGCCGCCCATCGCCTTTTGCATGCACTTGCCCATGTCTTCGCTGATGTTCGCGAACTTCTTCTGATCTTCTTCAGACATCTTGGGCGCCTCGCCCTTGTTGGAGTCCGTTTGCTCTTTGCCCCACTTGGCCATCTCGTCCGAGACCTTGGTGGCGCAAGCGTTGTCCTTGCAGTCGCACATCTTGTTCTTGAAGTCGGTCATCTTGGCCATCGCTTCGGCCTGGCCACCCTTCTTCTTGCAACCGACGGCGGCGAACGACATAGCGGCGAGCATCACGATCATGAGCTTCTTCATCTGGGTATCTCCTTGAGCGATACGTTGAAGCTTCGCGCGTGATCGGTCCAGAGAATCACCGCACTTCTTTGTCGTCGATCTTCGTCGAAGATCTGCGATTGTCGCAGATTGTAGAGGCTTGTCAGGCGGGCTCGACGAGGTAGCGCTCGTAGGCCTTGAAGTCGTATTCGCGGCCCAAGAAATTGCGGACAAGCTCCGCGGCGTCGCGACTTCCACCGGGTGCGAGCACCTGGTCGCGATACGAGAACGTGGTGCCTCGATCCATCAGGCCGAGCTGCTCGAACGGCGTCAGCAGGTCTTTCGCGATCACGAGCGACCACTGATACGTGTAGTACATGGCCGAGTAGCCGACGAGATGGCCGAATGACGCGTGGAACTTCGTGCCGGTCACGAACTCGAACGGCGTGTACTGCTTCTGTAAGCGCTGGATCTCCGCGAGCTGACCGGCGCCCGGCGTGAGCGTTTTCGGATCGGCGCGATGGAAGCCGAGCGAGATCGCCGCGTAGAAGATCTGCTGCACGGTCGCGGTGCCCAGGCCGAACTTGTCGGCGCGCCGCATCTTCGCGACGAGCTCTGCGGGAATCACCTCGCCGGTCTCGTGGTGCCGCGCGAAGCGCGCCAAGGTCGTCGCGTTCCAGGCCCACTCCTCGAACATCTGCGAGGGTGCTTCCACGAAGTCCCACTCGGTCGCGACGCCACTCTGCGTGATCCACGGCTGATGACCCCCGAGCACGTGGTGCATCAGGTGGCCGAATTCGTGGAACATCGTGACGACGTCGTCGTGCTCCATCAGCGCGGCCTGGTTGACCGCCGGATCGGTGAAGTTGCACACGAGCACGCCCTCGGGCAACTGGACGCCGCGCACGCCATCTTTGAGCGGGAACTGGGCCGCGTGCTTGTACTTGCCCTCGCGCGGATGCATGTCGAGATAGATCCGGCCGAGCTTCTCCGTGCCGCGCACGATGTCGTAGACGAGCACACTCGGATGCCAGACCTCGGCCTCGTCTTCGATCGCGACGTAGCGCAGGTCGAAGATCTCCGACGTGATCTCGAGTAGCCCCGAGAGCACGCGCTCGTACGGGAAGAACTGCCGGACCTCGCTCGCATCGACCTCGTAGCGCGAGATCTTGACGCCGTGCTCGAGCCAGGTCTTCTGCCAGTCGCAGACCTCGGTTGCACTCGGCGCGACAGTGCGGAGCTGACGCAGGAGCTCGGCGTAGTCTTCTTGGGCTCGCGGCGCGGCGAGCTTCCAGACCTTCTCGATGAACTCGGCGGCCTTCGCGCCGCTTCCGATCATCTTATCGGCGGTGACGTAATCGGCCCAGTTCGCGTAGCCGAGCAGGAGCGCCTTCTCCGAGCGCAGCTCGAGGATCGAATGAAGGACCGCCTCGTTCTGCTGATCGCCGCGGCTGCGGAACTTGATGTAGAGCTGCCTGCGAAGCTCGTCATCGACCGCATACGTCATGAACGGGTTGTAGTCGGGGTAATCGGTGGTGACTCTTATGATTTGTGTCTTGTCAGCCAAACCGGGCCGGTGCGACGCGATGAAGTCTTCGGGGAGGCCCGCCAGCCGCTTCGGATCGGTGAATTCGATCGAGCGGACATCTTCGGAGATGTTCTTGGAGAACGCCTGACCGAGCTTGGTCAGCCCTTCATCGATCGCCTTGAGGCGCGCGCGCATCTCCGGCGAGCGATCGACGCCCGCGCGCCGGTAGTCGCGCAGTGTGTGCTCGTGGAACCGCCTGGTATCGGCATCGGCGCCGCTGACATCGACGGCGGCCAGCGCGTCGTACATATCGCGATCGAGCGCGAGGTCCGAGTAGAACCGCGAGACCTCTTGTTCGCACTCGCGAGCGGCGTCGCGGATCGCCTCCTCGGGATGAACCTCGGACATCAGGCCCGCCTGCGCGTTACTCGCGCTCGCGTTCATGAGCAGCGCGTTGTACGCGCGGAGCGTGCCGTCGATCGTACGGGATGGGCCCGCGATGATCTGCGGGCGGAGTTGCTTCGCGCGTTCGAGGCCGGCGAGGCATTCGACCGCAAAGATTTCGCGTGACTTCTTCAACTCCTTCTTCACCGCGGGTGATGGTACATCATCACGCTGTGTTCGAACTCGATGATGACGGTGCACCTGTGGTCCGTATGCTCGGGGATGCACTTTCACTCGTGCCGACGGACGCGCGGTGGATCGGCGTAGCGCTCGGCGACCTCGATGCGGTTCACGCGGATCACCTGCACTGCGAACGCAAAGCGGCGCAGTCCGCGCTGTCGCTGATTCGGAGTTATCCCGAGCGCACGGACCTGGTGACCGTGATGGCTCGGCTGGCGCACGACGAGACGCGCCACGTCGTCCAGGTCTCGCAGTTGATGGTGCGCCGGCAACAACCGGCGGCGTACGACTTCGGCGACGACTACGCGGTCGCGCTGCGCGATCACATTCGCAAGCAAGAACCGCTGCGCTTGCTCGATCGTTTGCTCGTGTTCGCGGTGATCGAGGCGCGCAGCGCAGAGCGCTTGCAGATCCTCGCGGATAATCTCGAGGACGAAAAGGCACGCGACCTCTATGCGAGCCTCGCGACCGCCGAGGTCCGGCATCGCGATATTTTTTTGGCGCTCGCGCGCGATACCGATGGCGAGACCTGGCGCGCGCGGGCCGCGGAGCTCGCGGAGCTCGAAGCACAGGTCTTCGTGGATCGGCCGATCACGGCGCGCATCCACGGATAGCTCTCAAGCTGTCACGAGCGCCCATTCGGCGTCGAGACCACGAGTCGAAATGAATTGCTCGAGCGTCGGCAGATCGAACTGTTCGGACACGGCGAGCATCGAGCGGATATCGCGGAGGTGCTTCTCGGATCTGCCCTCCTTGAAATATTCGAGTTTACGGACGATCACGTACTCGACAGGAGCCACATGAATCGTGAGGCCATCCAGGTCGATGCGCGAGCGACGAGCTAACCCCCAGCGGTGAAGCTCGTCGAACGCGATGTAGATGTCCGCCTTGAAGCCCGTCTCGTGGTGGATCAAGTTGGCGTGGCCGCGCTGGCCGCGACGAATCTCGATGGCGAGCACATCATCTGGTGGGCAGTAGAATTGCTCGATCGGAAAGGCGGCAACGAAGCGCTCGACATCTGCCATCGTCAACGCCACGACGATGTCCACGTCATGGGTCATGCGCGGCTCGCCATACATGATGCCGGCGGTGCTGCCCGTCACCATGTAGGGAACGTCGAGCTGTTCGAGTCGGCTGACGAACGGACGGATGAGCTCAGGTAGCTGCACGCAAGAACACACGCTTGACGTAGGTCTCGACCTGGTGATCTGTCCATTCGGGGTGACGTGCGCGCTCGTGGGCGGCCCTCAACCGCCGGGCCGTCCAGTACAACGCGTCGGCCTGGCGCAGGCGCTCTGCGGGCGTCATCTCGCGATAGCGCGCGATCTGCTCCGGCGATGGTCTGTCCACACTCGAACAGTAGCACGGTCACTCTTCAGCGGGCTGGAGCTCTTCGAGCGGCGGCATCGTGCCGAGAGCGCGCCACTTCACGGCGACGAAACCGGCGACGGCGATCGCCACGGCGCCACCGGCGACGATCGCGGGAATGGTGCCAAGAAAATACGCGGCGACACCTGACTCGGCTCCCCCGAGCTCGTTCGACATCCCGATGAACACGTAGTGCACCGCGCTGACGCGACCGCGAATGCGATCGGGTACGACCATCTGCTCGAGCGTGAGGCGAATGACGACGGAGATGTTGTCGAGCGCCCCCATCGCGACGAGGAGGACCACCGAGAGCGGGAACGAGCGGGACAGCCCGAACGCGATCGTGACCGCGCCGAACAGCGCGACGACGATCAGGAGCACGCGACCGGGGCGCTCCCAATGGGTGAGTCTTCCGCCGAACGTCGCCATGCCGACCGCACCGATCGATTGCGAGGCGCGGAGCACGCCGTAGCCGAGCGGGCCGACGCCGAGGACATCGGTCGCGATCACGGGCAAGAGCTGGGTCACGCCTGCAAACAAGACGGCGAACATGTCGAGCGTGAGCGCGGGCAGGAGCAGTGGCGAGTTGAAGATAAAGCGCAGACCGACCCGCCAGTCTTTGCGAACCGCCGCAGCGTTGGGATCGGGCGGCACCGCGCGCGGCGCGGGCAGAGTCTGGTAGAGCAGGCCTGCCGCGATGCCGGTCAGGGCGACGAACGCGTAGACCATGTAATACGGAAAGAAGATCAGCGCGAGGCCTGCGAGCGCCGGGCCACCGATCTGCGCGGTCTCCTGAAAGCTGGAGCTGATCCGGTTCGTGCGTACGAGCGCCTCGCGCGGTACGATCAGCGGGATCAGCGACGAGCTTGCCGGTGCGTGGAGCACGGTCATGCACCCGAGCATGATCAAGAGCGCGAGGTAGACCGCGACCGGCGCACCGACGTACGACGCGATGCCGAGGCCTATGCCGATCACTCCGGTGACACTCGCGGCGATCGCGGTGACCCTTCGCCGGTCGCTGCGATCGACGAGCGCCCCCGCTGGCACGAACAACGCGATCACCGGCAGAACTTGCACCGCACCGACGGCGCCGATCACGAGCGTCGAGTGAGTCCGAGCGTAGAGCTCCCAGCCGACGGTCGCGTTGAGCATCGCACGCCCGATACTGTTGAGAGCGCGGGCCCCGACAATCCGCAGGATCAAGCGCAGAACATCCGGCACGGCGGCGGCAATGCTACACGGCAGGACGCGTGCAGGCGCGACGAAGGCGGATCAGTGCGGGCAGTAGGCATCGGTCGCGTGAAGGTAATCCACGAACGTCGCCGCGAAGTTTGCGCCCGGCACGGGACGATAATCGGCGCCGTTGACCGTGATGTAGTAGCCGAGCCGCGTGAATTCGTATTGACCACCGCTCACTGGCGTGACCGGCATCGCCGTACAGAAGTACTCGCGGAATGGATCGGCCTGGCGCCAGCTGAAGGCGAAGCGCGCGTTGTTGCCCTGGCGGCTCTCGAAGTTGACGGGGAACGTAGTCCAAATCGTCGGCGCGGTCTGGATGTGGATCTCGACATCGAGCTTCTGCCACAGATTCGGATCGTCGTGATCGGTCACGCCCGGTTGATAGACCTCGAAGCAGGTGTTCGTGATCGCGGCGCGGTCGCGCGTCCACGTATCGAACGAGAAGCCACTCGCGATCGACGCGGAACCCGGTGTGTTGCACTCGTACGTGGTGTCGCGGGAGAACAGCGACGTGCCATTGCCGATCCACTGCGGTGCGACCGCGGCATCGAACGCATAGTTCGCACCGCTGTTCGAGTCGTAGGCGTGACACCCGTGAATGTCCGAGGTCTCGAACCAGACCTGGACGCTACGCGCATCCGAGGGCATCGCGATCGACGGAGTTTGATCGAGCACGTTCAGCGCCTGCAGCTGGTTGCCCGGCAGAAACTTCACCCACGCGGTGATGCCGTACTGCGCGATGCCGCCCCGAGTCGACGCGCAGGTCGCGAGCCGCGACGTGGCGTACGAGATCGTGAGCTGACCACCGGGCGCGAGCACGCCATCGCGGCGCTGCGTGTAGTCGGCAGCGAATACGAGGTTCGCGGCGGTGGGCCCGGTTGGCGGCGCGCACACGGTCGTGTCCTTCGAGATCGCGAGATCGGGTGCGGTCATGGTGTAGTTAGCGAGCTCGCCGAGATTGCGGTTGTGATCGAACAAGCGACCGCCGCCGGCGAGGTGGATGAACGGCACGACCTGGATCTTCGAGCTCGCGATCGCGGTGCCGCTCATGCTCGGACCCGGCAGCGAGCTACCGTCGAGCTCGAGGTCATAGCGCCTGTAGCCCGTCGTCGCGGCGATGGTCGAGACCGTACCCGTGACCTCGTGCCACGTGGTGTCCGAGCCCGATTGGTAGAGCGCGGCAGGCACGAGGCCTTCGGCTGCTGCGGCGTTCGAGATCTCGATGCCGCCAGTCCAGATCCAGTTCGCACCTCCGGTCTGATACCCCGGAGATCCGTTCGGACGCTCGAGGTCGCGAAGCACGATGTTGCAGCTGCGGTCGGCCTGATCGAGGCTGCCATCGACGCCGACCAGCGGACCCTGGGTCGAGCTCTCGGTCAAATTAGTCGAGCCGCCCGAGGCGACACAACCCACCGTTCCCAGCGCCAGCACGAGCGAACCGATCCGCATCATATGTGCAGCGCGCTCGCACAACTCGTACCAGAAGCGAGCTCAATCGCCATGCCGAGTTGCGTTCGCGCGATCGCCGTGACGATGCCGAACGCAACGCGAGGGGTGTGGCGACTCGAGTTGCTACTGCTTGATGAGGACGCGGCCCGAACGAGCGGGAACGCTCACGTCGACCGTGCCGTCGGACTTGACCGTGAAGGTCTGACCGTCGCTGCCGTACATCACGTCCTTGAGCGTCGAGCCCGGCGCGAGCGTCGTGTGCATACACGCACCACCTTCGGTCGAGGGCGCACAGGTCTCGCTGACTTGCGAGCTCGCGTTGAGGATCACAAGCGCGGTCTCGGTCGGCGCGACACGCTCGAATGCGAAGATACCGGCATCGCGACGCGCACCCGCGACGGTGGTCGACCACTTCGGTGTGACGCGACCGCGACGCAACGCTTCGTGATCCTTGCGCATCTGGATCAAGCCCTGGACGCGCTTGAACTTGTCGTTCGTGGTGTCCCACGGCGCGTAGCCGAGCGTTGGATTACCGAGGAACATGTCCTCGCGGTTCTTCGGATCGACCCCGCCGGCGAAGCCTTGTTCGGTGCCGTAGTAGACGCACGGCACGCCATCCCACGTCATCAGGTACATGAGCGCGGCCGTTTGTTGCCCCCAGTCGGTCTTCTCGAACATGAACCGCGGGAGGTCATGGTTGTCGAGGAAGTTGACCAGGACCTGCTGCGGCGCGAGGCCGATGCCACCATCGGCCGAAGACGCGTGCATCTGCTCGCCGAAATCGGGTCCCGCCGGATAGCCATTGGTGGCGCACCACCCGCTCGGATCGGCAGTTCCCATGCGTGCGTCCAGCAGGCACTCGAGGTTCTTGGTCACGCCTTCGTTGCCGAAAACCTCGTCGATGCCGCGGTACTTCTGCGAGAAGTAAAATACCGAGTCAAACCGACCGAACGAGCCCTGCGCGTCCTTGCCGCCCTTGGTGTACGTGCCGATCAGCTCGTCGTTGCCGTCGAATGCCTCGCCGAAGATAAAGAAGTTCTGCTTGCCGAGCTTCTTCGCTTCGGCTCGCATGCCGTCGGTGAAATCACCCCAGAAGCCGCGCTGGTTGAGATCGAGATCCGGGCGATCGATGTGCTTGACGGTGTCGATGCGAAAGCCGTCGAAGTCGGCCGCATCGATCCAGTACTGGAACGATTTGACGAGCGCTTCTTTGACGTCCGGATTTTCGGTATTGAGATCCTTGAGGCCGCCCGGGAAATCGCCCGTCGTCTCTTGCTCGCGGACGAACTCGTTCGAGTAAGCGGCCTCGTGCCACCAGACGTAAACGCGACCTTTGAGGTGGTACCAGCTCGGATCGTCGAACCACTTCTTGGCGGCCGGCCAGTTGAACCAATCGGGCGGGCGCGGCGGTGGAGCTCGATTATCAGCAGGCCAATCGGTGAACCGAACGTCTGCCGGGCCCGAGAAGCCGAGCGAGGTCCAGCCCTGAACGCCGCGATCATCGTAGTCGGGATCCCACTCGATGATCCGCTCGAGGTAGTCCTTGCCCGCGGCGCAGTAGTTGAGCTCGTCGGCGGAGCACCGCTGCGGGTTCATCGCGCAGATCTGCAAGCACGTATGCGAGTAGCCACCGCCGGCGAGCGAATCGTCGGGCTGACCGTTGCCGTTGATGTCGTAATAGAACAGCTGGCCCATGTGGTTCGTGACCACGTCGAGGATCACGAGCATGCCCTTGGCGTGCGCGGTATCGACGAGCTCGCGCAGCTTCTCCAGGTCGCCGAAGTGCTGATTGGGGCGCAGGAAGTCTTGTGTCCAGTAGCCGTGATAGCTGTCGAACCCGGCGTCGTCCTCGACGTTCTTCACGACCGGGCTGATCCACAGCGCCGTGACGCCGAGGTTCCGGAGGTAATCGAGGTGGTCGATCACGCCCTGCCAGTCGCCGCCGTGAAACTTGCCCGGCACCGATGGCTGGACGCCCATGTTGTTGTTCTGATCACCGTCGGCGAACCGATCGACCATGATCTGGTAGATGACCTGGTCGCGCCAGTCGATATCGGCATTGCTCTTGTGAGGCATATCGACGGGATGCTCGAGATCCGAGGCGCCTCCGCAGGCAGCGACGCCGAGGCCAATGGAGAGGAGCAGTGTTCGGATCGACATCGAGAACCGCACTGCGAGCACGATTCGTGCCCCGACGAACGCCCTCGGATCAACATGTTAGAGTCACGGCCTGGGGCGCAGTGGCTCCTCGCGTTGCCTACGGCAACATCTCTTGCTCGGGGGCGTTCTGTGCATGCCTGGGACAGGGGCACGCTGCTCCGCCCTCGGTTACCATCTGATCGTGGCAGCCACCGAAACCCTGCGCGTTGTTCTGGACGCGGGTAACGCGACGCGAAGGCTCGACGAGCTCAGCACGGCCCGCGTGATCCTAAAGATCGCGGAACAAGTTCATTCGTCTCAGCAAAAAGCCGGTGCGGGGAAGGCAATCGGTCCGCTCACACCATCGAGCATCACGATCGAGGCCGCCACCGGAGCGGTCAAGCTCGGGCTCGCCGAGCCGAGTGCGTTTGCCTACGCCGCGCCCGAACAGCTCGGGGTTGCCGCCGGTCAGCCGACAACCGACGGAGACCGCCGCAGCGATGTCTGGTCGCTCGGCGTCGTGATGTGGGAAGCGCTCACGCACACCACGCTGTTCGAAGGCGGCGATGACGATGCGGTGAAGGCCGCGGTCCGCCACCAGACCATCGATCCGCCAGCGACGCTGAACGCGAACATCCCCGCGGAGCTGAGCGCGATCTGCATGCGCGCGCTCGCTCGCAACCCCGTCGATCGCTATCAGACCGCAAAGGTGATGGGCGCCGAGCTCGAGGCCGTGCTCGACGACGCGGGCTATGGCGATACCGACGACAAGATCCGCGAGTACATGGCGACGCTCGGCCAGCCCAAGCGCGAGCCGAGGATCATGGCGCCGCCAATGGTCGTCACGCCAGGGCAAGGCGTGGGTGTGATCTCGCCGGAGACCACACAGCCGACCGCACCACCGGAGATGCTGACGCCGCCGCCAGGAAACGGCTTCTCGACGTCACCGGGCATGGTGATTCCGCGCGGCGATCAAGCCCCGGTGAAATCAGCAGCGACCCCGATCACCGTGTCGCGCTCGGCGAACGGCACCCAGCCACCACCGACGAGCGAGCAGCCCTTGTCGCCGACGAGCTTCTCGAAGCCCGTGACGATTCCGCTGCCGACAAGTTCGACCTTGCCATCGGTGCTCGCGAAGCCGCCGACCACGCTGCCGCCAAGCCTCGAGCCTACGAAAGGTGCAAACCTCGCCTCGGCGCTCGCGACCGCGTCCGCGCCCGCGAAGCAAGATCGCAGCGTGATCGCGACGATGGTTTCGGCCGCGATCTCGATGCCGCGCGCGCAGCAGATTCCCAAGCCGCCGATCTTGCCGCCGGCGACCCCGGCCGAGACCGCGCTCGGATTTCATTCGGATCAGCTCGCGAAGCCTGCCGAGCCCAAGCCCGCCGACGATTTCCGCGTGACCCAGGTCGCCACGGTGCGAGCCGAGCCGCCGATCGTCCCACCGCCGGTGATCGCCTCCGAGATTCCGTCGCTGGTGTCGGTACCAGTTATCGGAGCGCGATCCGGCAAGCGCACCGATCCGGCGCCGATGGCCGAGGTCAAGAAGCGCGCAGGCACGAACCCTGACCCTGCTTCCGTCGTCGCGTTGCCCGCGGGACGCGACTCGCAAGGTGTGCTCGGCGGTTGGGGCTGGGGCACGGACTCGCATCCATCGATCAAGCAATACGATCCGTCAGTTCACGACGACGACGACGACCTGCCGACCCAAGGCTCGAGCAAGAAGATCCTGATGTACGTGATCGGCGGCGGGCTCGGTGTCGTCGCGATCGTGGTCATCCTCGCGTTCGCGTTCGGCGGCGGCGAGAAGGAAGCGCCGAAGCAACAAGCGAAGATGACCGGCAGCGGCTCGGCCGAAATCGCATACGGCTCGGGCGTCGAGTACGGCTCGGCGACGGGCGATCCGACAGGGGCTGCGGTCGCGTCAGCTTCTGACTCTGGATCGGATGTGGGCTCGGCGACGGGTTCTGCTGTCGCTGCGGTCGTGGTGCCGTCGGATGCCATGGCAATCGCCGTCGCGACGCCGTCCCCCGTCGTTCCGCCCGATGCCCCCATCGTCGCGGTCGCTCCGTCGCGGCCGTCGGCGCCTGTCGCAAAGGTCGCCAAGCCGGTCGCGAAGCCGATCGAGAAGAAGCCCGAGAAGAAGCCCGAGCCGCCACACCACGTCGACAAGCCGGTCGAGAAGCCCAAGCCCATTCACATCGCCGAGGGTCCATCGCCGACGGCGAAGTCCGATGCCGAAACGTCGTACCGCCAAGGCGTGCAGCTGTTCGCGCGCGGCGATACGAATGGCGCTCTCACGTCGCTGCGCGCCGCGCTCGCGAGCAACCCCGGTTACGCGCCGACCTGGCGTGGGCTCGGCCTCGTGTTCGAGAAGATGGGCGAAAAGGATCAGGCCAAGGCGGCGTTCAAGCGTTACCTCCAGCTCTCGCCCGCCGCGGCCGACGGCGATCAAATCCGCAATCGAATGGAGCGACTGTGATGCGAATGACAAGGCTCGTGACGCTGCTGTTGATCGCAGCAACCACGACCGCGAATGCAGATCCACGTCACGTGCTCGTGCTGCGCGCCGAGGGCAACGCCGATGCAGCGACGCGTAGCAGGGTCGACGCCGAGGTCAGCAAGCTCGCGAAGACGATGGACGGCAACGTCGAGCTCGGCGAGATCTCGTTCAGCGATGCCGCCGCCGCCGTCGGCTGCAGCGGAAGCGAGGCCCAGTGCCGCGATGAAGTCCTCGGCATGATGGGCGTCGACGAAGTCATCTCGACGAGCGTCACCGCGTTACCGAGCGGCGATCTGCGCGTGACGGTGCATCGCATTCCCAAAGGCCAGCCGACGAAGGATGCCCAGAGCACCGTGCCGGCGGGTCAGGCGCTCGATGCGAAGATCGCGACGGACGTCGGACCGATGTTCGGCATCAAGCCGAAGCCCGCAACGCCGACTCCGGCATCGCCGACGCCGATCCCCGCGCCGCCCGCGCCGCCCGCGCCGCCCGCGCCGCCCGCGCGCCCCGCCTCGCCGGCGTCGCCAGCGCCCGACACGGCGGCGTCGACACCGGGCGGCGCCAAGCCGGCCGGCATCCGCATCGAGACACCGCCCAAAGGCGACAAACCCGGCGTCAACATCACCATCGACGAGCGTGGCGTGCGCATCGGCCCACGCGCCGACGCGGCGCCATCCGCCGCATCGGCCACGCCCGGCGCAGCGTCAGCGCCCAGCCCGGCCAGCCCCGAGCCGATGATCAACATCCGCCTGCCCGCCAGCACCAGCGACGCGGTGCGCCAGGCAGTGGAAGAAGCCCGCCGATCAATTGAAGACGCGGTGCGCGAGGCCCGGGACGAGGCCGACGCTGCCCGTGCCGAGGCCGAGGCCGCGCGCCAGGCCGGCCGCAGCGAGGCCGCCGACGCCAAGCGAGAGGCCGCCCGCACGGTGGCCGACGCGCGCCGCGCAGCCCGCCGCAAGGCGACCACGGTGTACAGCGTGGGTGAGTTCTTGCCCAGCCTGGCGATGCTGTGGATCGTCGCGTCGCTGATCATCAAGATCAGCTACAAGCGCCAGGTGCAGGCCCAGGCCCAGGCCGCGCAGGCGGTGGAGACGGCCGAATCCGAAGCCCTCAAACGCCAGGTGGTCGAGGCCCGCATGGCGGCAATGCAGGCCCAGGTGGAGCCGCATTTTTTGTTCAACACGCTGGCCTCGATCGACCACCTGATCGAGGTCGACCCCAAGCGCGCCAGCCAGATGCAAAAAAACCTGATCGCCCTGCTGCGCGCATCGATGCCCACCATGCGCGAGGCCCATGACGGCGGTGCCGGGCTGGGCAAATCACGCGACCTGGGGCGTGAGCTGATGGTGATCCGGCCCTACCTGGAAATCTTGAAAGTGCGCATGGAAGAGCGCCTGGCCACCGAGATCGACGTGCCCGACGGGCTGCTGTCGGCCGAGATACCGCCGATGATGGTGCAGACGTTGGTAGAGAACGCCATCAAGCACGGCCTGGAGCCCAAGCCCGAGGGGGGCAGGCTGACGCTCAAGGCCGAGATCGTGCACGGCAAGCTGGCCGTCACCGTGGCCGATACCGGCCTGGGCTTTGGCCGCGCCGCGTCATCCGGAACGACCGCCGGCACCGGCGTGGGCCTGGCCAACATCCGCGAGCGGCTGCAGCTGCTGTACGGCCCACGCGCCAGTCTGACGATCACCGAGAACCCCGGCGGCGGCACCCGCGTGGTGCTGGCCGTGCCCTACAAACCGGTTGAGTCGACGGGCCTGGCATGAGCGCCTGCGCGTTTTCGATCAGCCCACGTTTGGCTACCATCCGCTGATGAACAACCCCCAGCCAGCGCCGCGCGCCGTGATCGCCGACGACGAGCGGCTGATGCGCGAGCAATTGCGCGCCCGCCTGGCCGAGGCCTGGCCCGACCTGCAAATCGTGGCCGAGGCGCGCAACGGGCTGGAGGCGGTTGAGCTGGTCAACCAGCACCGGCCCGAGATCGTGTTTCTCGACATCCGCATGCCGGGCCTGACGGGCGTGGACGCGGCGCGCCAGATCGCCCAGATGGTGGTGGCCGATGACGAGCACCTGCCCGAGATCGTCTTCATCACGGCCTATGACCAATACGCGGTGGAGGCGTTTGAGCAAGGCGTGTGCGACTACGTGCTCAAACCCGCCCAGCGGGAGCGGCTGCAGCGCACCACCCAGCGCATCCGTGAGCGCCTGGCCCTGCGCGAGGCGCCGGCGCCCGATGTTGGCGACAGCAGCAACAGCGCCAGCAACACCAGCCCCGCCCCGCCGCTGCAGCAACTGCTGCACAAGCTGGCCGCCCAGCTCAACCCGGCTGCCGCGCCCAAATACCTGGACTGGATACAGGCCAGCGTGGGCGCTGGGCTGCAGATGATCGCAGTGGCCGAGGTGCTGTTTTTCATCAGCGACGAGAAGTACACCCGGGTGCAGACGCCCACCGTGGAGGCGCTGATCCGCAAGCCCATCAAAGAGCTGATCGACGAGCTGGACCCGGCGCTGTTCTGGCAAATCCACCGCAGCACACTGGTGAATGTGAACGCGATTGCCGGCGTCACACGTGACTTTCGTGGCCGGCAGATCGTGACCGTGCGCGGCCACGGCGAGAAGCTCGAAGTCAGCCGCAGCTACACCACCTTGTTCAAGGGCATGTAGCCCGGGGATGGCCGGGCGCGCCGGGTAGG
>JAYVLQ010000056.1:0-42247 GCA_043759355.1 Kofleriaceae bacterium
ACGGCGCCGCGGAGAACCTGCGCTTGCTCTGCTCTGCGCGGAGCCGTGGCTCGACGCTCTCTCGATCTCGGGCGAGGAGCGCGGCCGCGACCAGATAGAACCCGGCGGAGACCAGCAGCAGCGCCTCGATCTCGAGCGTGCGCAGGAGGGCCCACGCAGCCACCGCGCCGGCGAGCGTCCCGATCGCACCCAGCGCTGCGATCGGCCCGTACAATCGCTTCGCTTCGGCGGTCGTGAACCTCGTGCCGGAGAGCAGCCAGAACTGTACGACCACCACCGTGCCGATCAAGCCTGTCCACAAGTACAAGACCAGCGCGATCGTGGGACCTCGGTCGGCGGTGTAGAATGCGGCGGTGCCGATCGCCGCGGCGATCAGCGTGACGACCAGCGCCGCGCGGCGCCCGACGCGGCGCACCAGCCACGCATTCGCGGCAAGCGCGACCATCGCGATGCCAGCGAGCAAGAGATACGCGGTCGCGAGCTTTCCGGCGCCGTTCGAGCCCAGGAACAGCGAGTCGCGGGCGGTCTCGGCGACCGTAAATCCTGCGAGGATCGAGAACATCGCACCGCCCGCCCGGGCGACGCGCGTGTACTCGCCACGCCGGACGTCGAAGAGCGAACGCGCCACGCGGGCATTATACGGTTTCGCGGCCGGTTGGTGCCGGTTCTCACCTGCGGAAGTCCCGGACGTGCGCGGGCGCACGTAGGCCCACGTGGGCATGGCACCGTGTGAAAGAAGTCAGTCACTGCGGTTCGTCGTCGGTAGACCTTCGGATTCGAACACTGGTAAAGATGGAGAAATGCTCCGCGTCCTTGTCGCTGAAGACTCTGCCACCGCGCGGCTGTTGATCGTCTCGCTACTGTCCTCGGATCCGGACATCACGGTCGTGGGCCAGGCCAAGAATGGAGAAGAGGCGGTCGCGCTCGCGTCGCAGCTCCATCCCGATGTCATCACGATGGATATCCAGATGCCCATCATGGACGGGCTCGAGGCGACGAGGCAGATCACGGCGGCCAAGCCGACCCCCGTCATCATGGTCTCGACCCTGGATCCGGTCGAGGTCGGCAAATCGATGCTCGCGTTCAACGCGGGCGCGCTCGCGGTGCTCGCGAAGCCTTCGGGACCCGGCACGCCGCGATTCGAGAAGGATTGCCGCGAGCTGATCGCGACCGTGAAGGCCCTCTCGGGCAGCGGCACCGTCGCGGTCGAAGCACCGGCGGGCCAGCCTGCCGAGCCCGTCGCTCCGGTTCGTCACGCCACCGTCGAACGCCCCGCCGGCGCGCCGAAGATCGACGCGATCGGGTTGGTTGCCTCGACGGGCGGCCCGATCGCGTTGCGCACGTTCTTCAAGGCGCTGCCCAACAAGACCACTCCGCCCATCTTCATTGTCCAGCATATCGCGGCCGGGTTCTCGATCGCGTTTGCCTCGTGGCTGAACACCGCGACGGGGCGCACTGTGAAGGTCGCGGAGAACGGCGATCAGGTCGCGCAGGGGACCGTGTATGTCGCCCCTGACGACCATCAGTTGGCGGTGATCGACGGCAAGATCTCGATCACGTCGGATCCGGCGGTCGACGGCGCTCGGCCTTCAGGGACCGTGATGCTCGCCTCGCTGGCGAAGACCTACGGCGCAGGCGCAGCGGGCGTGCTGCTCACCGGCACGGGCGTCGATGGGGTCGAAGGCCTACGCGCGGTCAGCCAGGCCGGTGGCGCGGTCTACGCGCAAGACGAAGCGAGTTGCACGACGTTCGAGACGCCGAAAGCCGCCCTCGATGCGGGTGTGGTCGCGAAGCTCACGGCGCTCGCCGAGATTCCAAAACGGCTGGCGAACCTCGTCGCGGGCAAGCCCGAGCTCGCGCACTAGGCGCGCGGTATCGTGAACGAGAACCGCGAGCCCTTGCCGAGCTCGCTGGTCACGCTGGTCACGTCGATCGTTCCGCCTTGCGCGGCCACGATCCCTTTGGTGATCGCGAGGCCGAGCCCGACACCGTGGCGTTGTGCGGTGCCGCCTTCGACCTGCCAGTAGCGTTGGAAGATATAGGTCAGATGCTCGGCCGCGATCCCCGGCCCGTGGTCCTGGACCACGAACCGCACGAACATCGGTTCGATCTCGGTGGACACCCGAATCTCCGTGCCGACCGGCGCGAACTTGACCGCGTTGCCGACGAGGTTCGAGAACACCTGGCTCGTTCGCGATTGATCGCACGAGAGCTCGATCGTCTCGTCGCTCGGGCGATCGACGACCACGCGCGCGTCGCGAACCGAGACCGCGAACAGATCGAGGACATCGTCGATCACGGTCCCGATCGAGACGTTCGCGCGGTCGACAGCGAGCCGACCGCTCTCGATGGCGGACCAATCGAGAAGGTCGCGGACGAGCTTCTCCATCCGATCGCCCGCTCGCGAGATCCGATCGACCATCCGCAGATTCTCTTTGCCGAGCTCGGACTCCTTGAGGATCGACGACGCCATCAACACCGTGGCGAGCGGGTTGCGCAGGTCGTGTGCGACGACCGCCAGGATGTCTTCACGCGCCGTGGTCGCACGCGTCGCTCGCTCGTATAGCCGCGCGGACTCGAGCGCCCATGCCGCGCGGGTGACCAGCTCGGTCGCGAGCTCGATGTCTTCGGGCCGATAGCGCCGGTTCGATTCGACAAAGCGCAGCGTCAGCTGCCCGATCACGCCCTCGGAGTCGCGGATCGGGATGGTGATCGAACGATCGGGAGCGCTGTCGGTCGGCCCTTCAGGATGCGCTTCCAGGCGCGCCGCATCCCAGTGGTACGTGACCGCCCGGTCGAGCTCGTTACCCTCGACGAGATCGATCCAGCACCAGTCGCCGAGATCGGGAATCAGCAATCGCGTCAGCACGCGGAGCCGGCGCGCGAAGTCGAGCGGCTCGACGAACAGGGTCGCGGTCGCCTGATAGAGATACGACAACCGGCGCTGGCCTTCTTCGGCCGCGATCCGAGCCCGTTGGTCGTCGGTCAGCTTCGGGTCACTTTCCACTGGCGGACACCTTTGCTACGAGCTCGACGAGCCGGGCCGGGATTTCCGCGAGCGGCGTGGTCGCCGTGACCGCACCGGCTTTGAGCGCGGCACCGGGCATGCCGAAGATGTCGCAACTCTCTTCATCCTGTGCGAACACCGCGCTGCCTGCATCGCGCATCTCGAGCAGGCCGGCCACGCCATCGTGACCCATGCCAGTCATGATCACGCCGATCGCACGGGGACCGAACACGGCGGCGAGCGCGCTCAGGAGGCGCGTGCCCGAGGGCCGAAACCCTTCAATTGGCGGCGATGCGGTCACGATCAGCCGATCGCGTGCGACCTCGAGGTGGCGATCGTCGGGCGCCACGTAGACCGTGTTGGGCGTGAATCGCTCGCCATCGACAGCAAGCTTCACCGTGTGTTTCGTCGTCGAGGTAAGCCACTCGGTAAGGCCTTGCGCGAAACCTGTAGCGATGTGCTGGACGATCAGGATCGGCGGCGCGAAATCGCCGGGTAGCGCGGTCAACACCGTGCGAAGAGCGTTGGGACCGCCCGTCGAGGACACCAGGCCGACCGCCACGATCTGGCGTGGCTCGAGCGCGGCGGGCTTGGCGCCCGCAGCGCGATACGGCGGCACCGAGGCCCAGCGCCGCACCAGCTTGACCTGTGCCATCGCCTTGATCGTCGTGATGAGCTCGCGCGTATCACGCTCGAAGCGCGGCGTCCCAGGGCCTGCTGGCTTGGCGAGCACCGCGAGCGCGCCTGCGTTGAGCGCGTGCATCGAGCTCCGCACGTCGTTCGGATCGAGGCTCGAGACCATCACGACCGGGGTCGCCGATTCGATCATGATCCGGCGCGTGGCCTCGACGCCATCCATCACCGGCATCTGGATGTCCATCGTGACCAGATTCGGCCGGAGCTTCTTGCACAGCTCGATCGCCTCGGAGCCATCACGCGCTTCGCCGATGACCTCGAGCTCGGGATCCGCGTTCAGGAGCATCACGAGCAAGCGGCGCGCGGTAGGGGAATCCTCGGCGACGAGGATGCGGAGCTTCGCCATTACAACAGCCTCGCGATCGTTTGCAGGAGGACGGTCTGATCGAAGCCGCTCTTCACGAGGTACGCATTTGCCCCGACGCGCAAGCCGCGTGCACGATCCTCGTCGGTCCCGCGCGCGGTGACCAGCACGACCGGCACGGTCGCGATGCGGTCGTTACCGCGAATGGCCTGGGTCAAGCCGAAGCCGTCGAGGTTCGGCATGTCGACATCCGAGACGACCAGGTCGACGTGTGGGTCTTCGGTGAGTTGCCGGAAGGCCGCCTCGCCATCGACCGCCACCAGGACTTCGTAGCCCGCGGTGCGCAGGATGTTGGCCTCGAGGGCGCGCGTCGTCGCCGAATCATCGACCACCATGATCCTGCGGCGCTTGGTCGGGGCCGCGACGGTAGGCAAGCTCACGCTCATTCCTAGCACGTCGTCGATGATGTCACTCGCGTTGACCACGAGCGCCACGCGCCCGTTGGCAAGCAGCGCTTGACCGGTGAGATGGCGAACGCGCCCGAGCCGTGGATCGAGCGCGCCGACCACGAGATCGTAGATCCCGACGATCGCATCGATCGCGACCGCGACGCGCCGACCGCTCTGGATCAGCACGATCGCCGGTGCCTTTTCGGCGAGCACGGCGGGCTTGCCGAGCACGCTGGCGAGCAACCCGAGCGTGAGCCAGGTCTGGTCGATCCGGACGAGCGATTTGCCATCGGCATGACGCACGCCCGTGCGCTCGATCCGCACGGCACGCTCGACGCTTGCCGATGGAATCGCGTAGGAGACCCCCGCGCACGAGACGACCATGGCGGTGATCGTCGCGACCGTGGTTGGGAGCTCGATCGTGAACGTGGTGTGGCGACCCCGCTCCGAGGTCACGGTGATCGAGCCATGCATCGCTTCGATCCGCTGTTTCGCGACGTCGAGTCCGACGCCACGGCCCGCGACCTCGGTGATCTGAGCGGCAGTCGAGAGCCCGGGCGCGAAGATCGCGCGCTCGGCATCGGCGTTCGACTCGACGCGGACGCCGCGGCGCGCGCCCTGTGCTGCGATCGCCTCGAGATCGAGCCCGCCACCATCGTCGGACACCGTGACCCGAACCGAATCACCCGCGATCTCCGCTTCGATCGTGACGTTGCCGAGCTCGGGCTTACCGGCGAGCTTGCGGACCTCCGGCTTCTCGACTCCGTGGGCGACCGAGTTGCGCACGATCTGGATCAAGACATCGCGGAGCACCTCGACCTGCGCGCGATCGACGCGTACCTCGCTGCCATGGACGAACAGCTCGGCGCGCTTGCCAGTCGCGGCCGCGGTGTCGTGGACGATGCGCTCGCAGCCGCGGGCGGCATCACCGATCGAACGCAGCCGGATCCGGCGGACGTGCTCGTCGAGCTGGGACGACGAGCTATCGAGGCTCGTGAGAGCGCGGGCCAAGGCCAGATGCGCGGAAGACAACCGACGACTGGTGCTGGCGAGCTGCGCGGGCGACAGACTTCGGCGTTGGCCGAGCTCGATCTCGAGCTCGCTGAGGATCCGGAGCGGATCGGACAAGCGTTGGCGCGCGACCAGCACCGCCGCGCTACGTCCCAGGATGAGGTCGAGGTCCTCGGCGGCGACGCGGACGGTCGCATCGGGAGTCGCCGTCGGAGGTTCCTCCGTGGTGACGACGGGCGCGGCGAGCGACACCGGCTGGCCGGCGACGAGCTGCTTGCGCGCCTGCTCGAGCTGGTCGGTGAAATTGATGCCGCGTGCGATCGTCGTCGCCGGGATGGCAGCGCCGGGCTCGACCGTGGCGAGCAGCGACTCGAGCTCGTGACACGCGGCTTCGATCTCGACCATGCCGGCTGATCGGCTGGCCCCCTTGACCACGTGGATCAGGCGATGGAGCTCGCGCGCGAGGGCAACGTCGCTCGGCGTGCGCTCGATCGAGAGCAGCACGCCATTGAGATCGGGGATCCGATCCGCGAGCTCCTCTCCGAGCAGCAGCGCGAGCTGTGCGGCTAGATCAGCTTCGTCCACTTGGCCTCTGGCCGAACGCGTCGCGCAGCGTCGTCCCGAGCGTGGTGAGGTCGCGTGCGGCTTGACCGACCTGGCGCGTGGTCGCGAGGTTCTGGTTCGCGACACCGGCGACGTCGCGCATTGCCTGGTTGATCTGCTGGAGCCCGCCCGACTGCTGGCGCGCCGACGCCGCGATCTGCGCGACCGCCTGCGAGGCATTCGCCACCGCATCGGCCAGCGTCCGCAACGAGATGCCGACGCTCTCGGCCGCTGTCGCAGCCTCGCCGAGGCCGCGCGTGCTGGCCTCGGTCATCAACACGGCATCGTTCGACTGCTTCTGGATCGCACCCAGCAGGCGCCGGACCTGGACGGTCGCGGCCTTCGACTGCTCGGCGAGTGACTTCATCTCGGTCGCGACCACAGCGAAGCCCTTGCCGCGGTCACCGGCGTGAGCCGCTTCGAGCGCGGCGTTGAGGGCGAGCAGGTTCGATTGCTCGGCGATATCGTCGACGCTCGAGATGATCTCGCCGATCGACTGGGCCTGTTCGGCGAGCGACAGGATGCTCGTGGCGACGCGATTCGCCTGGTCACGCGCGTTGCCCATCGTCGCCGTTGCCTTGTCGAGCGCGGTCTGACCCGAGGCTCCGACGTCCGAGGCATTTCGCGCGATTTCAGAGACCTGCTGCGCGCGCTCGGCGGCCTGCTGCGAGGTCTGCACGACCTCTTCGACGATTGCTGTGGTCTCGGCCACCGCCGCGGATTGCTCCTGGGCCCCCGACGCCTGGCTGCTCGTCGTGGCGTGGAGCTCCTCGGCGGCGGTCGCGAGCTGCGAGGCGATCTCGCCGACGCGCTCCAAGGTCTTCTCGCGGATGTCGGCGAGCACCGCGGCCTTGGCGTCGGCGTCCTTGCGCCGTTCGACCATCACGTTGAACGCGCTCGCGAGCGCGCCGGTTTCATCTTTCGCGCGCGTCGTGATGCGATGGTTGAGGTCGCCACCTGCCACGCGATCCACACCTTCACGGAGATGGCGAATCGGCGACAGGATGGAGCGTGCAATGAGAAAGCTCGCGAGGATCCCGGCGAGGACCCCGATGGCCACGGCGAGGAAAAGGAGGGTCTCTGCCATGCTGTTCGCGGTGGCCGCGGCGGCCCGTCGCGACGTGAGGAGCGTCGCCTCGGCATCGGCGACGCCCGAAAACTCTTGACGCAACTTGTCCATGTCAATTTTTCCCGCGGTCAAGACCTTGTTCGCTGTGTCGGCATCGAACGCGCCGTGGCGTCGTTGCTCGACCCCCGCGGCGAGGCCGGTCAGTCGAATCGTGGCTGCCGCGCGAGCCGATTCGACTCGCGTGTGCTGCTGCGGGTTATCGGCTGTCAAGACCACGGCTCGGTCGAAGAGCTTCGCGACGTCGCCCTCGGCACCGACATACGGTTGCAGAAAGACCTCGACGCCCGTGATGAAGAAACCGCGACAGCCCGTCTCGGCGTCGACCAGGCGCGTGAGCGCTTTTTGTATCGTGATCTCGACCTCCATCGAGTGCTCGACCCAATCGGTCGTCGTGGCGAGCCGGCTGGAGACCTGACGTGCGAGGACGCCGACGAGCAGGAGCAACACGATCGGGATCGCGAACCCGAGGCTAATCTTCTTGGTGATGGTCATCGGCAGTTCCTTCTGAAGACGTGACTAACGAAAAGCGTGGATCCTGGAGCAGCGCATCGACCCGCACGATCAAGACACCCTCGTCGGTGACCTCTTGGTCGGTCGACCCGTCGCGGCGCGGTGGCAAGGCGAGCGAGCCGCCAAACCGATCGACGGCGAAGGCGAGCGGTGCTTGCGCGCTACCGAGGATCAGCACGGGTGTGTGAGCCGCCGCGGGCCGACGCGTGCCGCCGGCCCAGACCCGACCGTCGAACACCGCAAGCACGTCGCCGTCGGCGGTGCCGAGGCCGAGCACGATCGCCGGCACGTGAGGTAGCTCGGTCAGTGGCCCGAGCACCAAGGCTCGCCGGACATCGGCGAGCGGGAATGCGAAGCGCTGCGCATCGATCTCGACAACGATCGCGGTGCGACCATCGGTCGCGGCGAGCTCGCCGACCGGGACCGCGAGCCGCTTCGCGCGCGCGAGGAGGATATCGCGATCCGTCATCACAAGGCGGCCAATGCGTGCCGGCAGGCATCGGCCATGATCCATGCGGGCTCGTCGGACCACAGCACGCGCTCTTCGGGCGGCGACGCTTCGAGCAGTGCGAGCGCGCGCGCGTACGAGCGCTTGGCACCCGCGCTGTCACCTCTGGAGTACTTCAGCCGACCTGAGAAGAGATAGCTGACCGGCGCATCGGGACTCAGATAGATGGCTCGATCAAGACAGGCGAGGGCGGCTCCGACATCATCCGCCGCGAACAGCACCGCTTCGAGGAAGTAGAGCTCGCCATCTAGTGGGGTCGCCGCGATCGCACTTTCGAGAACCTTGCGCGCACCGTCGTAATCGCCGCGATCCGCGAGCACGCGAGCACGATCGCGCGCGGCGCGCGTATCCTCTTTCGGGGCGGGCGGCATCGTCGCCGACGGGGACCGTGCGACCCGCAGGGGCGGCGTGAAGCTCGGTGGCGACGGTGGTGGCACCGAGGCATGCGGCTTGCGTGCGAGCACCGGGTTAGTCTGATCCGCGCGCCGATAGTAGACCCCGCGGTCCGTCACCGTCGCTGCGAGCGAGGCATGCGGATCGAGGCGTGGATCCGAGGGTGCGACGAACAACCACCCATCCGGCGCGAGCGCGCTCGCGAGCTTCTGCGCGACGATCCCGATCGCGGCTTGATCGAGATAGATGAGGACGTTGCGGCAGGTGATGAGATTCTGATCGGCGGGGAACGGATCCTCGATCAGGTTGAGAAGCTCGAAATCGACGGTCGCCTTGATCGGCTCCGGTACGCACCATTCGGTGCCGCACCGCACCAGGAACCGCATCGCTGGACTGTTCGCGCCGGTGCGCACCGCCCACGCCCGGTACCGCCCGGCGCGGGCGCGCGCGAGGGCGGGGCGCGATAGATCGGTCGCGGTGATCGTCGCGCGTTGCAACAACCCGCGAGATGCGAGCATGAACGCGAGCGTGTACGGCTCTTCACCGCTCGCACAGCCAGCGCTCCAGACCTTGATCGAATCAGTCGTGCGTGCCAGGCGCGCGAGCACGAGCTCGTCGACGAGCTTCAGCTGCTCGATGTCGCGATCGAAGTAGCTCTCGTGGACGACCAGATCTTCGAGCAGTGCGTCGAGCGCCACGCCGGGGCCGATATCGACCGGGTTCGCGATGCCGTGCTCCGCGATCCAGTCCTCGATCGTCTCGACCGCGCCGGTCAGCCGGACATCCTTGAAGAACAGGCCCGCGTGCCGGTTGACCTCGTCGAGGGCCCGGGTCACGAGCTGGTCGTGAAGGTTCACGCGGCGGCTCCCAGGCGCGCGATCGCGTGAGCGAGCGCCGTGATATCGGCCTCCGCGAGGAATGCGGAGAGCTCGGCGATCACGATCACGCCATCCGCCGTGCGCGCGAGGCTGCGCACGATCGGATCGGCCTCCGCACCGAGCGGCACGGGCTCGGCGCTGGTGGCCCGGAGCTCGATCACGCGGTCGGCTCGCAGGGCGAGCGGTCCGACCGTGACGTCGCAGATCAAGAGCTGGTCGGATGCGCGCAAGGGGCGCGGCGTGAGCCCGAGTCGCAAACTGAGGTCGACGACCGGGATCAACGTGCCCCGGAGGTCGATTACGCCTTCGACCCCGCTGGGTGCACCGGGCAGCTCCGTGACCGCGACCGCGCGAACAAGCTCGCGGACCGTTGATGCAGGAACTCCGACCATGCGCTGGCCGAGGGCGAACACGACGAGCTCGTTGTTCGCGGCCATCTTGTGGGTGCGGTCGTGCAATGGCGGTGCCCGGTTCTAGGGCTTCCTCGGAGTCCAGAACAGAGCACGCGACGTGAAAGGCGAGCGCGAACGCACGCTGAGCGTCCGATCGAGTTCAAGTGACGCAGTGCCGGCCGAGCGAAGCGTAGAGCTGCTGCTCGAGCAATCCCCGCCCGTGCCGTTCGAGCAGCTCGCGAAGATCCTTCTCGTCATCGACGATCGTCACGCGGCCGGTACAGCTGCCTCGGTCAAGGTAACGCGTGCTGCAAACCAAGATCCGTCACCCCCGAGAGATTCGATGAGATGGCGTATTGGTTGCACGACGTGTCGCGCCACCACCCATGCGAGAGCTCGCGATCTGTATGTACTGCGACACCGTGCACGAACGTGTCGACGTGCCGGTGCGCGGCGTCGCACGGTGCATGAACTGCAAGCGCCCGCTTTATCACGGCAATACCGATCTCGGCGCGATGCTCGCGGTCACCATCACGGCGACCCTCGCCTTCGTGGTCGCCAACACCTTTCCACTCATCACCCTGACCTCGGGCGGATTCCAGACCGAAGCAACGCTCTGGCACGCGATCACCGCATCGTATGATCAGGATCTTCCGGCGGTCGCGGTCGCGCTCACCGTGACCTTGATCGTCGCGCCGCTATTCGAGTTGGGGCTGCTGCTCCTGGTGCTGGTGCCATTGTGTTTACGAACGCGCCCGTTTGGCTTCACGACGATCATGCGCCTCATGCACGTGATGCGACCGTGGCGGATGGTGGAGGTGTTCTTGCTCGGCGTCGTGGTCGCGGTCGTCAAGCTCGCGGGCCTCGCCGAGACCGTCCCCGGATGGGGCTTGTTCGGCGTCGCGGTGATGACCCTCGCGCTCGCATCGCTCGCGTCGTTCGACCACGGCATGATGTGGCGTCGTGCGGACGAGCTCCGGATGGTCGCGCGATGACGCGGGCGATCGATGTCGGCCTCG
Source organism: Kofleriaceae bacterium (assembly GCA_043759355.1). GTDB lineage: Bacteria > Myxococcota_A > Polyangia > Haliangiales > Haliangiaceae > JABFXX01. The sequence continues at coordinate 10,900 of JAYVLQ010000056.1, forward strand.
CGGCGTGCGAGACGTGCGAGCTGGTCGTGCGGACTGCGGCGATGCCAGGTACCTGTCCTCGCTGCGGCGAGGCGGTTCACCTGCGCAAGCCCAACGCGAGAACGCGCTCGTGGGCCTTCCTGGCGGCCGCCGCGATCTTGTACCTGCCGGCGAACATGCTCGTGATGATGCATACGGAATCGTTCTCGTCGCACCGCGAGGACACGATCCTGTCCGGCATCGCGTACCTGTGGAGCGAAGGGTCGTGGCCGCTTGCGGCCCTGGTGTTCACGGCGAGCATCGTGATTCCGCTCGTCAAGATCGTGTCGCTCGGCGTGCTACTTGTCACGACCGACGAGCACTCCACGAAGTTCCGCCACGGCCGGACGCTCCTGTATCGCGTGCTCGAGGTCGCCGGCCATTGGTCGATGCTCGACGTGTTCGTCGTCGCACTGCTCGCGGCGGTCGTCCAGCTCGGCCGGTTCGCAAAGATCGATCCGGGCCCCGCCATCTTGCCGTTCGCCGGTGTGGTCATCCTGACCATGCTCGCGTCGTCGTCGTTTGACCCGCGAGCGATCTGGGATCGAGGTACGCATGAGTGAAGAGAACTTTCCCGCGCCGGCCGTACATCATCGCAGGGCTGGTCGACCGTCCGCGGTCTGGATCGTGCCGCTGATCGCGGTCATCGCTGCGGGTGCGCTCGCCGTACGGACGTACCTGCATACGGGTCCGACGATCCACATCACCTTCGAGACCGCCGATGGGCTGGAGGGAGGTAAATCGGAGGTGCGTTACAAGAACGTGCCTGTTGGCAAGGTCACGAGCGTCGATTTATCCGCCGACCGGCGCCACATCATCGCGACCGTGAAGCTGACTAGCGGTGGTGCCAGCATCGCGACCAAGGATGCAAAGTTCTGGGTCGAGCGACCGCGAGTCGGGGTCGGCGGCATCTCGGGCCTCGGCACTTTGCTCTCGGGCGCCTTCATCGGCGTCGACGTAGGGACTTCCAGCCAAGAGGAGAAGAGGTTCGTCGGGCTCGAGCGGCCGCCCGGGGTCACGAACGATCAAGCGGGTACGCACTATCGCCTGCACACGAGCGATGCGGGCTCGCTCGCACCGCAATCTCCGATCTACGTGCAGCGTCAGAGCGTCGGCTCGATCCTGTCGATCGATATCGCGAAGGACGGCAAGTCGACCGACCTGGAGATCTTTGTCTCCGCCCCCTATGACCGCCTGGTGACCGAGACCACCGTGTTCTGGAACACGAGCGGCCTCGATGTCACGCTCGATGCGAGTGGCCTGCGCGTCAACACCGAGTCGCTCGCGACGGTGGTCGCGGGTGGTGTCGAGTTCGGCGTTCGCGAGCACGCGCCGGTGACGCCGCCGGCGAAGTCGAACCAGCAATTCCATCTCTACGCCGACTTTCGTCATGCGATGGCGATGCCCGATGCGACCGGGCTCGCGCTCGAGATGCGGTTCGATCAGCCGATTCGCGGCAGCGCCGCTGGCGTCAACGTCGAGTTCGAAGGCGTTCACATCGGCGAGATCGTCGAGATCGTGCCCGATTACGACGAAGCCACGCGGTCGTTCCATTTCGATGCGCGCGCGAACGTGTTTCCCGAACGCCTCGGCCGCGCGTACACCAAGCTCGTCGCCGAAGGCGCACGCAGTGGGCTGAGCGGACCGCAGATGTTGCAGTCACTCGTCGATCGTGGCCTGCGCGCACAGATCAAGACGAGCAACATCCTGACCGGCGCGTACTACGTCGACCTCGCGTGGTTCCCGCGCGCGAAGCCGAGCCATGTCGTCGCGAAAGAGGGTGTCTGGGTGATTCCGACCGAGCGTGGCAGTGGCGAGAAGATGCAAGATCACCTCGAGAGCATCCTCGCGAAGGTGGATCGGATTCCGTTCGAGGAGATCGGGAACGACCTCGACACCACGGCCCAAAAAGCGAGCTCGTTGCTCGGTCACCTCGACACCAACGTGATGCCAGCGATGCAGGGCGTGTTCGCGAAGGCCGAGACCGCGATGGGTGCGCTCAAGGACAGCCTGGCGGCGCTGCGCGACAACGTCGCGGCCCCCGATTCCGCGATCCAGCAAACGGCTCGTAGCACGCTCGAACAGCTCGACCGTGCAGCGTTCTCGCTACGCACGCTGACCGACTATCTGAGCCATCACCCCGAGTCGCTGCTGCGGGGCCGCGCCTCGAGCGAGCCCAAGGGTAACTAGGACCCGAGGGCGAAGAAGCGCCGCGCCGTGCGCGAGCTCTCGATCGCGATCTCGAGCTCGTCGCGCCGCGTCGCGCGAGCGATGCCGGTCACCACGGCCGGCAAGAACGCGGGCTCGTTGCGGCGGCCGTCGCGCGGCTTCGGTGCAGCCGGCATGAACGCGCGCGGCAGGAGGAACGGTCCATCGGTCTCGATCATCAAGCGGGCGAGCGGGATGGCGCCGGCGGCATCGACGAGGTCCCGGCCACGCCGCTCGTCGCAGATCCATCCCGTGATGCCGATGTGAAGATCGAGCGCGAGGTAGCGCTCGACGGTCGCCCGCGTGCCGGTGAAACAGTGCACGACCCCACCGACCAGGCGTGGCCGATGCCGCGCGAGGATCGCGAGCATCCGGTCCGAGGCGTCACGTTCGTGCAGGAACACGGGCAGGGCGAGCTCTGTGGCGAGCTCGAGCTGGGCCTCGAACCAGCGCTCCTGGACATCGCGCGGCGAGAAGTCGCGATTGAAATCGAGACCGCATTCGCCGATCGCGACGACATGGGGTTCGGCAGCGAGGGCGCGCAGTGTCGCGATCGTGTGCGCGTCGCAGTCGCTCGCATGATGTGGATGAACACCGGCCGTCGAGTACGATCGCGTCGCATGCGCGAGCGCGGCGGCGCGCTGGCTCTCCGGCGCGCTCGTGCCGGTGATCACGAGGGTGGTGACGCCGGCTGCGATGCCGCGAGCGATCACGGCGTCGCGATCGCGATCGAACGAGCGATGCGTCAAGTTGATGCCGATATCGACGAGCTCCTCCACGGGTACGGACACTACCGCGACCGTGCGCTCACGCGCAGCGCCATGTAAACCGCGCGCGCTGCGTACGATGGGGTGCGGGCTGCTGCTCCTGGGGCTCGCGCTGACCCTCAGGTAGCTTCAAGGTGCGTTGACACCGAGGCCGGGGTCGTACTTGAAGAGCACGCGGTAGATGTCGTTCAGGACCGCGTCGTTGTCTTGCTCCGGTAGCTCCGCTTTGAAGTAAGCGGACAGCGAGTCCAAGACGTCCATCAAGTCGGGGCGCTCGACAAAGTCCGCGCGCCGTTTACGCTCGGCCTTATCCGCGAGCTGGACGCAGCCGGATCGACCGGGATAGCCGTGGAAGAGGAACAGCATGCCGTTTATCTCGATGCGAACGACCATGCCGCCGGAGATCCACGACACCCAGCCCTTGGTCGGATTGCGACGCCAGCCCTCGTCGGCGAACACACCTTGGTAAGCATCGCCCTCGAGGATCATCGGCTTGCCACACACGTCGCACAGCAGCGGTCCGCCGTTCTTGCCCATCGTGGCGAGCGGTTCGACGGGCGTCTGTCCAGAGCCGCCGGTTGCCTCCGCGACATCTCGGGCATAGTCGCGCCGCGGCACGAGCACCGCCTCGCGCGCGAGATAGCTCTCGTAGATGGCTTTCGCCTTTTTGTGATCGACCATCTCTCTGCAAAGATTTTAGCTCATCCGTGTCTGTAAGATCGCGCGCGATGGCGAAGCGCAGCTCGGCCGGCGTCGACAAGCCGCGGCTCGATCGCAAGCAGGCGTGGGGCGTCGATGATCTGCGTCGCGCGATCCGCGACCTCACGAAGCACGCGGTTCCACCCATCGAGGTCACCTGACTCCACGGGGCGTGCGCATCGGCACACCGTAACCGCCGGTACACACGAAAACCGCGGTAACACCGCGTTTCCACGTCGGCACCACGTTTGCTTCTGGAGTGATGCATGAAATACGTAGCTTTGATCGTCGCGGCACTTCTCGGTGCCTGCACCACGACCTCGTCGATCTCGGTCGATAACCAATCGGACTTTACGATCACCGAGCTCTATCTGACCGACGTCAATTCGTCGTCGTGGGGACCAAACCTGGTCTCGAACAACCAGCTGCTCCCCGGTGACACGGTCCGGATCGATACGACGTGTGGCACCTACGACGCGAAGCTGGTCGACGAGACGGGCGTGACCTGCGAGCTCAATTCGCTCGACCTGTGCTTGGACAATGCGCTGTGGATCATCCACAACAATACTTGCACGGCGTTCCGCGAAGCCGTGGCGCAGCGCAAGGCTGCGCAGCCCGACCAGCTTCAAACGAAGTAACGCATAGTAGCCCGACGACACCAGCGGTCGCCACTCGCGCGCCAGGCCCGAAGCCTCGAGGCGTACGGTCGCGAACGAGTCGCCGGCGTGGAACTCGTGGAACCACGCGCTGCCGCGATCGATGCCGATCGGTGGCTCGGCGCGGCGGCGCTTGGGTTCGGGCGGATCCTTACTGGACGCTCTTGAGCTTCGCGACCATCGCGGTCGGATCCGCGCCGGCCTTGATCGCGCACGTCGCAAGGCGCTGGGCGGCTTCGGCGGCCTTCTTCGCATCACCGCGAGCATCCTTGTTGTCTTTCGCGAACGCGACGAGGTCATCGACGACCTTCTCGGCGCACTCCTTGTCCTTACAAGCGCATGCCTTATCCGCGAGCTTGTCGACCTCCTTCGAGGCGTCACTACAGCCGGCGACCAACACGAGAGCAACCAGGAGCTTGCGCATCCCTCCTCTTTATCACGGAGCCGGCTACCTCATGACAGCCCCGCCCGCCACCGACCTGTACCCGCGAGCACCGGACGTTTGTACGTAAGGTGTTGGAGATGGAAGAGGAAGAGGGGCTTTACGCCCCGATCAGCAGAGTTCCGCAAAACTTTGTAACTTCGTCCCTACATGGTTGTGCCAATTGGCCGAGGCAGCGTTGTCTATGAAACGTACATTGATCCAGTTTCTCGTACCTCTGGCAGCACTCGGCGCATGTGCCGACACGATCAGCACCAGCCAGGTCGGCCAGGACCTCGTGGCGGCCAACGGCACATCGCTCAACGGCGTCTCGCTCAATGGCACGTCGTTGAACGGCACCTCGCTCAATGGCGTCTCGCTCAACGGCGTCTCGCTCAACGGCACGTCGTTGAACGGCACGTCGCTGAATGGAACGTCGCTGAACGGCACGTCGCTGAACGGCACGTCGCTCAACGGCACCACGTGGGCCGGCAACCTGTCGGACGGCACGATGCTAGTGACCCGGATCAACAGCTTCGCGCAGGGCACGGGCTCCAACAGCGACCTTTCGTTCTACGGCGTCTCGTACTGGGCGAACGACGCCTGGAACCCGCTGTGCGGCAACGATGCGAACGGCGTCGCGATCCAGGCGATCGCGGTCCCCGGCGTGTGGAATACCGAGTCCGGCGTGGTCGGTGGCGGCGCCTACTCGAACGACGGCACGCAGTTCACCTGGTCGTGCCGCGCGAAGACGATCGCGAAGTGCGTCGAGCTGGGCTACAAGGGCTGGCTCGGCTACGCCGCGGAACTCCAGTCGTGCGTGCGCATGCTGCGTGGTGACTACTGTGGCAACGGCCACGCGTACACGGCGAACGGCCAGGTCGTGAACCTGTACGACGTTGCGGGCGTCCAGACGGACACCGAATCGTGGGGCGCGGAGGCGGAGTGGACCTCGGCGGGTGCGCGCTGCATCCTCGACAGCGCACACACCCGTTACATGCACGTTGGCAACCCGACGCCGACGTGTGTGACCGACGGTACCCTTCCGCTGGGCGGCTCGTGCGGCCAATCGTTCGCTAGCGGCGCGACGCTCATCGACGAGCTCCCGGCGTTCTGATCCTTCCACTTCGTCTGATGTTGATCGACGAGTAGCCTCGGTCCGGATTTCGGGATCGGGGCTTTTTTCGTTCGGGTTGCTCATCGCAACTGCTGCCATCTTCCTCGGTAGTCGTCACACGTGGCCAACCGATCTGGTGCATTATGTGGCAGTCCACTCGTGACCGATTTCGAGCCTCCCAAGGAGTTCGACGACTACGTGCTCGTTCGCGAACTCGGGCGCGGGCAGATGGGTCGCGTCTATCTCGCGGAGGACGCGGTGCTCGCGCGGCCAGTCGCGATCAAGTTCATCGCGAGTGTCGAACCCGATCTCGATGCGCGCCAGAGCTTTCTGATGGAGGCGCGCGCAGCCGCGCGCATCCAGCATCCGAACGTCGTCGGAGTGTATCGCGTTGGCGAGCTCGATGACCGGCCCTACATCGTCAGTGAGTTCGTGCGCGGCAAAACATTGCGCGAGATGCTGCCGATGCCTGCGAAGGACGTGCTCGGCATCGCGATCGATCTCGCGCGTGGCCTCGCGGCCGCGCATCGCCGCGGTGTCGTGCACTGCGATATCAAGCCGGGCAATGCGATGGTCACCGAGGATGGCACAGCGAAGCTCGTCGATTTCGGGCTCGCACGCGTGGTGCTCGAGGGCTCGGAAGAAGCAGGCGCGATCCCGGTCGGCACGCCCGATTACATGGCGCCCGAAGTGTGGAGCGGCCACGTCGCGAGCCGGCGCTCTGATATCTATTCGTTCGGCGCGATGGTGTTCGAGATGGTCGCGGGCGCTGCCCCGTTCAAGGGCATCTCGCCGGCCGAGCTCGCGACGTCCGAGCGTCCCGTGCCGGAGCTGCCCATTGCCGAGCCTCGGCTCGCGCGAATCGTCGCGCGGTGCCTCGAGCGTGACCCCGAGAAGCGATTCGCCGGCGGGGAAGAGCTGCGCGAGGCACTCGAGCAGCTCCAGCCATCACGCGCGTTCGCGGTTCGGGTCGACGAAAATCCGTATCGCGGTCTGCGCGCGTTCAATGCGGATCATCGCGGCCTGTTCTTCGGTCGCGGGCTCGAGGTCGGCTCTGCGATCGAACGGCTGCGCACCGAATCGGTGTTGATCGTCACCGGAGATTCCGGCGTCGGCAAGTCTTCGCTCGTGCGCGCCGGCGTGATTCCCGCGATCCTCGATGGGGCACTCGGCTCGGGGCGCGAGTGGGAAGCCGCCACGTTCACGCCAGGGCGGCGCCCGCTCGCCTCGCTGGCGGCCGCGCTCGGCGACCCGGAGATCGCGAGCCGGATCCTCGCGGACCCCGAAGCGCTGCCACGCGAGCTGCATCGCCGCGCGACCGATCGCAACGTCGTCTTGTTCGTCGATCAGATGGAGGAGCTCGTCACCGTCGGCGATCCGGCGGAGGTCGCGGCCCTCGAGGCAGGGCTCGCGCGGCTGAGCGAAGGCACATCGCAGGTTCGCTTGATCATGACCGTACGCGCGGATTTCTTGGCGCGGATCGCCAACCTGCCGCGCCTCGGCCGGGAACTCGCGCGGTTATTGTTCTTCGTCAGTCCGCTGCCATCGGAGCGGCTGCGCGACGTCATCACGGGTCCCGCGAGCGTTACCGGCTTCGCGTTCGAATCCGAAGAGATGATTACCAAGCTCGTCGATGCGACCGCGAATGCGGGCGCTGGCGGTTTGCCGCTCCTGTCGTTCGCCCTCGCCGAGCTCTGGGAAGCGCGTGATCGCGAGCAACACGTGATCAAGGAGTCCGCGCTTGACATCATGGGTGGCGTCGCGGGCGCGCTCGCTCGCCACGGCGATGCGGTGATCGCAGGCATGCCTGCGGTCGAGCGCGTCTCGGCTCGTCGCATCTTGCTGCGGCTCGTGACCTCGCTCGGGACGCGCGTGCGCCGCAGCGATGCGGAGCTGTTGATCGGCGATGGCGCGCGGCATGCGCTTGACGAGCTGATTCGCGGTCGCCTCGTCGTGGTCTACGATGGTGATGAAGGCGCGACCTACGAGCTCGCGCACGAGGTGCTGATCCGGGGCTGGGGCACGCTCCGAGACTGGCTCGACGCCGATGCCGAGGATCGAGCACGCCGCGAACGTGTTGCAGCCGCAGCGGCGGAGTGGCAGCGCGCCGGGCGACGTCGCGATCAGACCTGGTTCGGGCCGCGGCTGGTCGAGGCCAAAGCGCTCGACGAAGCCGAGCTCACGGTCCTCGAGCGCGAGTTCATCGCGGCCTCGGTGCGCGGCGTGCGTCGCTCTGTCTGGCTGCGGCGGATCGCGGCGCTCGGGGTGGTCGTGCTTGTCGCGGTGGCGATCACGATCCAGCGCTACGTCGCGAAGCATCGGCTCGCGGATGTCGTGACGACCGAGGTCGCCACGGCCAAGACGGTCCTCGAACAGGCGCGCACTGCCGAGCTCCACCACCGCGAGCTCGCGGCCGCCGCGTACGCTCGGTTCGACAGCGACGACTCTACCGCCGCGGAGAAGATCTGGGCGCAGGCACTCGTGGCGCGCAACGAGGCCGAGACCGCCTACCGCACGGCCTCGGGTAATGTCGAGGCGGCACTCGCCAAAGATCCATCACGTACCGACGTGCGCGCGATGCTCGGCTCCATTTTGTACGACCGCGCGTTGCTCGCCGAGTCCGTGCACGAGCTCGATCGCCGCGACGAGATGGTCTCGCGCATGGCCGCGTACGACAGCGGCGGGATGTTGCACGCACGCTGGGCGCATCGAGGTCGGCTCGAGGTCGATGCACCCGCGCATGCGGAGATCACGATCGAGCCACAACACCTCCGGATCGGCGAGGGCCATGCGATTATCGAGCTCGAACCGGGAACGTACGTCGTGCGCCTCCACGCGGAAGGACGCCCGGATGTCCTCGATCCGATCGAGGTACCGCGCGATGGTCACCTACAGCTCAAGCTCGAGATGCCAAGCTCGCTCCCTGCCGGGTTCGTGTACATCCCGGCGGGACCGTTCTTGTACGGCAGCAGTGCCGCTGACGATCTACGTACGAGCTTCTTCCAGACGGTGCCGCTGCACACCCGATCGACAGCGGCGTTCTTGATCGCGCGTGACGAGACCACGATCGCCGAGTGGCTCGACTACGTGGTGGAGCAACCCGCTGCCGAGCAAGCGCACCTCTTGCCGAACCAACCGGGCAAGGCGACTGGCGCGCTCGTGATCGCCGCGGACCGAGATCACTGGCGGATCGCGATGCAACCGATGCAGCGCGTCTACGCCGCGAAATGGGACGAGATGCTCGCGTATCCGGGCCGCGCGAGTCACACGAGCCAGGACTGGCGAAAATTTCCGATCCTCGGCATCTCGGTGATCGACGCAGAAGCCTACGCGGCATGGCTCGGTCGAACGGGCCGTGTGCCGGGTGCTCGATTGTGCAGCGAGCTCGAATGGGAGCACGCGGCACGCGGCGCGGATGGCCGGAGCTATCCGAGCGGAGAGCACGTGAACGATGCGAACGTCGACGTGACCTACGGTCGTGAGCTGATGGGGCCCGACGAGGTCGGATCACACCCAGCGTCGACAAGCCCGTTTGGCATCGACGACATGTCGGGAAATGCGTTCGAATGGACACAGAGCGAGCACGCCGGCGAGTTCATCGCCAAGGGCGGCAGCTACTACAACGATCGCAAGACTGCGAATCTGACCAATCGCTACGTACTTCAGAAGCTCGTCCGCGACGCCACGCTGGGCCTGCGCGTTTGCACGTCGCAGAATGTTAATTAGCCGAGCCAGCTATCGACCGATCGCAAAAGCGGCCGTACCATGGGCATGGTTCCGATGGCGAAGCTTGTCGAGTTCGCAAGTAAGCGAAGTCATGCGATCACCTCGCGTACCGTGATCGGCCGTGATGCGACTTCGACGATTTGTTTCGACGATCCGATGATTTCGGGCGCGCATGCGGAGATCGTGCAGGACGCGGCCGGTAACTACCAGATCCGAGATCTCGGGAGCCGGCGTGGCACGTTCGTCGGCGCGCGCAAAGTAACCGAGGTAGCCCTGACCCACGGTGACGAGATCTTGATCGGTCCCGTGAAGTTGCGGTTCGAAGAAGAACCCAAGCAAACCCTCTCGTCCGCGGATCACAAGGAGCTGGTCCGGTTGCGCGCGGTGGCCGAGCTCGGCCATGCGATCGGCGTCGAGCACGATCTCAAGTGCGTGCTAGATCGCGTGCTCGCGACCTGCCTCCAGTTGTTGCGCGCAGACCGCGCCGCGATCGTTGTTTATCAGCCGCACTCCAAGGTGCCGCACATGACAGCAACGCGCGCGCGGGCGGCCGACGAGCCACCGTTCGCGATCTCGACCAGCGTGCTGAGCCAGGTGATGATCGGGCACGAGCCGTACCTGCGAACCGAGATCGATGACGACGCCGCGTTGCGCCGCTCGGAGAGCTTGTCCGCTCACGGCGTCCGTTCGGTGATGGCGGTCCCGCTCCGCTACCAGGCGGACGAGACCGAATGGCTCGGTGTGATCCAGCTCGACTCGCGCGCGAGCTTCAACGTGTTCAGTGCGCCGGACCTCGAGCTGCTCAACGCGATCTCCGGTCCGACCTCACTCGCGATCAAGAACTCGTTGCTCGTGCAGCGCGTGCAATCCGTGATCAGCGACGAGGGTGCACGCGTCGAGCGTGTCGTGCGTAGTCTTCCTGTCGGCGTCGTCGTGATCGATAACGAGCGCCGCTGTGTCCTCGCCAATCGCTGGATCAGCGATCACGCCGATGCGGTCGGCGAGCTGCGAGTCGGTGTCGAGGTCGCGGCGATCGCGGGAGTCACCACCGATGTCCTGACCCGGGATGCGCGCGCTCACGAGGTCACGACGAAAGGGCAACGCGTCCTCTCGATCGCGGCGACCACCTCCGTGGACGCGAGCGAGACCGTCATCATCGTCAGCGACATCACCGCCGAGCGCGAGCGCCAGAATCAGACCGCGCACCGCGACCGTGTTGCGCTCCTCGGCCAGCTCGCAGGTGGGATCGCGCACGACTTCAACAACCTGCTCGTCGTGATCCTCAACTACGCCCACATGCTCGGCGAGTCACTCGAGGACCCTGCGGCGAGAGACGACGTCCATCAGATCACGCACGCTGCGACCAGTGCCGCCGACCTCACGCGCCAGCTCCTCTCGTTCACCCGGCGCGAGCTCGTCAAGACGCGCGTGGTCGACGTGGTCAGCGTCGTGCGGGGCATGAACAAGATGCTCACGAGGACGCTCGGCGAGGTCCAGCTGGCGACCGAAGTCAGCTGTCCCGCGGCACACGTCCTGATCGATAGCTCGCAGCTCGAGCAGATCCTGATGAACTTGGTCGTCAATGCGCGCGATGCGATGCCGCATGGTGGCCGGGTCGCGATCGGCGTCAACGTCGTCGACATCGACGCCGATCGTGCGGCTCGTCGGGCGATCACTCCAGGCAGGTACGTTGCCATCGAGGTTCGCGACGCTGGCACCGGCATGTCCCCCGAGGTCATGGCGCGCATCTTCGAGCCGTACTTCACGACCAAGGCGCGTGGGCAGGGCACGGGGCTCGGCCTCGCGACGGTCTACGGGCTCGTCCAGCAAGCGCACGGCGACATCGTCGTCGAGTCCGCGATCGACGCCGGCACCACGTTCCGGATCTATCTGCCCGAGACCGATCGCGTCGAGGCGGCCACGGAGGGCACGGTCGTCGGCAACCGAGATGCGACGATCCTCGTCGTCGACGACGACGAGAGCGTTCGCCGGATCACCGAGCGCATGCTCAAGCGCGAGGGTTATAACGTGCTCTCGGCGAGCTCAGGCGAGGCCGCACTCGAGATCGCGCGCTCGCATCCAGGCGAGATCCACAGCTTGCTGACCGATATGGTGATGCCGGGCATGTCGGGTCGCGAGCTTGCGCGCGAGCTCGGCGTGGTCCGGCCGACCACCCGCGTGATCTTCATGTCGGGCTATCACCAAGATCTGCCGATCTCGAGCGCGCAATTCGTCGCGAAGCCATTCGATCGAACAGGCCTGCTCGAAAAGATCCAGGACAACTCGATCGACGCCGAGCGAACTCGCTGACCGTGCTCTCAGGCGTGGCGGTGTCGCCAGCGCCAACGACCGTAGCGAGCCCACGTCCGCAGCCTCGACCAGAGTGAAGGTCGCTCGAACGAGAGCTCGATCATCGTCGAGTCGCTGGTCGAGGGCTCGACGAGCTGGACCGCGGCGAGCGCTGCCTGCATCTGTTCGGCGGTCTCGAAGCGATGCGCAGGATCCTTCGCGAGGGCTCGCATGACGAAGTCATCGAGCGAGCTCGGGATGCCGGCGCGCATCGCACGCAGCGGTCGAGGACGACGCCCCAGCGCATTGCGCATGATCTCGTCGCGCGTCGCGCCGGTGAACGGCTGCTCGCCAGCGAGCATCTCGTAGAGCAGCACACCTACCGCGTAGAGATCCGAGCGGGCGTCGTACGCATCGCCACGCAAGCGCTCGGGCGCGAGATAGCTCGGCGTGCCGAACGCCATGCCTTCGCGCGTGAGCTTCGCGGCGTCGTGGAGCCATGCGAGTCCGAAATCGATGATCACGGCGCCACGCTTCGCGAGCATGACGTTCGCGGGCTTGAGATCGCGGTGCAGCACGCCATGCGCGTGAGCGTGCGCCAGCGCCGCGATCAGATCGCGCGTGATCGCGAGCGCCTGCTCGATCGGTAGCTGTGCTTCCATCGCGGTCGCGAGCGTCGGGCCTTCGAGCAGCTCCATCGCGATGTAACCCGCGGCGTGATCGTAGATCCGCACGCAGCCCGGGTGATCGAGCCGTGCGATCGCGTGGGCCTCGCGGACGAACCGTTCGGCGCTACCTACCCGCGGATCGATGACCTTCAGGGCGACGAGCTTGTCGAGCCCGCGATGCCGGGCCCGGTAGACCTTGCCCATGCCGCCTTCGCCGATCAGCGAGAGAAGCTCGTAGCGCATGCAGGTTCGACGACGACACCGGGCCGCCATTCATTCCGACGAGCAGCCGGAGAAACCATGTAAGGAATCTTCGGGTCCCGCGAATCACGGGATCGACGATGCGCGACCGGTTGAGGAGCTTCGCGAAGTTCTTGCCGCACAGAACCTGGGTCAGGCCGGCGGGTGCGCGAGCTCGCGCTCACGATATCAGGCGTACGCGCGAAGGCCGAGCAGGGCGCGCGCTTCGGCCGGGCTCGCGATCTCGCGACCGACACGCTGCGCGCACTTCGCGAGCTCCTCGATCAGCACGCCGTTGCCGGTCGCGCGCTCGCCGCTGCGCAGATAGAACGTGTCCTCGAGGCCGGTGCGCAGATGACCGCCGAGCTCGGCGACCTTGTCGTGCACGTTCCAGATCTCGGCGCGACCGATCAGCGTCGCTTGCCACACCGAGTCCGGGGCGAGCCAGCGCGGCAGGAGGGCGAGGAGATCCGGATCGCACGGCATGCCCGAGGCCACGCCCATCACGAAGTTGTACTCGGGGCGCCCGAGCTCCTTTGGCACCATCCCGCTCTTCACGTACATCCCGACGGAGCGCACGATGCCAACATCGAAGCACTCGAACTCGGGGTGCGAGCCGGCGGCTTTCATCACGTCGAGGAAGCTCTGAACTTTCTGGACCGGGTTGTCGAACACCATCGGTGGCCATGCCCAGCGGCCGTCTTCTTTGAGCTTGAGGTAGTTCAAGCTGCCCGCGTTGCACGCTGCGATCTCGGGCTTGACGTGAGTGATGCACGCGGCGGGCCCCGAGATGTCGGGGCCGATCACGCCGGTGGTGAGGTTGATGATCACGCCGGGACACGCTTCGCGGATCGCCGTTGCGACGGTCGCGACGACCTCGGGATCCCACGAGGGTAGGTACCCCATGTTCGGGCGCTGATCGCGAATGTGGATGTGCATGATCGCGGCGCCCGCGTCGAAAGCTTCGCGCGCGGACGCGGCCATCTGCGCGGGCGTGACCGGCACCGGATATTGCGCGGGGTTCGTGAGGACGCCGGTGAGAGCGCACGTGAGGATCGCCTTGTCAGTAGTCATGAAGTCTTCCGTTTGCTCGGTAGCGTGCCCTCGAGCTTACAGATGATGCCGAGCATGATCTCGTCGGCACCGCCGCCGATCGAGGTGAGGCGACCGTCGCGATACGCCTGCGAGATCGGGTTGTCCCAGGTGTAGCCCATGCCACCCCAGTACTGGAGGCAGGCATCGGTGACCTCGCGCCCGAGCCGGCCGGCCTTGAGCTTCGCCATCGATGCGAGCCGCGTGACGTCCTGACCGTCGATGTAGCTCTCGACGGCGCGATACACGAGCGAGCGCAAGAGCTCCACCTCGGTGCGGAGCTCGGCGAGCCGGAAGTGGACGACCTGGTTGTTCAAGATCGGCTGGCCGAACGTGGTGCGCTCGCGGGTGTACGCGATGGTCTGGTCGATCACGCGATCGAGCGTGCGCAAGCCGCTCGCCGCCCCCCACAGCCGCTCCTCCTGAAACTGCAGCATCTGCATCACGAAGCCCGCACCCTCGGTGCCGATCAAGTTGCGCTTGGGCACGCGAACGTTGTCGAAGAACAGCTGCGCCGTATCCGACGAGTTCATGCCGATCTTCTTGATCTTCTGGCGGTCGATGCCGGTCGCATCGAGCGGCACCACGATCAGCGACTTGTTCAGGTGCGGCTTGCCGTCAGACGTGTTCGCGAGCAAGCAGCACCAATCGGCCTGCATGCCATTCGTGATCCACATCTTGCTGCCGTTGATCACGTAGTCATCGCCCTCGACGCGCGCGGTGGTCCTGATCGCCGCGACATCGGAGCCGCCGCTGACCTCGCTCACGCCGATGCTGCCGACGCGATCGCCGCTGATCGAAGGCGCGAGGAATTCCTTCTTGAGCTCCGGCGATCCAAAGCGGGCGAGTGCGGGCGTGCACATATCGGTCTGTACGCCGATCGCCATGGGTACGCCGCCGCAGTTACAGCCGCCGAGCTCCTCGGCGACGACCATCGAGTACGAGAAATCGAGGCCGAGCCCGCCGTACTCGGCCTCGTACTTCACGCCGAGCAGGCCGAGGTTGCCCATCTTCTTGAACACGTCGTATGCAGGGAACATTTCGGCCGCCTCCCACGCTGCAACGTTGGGGTTGAGCTCGGTGGCGACGAACTTGCGCACGGTCTCGGCGAGCTGACGGTGTTCGGGAGTGAATTTCATGCTGGCCGTCAGTTGAGCCCAGGTTGACGTATACGTCAATCTGTTTGCGTATGCGGCACCCCGAGCCACGTGCTAGCGTCGCCGTCGGTGAAGCCTGCCGAGACCGAGGAGCTGTTCGGGATTGCCGAGCTCGCCGACGAGTTCGACGTCTCGGCCAGGACCTTGCGATTCTACGAGGCGAAACAACTGCTCTCGCCCGAGCGCATCAACGGTGCTCGGATCTATACCCGGCGCGATCGGGCGCGGCTGGCGCTGATCCTCCGTGCAAAGGCGCTCGGTTCGACGCTCGCGGAGATCGGCCAGTACCTCGACATGTACGGCGATCACGGGGAGGGACGAACCAAGCAGCTGAGGTACGTCGTCGAACGGACCGATGTCGCGATCCGCGAGCTCGAGCAGAAGCGAGCGCAGCTCGAGCTCTCGCTCACCGAGCTCCGGGCGATCAATGCGGCTTGCAAGAAGCAGCTCGCCGATCGCAAGCGGCGCTGAACCGGCGCGCGCCGCGAAAAGTGGGCTTCGGTGTTGCGCGCATGGACTCAAGAGTGGCTGGGCGTCGGCGCGACGCGCGACGATCCGGCGATAGCCCAGGCAGCGGGTCGATCCATGGAGGACATCCCGCCGTAGAGCGGTTGCGGTGATATAGCTCGAGGATGACGTTTGGCCTCGGTGGCTACGGGATGTTGATCGCGCCGGTCGTTCACTGTCGCGCCATGGTGAGTGCCGATAACGAGCTCGTGATCGCGCACGACGCGACCGAGATCGCGCGATTCGTGCCCGGCGATCGCAGCGCGACCGCGCCGCCGACCTGGGACACGCCAAACCACGCCCAGTTCGGCGCAGGTGGCCCGGAGCTCTTGCTCGAAGATCACGTGGTCTACGCGGACGTGGCCACACAGATCGATGTCGGGCTCGGCGATAGCCCGTGGTGCGTGCTCGGCCCCGGCATCGTCCACGACCTACCGGCCGGTGTGATCGTGGTGCCGGCCGCTCCTGGCGATGACGATCCGATGTACGAGCTCCAGTTATACGCTGGCAACCAGGAGATCATCCGGTTGCAGCGGCACGATCGCCCAGCGGAGTCGGTGAAGTTTCGTCCAGCGCCCTACCAGCAGCTGATCAATCAGAGTGCGCTGACCGTGACCGAGACAGATGGCTCGACGCGCAAGCTCGAATATCTCGAGGTCGCGTACGAGCACGAAGGCCACCCGTGGAAGCAGCTGCTGATCGCGGCACCGTTGCACGCGACAGGCTCGGTCATCGTGACCGCGCAGGCGCGCCTCGAGAATGCCGACACGTTATTCCGGATCGCGTCGCAGGTCGCCGCCACGATGGGCCCTTCGAGCTAGCGTATGCTGCTGCCGTGACCGCACGGCTCCGCATCCTGTCGATCAACGACATCTACGCGCTCGATCATCTGCCGCGGCTCGCGAACCTCTTGCGCGCGCAGAGGCTGCCGGCGCCCGATGTCACGATCTCGATCATCGCGGGCGATTTCGTCGGGCCGAGCCTGCTATCGAGTCTCGATGCCGGCAAGGGCATGGTCGATTGCTTGAACGCGCTCGAGATCGATTATGCGATCCTCGGTAATCACGAGGACGATATCAAACCGGCCGAGCTCCACGCTCGCGTCGCCGAGTTCCGCGGCACCTGGCTGTCCACGAACGTCGATTTCGATCCGACGATGCCGCGCGATGCGATCGTGAAGGTCGGCGAGCACACGGTCGGGCTGGTCGCGGTCGTCGTCGACGATCCGGCGCTGTTTCGCGGCCCGCCGTTCGGCGGTGCGACCGTGCGATCCGCCTACACCGATGCGCTCGCCGCCGCGGCCGAGCTGCGTGTGCGCGGCTGCACGACGGTGGTCGCGATCACCCATCAAGACATGGCGGTCGATCGCGTGCTCGCTCGCACGCACGTGTTTCCCCTGATCGTCGGGGGTCACGAGCACGTGCCGTTGATCGAGGAGGTCGAGGGTGCGTGGATCGTCAAAGCAGGCGCCGATGGCGTCGCCGCGATCGTTTCAGATCTCGGATTCGAGGGCACGCCGCGTGTGACGGTCACGCGCGTGATGTCCTCCGACTATCCAGAAGATGCCGACCTCCGCGCGCGCGTCGATCGCCACATGGCGAAGGTGCGCGAGATCTCCGATGCGACGCTCGTACAGGTCGCTCCGGGCGAGCTGCTCTCTTCGGTCGGTGCGCGCGTGCGCCAGACCACGATGGGCACGTTGCTCTGCACGCGCACGCGCGATGCGCTGCACGCCGATCTTGCCGTGCTCAACGGCGGTGCAATCCGCGCGAGCCACGACTATCTCGAGCGTTTCACCTACGGTGATCTCGAAGCCGAGGTGCCCTTCGAGAACGAGGTCGTCGTCGTCGCGATGCCGGGCGCGACGATCAAGGCCGCGATCGCGGCGTCGCGATCCCATGCGCCCGTTGAATCGGGAGGCTTCCTGCAAGCGTGCGTCGATCCGGACATCCTCGAAGATGCGCGCAGCTACCGGCTCGCACTTGTCCGGAACCTGTTCGTCGGCATGGATCACAACGAGCCGCTCATGCAGTTCGCGGCGGCCCATCCCGAAGCCATTCCGCAACAGGGTACGGGACGCGACATAAAGCACGTGCTCGCCGAAGCGTTCGCGGTCGAACTCTGGAAGAAGCTCGGAGGCTTCGATCAGATCGATGTGAACCACGATGGCTCGATCAACGAAGCCGAGGTGATGGTGGCCCTCGAGCGGCTCACGGCGCATGCCCCCTCGCACATCGTCGCCCACTTGCTCGTCCACACGCTCGACAAGGACAGCGACGAGCTTGTCACGCGTTTCGAAGCAACCTGAAATCGTTACTCGCGGGCGCGTAGCAGTCGCTCGCGACGAGGGTCGGCTCGATTGGCACTTGCTCGAACAGCCGGGCGAGCTCCGCGAACGTCGCGTGGGGCGCGCAGTCGGGTCTTCGGGTCAAGGGCTGCCCAGACCGGGCAGCCGCACTCGGCGTTCCACTGGTCGGTCTTCGCGCGCTGCGGTCACCTTGGTGAGCTCGGCTACCGCGAGCATCAAGCCACGCGTCAGAGTCAACTACAATGCAGAGCGGACGGCGCTGACGCCGTACGAGACACTTGCAGGGCTTGTCTTCGTCGAACACGCGTATAGTGAGGGGATCGATGCGCGACACACTGCTGGTCGGAGCGGCGGTGCTGAGCGCGGGGTGCTCGGTCTTCTTCAACCCCGACAACATCCACAAGGGCGACGGGTCGATCGCCTTCATCGACGCGAACGGTGACTCGCAACCGCAGGACAGCCAGGTCATTGGCATCGCGGATCCGGCGATGATCGCGGTCGATAGCGCGTATCCCCTGCTGCTCGACGAAGGTACGGGCGTATCCGGCAGCCGTCCCGCGATCGTGGCGCTGCACGGCAACAACTTCGTCAAGGACACCGCGAACCTCACCGTGATGTTCACGCCGAGCACCGCGGCGACCTTGGTCGATCTCAAGGTCTCGTCCGACCACAAATACATCGTCCTCGCGCTGTCCGTGCCGATCGATACGAGCTGCGCACCGCCGATGGCGATCCCGATCGCGGTGACCGTGACCCAGGACAATGGCGCGGGCGGCACCGCGATGGCGCAGCTCGCGAATGCCTTCTCGGTGCATTGTTTGAACGAGCTCACCGCGAACGTCGAAGCCGCCGCGCTCGAGGCGAAGTACTCGACGATCGAGCTGGCTGCGGCGATCACGTTCACGCCGCAACCCGGCGTGACGAAGGCCGCGATTCTCCGCTCGGCGTCCCACATCGTGGTCGCGGGCGCGGTGACGGCGAGTGCCGCAGGCGCGAGCCCGGGTCCGGGCGGGGGCATCGGCGGCCCTGCGAACGCGCCTGGCACGGGACCTGGTCGCGGGCAGAGAGGTCTGGGTGGTCTCGGTGGCGGTGGCGGTGGTGGAGGCGCGGGCTTCGTGGTTGCCGGAACGGCGGGCACTGGTGATGGCGCGGGCGACGGGCTGGGAGGCGTGGCGACCGGCGATCCGTGGCTCTCGAGCTACGTGACGAATCAACCGAGTGGAGGCGGCGGTGGCCAGAGCCTGACGACGGCCGGAGGCCTCGGTGGCGCGGGCGGCGGCACGATCGAGCTGAGCGCGAGTGGCAATATCTCGGTCGCCGCGATCACGGCGACCGGCGGCAACAGCACGGCCGGCACGGCCCCCGCGGGCGCGGGCGGTGCGGGTGCGGGTGGCGTGATCCTCTTACGCACCGGCGGCACGATCTCGACCGGCGCGCTGGCGGTGGCGACCGGTACGACGATCGGCAATGGTGGCGCGAGCTCGAATGGTCGGATCCGGATCGACGCGGCAGCGGGCACGGTGCAGGGTGGTGTGACGATCGGTCCGATGTTCTCCGGCGCGCTGGTCGTCGCGACCGAGTATCCGGTCGTGAGCCTGCGTGGCACGCCAGGAGATCAGACCTCGACATTGCTCGTCATCGATCGCAACGGCAACCTCGTCGACAACGGCCATCTCTATCATCCGATGTTCGATACCTCTGGCGTCGCGCACTTGACGCCCGTGCTGAAGGTCGGCTTCAATCACATCTGCGTGCTGGTCGCCGGCAATACCGATCCATCGATCGCCGAGGGCACGAACTGCATCGATCTCGGCTACGCGCCGTAGCGCGCCGAACCTCGGAGCGCGCGCGCTGCGATGTCGGCCGACATGACATCCATGATCCGGATCATCCTTCGTCATCACATTTCTGCAGATCGTCTGGCCGAGCAATGGATCAGCGGATTCGGCGGGAGTTACCGGGCTGGCCATCAGAACCTGCCGCTCATCGAGATCGCGGCTCCCTCGGCGGTGGGCACGATCACCACGTTTGTTCGTGACCTGACGTGCAGGAACACGGTCGCGATCGCCGCGCCGGCGGCGATCGCGGTGGTCATATCGGCGGCATAGCCGAGCGTCCGGATCGATCCGCGCCGCGAATCATCATCGGTGCAGGTCGGATCTCGATCGCACGCGCGAAAGTGCGAGACAGTCTCCACGCTCGTCACGATCGCTGCGCCGAGCGCGAGCACGGCGACGCCACCGACGATCAGCACGGGAGTTCCGATCCGTCGGTGATCCGTGATCGGCGGCGTGATCGGCGCGACTGCCAGGACCGCAGCTACCGGCAGGGCGCCACGCAGCGGGGCGTCCGGCAAGAGCGCGTGCGCGGCCTTCGCGAACTTCGTCCTCGCCTCACCCAGCGCCGTCGACTTGAGCTCGATCGCACCTCGCGTCGCTCGATGCCCCGACGACGGCTCGAGCCACGTGGTCTCGACCCTTATCAAACCGGTCGTCCCACTCGCGACAATCACGAGAAACAGCAGTTGCGTCGCTCCCGTGCGACGCCCTACGTCGGCCGCGCACTTCGGGCTCGTCCTACAATCCGGCGGCAGCCCCTCCGTTGGCAACATCCGTCGCGCGTCGAGGCCGCCGATCGCCTCCACGTCCAGCTCGCTCGCGAGTGCGGCTGCCAGATCCTGGGTCAGCGCATCGACGCGGGTTGGATCGATATTCACCGCGACGCTCAGCACGACCGCGACCTTGGTCGGCTCGGCATGCACCACCGGAGCAGCGAACACGACGACTAACAGGACAAGCCGGGACCAAGACACCCTTCAGTATGAGCGTTCCGAGCAGAGATGGGATCGCGCTCCGCGAGAAGTCTGCCAGCGAGCGCTGGCGCTCACTTCGGTCGGCCGGTCAGGACGCGTACACTCGACGGGCCGCATGAAACCGCGATCCACGCCCATCAGACTGCTGTGCCTCGGTGCGCTTGGCGTCGTGTTCGGCGATATCGGAACGAGCCCGCTCTACACGCTCAAGGAGTGCATGCGCACCGCGGGCAACGCGGATCACGCGCTGTACGGCGTGCTGTCGCTGATCGTGTGGTCGCTCGTCCTCGTCGTGACCGTGAAGTACCTGGTCTTCATCATGCGCGCGAACAATCGCGGCGAAGGCGGCATCTTCGCGCTACTCGCCCTCGTGCCGAGCAGGTTGCGCGTGAATCGCGCGTCGGTCGTCGCACTTCTCGTCGTGGTCGGCGCTGCGCTCTTGTACGGCGACGGTGCGATCACGCCGGCCATCTCGGTGCTCTCTGCGGTCGAAGGGCTGGAGGTCGCGAAGCCCGAGCTCGCGCATCTGGTCATCCCGTTGACGTGCGTGATCCTGTTCGGGCTGTTCTGGATCCAGAAGCACGGCACGCACACGATCGGCCGCTTGTTCGGTCCGGTGATGGTGGTGTGGTTCGGTACGATCGGCATCGCGGGCGCGTATCACGTGATCCAGCATCCCGCGATCCTCCAGGCGTTGTCTCCGGTGTGGGCGGCGCGCTACTTCATCTCGAACGGACCGACGAGCATTGTCATCCTCGGCAGCGTCGTCCTCGCGGTGACGGGAGGGGAGGCGCTCTACGCCGACATGGGTCACTTCGGCAGCCTTCCGATCCGGTTGGTGTGGACCTTCTTCGTATTGCCCGCGCTCGTGCTCTGTTACTTTGGCCAGGGCGCGTTGCTCCACGCGCATCCCGATCTCGTCAATCCGTTCTTCGCGCTAGTCCCCGCCGGCTCCGCGCAGCTCGCGCTGGTCGTGCTCTCGAGTGTCGCGACCGTGATCGCATCGCAAGCGCTGATCTCCGGTGCGTTCTCGCTCACCCGCCAGGCGATGCTGCTTGGCTATTTCCCTCGCGTCACGGTGAAGCACACCTCGAATGAGACGGAAGGCCAGATCTACATCCCCGAGATCAACTGGTTCCTCGCGATCGCGTGCATCGCCCTCGTGATTGGCTTTGGGAAATCCGATCGGCTCGCTGCCGCGTACGGGATCGCGGTGACCGGTACGATGGCGATCACGTCGGTAGTATTCTACGTCGTCACGCGCAAGACGTGGGGCTGGTCGCGTGTACGCGCGGTGCCGTTACTCGCGCTGTTTCTCGCGTTCGACCTCCCGTTCTTCGTGTCGAACCTGTTCAAGTTCATCGACGGAGGCTACGTACCAATCGTGATCGCCGCGGGGTTCGTCACGATCATGCTGGTGTGGAGCCGTGGCCGGCACCTCACCGTCGAGACCTACGCGAAGCAGTTCCCGAGCTACGACGAGCTCGCACCGAAGCTCGATGCGCTGCTGGTCGGACGCGTGCCCGGCACCGCGGTCTATCTCGCGTCGCGCGAGGACCACATGCCGCCGGCTTTGATGCACCTGATCGAGCGCAGTCACACACTGCACGAGCACGTCATCTTGTTGACGGTGAAGCCGAGCGATACCGAACCTCGCGTTCAGGAGGCCGATCGCGTAAGGCTGACAGTGCTAGGCAACGGCTTCTTGCGCGTCGTGATCAACACCGGCTTCTCCGAGCAACCGCTCGTCCACGCCACGCTCGAGCAGATCGCAGCCGAGCAGGGGCTCCCGTTCGGCGATGCAGACGTGACCTACTTCCTCGCGCGGCTGAATCTGATCGGCGGTGGTGGGGGTCAGATGGGTGCGATCACCGAGACGATCTACGCGTTCTTGGTCCGCAACTCCGTCACCGCCGATCGCACGTTCGACCTGCCGCCGAAACAGGTCATCGAGATCGGGACGCAAATCGATCTCTAGTCGCGCACGATCGGCGCGATGACTGATCGCCGGTGGTATGGCCGGCCGCGCGTTCTGCCCGCAGTGAGCCGCGGCGCTGCGTGGCTCAGATTCGCTGCGCGAGGGCGATCCCGCGACCACCGGTCACCGCGACGAGCGCATCGTACTCGGCGCGCGCGAGCGGATCACCGGTGCCACGCATCGCGCGGATCAGGCTGTTCTTCTTGGTGTGCTCTGCCGCGATGAACTCCATGGCGGTCGCGTCGTAGCCGCGGGCACGCAACAGCAGCATGCGCATCACATCCGTGAGGTGTGCCGCGGTCTCGCGCCGTAAGTGCGGAGCGCGCCACACCGATTTGAACGCCCCGGCCGCGCCGCTCTCGGCAAGCTCGCTCCAGCCGCGTGCGAGCTCCGCCTGACAACACGGCGCGACGGCGATGAGCTCGGCACCCGCCTCGACGCCGAGCGCGATCGCATCGCACGTCGCGGTGTCACACGCGTGCAGTGCGAACACGCCGTGGGTGCCGCGAGCGTCGAACGTCTCGAGCGCGGACGCTTCGAAGGTCACCACGTCGCCGAGCTCGGCGAGCTCCGCGCGGCGACGACACTCCGCGATCACCTCGGGGTTACGATCGACACCGCGCACCTCGAGCCGGTGCCCTTGCGCGCGCGCGATCCACGCGAGCAGCAGCGTGAGATACGAGCGACCACATCCTGCATCGAGCAGCTTGACCACGGCGTGACGCGTGCGGAGCTCGGCCATCGCGGGCCGCATCGCACGCGCGACATGATTGATCTGCAGGAACTTGCGCACGCGCGCGGGCGGCATCTTCGCATCGCCGTCGAGGATTCCGAGTGCGCGCAGCAACTCAGGGGCGTCGGTTGGCAGGATCTCGAGCTCCTTGCCGCCGGTGAGCTCCTGCGTGCGTGCAGGTGTCCAGTGCACGCGCGCGCGGTCGGCGAGGGCGGCCGTCCAAGAAGCGCGGGTGGAGGACACCAGCGGATGGTATACTCCGCGCAATGAACATCAAGATTCGCTACTGCAACTCCTGAGGCTACAAACCTCACGCGGCCCGGGCGGCCGCGCACATTCAAAAGACGTTGGGCGAGGCAGCGCAGATCGAAGTCGGCGGTTCCGGTGAATTCACGATCTGGGTAAACGGCATGAAGGTGCTCGAAAAGTCCGGCGGCAGATTTCCGGAGCCTGCTGACATCATCGCTGCGATCCAGCGCGCGAGTCTCGGCTAGCTGGGTTCGCGGCGTAGCGCGACGAGCTCGCTCCATGCGATCGCGTGCCACATGCCAGGGCGAGCGACGACGAGCAGCTCCTCGTGCGCGTCGTAGTACGCGAACATTGGGCGATCTTCGAGGCCGAGCAACGCCATCGGCAGCGCGGTGACCTCGCGGGTCTCGGGCCACCAGATCTTGAACGCGTCACCTTCGCTCTCGCCGATGATCACGGCATCGTGCGGACCCTTCGCGAGCATGATGACGTTGTCGAGCGGCAGGACCGTCGTCGAGTGACCCTCGCGATCGACGCGCAAGAGCTTTCTGCCGAACCCGCCTACGATCGAGCCATCCGAGAGCGTGACCGCACAGAGATCCTCGGGCGCATCGAGCGTCTCGCCGAGCATCGTCGGCGCATGCTCGCCATCCCATCGATACGCGACCGCATCCCACACGACGAGCATCTCGCCCGTCCCGAAGGCGATCGCATCGCACTCGACCCGCTGAGTCTCGACCGGTTCGGGCACGACGAGCGGCACGAGCCGATGATCGGCGTACATGATCAACGGGCGTACGTTCGCGCGTTCGGTCGTCGTTGGTTGCGGGAATAACAGCAAGCAATTCTTGCCGGGGCGTGCGAGCCCGACCGCAAACGGTGGATGGATGTCGAGGGGCGCGCGCTCGGGCAACTCGAAGTAGGAGAACTTGAACGGCCGCACGGTGCGATCGGTGGCCATCCTTATGAACGTGGTGCCCCACGGCGTGAACGCCGCCGCATTGATCTGCATCTCGTCGTGCGTGGTCGTGCCCGGGGGGAAGACCGTGAGGTCGAGCTCGTGAAGCGCGGCGTGATCCGCGATGAGCATGCGCGCGCCGTCGATCGCACACGGCCGCGCGGTCGGGCTCGTGAACGGATTGGGATGCGTGACGACCGGCGTGGGGCGAGCGGGCAGCCAATCGGCGTGCGCATTCGTGACTTCGATATCGGCGCCTTCCCAGTACGCGAGGTTGTTCGCGGCCGCGACTCGCAAGATATCGACGAGCGGGCGGTACGGTCGGGCATCGAGCTGCCTCGCGATCACCGGCTCGATGAACGAGAGCAGGGCAGGCACGTGTTTCGCGGCGACGTACCGGCCTACACAGTAGTTGCCGTCGAACTGCGCGGGGATTCGCCCGGCGATCCGCGGATACGCGGTCGTGACGTCGAGCAAGCGGGTCTCGACGCCCGTCAACAGATGCCTCGGCAGCTCCGCACCCATGGTGGCTGGATCCCACAGCGACAGTGCGAAACCGCGGCAGTACAAGTGTGGCATCTCGGTCGCGACGTAGAGCAAGGCGAGCTCGCCCAAGGCGCGGGCGCCGGTCTCCGGATCGTCGGCAATCAGCTGCTTGACGTTCGCGACAAGCTCGTCGCCATCGAACTCGCGATCGAAGCCACCGCCGCGGTGAAGCCCGCGCAGGAACCGCGCAGCGAACCGCGTTAGTTGCGTGTCGTCTACTACGTGCAGGGTGCAGTCCCAACCCATCGAGCACGCACGATATCTCAAGTTGCGCGAGGATTCCGGTCCAGCCCACGACGTCAGGCGAGTGACACGCGGTTCGAACTCTGGCGCCGGTCCCGAACCGTGGCAGCCCGAGCGTATAGGCATGCGCGATCGGCTAAACATGGCTCGTGGCCGAATTTCATCTGTTGGATTTGAGGCGCTCGAGTGCGCGCTTGATCTGGGCGCTCGTCGTCGGTGCGCTCGCCTGGTTCGCGAGTGCGATGATCGGGCTCGCCTGGATCACGCGCGCGCTGATCGCGGGCGACCTCGCCGGGGTCACGTTGTTCGCGCTGGCTGCCTCGATCATCGTGCGCGCGACGAGTGAAGAGACGCGGACGCGCTCCGCTACCGAGGATCCCGGGCGTAAGTTCGTCTGGATCATCGTGATGGTCGCGAGCACGTTCGCGATGTTCGCGGCGACGTTCGTGCTCCGCCAGGCCAAGCAGCTCGGAGATTCCGAATCGACGCTCGTGTTGATCCTCGTGATCGCGAGCGCCGCGCTGTCCTGGTTGCTCACGCACACCGCATTCACGTTGCGCTACGCGCACCTGTTCTATCGCGGTGGCGTCGAGGGAGAGGGGGGCATCGAGTTTCCGCATGGAGAAGGCGAGCAATCCTTCGATCCGGACGACCTCGACTTCGCGTACTTCGCGTTCACGATCGGCATGTGCTTTCAGGTCTCGGACTCCGAGATTTCCGACCGAGCAATTCGTCGCACCGCGCTCGCCCACGCGATCCTGTCGTTCGCCTACAACACCGGCATCATCGCGCTGGTGTTGAACATCGCGACCAATCGCGTGGGCTGAGCCTATACTCCGGACATGTCTCGCGCTGTGCTGGTCTCGCTCGTCGCGTGTGCGGGCACGAGCGCTGATCCATCGATCACCGAGTATGCGATTCCAACGGCGAACAGCGGCCCGTACGGCATCGCCCTCGGTGGCGATGGCGCGCTGTGGTTTACCGAACAGATCGGGAAGATCGGTCGGGTCACGACCGCGGGCGAGGTCACCGAGTTTTTTGTCCCGACGCGGAGCGCGATTCCTTATCATATCGCGCGGGGCTCTGACGGCTCGCTCTGGTTCACCGAGAAGGCCGGGAACACGATCGGTCACATCACGCTCGAAGGCGTGATCACCGAGCTCGTGTTGCCGCGCCCGGACAGTGTGCCCACGGGCATCACGGCAGGTCCCGATTCGACGATGTGGTTCGTCGAGGACGACGGCAATGCGGTGGGCACGATCTCGATGACCGGCGCGATCACCGAGTACCCGCTCGCCGCCGGCAACAACGAGGCCTACGGGATCACGCTCGGGCCGAACGACGCGTTGTGGTTCACCGAACAGGGAACGAACCACATCGCTTCGATCGGGACCGATATGGCGCACGCGATCACCGAGCTCACGGTGCCGACCGCCGATGCCGATCTGCGCGAGATCATCACCGGGCCCGATGGCAACCTGTGGTTCACCGAGTTCACGGGTGGCAACGCGATCGGCATGATCACCCCGGCAGGCGTGGTCACCGAGCACGCGTTACCGACCGCGGGCGCGCAACCATTCGACATCACGGTCGGTCTCGACCTGGACCTGTGGTTCACGGAGAAGGCCGGTAATGCGATCGGTCGGATCACGCTCGACGGCGCGATCACCGAACGTGCGCTTCCGACCGCGGGCAGCGAGCCCGCGCGGATCACCCTCGGGCCCGACGGGGACCTGTGGTTCTCGGAGTACGCGGCGAATCAGATCGGCCGCGTCCAGCGCTAGACCGCTTCGTACGTGATGACGTCGACCTTTTCGAGCCGCGGGGTACCCGCCGGCGCTGGGTTGATCTTGACCTTGCCCACGGCGCGCAACGCTTCCAGCGCCTGAGCGACCTTGCCTCGACCTCGAAGAGTTCGCATGCCAACGAGCGCACTCAGCGCCGCCAGGTTCTGCGCCGGCTTGCCGCGCAGCGCTTGATCGACCTGACCTGGAAGGCCGGTGCCATTCTTCGCCGCAGCTCGGTTCTTGAACGTGGTGAACAAGAGTACGACGACCGCGGCGATCGCGCCAATGAGTGCGCCTCGCATCATGCCGCGATGTTAACTCACATCGACAAAGTAAAATACGTGGCTCAGCGAGCTGCGTTTTCGCGTCGCGTCGCGCCGAGTGCTTCGAGCAACGGTGCGAGTACCTCGCGATCGAGCCGCGCCTGATGGATCACGCGAAACGCCTGCATCCGATGATCGAGCTCCGCAAGCTCGCGCTCGATCGTGTCGAGTTGATGGCGCGTGTGGAGCTCGCGGCGCAACGTATCGCAGAGGTAGTGCACGCAGCGGGCAGGCCGATGATCGAGCTCGAGCGTGCATCCGGTCGCGCCACGGAATGAACACCCCGCGTGATCGGTGCGCGGCGCGACGAGGTCGCCCACCCGCGTGCCGGCATGCGCCAACGCGGCGAGCTCGTTGTCGTCGAACAGGTCCGCGGTGACACCGGAACAGCACGCGCCCCCATCGTAGTGCCCGATCGGGCGTGGCTGGCCGGTCGCACAGGTGCGGCAGGAGCGGACGGCGGTGAGCTGCGCCGAGACCGCGCGCTTTTGCGCGAGCACCGCTTCCGCGAGCGCGCGCTCCTCTGCTTCGACCGTCGCCGCTAGCTCGCTGCGTAACCGCGCATGGAGTGCGACCAATTCGCGCGCCCGGTCGGCCGGCTGGCGCAGCGCGACCAGTAAGCGCTCGAGGGCGACGAACACCGGCGCACGCTAGCACTCCGGCGGCCTCGACGCCACCGGACGAGCGAAACCCGCCACCGCCAGGGTGTGAACGGCCGGTTGCTGTCGCCCCAGCCCTTGGATTGACCCATTGGCCGTCTTTTCCTGATTCGAGAACTAGGCGCGCGATGCCCGTGCCGTCGTCCTGACGCAGGCCGTATAGTCGGCTGATGCAGGGAAGCGTCCAGATCGTAGACGACGACAGCGATGTCGGTGACCTGCTGCGGGGGGCGCTCGCGAAACGCGGGTTCTCGGCCACGACCGTCACCTCGGCCGAGGCCAGCCTCGCGGCACTCGAGCACGCGCCAGTCGATATCGTCGTCACGGACATCCACATGGGTGCGATGTCAGGCATCGAGCTGTGCAAGCAGATCCGTCAGAAGCACCCGGATACGCTCGCGATCGTGATGACCGGCACCTCCGATCTGCAGACCGCGATCGCGGCGATCCAGGCCGGTGCGTACGACTACATCACGAAGCCCGTCGCTGCGGATGCGCTCTCGATCGTGGTGAGCCGCGGCGTCGAGCATCTGAAGCTCAAGCGCGAGCTCGCGAGCTTGCGCAAGGCCACGCCACCCGTGCACGGCATCGCGGGAACGAGTCCGGCGATTCGCGCGACGATCGACATGGTTGCGCGCGTCGCTTCGAGCGATGCGACTGTACTTATCACCGGCGAGTCAGGGACCGGCAAGGAGCT
Source organism: Kofleriaceae bacterium (assembly GCA_043759355.1). GTDB lineage: Bacteria > Myxococcota_A > Polyangia > Haliangiales > Haliangiaceae > JABFXX01. The sequence goes on from JAYVLQ010000056.1 coordinate 39,758, forward strand.
CGTGGCGCGCGCGCTCCATGCGCAATCGGGTCGCGCGGCACAACCGTTCATCGCGATCAACTGCGCGGCGATGCCAGCGCCGCTGCTCGAGAGCGAACTGTTTGGCCACGTGGCTGGCGCATTCACGGATGCCAAGCGCTCGCGCGATGGTCTGTTTGTGCAGGCGGGGGCAGGCACGATCCTGCTCGACGAGATCGGCGAGATGCCGCTCGAGATGCAAGTGAAGCTGTTGCGCGTGCTGCAGGAGCGCACGGTCCGCCAGGTCGGCGGCTCCGACGAGACGCCGATCAAGGCACGTGTCGTCGCGGCGACCAATCGCGATCTCGAGCACGAGGTTCGCGAGCGGCGATTCCGCGAAGATCTGTTCTATCGCATCAACGTGGTCCAGATCGCGGTGCCGCCGCTGCGCAACCGGATCGAAGACGTGCTCCAGCTCGCGCAATCATTCTTGATGCGGATCGCGCGAACCTCGAAAAAGCCGGTAGAGGGGATCTCCGAGGGTGCCGCCCAGAAGCTGCGCGAGTACGACTGGCCGGGCAACGTGCGCGAGCTCGAGAACTGTATCGAGCGCGCGGTCGCACTGTGCACGCACTCGCACATCACCGTCGAAGATCTGCCGCCCTCCGTGATCGCGACGAACGAGACCGCGATGGCGTTGCCAACCTCACCACTCGAGATGATGACGCTCGAGGAGCTCGAGCGCCGCTACGTACGCCAGGTGCTGACCGCCTCGAAGGGCAACAAGACACATGCCGCGCGGGTGCTCGGCATCGATCGGCGCTCGCTCTATCGCCGCCTCGAGGGCGGTCCGGAGCCCGAGGAAGTCGCAGCGGAAACGGGCGCGGCCGTCGAGAGCAGCGAACCGTAGCAGGTCAGCCCGGTTGATAGGCATCCGGCATGGGTCTCGCACTCAGCCCTATAATGCCGACTGAAGGGCCGACTGACTGGGTGTTGTTGATCGAGGACAACGAGGATTTCCGCGAGATCTTGAAAGAGTCACTGGAGCTCTCGAGCTTCGAAGTCGTCGCGCTCTCGGATGGGGCGCAAGCGCTTGCTCTGTTCGATGCCGGTAGCAAGCCGTGCGTCGTGCTGAGCGATATGGTGCTCCCCGGCGTGCTCGGGCCGAGCATCCTCGAGTACATCGCTGGTCACAGCGCACTGCGAGATGTCACCGTCGCCATCATCACGGGCTCTCCAGAGCTCGCGCCCGAGGGCTATCCGGTGTTCGCCAAACCGGTAAATCTCCGCGAGATCATCAATTTCGTCAGGAGCTCTATGCCGGGCGCTCGCGCGCACGCGCGCTGATGGGGCGTGCGACCACGAGTGCCCGGGCGTGACTGGCGCGATGCGTCGGTGCGAACCACACCGATGGCGCGGGCTAGTGCTCCACATCAAGACGAAGAGTTCGGACTTGGCAGATCATGCTCCGACCGCGTTCCTCTGCGCGTGAAGGCATCGTGAAGCGTACGATAGCGATCATGCGGATCGTCTTTTCGCTGTTATTTTTTGTGACGACCGCGCACGCCGATCCGACATGGATTCATGCCGAGCTCGATCCACTGACCTTCGCGAACAGCGGCTACGGCGGTCAGGTCGGGTTTCGCGTTCCGCAGCTGCATGGCGTGCGGCTCGCGGTCGCGAGCTTCTCGCTCCACGTGCCAGATCCAATTTCGCAATTACATGGCAACGGAGGCTTCGACGAAAAGGTCGAGCCGAGCGGTGCGTTCTACGCGCTTTACTGCTTCGGAGCAGCGGGCGAGGACGGCTTCTCGGTCGGCGCCTCGTTCCGGATCTTGAAGCTCTCGATCACGCGCGACGACACCGCCGACGCCGAGGCGCGGGTCACCGAAATTTCACCCGAGGCGATCGTCGGCTATCAGTGGCATCCGTTTCCGGTCAGCACACCGGGCTTCTATCTCCAACCGTGGCTCGGACTCGGCGTCGACGTGTGGAAGAATCACGAAGCGATCGTCGGCGGCAAGCAGTACAGCGAGCTCCCGATCGATCCTTTTTTCACGGTGAACATCGGCTACGAGCAGCCGCTGTGATCTAGGCTGCGCCATGACCATCACGCTCTACCACCATCCCTTCTCTCGCGCGGCCGGCACCGTGTGGGCGCTCGAGGAAGTAGGTCAGCCGTACGAGCTAAAGTTCGTCGACATCATGACGGGTGGCCAGAAGGCTCCGGATCTCCTCAAGCTCAATCCGATGGGCAAGCTGCCGATCCTCACGGATGGCGATGCGGTCGTGACCGAGGCGTGCGCGATCTCGCTCTACCTCGCGGATCGCTACGCACTCGGCACGCTCGCGCCGAGATTTGACGATCCAAACCGCGCGGCGTATCTGCGCTGGTCGTGCTTCGCGCCTTCGGTCATCGAACCGGGCACGATGGCCAAGGCGGCCGCGTGGGAGTTCAAGTCGAGCCAGGCGGGGTGGGGCGACTACGACGCGATGATGGCAGCGCTCGATTCGGCGGTGATCGGCGAGTAC
>JAYVLQ010000057.1:0-69151 GCA_043759355.1 Kofleriaceae bacterium
CGCTCGCCGCCGCTGAGAAACTCGTCGCTGCCGGGCACAAGATGCTCGTGGTGAAGTCGCAGATTCACGCGGGCGGACGTGGCAAGGGCACGTTCAAGAGTGGCTTCAAGGGCGGCGTGAAACTGTGCAAGACCGCCGCCGAGAAACTCATCGCCGCCGGGCACAAGATGCTCGTGGTGAAGTCGCAAATCCACGCGGGCGGGCGGGGCAAAGGCACCTTCAAGAGCGGCTTCAAGGGCGGCGTGAAACTGTGCAAGACCGCTGCCGAGGCGAAGGACCTTGCCACGGCCATGCTCGGCAACGTCCTCGTCACCAAACAGACCGGCCCCGAAGGCCGCCTCGTCAGCACGCTGCTCGTCGCAGGCGCGCCGAACATCAAGAAGGAGCTTTACCTCGCCGTGCTGCTCGACCGCGCCACGAGCCGTCCGCTCGTCATGGCCAGCACCGAGGGCGGCGTGGACATCGAGGAAGTCGCCGAGAAGACGCCCGAGAAGATCCTCAAGGAATCGATCGATCCGGCGACCGGTTGGCAGGACTGGCAGGGCCGCAAGCTCGCGAAGGCGCTCGGGCTCTCGGGCAAAGCCGCCGTCGAGTTCGGCAAGTTCATGAAGCCGCTCGTCAAGTGCTACGACGAGCTCGACTGTTCCCTCCTCGAGATCAACCCGTTGATCACGACGAAGGAGGGCAAAGTCCTCGCGCTCGATGCAAAGATCAACTTCGACGACAACGCGATGTACCGCCACCCAGAGCTCGAAGAGCTGCGCGATCCGAATGAAGAGGATCCGGCCGAGCTCGAGGCGAAGAAGTACGACCTCAGTTACGTCCAGCTCGACGGCAACATCGGTTGCATGGTGAACGGCGCCGGCCTCGCGATGTCGACGATGGACATCATCAACTTCTATGGTGGTTCGCCCGCGAACTTCCTCGATGTTGGTGGCGGCGCGACCGCAGAGAAGGTCACCGCAGCGTTCAAGATCATCACATCGTCTCCAGCGGTGAAGGCGATCTTCGTCAACATCTTCGGCGGCATCATGAAGTGCGACACGATCGCGGCGGGTGTCATTCAGGCCGTGAAGGAAGTCGGGCTCAAGGTGCCGCTCGTGGTGCGCCTCGAGGGCACGAACGTCGAGATCGGTAAGAAGATGCTCGCAGAGTCCAAGTTGAACATCGTCGCTGCGGCCGACATGGCCGACGGCGCCAAAAAAGTTGTCGAAGCTGCCGCCGGGCAGGCATCTAAGGGAGTGTCAAAGTGAGCGTCCTCGTCGGATACAACACGCGCCTCGTCGTCACCGGCATGTCCGGTGCGTCGGGTGCATTTCACACGAAGCAGGCGATCGAGTACGGCACGAACGTCGTCGCGGGCGTCACGCCGGGCAAAGGCGGCGCGAAGGTCGCGGGCCTCGAGCAGGTCCCGATGTTCGACACCGTCGAAGAATCGGTGAAGCATCACGGTGCCAATGCGGCGGTGGTCTACGTGCCGCCGCCGTTCGCAGCCGACTCGATCCTCGAGTGCGCGGCCGCGGGCGTCCCGTTGATCGTCGCGATCACCGAGGGAATTCCGGTTCGCGACATGGTGCGCGTGAAGTACGTGCTCGAGCGCGACTATCCGGGCACCGTCCTCATCGGCCCGAACTGCCCGGGCGTCATCACGCCGGGCCAGTGCAAGATCGGCATCATGCCGGGCTACATCCACAAGCCTGGCGGCGTCGGGGTCGTGTCGCGCTCCGGCACGCTGACGTACGAGGTCGTCCATCAGCTCACCACGCTCGGCATCGGCCAATCGACCGCCATCGGCATCGGTGGCGATCCGGTGAAGGGGACGGACTTCATCGACGCTATCAAGTGGTTCGCGGAAGACCCGGGCACTTCGTCGATCTTCATGATCGGCGAGATCGGTGGCGACTCCGAGGAGCGCGCCGCGCAGTTCATCAAGGATAACGTCAAGAAGCCGGTCGGCGCCTTCATCGGCGGCCAGACTGCACCTCCGGGCAAGCGCATGGGTCATGCCGGCGCGATCATCTCGGGTGGTAAGGGTGCAGCGTCCGACAAGATCGCCGCGCTCAAAGAGGCCGGCATCTCCGTGGCGCCGACGCCCGCCGAGATGGGCACGACACTCGCGAAGCTCATCGCGTAGCCCCGCCCTCCGCTCGCGATCGGCGGGCCGCGGCCATAGCGGTACGATCGACCTCGGGCGCGTCCGCGCTGGCGACCCGGTCGAAGTCGTCGAGGATCAGCTGCGCACGTGGCGCCGCCGGCGACGCGAGTTGTAGGCCTCGCCCCAGGCTTTACAGCGCCGGGGCGATCGACTAGTTTCCGCCCGAAATGGCAATCGAACGCACCTTCTCGATCATCAAGCCCGACGCTGTTGCTCACAACCACATCGGTGGCATCACCGCGAAGCTCGAGGGCGCTGGCCTCAAAATCGTCGCGTCGAAGATGGTCCGCCTCACGGACGCGCAGGCCAAGGCGTTCTACGCCGTTCATGCGGCGCGCCCGTTCTACGGCGACCTCGTGAAGTTCATGACCGAGGGTCCGGTTGTCGTGCAGGTGCTCGAGGGCGAGAACGCCGTGCTCGCGAACCGCACCGTGATGGGCGCGACGAACCCGGAGAAGGCCGACGCCGGCACGATCCGCAAGGAGTTCGCGACGAACATCGAGCGCAACGCGGTCCACGGGTCGGACGCGGCAGAGGCGGCAAAGGAAGAGATCGCGTTCTTCTTCTCGACCGCCGAGCTCGCGTCGCTTGCTCGCTAAGTACGGTGCTCGCTAAGTACGGTGCTCGCTGAGTACGGTGCTCGCTAGCGCGCATTCGACCACTGGCTCTGGACCATGCGCCAGCCGCCAGCTTCTTCGACCCAGGCGACGAGCACGCGGAAGGTCTGCGTGACCTGCGTACCGTCGCGACCGGCGTCGCTGAAATCGACATTCGCGGCGCCCCAGCCACCGTGGGTGCCTGCCGGACCGACCTTCACGGCGTCGTGCAGGCGGATCGTGGCTTTGATCTTCGAGAAGATCTTCTTGATGTTGTCGCCGCCGAGCACACGCTCGCCGGGCGCACTGCCGAAGTTCAGGGCATCGCTGCGCGTGCTGCGCGCTGCGACGAACGAGGGCTTCGACGCGAAGCCGGTGCGCATCGCCTGCGCGAGCGGCGATACGTCATGGCTATCGGGGATCGCATCGGGCACACCAAGCCCGCCATCGCGCGCCGCCTTGTAGGCCTCCGCATTCGTCATCGTCATCGCGAACTGGAGCGCGGCGATCGACCACGCGCCCTCGCGCAGATCGACGACCGCGGTCGTGACGTAGGTCTTGCCGCTGATCTTGATTTCCTCGGCGATCCAGCCAGTATCGGCCTCGTGCCCGCTCTGCGTGAACCGTGGCGAGATCTCGAAACCACCGGCCGGCGGCGCGCCGAGGTCGTGTTGCAACAGGGCGATCACGGCCGCCCTGCCCTCCGCGACCTCGTGCGATTCGATGCCGAACGCGAACACGTGCTCGTCCAACAACAAGGCGAGCTCGTCGGGCTTCGCGTTGACGAGCGCGAGGTGAAGGCGCGCGAGGATCTCTTCGACCGGAGGATCTTGCGGGGGCGCCGGCGCGGCATCGACGACGACCTCCGCGGCCGCAGCGGAGCCAGAGGATCCACCGGAACCGACCAGCACGATCGCAGATCCTGTCGTCACGGGGGCCGGCGTCGACGAGGTTGATACCGCCGTGATCACCACGACCCCGATCACGGTCAGCGTGACCGCGACACCGATGATCACCATGCGTTTGCCGCGTGGACCGCCGATCCGGATCATCTGCGTTGGCAGCACTTTCAGGCCGACGCCGCGCAGCGTGTTCGCCGCGATCGGTGGCACGACTTGCGCGGCCGACATCCGCTTCGCACGTTCACCTTCAGCGCCCCGTGCGGCGAGCGCTTCGCGTTCGATCTCGGCGCGTGCCCAGGCGCGCAAGCGCAGCGCGACCGGGATCGAGAGCACGCACACGATCGCGGCGACGAACATCGTGACCGCACCTGCGGTGATCAACGAATTCGCAATGTCGACGTCAGCTTTCGGCAGCACGTGGAGCAACATGCCGATCGCCGCATTACCTCGCGGCAGGCCGATCCCGAAACCAATATCGAGACCCGCCGCGAGGGCGATCGGTACGAGCCGGCCGCGATAAACCAGCGTGCCGCAGACCACGGTCGCGAGTGCAGCGACGATGGCGGCGAGGATCGAGTGGATGTGTGCGTGCAGGTCTCGCGCGAATGGCAGCGAACCGATATTGAGGATCAGGCACGCCACCCCGACCAGCTGGGTCAAGGCTCCCGCGACGATCAACAATGCTCGAGACGGCGGCTTCACCGGAACCCCGAGCTTACGCGATGCGAAAACCACGCGCCGGTTACCGCAGCGTCGTACGAAGATCGGTGCACGGCCTCGCAACCTTCCTCTGCGCTTATGTATGCGGAGCTTGAGGTGCGGGCGCGGAGACCACGAGCTCCGGATCTATTTCGGCCGGCCACGGGTCGGATCAGCTGCCGAGCTGGGTGTCTGCCGATGGTTGCGACTTCGACTACCCGAGCATCGCCGCGGGCGGCATGGCGACGAACATGTTCCTGGTCACGCGCGGCTTTACTCCTTGATCTGGCCGGCGAGCTGCGTGATCGGAAGCATCGGTAGCCAGTAGGTCGCGACGGCGGCGAGTGCGAAGACGATCGCCGCGGCGACATACGGAATGAGCGACCTCGGGCGGCACATGACGAGCACGCCGATCACGAGCACGCCGATCACCGGCACGCCGAGCTGCCACGGCAACGAGATCGTGATCTTCGTGACGAGCGGCAACCGCGCCTCGCCGAAATCTCGATAGAGCTTTTCCCAGTTGCCGGCGAGCCCGACGAGCGCGATGTGCACGAGCAGCGCGACGATAGCGCCCCCAACGGCGATACCGTGGACGAACGAGCCAGGAGGTTCATCTGGGACGCCGTTGTCACTCAACAGCCGGCAGCCCTGGACGTTCGCGACGGATGCGAAGCGGCACGAGCGGCGCGGAGCTGCCGTCCGCGGTCTTCGCGCGATTCGCGAGTTGGCCGCACGCAGCATCGATATCATCCCCGCGCGGCGTGCGGAGATACGTCGGCAAGCCCAGGCGCTTGCACTCGTTCTGGAACGCCGTGATCGCCGCATCCGATGGGCGCGAATACGGCGCCTCGGGGTGCGGGTTCCACGGGATGAGGTTGACCTTGCAGCGCACGCCGCGCAGCAGCTTCGAGAGCTGCGCCGCATCGCGGAGCGAATCGTTGACACCGGCGAGCAGCACGTACTCGAACGTGATCCGGCGACGCTGCTCGAGTGGATAGGCCTTGAGCGCGGCCATCAACTTGCCGATGTTCCACTTGCGATTGATCGGCATGATCTCGTCGCGGGTCTCGTCGTTCGCGGCGTTGAGCGAGACCGCGAGGTTGGGGCGCACGGTCTCGAGGCCGAGCTTCTCGAGCTTGGGCACGAGGCCCGAGGTCGATACGGTGACGCGACGCTGCGCGAGCTTCGCGCCCTTGTCGTTGCACAGGATCTGCAGCGATTTGATCAAGTTGTCGTAGTTGTGGAGCGGCTCGCCCATGCCCATGTAGACGATGTTCGAGATCCGACGACCGGGCTCGACGTCCTCGAGCAGCTTCCGCGCGAGGTAGACCTGGTCGACGATCTCGCCGGCATCGAGGTTGCGAATCAAGCCGAGCTTTGCGGTCGCGCAGAACTGGCAGTTCACCGCGCAGCCGACCTGCGACGAGATGCACTGGGTGGTCTTCTCGCCATCGGGGATGAGCACGCTCTCGATCGATTGGCCGTCGCGCGTGAGCAAGCGGAGCTTGCGCGTGCCGTCGGTCGAGACTTGCTGCTCGGCGATCGTGAGGCTGCCGATCGTCGCTTTTTCGGCGAGCTCTGCGCGGGTCTCCTTGTTGAGGTTCGTCATCTGCTCGACGTCGCGGACGCCGTGCGCATGAACCCACCGCCAGATTTGCTCGCCGCGGAACTTCTGCCAGCCCAGCGAGACCGCGAAGGCCTCGGCATCCTCGAGCGACATGGCTCGAAGGTCTGGTTTCGGTAGGTCCACCGCGCTTAGCTACTACGCGCGCTAAGTCGTGGCAATCTCTATTTAATCGTGATGGTAAGCTTGCTCGTAAAGGCATCGCGCAAGGTCTTCAGATCCTTGATCGCGGGTTCCACGACCGCTCGGACGCAGGCATCGGCCACACCCTCGGGCCCCGGCGGCAGCGCGACCGGCGGATCGAGCTTGGTCGAGAACACGCCGGACTCGTCCTCGTAGTCCGACGCGCTGTACTTGACCGTCACGCCGAGAACAACGGCGATCGCATCCTTGTGCGCGGTCGCGTTGTAGGCCTGCCAGCACGCGATCAAGCCGGCCTTGATGTCCGGCTCGGCGATCCGATCGGGGAGCGCACGGAAGGACTTACCGGTGACCGCCGGATCTGCCGTCACCGTGACGCCGAGCTTGTCGCTCGACGGCGTCGACGGCGTGCGGGTCAGATAAACATCGGCGAGGGCCGCGCGCCCGAGCGTGAGCGGATCGAGCCCCGCATCGTTGAGCCCGGCGAGATCCGCGAGCGCGCGATCGCGCAGGCCGCTGCCGACCGGGACCGCGAGCAAACAGCGATGCAGCACGCGTGCGGCGAGCTCGGCGTGTTCTTTGTTCGACTTCGCGGTCGCGAGTGCCGTGCCGTACGCACAATCGACATCGGGCGGCAGCGCGATCTTCTCGCTATCGTAGTGGCCGAGCGCCTGGCCGTACGAAGACAGCGACGACTCGAGGTCACCTTTCACGCGCTGTTGCGCGCCGAGCGCCGCGTAGAAGTCACCGACGGTGGAGCGCGCGCTGCGCTTGCAGATGTGCTCGAAGCACCGCAAGCCATCGACGCAGTGCGAGCTCGTGCCACAGCTCTCGAGCTCCTTTGATTTTTGCTCCGACGATCCGTGCGTGCCGGTAGGATCCGCCGCTTTCGCGCGCGAGTCACACGCACCAAAGAGCGCGACCAGCGCGATCTGCACCAAGATGTTCCGCATCATCACCATTCCGGGCGGGAGCATAGCCTAGTGGCGGCGCAGCAATTGCTCGAGCGACTCGCGGACTTGCGCGTTCGTCTCGATCTCGTGGTGCTGGCGAAGGATCGGCACCACATCGGCGTTGTCCATCTGGGACAAGGCAGCGTAGGCGGCATCGCGCAACGGCCCGCTCTCCTGGCGCAGGACCATCACGAGGAACTCGCCAGCCTCGACGGTCTGGATCTTTCCGATCGATTCGAGCGCCTTGGTGCGCACGCGCGGATCGAGGCTCTCGCGATAGATCCGCGCGAGCGGGTTGAACGCGTGGGGGAAGTGCAAGCCACCGATCGCGGTGAGCGCGGCTTCGCGAACCTGCGGATCCACATCCACGAGCGCCTTCCTGACGATCACGAACGATCGCTTGAAGTACAGGAACCGGAGCGCCTTGACCGCCGCGACCCGCGTGCTCGGCTCGGTCGATTCGTACAGCTTCTCGAGCGGTGATAGCGCCGCATACGACTGCAGCTCGCCGAGGAGCTCGGCGATCTTGGCCGCGATCTGAATATCATCGGTCGCTTTACGCTGCTCGGCATCGGAGAGCGTGAGCAGAACGACGAGCGCGCGGCGGCGGATGCCGTTCGGATAGCGCAGGTCTCCGACGATCGAAGCCGCGACCGCGAACGGATCGCCACCCATCTCCCACTCGAGGAGGTCGAGGAACCAGATATCGGCGTACGCGTGGGTCTGCTTGAGATAGTCCGGCAAGCCTGGCAGCTCGATCGGCGGCGCGTTCAACCCTTTGTAACGAGCTGCGATCGCCGTGAACCGCTTCTTCGCGCGATCTGGAAGCTCCAGCGCCGCGAGCTTCTCGAAGCAGTCGCGGACCGCCGGATAATCGCCGACCGCCGAGTGCTGCGATGCCGCGGCGAGCAGCGCGTTTTCGACCATCTGCACCGGCACGCCGGACTCGACGAACTTCTCGGCGCAGCGCACCCAGGTCAGCGCGCTCTTGTGCTGGTAGTGGCGATCGTATGGCAAGCCCGCGCGCGCCGCAAACGCGGCTGCTTCCTGATACAGCGTCGCCGCCGCATGGAGCTCGTTGCGCTCGAGCGCGAGCTTGATGAAATCCTCGTAGTACTGGAGGACATAGAACTTGAGGTTGTCGTCGCGCAGCACGCGAATGCAGTTGACGTAGCCCTCGGCGAGATTCTCGAACTGGCTCGATTCCTTGCCGAGCTTCAGGAGGATCTGGAAGCAATCGAACGCGCGCTCCAGCTCGCCAACCTGCTCGAAATCATCCGCGACCTGCTCGAGCTTGCGTTGGCTCTCGATCAGCGCGCGCCGGGCCTCGCCCGAATTCGGATCGAGGCGCACGGCCGCCAGTCCGTAATCGAAGTGCACGAGCGCCTGCTCGTACGCCTTGTGCTGCAAGCCCGGGTGATGGACGAGCGATTTCCAGACGCCGACCGCATCCGGATACTGCTTGGCCTTCTCGAAGGCGACCGCGGCGTGGACCGGCAGCTGCGCTTGCTGGTACAGGGTCGCAGCCTCGCTCCACTTCTTCTCCATCTCGGCGAGCCGCGCCCGCAGCCCGACGTGGGCATCTCCCGAGATCTGGGTCCGCGCCTGATCGAAGTAGTGAAGATAGAGATAGACGAAGGCGGCTTCGCGCGGCCGCTGCATGTGATTGTAGATCTTCGCGAGCTCGCGCAACCAATCGTCGTACTCGTAGTTGATTACATGCGTATGGCCGATCAGGTCGCGGTACTGCCGCTCGGCCTCCGGCCACCGCCCCTGCTCCTGGAAGGCCTTGGCCTGATCCGAAGTGCTCTCGATCGCATTGAATGTCGTGCGCGCCACTCGCGGACCAGCTTAGCAGGCACGAGGCCAGTGCCACGCCGGGTCCGTGATCTTCTGTGGCGTCAGTGCTCGGTTGGTTGTCAACCGCGGTGTGCAGATCTGTGGCGTCGATTCCCAGTTTCCTGGATGGGCTCGATCCTAGTCGGATCGGCAGGCTCGACACGGGCATGCAGCGGAGCGCTGCATCACGCGAGCTCGCCGTCGCTTCGAGATCAGTACGCGTACGCCATCGCGAGCGTGATCGACTCGATCTCCAACGAGACCGAGCTCGCGGCATCGGCAGGCGCGGCGACTCCGCCGACCGCGCCCCACCCGGCAGGAGGTACGCCGGTCGCGGCCTCGAGCTGGCCGGTCAGCACCAGCTTGATGTTCGGGCGCACCAGCGCCGCCGCTCCGATCGAGATCCGCTCGTCGCTGACGGCGGTGCCGCGGTCGGGCGCGAGCCGCGTGTACTCGAAGCGAACCGCGGGCACGAGCCAAGGGAACACCACGTACGACAACTCGTCGAACTGCGATAGCGCAGCGACCTTACCCGTCGTCGACGGGTTGCTGTGCAGCTCGTAGTTCGCGCCAGCATCGAGCTCGAGCGACTCCAACTGGGCGCGTACGTGCCCGCCGATGACGTTCGCGACATCGCTGCGCGCGAGGTCCGGAAGCGGCATGTCGGGCGTCCCCGCCGGATCGACGGTCGTGAAGCTCGACTTCGAATGATAGAAGAACGCGTCGACCGTGACCGCGGTCTCGGCCCACGGCTGTTTGGGATCGGGGACGCTGCTGTTGTCCTCGCCGTCGAGGCGTACGCCGCCGAACTTGGCGCCGGCGTGGACGTAGACGTTGGTCGGCGTGTGGGCAGCAGTGTTCGCACCGTTGGTGATGCCGGCCGAGTAGTCGACCAGTCCTTCGACGACGCCGTTGACCTCCGCGGTCTGAAAGTTATCTGTGAGGTTCCACGAGTTGCTGGTCCCACCGAAAAGAGCGGTCACGGGAGAGGAGGCGATCATGGAGTCGCCGATGTACGTCGAGTGCGGACCGAAGCTGTTCAGCGTGCCCGAGCCCTTGCCGACCCACAGGTTGACGGCGTGCGCCGGGCCGATCAGATCGTTGAAGATGACCACCGCACGCTCGACCTCGATGCCACCGGCCGAGGCGGTGAGCTCGCTGAAATACGTGATGCTGTCGTCGAAGCTGCCGCCGGCCCAGAGGTGGCCTTCCTTCACCAGGTTGTCGGCGACGACCGCGGCGCCATTATCCGCCGCACCGCCGCTGTTCGTGGTGACGGGATGGAACACGACCTCACCGTTGAATCCGATGCTGAGCGGGATCGACGACGGGAGCGTGCCGGGCCATACCGCGTCGGGGAACACCTTCTTGTAGGCATCGGCGCCGAGTGGCACGGTTGGCTGCTTGACGACGTCGCTGTCGGTGCCCGGGAACCGAAAGCCGTTGCGGCGAAACGCTTCGCCGAACGGGTTCAGCTTGGGATAGATGGTGTGGCACGTTGTACAGCTCGTGCCGTACTTGCGTGCGAACGCGGGGATCGCACCGGCGGTGCGTGACGTACCGAACGTCACGACGCCGACGATCGACGCGACCAAAAACAGGGCTGAACGTTTGAAATCAATCATGAGTCTTCTTCTCCGGCATCAGGTTCTCTAGTCCCCGGGCGACCGACAGCGCGAACGCCCCGAGCATCCCGACGGCCACGAGCGCGTCGCGGATCGAGAGCACGGGCGCATCCACGGGCGTGAGCGACGGTACGATCAGCAACTGGCAACACAGCCAGAGCCCCCAGAGCTGGACGGCGAGGACGATCCCGAGCGCGCGCGCCGAGCGCCGCCCGGCGGGATGTAACAGCGTCACGAACGGGATGGCGAACACCGCGCCAATCACCGCCAGCACGATCCCGCCCCAGCCGCCTGTGCGGCGGAGCGCGAACGTGACTTCGTCGGGCAGGTTGCCGTACCAGATCGTGAGGTACTGCGACCAGAACAGATAGGCCCAGAAGATCGCGAGTGCGAAGATCAACCCCGCGGCATCGCGGCGGGCGCGCTCCGCGAGCAAGCCGTGGCGCAACGCGAGCAGCACGACCAAGCCCGTCCCGGCGGTGAACGCGCTCATGAACACGAAACCGCCGATCAGCGTGCTCTCGAACATCGCATCCGCACCGAGCACGAAGTCGAAGGCCCACAATGACAACACGATCGCGAACGCGATCAGGTACGCGATCGCGAACCCGACTTGTGGTCGGCGATCGCGGTCCACACCCGGGCGCAAGAAAAAGCCGCCACCGAACAACCCCGCGGTGAGCACGAGCTCGCGGGCTCCTAGCCCGACGCCCGACATCCACACCGAAGGCGCGGCGTTCAGCCATGCGCCCGAGCCAACTACGATCACGACGAGGATCGCGAGCGCGATCGGAGCGAAGCCGAGCAGCACGCTGCCGAGGTTGGATAGCGGACCAGCCCACTGCGCGGAGACGAGACGGAAAAACGCCCGGAACGCGCCGCCACCGGCGACCAGGCCCGCAAAGAACAACCAGTTCGCGATCAGCGTCGCGAATGTACGCGCTCGCTCCTGGGCACCGAGGCCGGTCGCGAACGCGATGAGACCGGCGATCACACAGATCGCGGCGGCGATCGCGAGGCGGTCGCCGAGGACATTGCGGACGTCACGCCACCGGCGCATCACGGCACACCTCCAGATCCGTCGCTCCCGGGTGCGGCAGTCGTTCCCGTACAGCCTTCATGCTGGAGTCGGCGTACGAACGCGACGAGATCCCAGCGATCGTGCGAGGTCGTGCCCTCGCGCATGGTCGGCATCGCTCGGCCGCCCGCAGTCAACGTACCGTAGATGAAGCCATCCGTGCGCCGACAGATCGCGATGTGGCGCAGGTTCGGCGCGGGTGGGAACTTCGCGGACACGGGACCGTCGCCGCGACCCTCCCGGCCGTGACACGCGATGCAGTGAATCGCGAACAGCCCGGCGCCGCGTGTCGCGGCAGCCTCGTCGAGCGGGTATGGCGGCGAGGTATCGGTGTCGTCTTCGCGATCGTCGAGGACCTCGACGCCACCGAGTGGAATCGACCCGATCGGTGCAGGCCGCGCTTCGGCCAGAGGTCGCACCGCGGGCTGGTCTTCCATGCTCGCCGGCCACGCCCCGTCGCACGCCGCGAGTAGCAGTGCCAACAGCAACCCGCGACTCACGACAGCACCTCCGTCGCGGTGGAGACGCAGCGCGTGATCGCCTCGCGGCGGTCCGCGTTCGCGCCGTCGAGCGGGACGGTCACGACGATCCGGTCGCTCGTGACCGCGTCGCGCGCGCGACGAGCCACCTGGTGCCGCACGATCGCGGCGAGTACGATCGTCGCGATGAAGGTCGCGATGCCGGCGAACAGCATCGTCATCTCGAACATCACGACGCCGAACGCGGTCCACGAGATTACCGGCTTGCCGCCAACGATTTGCCCCATCGACTTCGACGTCACCACCTCGAGCGCCATCGCGCACGCGAGCCCGGTGAGTCCGGCGACGAGCGCGACCCAGCCGAGCACGCGCCAGGGTCCGGGGCGACCGGTCTCTTCGACGATGGGAAACGGCGCCGGGCTGGCGATCCGTGCGCGCGTCACACCTTCGCGCACGAGCGCGGTCAGCGCGTGCGAGGCGGTGTCGGGATCCCCGAAGACGGCGATCAGCTCGTCACTCATCGACAGGCTCGCTCGTGGCCGCGTGCTGGCCTTGCATGGTCTCGGCGATCGACATCGAGGGGAACACCTTGATGAACAGGAGGAACAGCATCAGGAACACGCCGAATCCTCCGAGGCAGACGCCGAGCTCGCGCAGCGACGGCGTATAGGTCCGCCACGAAGCGGGATCGAAGCTGTGTGCGAGCGTTGTCACGATGAACACGAAGCGTTCGAACCACATACCGACCGTGACGAGGATTGCGATCACGATCATCGCGGGCAGGCTGCGCCGGACACGCTTCCAGAAACACGCCAGCGGCGCGACGGTGTTACACGCGACGACCAGCCAGAACAACGGCGCGTAGCTTCCGGTCGCGCGCCAGCGGAACAGCTCGGCCTCGGTGCTACCGCCCCGGTAGAACGCCACGTAGAACTCGGTGGCGTAGACGAAGGTCATCACGACCGACATCGCGAGGAGGAGCTTGGCGAGCAGGTCGAAGTGGTCGGCCTTGATGTAACGCTCGAGGTGATAGCCGCGGCGCAGTCCGCCAAGCAGCAGGATTGCCATCGCGAGGCCGGAGAAGATCGCGCCGGCGACGAAGTAAGGCGGAAAGATCGCCGAGTGCCAACCCGGCATCACCGTCATGGCGAAGTCCCACGACACGACGCTATGGACCGACACGGCGAGCGGGATCACGATGCCGGCGAAGATCGGATAAGCCTTCTCGAACAGGCACCACTCGCCATCCGTGCCGGCGAAACCGAGCGACAGGATCCGGTAAAACGGCTTGCGCCAGCCGGTGACTCGGCGCGCGAGCAGCGCGAGATCCGGCAGCATCCCCATGTAGAGAAACAGCGCGCTCACCGTGACGTACGAGCAGATCGCGAACACGTCCCAGGTCAGCGGTGAGCGGAAGTTCGGCCACAGCCCGCGTTGGTTCGGATACGGCAACACGAAGAAGAACAACCACGACCTGCCGATATGGATGATCGGGTACAGCCCAGCGGTGAGGATCGCGATCACGGTCATCCCCTCGGCCGACCGGCCGATCGCGGCACGCAATGGCGAGCGCGTGAAGAACAGGATCGCGGAGACCAGCGTGCCGGAGTGACTGACTCCGATGAAAAAAACAAACGTCGTGATCATCGCGCCCCACATCACGGGCGCGTTGAGGCCCGAGACGCCGAGGCCGTGACGGAGCATCTGCGACCAACACCAGCCGCCGACCGCGATCAACCCGACGGCGATCGCGAGGCCGAGCCAGTACCGCCACGTCGTGCGGGACACCGTCTGGAGCGTGTCCCGCTCGATCTGCGAGATCGGGGTCATGTGCGGGCTTTGTCGCGCTTGCGCGCGAGGTAGACAACACCGGGTTGGGTGTTGAGCTCCTCGAGCAGGTGGTAGGCGCGGCCGCTCGTTGCGAGCTTCGAGATCGCCGACGTCGGGTCCTTGAGGTCGCCGAACGTGATCGCCTGCGCGGGGCAGGTCGCCGAGCACGCCGAGACGATCTCACCATCGCGCAGCGGCCGACCTTCGACCTTGGCCTGCTCCTCGCCGGTGCGGATGCGCTGCACGCACATCGTACACTTCTCGGTCACACCGCGTTCGCGAACCGTGACATCGGGATTCAGGCCGAGCCGTTCGCGGCTGTCGCGCCGCCAATCGAAGAAGTTGAAGCGGCGGACGTCGTACGGGCAGTTATTCTCGCAGTAGCGAGTGCCGATACAGCGCGTGTAGACCTGCGCGTTAAGACCCTCGCTGGTGTGATAGGTCGCTTCGGTCGGGCATACCGATTCGCACGGCGCGTTCGTGCAGTGCTGGCACATCAGAGGGAGGAACGACACGTCGCCGCCGTCGTCGAACGTCTGAACGTCGAGCCAGCTCATCGCGCGGCCGAGCTCGACTTGCTCGGCGCCGACGATCGGGAGGTTATTCTCGATGTAGCAGGCGGCGGTGCAGGCACCGCAGCCGTTGCAGCTATCGAGATCGATCGCGAGCCCCCAGCGATGCACCGGATGCTCGACCGGCGGATACATCGAGGGTAGCGGCGCGACCTTCGGCAGTTGCGGCAGCGAACGCGGCACCTCGCGCGAGAGCTGGCGCCCGTGTTGCCTCGTGCCTCCGCGCACGTGCGGCGGCTTTATCCGCGCGCCGGTGCGCTGTGCGTGGACGCGGGTCGTGAAGCCGAATAACCCATCGACGAGCAGGGGTGCAACGTGCCCGACCGGAACCGCGAGCAGTCCTGCGCGAACGCGAGTCGAGACGTGCGCCGGCAGCTCGATGCGACCCGACGCGCCGTCGAGCGCGACCACATCTCCACTCGCTACGCCGAGCGCGAGTGCGGTCGCCGGGTGAAGCTCGACCCATCCGGTCCAGGTGTAACCGGTGAGCGGATCCGGGAGTTCCTGGAGCAGCATGCTGCGCGCGAGCAAGCCATCGAGATGGCGGAGCGTCGGCGCGACGACGAGCGGATAGCCATTCTTCGGGCCGCGGAGCTCCGCGTGCACGGCGGCAGTCGCGAGGACATCGGGAGCCAATGTTGCCGGCTCGTCCGCGGGCTCGGAGAATCGGCCACCACGCTCGATCGCGGGCGCGTCGAACGCCGCGCGGACCACGTCGGCAAAGCTGCCGTCGGGGAGGCCGGTGGTCTTGCCGAGTGCGCGCGCGACGACGAGGAGCTCGTCGGCGGCGGCGCGCGTATCGAGGACCGGGCTCATCGCGGGTTGCTGCAACCCGATCACACCCGCGCGGGGCGCGACGTCGGACCAGGTCTCGAGAAAGTGGTGATCCGGCAGTACGAGATGAGCGCGCCGTGCGGTCTCGTCGAGCTGGTTGGTGAACGCCGCGATGAACGGCACGCGCTCGATCATCTTGACGAGATCGGCGTACATCGGACCGAACCCGCACGGGTTCGCGTGATGGATGACGAGCGCGCCGATGTCGTGCGCGGTCGCGAGCTCGGCGAGCGTCATCGCGGGTTCGATATCGCCGCGCGGCGCGAGGTGCAGGCTCTTGCCGACGTTGCCGGCGACGGCGTTGAGCACGCAGACCGCCTCGGCGAGTGCGACCGCGTTGCTGCCCGCGACCGCGCGCCCCGGCCCGACGACCAAGCTCGGCGCCGCGTCGACGAGCGCGGTGGCCAGTCGTCGGATCGTGGCGGGCTCGACCTGCGTGCGCGCGGCGACCGTCGCAAGATCGTACGGCGCGAGGCGAGACTCGAGAGTTCCAGCCGAGAGGCCAGCGCGGGTGCCGGTGCGCTCGAGTACCAGACGCGCGAGGCCGAGTACGAGCACGATTTCGGTGCCCGGCTCGGTCGAGATCCACTCGTCGGTGGCCGCAGCGGTGAGCGACAGCCGCGGTCCGATGTAGATCGATCGACCGTTGGCGGCGCGGAGTTGCGCGAGCCCGCGCGCGTGTTCGACCGGCGATCCGTCCTCGACGAAATCATCGCCGATCGAGAGGACGAGGCGCGCTGCTGCGAGGTCGAGTCGCGGCGCCGCCGAGCTCCCGAACGCGCGGTGCGCGCCTTCGCGAAGCCAGGTCGCCGCCATCGGTTCGAACGTCACGAGCTGGGTACCGGGTTGTCCGAGGGCAGCGAGCCAGGTCCGGAACATCGCGCCGGTGCTGCCGGGCTCGGGCCGGCTGAGGACGACGATGCGCTTGCCACCGTCGAGCGCTCGCTGGATGCCGGCGGCGAACGTGTGTTCGGCAGCATCCCAGCCGAGCGGACCCGCGATCGTGTGCGGTGCGGCAAGCCGCTCCGGGTCGTACAAACTTTCGATCGCGGCCTGGCCCCGCGGACACAGCGCGCCGCGGCTCACGGGATGATCGAGACTACCCTCGAGCTTGACGACGCGACCCTCGCGGACACGCGCGGTCATGCCGCAGCCGGCGGAGCACTCGCGGCACACGGTGCGATAGAACTGCGCGATCCCGGGCATGGCATCGTCGGTCGGGACCGCGTTGGGAACCAAGAAGCGTGGCAATCGCTCCGAGCAGCTGGCGACCAGACCCGTGCCCATCGCACCGATGGCGGTTCCAAGAAATGTTCGTCGGGTCGTGGTCATTTGTGACACCCCAAGCAGTCGCGAGTCGCGCCGCGTTCGGCGTGGCATGCGACACAGCGACCCATCGTGAACGGCTCGTCTTGTGTGATCGTCTTCTTCGCGGCCATGTCGCCGTGGCACTCGCGGCACTCGACCTGCTTGCGAACGTGCATGCGGTGCGAGAAGTAGATGAAGTCTGGAACGGCGAACACGCGCAGCCAGCGCAGCGGCTGTCCCGCGGCGACTCGCGAGGCGAGTTTCGCGACGTCCGGATTTTCCTTCGCGACGAACTTGTGACAGCCCATGCACTTGCGCCCGGACGGCAAGCCCGCGACCGGCGACTTGTCGGCGTAGACGTGGCAGTCCAGGCACGGGATCTCGTATTTGCCCGCGTGGATAGAGTGATCGAACGGCACCTCGTTGACGAGCTCGATGGTCGAGACGACACGCGTGGGCTCGGAGCCCGCGTGCGCGACGTGCGCGAGCACGAAGATCCCGAGCGCGGCCGTCGCGATGGCTGCGACGCCGAGCTGGACGTAACGTCTGGTCATCGACCGTCAGAAGGTGATGGTCGCGGAGCCCGAGCCCTTGGCGACATCGACGGGGAACTTCTTGTCCTTCTCCGCCTTCTTGAGCTTCTTCGAGAACACCTTGAGCGAGTAATGACCGTCGGGGACGTCGGCGATCGAGAACTTCCCGTCCTTGTCGGCGACCGCGTAATAGGGATTCGAGAGGACGACCACGAACGCTTCCATCTCCGGATGGATCGAGCACAGCTGCGTGTACGTGCCGAGCTTCTTGAACGTATACGTCTTGGACTCGCCCTTGGGCCACGTGCCGAGGTTGTAGCCCTCGTTGTCGGGTGAGAACACGTTGTGGTTCACCGCGTCGTTGTTCGCGAAGTCGACCGTGGTGCCGACGACAATCGGCATCAGGTACGGAATGAACTGCATCCCCTTCTGATCGATGCGCGCGTGCGCCTTGGGCGCCGCGAATGTCCCGGCGGCCGTCTCGACATAGACCACCGCGGGTTGATCACCCTTGACCTTCACGGTGCCAGTGATCGTTCCGGCAGCCGCGAGCGGCGCGAGAGCGAGGGTCGTGAGGACAGTTGCGCGAGCGAAAAGAAACTTCATACGAACCTCCAACGAGCTAGTTACGAAGTACGGAATTACATGTTCCGTGCCATGCGGGCGATCGCGTGTTCGAACCCCGATCCTTGAAGATTCAGCGACTGATCCTCGTTACCGGCGCACGGTTTGCGTCTCGCCGCAGCAACGCGCATTAAATGCGCATGACTGCGGTTGCGACGGCGAGACGTTGGCCAGCATCCACGCGTCCACATCGTCCAGGCCAAACTCGAGCGTCTAGCGGGTACTTTTGGCGAGCACTCCGAGA
Source organism: Kofleriaceae bacterium (assembly GCA_043759355.1). Taxonomy (GTDB): domain Bacteria; phylum Myxococcota_A; class Polyangia; order Haliangiales; family Haliangiaceae; genus JABFXX01. The sequence goes on from JAYVLQ010000057.1 coordinate 18,040, forward strand.
ACGTTGCGAGCCGCGCCAGGCTTGGTTGAGAGTGGGTGGCCTCGACGTTGGTCGAGTTAGAACGCGACTTTTTTCGCGCTGGCGCCAGCGGCGAGCAGCACGCCGCCGCCGAGCAGGCGTACGAGGCGGCTTTTCGAGAACGACCGCACCGCGCCTGACCGGGTCTTGCAGCTCGTGGACTCGCCCCACTCTGCGTCGTCAAGGTCCTCTTTCACTCACTGGCTCGCTTGGTCTCGGTGTTGACTCGCACGTCGACTACTCCTGCGCGGGGAGAATTCGGCCAGCTTATCGAAGGCATCTCGGCGGCCGGCGCGGCCGGCGCGGCCGCCGCCGGCTTGGCGCCTTTCGACGGGCGCGTCGCATCACCGACGATGTCGAGCGCGCGGCGCTGGCGTTCGGCGCGGGAGGTCAGCGCATCGGCGCGCACGATCTGCGAGCGGTCGAGGAGCGGCACGAACTCGGGCAACTGCTCGGTGCTCGGCAAGCAGACGATGCCGTACATGAACGCCTGCTGCTTGAGCGAGGTGATCAACTCGGGCTCGATGTGGCACTGGCCGTGCGTGATGACGTACATGACGACGCGGCGCTTCTGCTCGCGCTTGAGGCGCGTGGTCTCGACGAGGAGCTGGCGGAAGACCTTGCCGTAATTGCGCCCGCGCTCGCTGCGGAACGAGAGGAGGTAGGGGACCGGGACCTGGCCGGAGCGCGCGATCTTGATGGTCTCGTGGAGGCGTGAATCGAAGAACCGGACCCAGATCTCGTCGCCCTCTAACGTGAGTTTCTTGATGAGGGCGAGCGCGAGGCCACGCGCGAAGACCTGGCGCTGGCCGCGCATCGAGGCGGAGCAATCGATCAGGATGTACTGGAGCCGGCGCTCGTCCTCGTGCTGCTTGTCGCGGCCATAGTAGAGGAGCTCGTTATCGACGATCTTCTGTTCGAAGATCTCGCGGTCGTAAGCAAGCTCGGAGAGGACGAGCGAATCGATGTTGCCCCTGCGCTCGATCGAGGCGTAGCCGTCGACCGCGAAGGTCTGCGCGCCTGTCGATCGCCGCGTCTCGAGCACGCTCGGTAAGAGATCGAGCGAGAAGTTCGCGACGTCGTTCGCTTCGGGCGAGCCGAGGGCGGCGAACAGATCGACGAGATCGATCGCGCCGCCGAGCGCTTCGCTGCCGGAGGCGGTGTCTTCTTTGAACAGGCCGAGGAGGCGCACGGTATCGAGATCGATGAGCTCGACCTGCGTGTAGATGTGATTCTGCTGGAGCACCACGTGATCGAGGAAGTGCCACAGACTCTTGGCATCGAAGTCGCGAAAGTGCTCGGCGTAGTCGATCTCACCGAGGATGCCGAGATCGAGAGGGAGCGCCTCGACGCCGGTCGATTTGGAGCGGTCGCGCCAGCGGTTGTAGGTATCGCCGAGGATACGCGACAGGAGCACGGCGAGCATCTCGTCGCGCAGGCGCAGGCCGGCGAGCCGCTCGGTGACCTCGGAGCTCGCGATGTTTTCGAGCAGGCGACGGTATTGTTCGAGCTGGGCCTTCGCGCCTTGCGGGAGACCGATGCGAGCGAGCTGGCTGTCTCGCGCGCGGAGCACGTAGCCGCCCGCGCCGCGCGACATCGAGAGCATCACGCCGATGTCGTGGATCACGAACAGGGGCAAGTTGACGCCCATGCGCGAGAGCGAGTTGGCCCACGCTGCCGCACGTACGAGAGCCATCGGCGTGTCGGTCTGTACGTGTGACAAGGCCATCGTGGCGGCCTGCCGCGCCAAAAAACTCCGGCGTTTGTCGACGGGAATCGGCACGTGAACAAGTTAGCACGGTCGCGCAGGATGCGGTTTCCACTGAACCGCGAGCACCGCGCGCACCATGCCGCAGACCTCGCGCGCGCGAAGCCGTGGCCTGAGCCGCTGTAGCGCCGCACGAGCGCGGCCATGCCTCCAACGGATGAGCTCGACTACCATCGCGCAGCTCTTACGCGTCCTTATAATTGGTGCCACGTCACTTTGAACTTCCGTCGGCCGCGGAATCGCGTGAAGGTTCCCGTCATGAACAAGCTAACCATCCTGCCGTTCCTGCTCGCCAGCGCATGCCTCGATACGACCGATGACACAGCCTCTGTCGACCAAGCCTCGACGGGTGAACAAGGGCTCCACGGCGCCCCGGAGCACCTGCACTTCGCGCGAGGCGCGCGTCCCACCGGCGGTGGTGGCACGGGCTCGCCGTTGATGACGGGCCATGGAGGCACCGTGCTGACGTCGAACACCACGCACGCGATCTTCTGGGGTACGACGTGGTCGACGAATCCCGGTGACAAGATCACCGGCATGGATTCGTTCTTCAGTGGATTCGGCGGATCGACCTACGCGAAGGCCTCGACCGAATACTCCGGGACGAACGGCCAAATCACCGCGTCCTCGACGTACACGGGTCACACGCTCGACGCGACGGCAGCGCCCGGCAAGGCCCTGTCCACGGCGTCGGCCGTCGCCGAGGCCTGCAAGATCGCCAACAACAACCCCGATCCGAGCGGCGTTTACTTCATCTTCACCGACACCGGCGCGGGTCACGTCAATTACTGCGCGTGGCACAGCTGGGGCACGTGCTCGAACGGCGCGGCGATCCAGGTCGCGTACATGCCCAACATCGACGGCCTCGCGGGCTGCGATCCGGGCGGCGCGAGCAACGGCCACTCGCAGGGCCTGACCGCGCTCGCGAGCGTGACGGCGCACGAGCTCTCGGAAGCGATCACCGACCCGCGTGGTGCAGGCTGGTTCGATTCGAGTGGCGCCGAGAACGGCGACAAGTGCGCGTGGACGTTCCCGTCGACCGATCAGAACTTCGGTAGTTCGACGTGGCACCTGCAAGGTGAGTGGTCGAACGCGGCGTACACCGCGGGCACCGGCTATCCGAACTCGAGTGGTCAAGCCGGCTGCTTGCCGCGCTGAACGCTACCTGTTCTCGAGCTGGCTGAACCAATTAGTTATTGACCATTCGTCAATCGTGAATCTGGTACGCTATTGCGTGCCTGTCCGGACGCTGATGCTCGCCCTGCTCGTCACCGCGTGTGGGAAGAGCGAGCCGCCCGCGCCGCCCGCGTCGCCCGCGCCGGTCGAGACCAAGCCCGCCGTCGAGACGGTGGCCAAGCCGACCAAACCGCTGACGCCGTGCGAGCAGACCTGCAAGGCCGGGTGCGTCCACGCGGGCGACAAGGAGGCCGGCAAGTGGTCGGGCGCGCCCGCGCTCGAGCAGAAGGCCGCGGATATCGACATCAAATTCTGCGAAGCGAAGTGCAGCATGGACAAGTGCCTCGCTCAGGACGCGATGCCTCCAAAATGACCTTGCACGGTCGTGCATCGAAGTACTGCACGGCGAACAAGTGCTCCAGCTCGGACCGTTAGAGCCCGAACTTCGACGACGCGAACACGGTCTCGAGCAGCTGGTCGACCTCGCGGATCATCCGCGCCGCGGCATCGCCCGGCAGTGACGCGAGCGCGACCTTGATCTCGTTGAGGTTCTTGAGCTGGCTGAACAGCTGGATGTCGGAGAGCTCGGTGCCCGAGGTGAGCAGCGCGCGAATCGAGCCGAGCTCGGTCAAGAGATCATCGAGCGAGGCCGACGGGCCGATGAAGCGGCGTTCGTCCGGATGCTCGCGGTAGTACGAATCGACCACCGGGTTGATGATCTCTTCGAGCAGCTCGACCTGATCGAGGTTGTTCCAGATGTGGCGCAGCACGAAGAAATCGCCGTCGTGGACCTTGGTCCGGCCATCGAACACCGCCGATGCGGCGAACAGCTTTAACAATTTCACCGCGCGGCGGTCTGATACCGAGATGCCCTCGGAGCGGATCTGGAAGATCAGCCCTTTGTACTTGGTGAGGAACTCCTCGGGGAACACCATGAACTTGTCGAAGTTCTGCTGGATCGCGCGGAGCTCGCGCGCACTCGTCACGGGGCGAAGCTTCTCGACCTGTCGCCCTGCCGCATCGGTGCCGCGGCCGGTCATCTTGCGGAGCTCGAGCGCGACGCCCTTCTTCATCAGCTCGTGGAAGTGATAGCTGTCGAGATTGTCCGACAGCACACGCACGAGAAAGCGATCGAACATCGCGGAGAGGTTGTCGTCGTTCGGGACTTCGTTCGAGGCCGCGTAGAGCGAGATCAGCGGGACCTCGATGACGTCGGGCCCGTTCTGAAACTTGCGTTCGTTGATGACGTGCAGGAGCGAGTTCAAGATCGCGCTGTTCGACTTGAAGATCTCGTCGAGAAACACGATCTCGGCGGTCGGTAACATCGAGTCGAGCCGACGCGTGTAGCGGCCCTCGCGGAACGCAGAGATATCGACGGGACCGAACAACTCGTTCGGCTCGGTAAAGCGCGTGAGCAAGTACTCGAAGTACTTCGCATCGATCAGCTTCGCGAACATGTCGATCATCGCGGACTTCGCCGTGCCCGGGGGACCGACGATGACCATGTGTTCTCCCGCGATCGCGGAGATGGTCATCAGGCGAATGATCTCTTGCTTGTCGAGGAACTGCTGTCCCATCTGACGAGCGAGCTCTTGAAACTGCGCACTCACGCGCGCGACATCGACCGTGAAATTTCGTGCCGAGGGTGGAGTTGGCGGCGCGACCATTGCTAGGACGGCGAGCTTACCCGAGTTTGGGGCGGGCATTGTGCCCGGCCGTGGCTTGAAGACACGGTTAAGACCCTGTTTGAGTGAGGTTACGAGCGTTCAGGATGGTTCATCTCGTGCATCGTCTCGAGCTCTAACCACTGTGGAGATTCCTTCGATGAAACTGCTCTTCGCCACTCTCTTGTTCGCTTCCAGCTGCGCGCAGCACGCGGCCGTTGTCGCCGAGCCCGCGCCGCCGCCTCCCCCTCCGCCGCTTCACGAAGCGCCGCCGCCCCCGCCGGCACCGACGCCCGTCGTCATCGAGCAACCGCCCGCGCAAGCGCATCCCGCGTACCTGCACGCGATGTCGGATCTTCGCTACGCGCGCGCGCTCCTCGAGAAGCCGGCGCGTCCCGATGTGAAGTGGGACGAGCAGAACGCGATCCGCGAGATCGACGCGGCACTCAAGGAGATCCGCGAAGCCGCGATCGATGATGGCAAGCCGATGGAAGACCATCCGCCGATCGATGCGAAAGTGAAGCATCGGGATCACCTCAAGCAGGCCGAAGAGATGCTGCACAAGGCCGGGAACGACATCGACGAGAAGGAGCAGAACGAGTGGGCCAAGGGCCTACGCAATCGCGCGAACGCTCACATCCACAACGCGGAGCACGCCGTTCACGAAGCGATGGAAGATCGCCACGAAGACAAGAAGCACGGTCGCTAGTCAGATCGCGACGGCGTGGGTCGGCAGCTTGAGATGCCGACGCAGCCGTTGCGCGAGCGCGTCGATCACGGCCTCCGAGAGAAGCTCGGCGGTCTGCGTGCGATGCACGCTCCAGCGCGCGGCAAGCGCCGGTAGGGCAGCCATCCCCGGCGGCTGCGCGAGCCGTGGATCGACGAGCGCCAAGGCACCGGGCAACGCGAGCAGCGTGGTCAATCCACGCGGTCGCTGGCCCGCGGTCTCGGCCGCGAGCACCGTCGAGATCAGCGGCGACTTCGCATTGAGCTCGCGCTGGTGGCTCTCGGCAAGCGCGAACAGCGCGCAGATGTGGACGAGGAACGCGGCGACCGCACGCACGTCGGCTTCGTCAGGGGTGCGCTCGAGCATCTGTTCGAACGCGGCCGCGAGCCTCGACGGTTCTTTGACCTGCTCGACAGGACCACCACCCGACACGAGGTGGTACGAGACAGCCCGCGCGAGCTCGCCATCGCGCAGCACGAACACCGCATCTTCCCAGTGCAGCGGGGGTGCGCCGGGCTGGCTATCGAGCAACTGGGTGAGCGGCGTGCGCCGCAACAGCGTCGCGGTGATCGCCTGCGTGTCGGTGACCGCGAGCAGCTCGTCGAAGCCGACGTCGACGTGCTCTTCGCGAACGCGACGCACGCCCTTCCACGCGGTGAGCCGCTTCGAAGGAACTTGGCCCTGGAACCGCGCACGGCCGGTCCACCACGACACGGTCGTATCGCGGCGCTGCAGATGGAACAGATTGTAGAGTAGCGCGTGCCGCGCCATCACCCGCTTGCGCTCGTGAGTCAGAGGTTGGCTGACGAGCGTGAGCGCGTTGTCGACGATCCGGCGGCGCTGGCGATCGGAGACCGACCATTGATCGGCGCGCGGATGGACCAAGAACAGCGCGTTGTGCAGCCCCGCAGCGAGCGCGAGCTCGTCGGCGCCGAGCACGAGCGAGGGCGGGCTGACGACCAACGTCGAGAGAATATTCGTGCGCGCTTCATCGACCGCGACGAGCTCGACCGTCGCGCTATCGAGCTCGGTCTCCCAGCGCTCGACATCGGCGACTGGAATCGGCGCCCCGACATGGATCTCGCCGCCCGTGACGAGCGGCACCACGAAGCGCTCCAAGAACACGCGAACGTGGGGCTGAGCCATCTATTTCTTGGTCTCGTCGGGTGCGGCCGACGCTGGAAGCAGCTTGCGATCCGCGGCATCGGGAAAGCCCCACAGCGCGAACCGACCGACCGCATCGTTGATCACGCGCGCCCCTTCGGTCATCTCGACGCCGAGATCCTCGACGCCCGCACGATCGGGCACCAGCTTCGCGAGCGCGCGCCGCTCGAGCGACGTGAACGCACTCTCGGGCAGCTGGAACGGCTGGCCTTCGGGCGTGAACACCGTGACGATACCGATGCCGTGACCCAGGGCGCGCGCGAGCACCTCGGGCGACACGCGCGGCACGACGTCCATGCCAAGAGGCACGAGCAAACCCGGGGTGAGCTCGCACAGCAACTGGCCCAGCGGGATCACGTCGAGATTTTCGGAGCCGATCACGAGCACACCGCGATCGGTGACCGAAATCCGATGGCCGCGAAGCGCCACCGGCGGCAACGCGAACAAGATCCGCTTGAGCCGCGACGCCTGATCGACCGGAATCAGCGTGGCCACCACGCGACGCGGCGGCCCCATCGCAGCGGCGAGCCGCAACGGCACGCCGATCGGATCCGGTGCACCACCGCTCATCTCGACCGGTGCGCGCGGCTTGTCTATCTCGAGATCGACGCGCGTGAGATCGCCGATGTCGCTGAGCGCGAGCGGCCCGGGCAGCTGATCGACGCGATCATTCGGCCAAAACACGTGAAACGTGTCAGCGGCGAACACCGACTGGCACGATGCGAGATCGATCGGATGTTCGTAGCCGACCGCGACCGCAGCGTTCGCACCGGCAGGCTTGAACACGTCGATGCCGGGCGTGCCGAGGAAGAGCTGGAGGATGCGCTCCGGCAGGTTGCCCACACGGATCCACATGTAGCCGCGATCGCGCACGTGATCGTCGAACGCACTCGTGGTGCGCGGGTTGAACAGCCCGGCTGTCGCCTCTACGCGATTACGCCAGAGGTAGCGAATAATTCCGTCGGAGAGACCGTGCGCGACCGAGAGAAACAGATCCGCGCGGTCTTCCGGTGAGAGCCGATCGGCGCCTGGAATCTTCCGCACGGAGAGCCGGAACAGCAGGCGCGAGAACGGCAAGTCGCCCTCGTGAACGTAGCCCTGCGTGAATTCATCACCGTGGACCATGAAATCGGTCGCGGCCGGCATCGTGCCGATGTCGATCGCGTCGTACCCGTAGGGCGAACGATCGTCGCGGTATTTGACGAAGTGCTTGGTCGTGCCCGTGTAGATCGCGCCGCCGACGAGCCGTGCCAACCGCGCCGCACGATCCGCGGCATACGACGACACCGCTGGAATCTGGATCAGGATCTCGCGGCTCCCGAGTGCTGTCTTTGCCTTCGTGATCGCGAGGCCCGACATCAATTCATCGAGCGATGCCTCGGACGAATACAGCCGGAGCCAGCTCACCGCGCCCTCGAGCGTGGGGAACGTCATCAGGCACGATCGACCGAGGACGATGCCGCGTGGATCGGGGGCGACGCCCGGTGTGAAGAACCGGGTCTGGCCCTGCGCGACGTGCTCGAGTGCCATCCACTTTCGAGCCTAGCACGCGCTCCAAAGCCTACTTGGCGTCGACGTGATATTCCGTGCCGTCTTCAGAACCGCGCGAGCCACGAGGCGGAGGCGCGGCGATCTTCGCCCACAGGATCGCGAGATCGAGCTCGAACGCATCGAACGGCTCTGCGCGCACGCGCACGTCGCCGCGATGGAGCCCGCGGATCACCCATTCGCCTTCGCGCAACGATCGGAAGCCGCTCCTGCCGCCAGCCGGCCAGATCGGGAACGACAACGTCGTCACCGAGATGCAGTTCGGGCTCGTCCAAGATAGTCCACCCACCTGGACCACCACTTCCAAGATCGAACGGAGGAGTGAGCAACGCACCGATGATCGAGGTCGCGCGTTGGTGTGGTCCACCAGGACGTGGCGACAGGCGCAGCTCACCGCCGAAAATCTCGGCGCACCACGTTCGAAGGGGCGTCGAGAACGTCTTGATAAATCGCCCGCCGCGATTTTTCAGTTCACCTTGAGCAGAATATCGACGCGGCGATCCTTCGCGTAACTCGCTTCATCGGTGCCCGTGGCATCGAGCGCGCCACGCGTGGTCGCGAGCAAGAACGGCTCGCCCACGCCGAGGTGCGTGAGGTATGCGGTGACCGCATCCGAGCGACGCGAACCTAGCGAGAGGTTGTACTCCTCGGTGCCTCGCGCATCGGCGCGACCGACGAGCGAGACGGCCTTGCCCTTGAGCGTGCCCGTCATCATGCAGGTTGCCAGCTGATCGAGGACCGTGCGGTCATCGGGGGTCAGCGAGTCCTTGTCGTAATCGAACTGCGGCGGCGCCGCGGTCGCCCCGGCCTTGATGCCACACATCGACAGGATATCGCCCGACAGAGCGAGGTTCGGGCTGACCTGCGTGTTGGTCGTCACCTGCTCGAGTTGCTTGGTGTCGGCCGCCGGAGCGGCCTTCTTCGGCGTGGGTTGCGGCGTGGTTGCCACGGTCTTGGGCTTGTCGTGGCTACAGGCCCCGAGGGTTCCGACAGCGGCGATCAGCGCGAAAAGTACAGTCTTCATGGCATTCTCCGTTTGTGGTCCAAGCAATATCACGGCTGGTCGTGATGGTCGCGCTAGTGGCGGCCTGCGGTAAGAAAACCGACGCTCCCGTCGCTAAGAAGGATGCTGGGGTCACGAACGTGGTCGCAGCGCCGATCGCGTTGCCGCCGCTCGGCGTCGACAAGATCTTCCGCTTCAACTTCATCTGGAACGAAGGCGCGAACGCGTATGACAAGGCGATCGTTGCTTACAAGACCAAGACATGGCCGCAGGTCCGTACCGCGTGCGAGCTCGCTGTCGCGAAGGATCCATTTCACCTCGATGCGCGGCGCTTGCTCGCGATCGCGCTCTCGCAACAAGGCGAGCACGCTGCTGCCGTCGATCACATCGTCGCGGCGATCGCAGGCGATTACTGGAAGTACGGTCCCGCGTTCGCGACCGATCCAGAATTGGCAGCATTTCGCGCGACGCCGCACGGCCAAGCGGTGACCGCGCTGGCAACACAGATCCACGACGAGTACATCAAGCGCACGAAGACCGCGCTGTGGTTGATCGGGCGGCGCAGCACGTTCAAGTGGCCCGCGAAGGATGGCGTGCAATCTTCCTCGAGTCGCGGCGAGCTCTATGCCTACGATCGCGACAACCATCGCTACTACCGGCTCACACACACCGATCATCAAGTGCTCGGCGTCATGCGTGGAGCGAACGAGATCGCGGTACTAGGGTTCGACAAGGTCGATCATCCCAAAGGTGACGCCGCCGCGCCCCTGCTGGCGCGAGCATGGATCACGGTGCTCGATCCGATCGAGTGGAAGCAGCTCGGAAAACGCATCGAGTTACCGTCCGCGCGTGCCGTCGCGGTTGGCTACGGAGATGGCGATCAGTTGATCGCGGGCACCGCACCCGCCGCAGGTCGCTGGGGGCTCGGCGACTGGACCGTATCGTCGGTCGACAAGACGACCGCGAAGCTCGTCAAGATCTCGCAACCCCTGCCGTCGCCGCGGCTCGAAGCGACGCCGGATGAAGGCCGCGTCGTCCACCCGGCCGCGATCGCGGGCGTCCAAGCCGCGTGGAACGGGGACCCCGCGACCGCATCTACCCTCAAGTTCGGCACCAGCACGGCGCAGGTCCCCGAGACCCACGCCGCCGCGCACGACAGCGTCACGATCGCACCGGGTGGTGCGCACATCGCGTTCGCGACCGCCGTCGACCCGTGCGCGAAAGATGCGGTGCCATCCTTGTATGTCGCCGACGGCAAGGGCGCGCTCAAGCACGTCCTCACCGAGCGCAGCCGGTTCGCGACGCGCTGGCTCGATGCCACGACTCTCGCGTACGAAGGCGGCGATGGGACCCTACGGTTGTGGGACGCAACCACGGGGCGCGAGGCCATGCGGCTCGACGACAAAGCAGGTATCGCACTCGACGTGCTCTCGCTCGCGAGCGCGCCCCAGTGCAAACAGGCTACAACCGCCGTCGAGACCTCGGCAGGATCCGACGACGCGCTACCGCCCGAGAGCACCACGCCATGAAGATTTATCTCGTCCGCCACGGTGAAGCCGTTCCTGAAGATGACGCCGGCAGCGATCGCGATCGGTGGCTCAATGCGAACGGTCGCGAAGCCGTGCGCGTGCTCGGCCGGCTGTTGCGCGAGACCAACGTGGAACCCGATGCGATCTTGTGCTCGCCGCTACCACGCGCGACACAGACCGCGGAATTGCTCGCGCAGAGCCTCGACTATCTCGGCGTGATCGCATCGCTACGCTCACTCGAGCCCGCCGCGCAACCCGCGCGCGCCGCGGCCGAGATTCCGAACTACGGTCGCGCCGTGATCGTCGTTGGCCACGAGCCTGCGATCTCGATGCTCGGCGCGCACATTCTCGGTCGGCCCTCGTTTCCGCCGTTCCGCACCGCGCAGTGTTGTTTCATCGAGAACAACAAAGCCACGCTCATGGCGCGCGCTGACATCGCGAACGTCGTCGCGTATTTCGTCGATTGAACCGGAGGTGAGGTAGGTGCACCGAATCAGAGCTCGTCGGTCAGACCGCGGCGAGGCGCACGGACCTGTCGTTGCTCGCCACCGCGAGTTATCCGGAGCATCCAGGTCGCATCGAGCTCGTCTCGGAGCTCGGCGTCGGCGTCGGCCAATGACGACCTCTCGGCTCCTCGCCCGCAGAAGCACCGCGCACCGCGATCAGTCGGATCGGGCAACCCGAGCAGAAGACCACCGCTCTCGAACAACATTTCGCGGTCGGCCGGCAGCTTCTGCGCGCCGGTAAAGATGACGATGCGGCACGAGAGCTAGCGGCGGCGGCCGATGCCGGCGGCGGCCGATGCCGGCGGCCACCGCGAGGACCTGGTTCGAATCGGCTTCGCGCGATCCCGATCCGAGCGTCACGACGACGGCTCGGCCAGAGCTCACGAAACTGAAGTGACAGTGAGTCACCGTCGCGTCACACGAGCGAGTTAGATTGTGCTCGATGCGTACGGTGACCGCGTTTATCCGGCGATCGCCGGAGGCCTGCTGGAAAGTGCTAACCGATTCCAGCACATTCACGAGCTGGGTCCCGGGACTGCGTCGAACCCGCGTGATCGCGATCGATGAAGAGAAGCGACCGCGCGAGATCCAGTTCGAATTCGCCACGTCGCGCACCTACACGCTGACTTACACCTACAACGACGAGCACGAGATGCACTGGGAGCCGCGCCTCGGCAAACGAGATGCGGTCAGCGGCTTTGCTCGGGTCGAGAGCTCCGAACAAGGCACGAACCTCACGTACGGGCTCGAGCCCGGCGACGCGCGATCAGAAGCCGAAAACGTACTCGGCGATCTTGAGGAGGTCGTCGCCTCGTTCGTTCGCTGGATGCACCGCTGAAGTCGTCACAGGGCTGCGACATCGAGCGCATGGGTGCCTCGTATATCTGTTCACATGGTCGAGCTCCGCGGATCCTACCGCTACGCGACTCCCGAGGCCCTCGAGGCTGCCGTGTATGCGGCCATGTCACGCGCCTCCGAAACTGACGACGATCACGATGCTAGTGTTTGGTTGCGCACGCTCATCCGGCGCGGCACGCGGCTCGAGGTTCGCGCCACGCTGACCCGGGATTCGGATCCGTTCCTCGCTTCGAGCGTGCTCTCGGTCCTGTCCGAGGCTGCCATCGAAGGTGCGGTCGATGTTCGCCGCGGCGACAAGTTCGTCGACTGCTTCGACTCCGGCGACACTGACGACTGACGACTGATCGGGCCGGATCGGGTGTAGATTGCGTGGCTGCGGTGGCGGTGACCAGAATCAAGAGATCAGATGTTGTTGCCATGGTCGCGCTGCTGCTGGCGTCGTGTGGCGGTCCCGCGCACGAGACCCGCGCCACGCACAGCGACGACGACGCCAGCGCCAGCCCATTCGTCGACAACAAGGGCTACAAACCGACCTCGTTCACCGACAAGATCACCGGCGAAGGTCGCCCCGTGATCTTCATCCCCGGGCTCGGGTGCCCTGGCGAGATGTTCGACGGCATCGTCAAGCATCTCGACGACCACATCGAAGCGCACGTGCTCACGCTCGCGGGCTTCGCAGGCCACAAGCCGATCAAGGGCCCGCTCGCCGCGGCGGTGCGCCAGGACCTCATCCGTTACATCCGCTCGCATCGGCTCGACAAGCCGATCATCGTCGGGCACAGCCTCGGTGGGTTCATCGCGTATTGGGTCGCCGCGACCGCGCCTGACCTCCTCGGCGGCGTGGTCGTGATCGATGCAGGGCCCGCGCTCAATGACAACGATGTCGAGACCGCACGCACGCTACGCAATGCGTGGGCCCAAGCGGGTGATGACGAGCTCGTCGAGCAGATCCGCACCGCGTACTCGAGCATGGTCACGGACCCGAAGAAGATGGAGCCGTACCTCGCGGCGATCGGGGAATCGGATCGCCACACGATCGGCGATGCGATCTACGAGCTCGTGCGCACCGACCTACGCGAACAGGTCGACAAGATCACCGCGCCGCTCTTGCTCGTGCTCGCCGATGGCAGCTTGCAGACGCTCTACAAGCAGATGGTGAAACCGATCCCGCACAAGCAGATCGTGGTGCTACCGAAGACGAAGCACTTCGTGTGGCTCGACGATCCGGCGGCCTTTGAAGCGCAACTCGACGCCTTTCTGAAAGCTCACGAAAAGACCTGACGCGCACGCGCCGCGAGGCCCTGCGCGACGGACGTGAGCTCCTCGCCTCCGACAAGCTTGTCCGCGCCGAATCGCCGCGCGAGCCGCTCGCGGACGGCTGGAACCAGCGAGCTACCGCCGGTCGCGAACACGCGATCGATCTGATCGGCGGTGACGCCGGCACGCGTGAGCACATCCTCGAGCACGCCATCGATCACGTCTAGGTCCTCGCCGATCCAGATCTCGAAATCGGCGCGCGCGATCGGCAGATCGAGCTCGATCGCCTTGAGCGTGAGCCGGTCGGCCTGCGCACTGGACATCCGGACCTTCGCGCCTTCGACAGCTTGATGGAGCGGCAGGCCGAGATCCTCATCGATCAACTGGATCAGGTTCTCGATCTTCTTGGGATCGACCGAGCCGCCTTGCACGCGCTTGAGCAGCCGCTGCGTCGATTCTTCCTTGAGAAACGACAGCAAATGCCAGCGCCGCAGGTGGCTGTACAACCATGCCGGCACCGGCGCTTCGCCACCCATCTCGTCGGTCGTGTACCGCGTGCCACGACCGAGCGCGGGCGCGACCACGGCATCGATCACGCGCGCATCGAACGCGTCACCAGAGACGCCGATGCCGCCCGTGGCGAGCACCTTGGCAGCGCCTTTGCCGACCCGGATCGCCGAGAAGTCACTCGTCCCGCCGCCGTAATCGGCGACGATGATCAACTCTTCGTGATCGAGGCGCGCGGCGTAGCTCGCAGCGGCGCCGACCGGCTCGTACTCGTAGACCACGTCGGTGAAGCCGGCCTTCGCCATCGCTTCGTTCATGCGGCCGATCGCGCGCGCATCGTCTTCTTCGGTCTCTGCGCCCCAGTACCTCACCGGGCGACCGATCACGCAGCGGCTGCCGAGATCGCGATCCGCACCCGCGCGCACGAGCCGGAGGTACGCCGCGATCATGTCGTCGAGCGCGAACCGCTTGCCAAAGACCGAGGTCCTCGAGAACGTCGAGCTCGCGAGGTGGCTCTTGATCGATTGCACGAGCCGGCCTTCGCCGCCGGTATCGAGATAACGCGAGATCGCAGGCGCACCCGCAGAGAGCTTTCCGCCGGGCTCGAAGAACAGCACCGTGCGCCAGTACGTCGCGCCTGCGAGCGGCACCAGCTCGACCTTGCCCGCATCATCGGCGATCGCGACCGCAGAATTCGTAGTGCCGAAGTCGATCCCGACGTACATCGCCCAGGTGTGTACACCCTGACGCGGCAGCGAAGCAGCTAGCGGAGCTTCCTGATCTCGATCGGCTGGAGATGAGGGCGAGGAAACCGCGGTCCCGTTCGCTTCGATTGGATCGTCCCACTCACCGGCACCAGTGCCGTGATCTCGATCGTACCGGTGACCGACGGCAAGTTGTTTCCCACGCCTCCATCGAAGTGCAACGCGAGTGCCGCGGCAACCGACCGAGATTCCACGAGGCGGGTGTGCACTGGCGGTACGATCGTACCGCTCACTTCACAGCTAGGTGCTTGGTGGGCGTAGAGCCCGCGATGTCGGCGAAGAAATCATTGCCCTTGTCATCGACCACGATGAACGCGGGAAAATCGACGACATCGATCCTCCAGATCGCTTCCATGCCGAGCTCGGAATACTCGACCGTGCTGACCTGCTTGATACAGTTCTTCGCGAGCACCGCAGCCGGGCCGCCGATCGAGCCGAGATAGAACCCGCCGTACTTCTTGCACGCGTCGGTGACGTCCTTGCTGCGATTGCCCTTCGCTAGCATCACCATGCTCCCGCCGTGCGCCTGAAACAGATCGACGTAGCTATCCATGCGACCGGCGGTCGTCGGGCCGAACGACCCCGAGGCGTAGCCGACCGGCGTCTTGGCTGGGCCCGCGTAGTAGACCGCACGATCCTTCATGTACTGCGGCAGGCCCTCACCTCGGTCGATGCGCTCCTTGAGCTTCGCGTGCGCGATGTCGCGCGCGACGATCAACGGGCCGCTCAGCGACACCCGTGTGCGGATCGGATACTTCGAGAGCTCCGCGCGGATCTCGTTCATCGGGCGATCGAGATCGATCTTCACGACCGCGCCAGCGCCTACCCCGGAGAGTTGCTCGTGCGTCGTATCCGGCAAGTACTTCGCCGGATCGGTCTCGAGCGCCTCGACGAACACGCCTTCACGCGTGATCTTGCCGAGCGCCTGGCGATCCGCGGAGCAGCTCACCGCGATCGCGACCGGGCAGCTCGCACCGTGGCGCGGCAGCCGGATCACGCGCGCGTCATGGATGAAGTACTTGCCACCGAACTGCGCGCCGATCCCGGTCGTGCGCGCGATCTCGACGACCTTCTCTTCCCATTCGAGATCGCGATACGCGTTCCCGCGTGGTCCGCCCTGCGTCGGTAGATGATCGAGATACTTCGCCGAGGCAAGCTTGGCGGTCTTGAGCGTATGCTCGGCACTGGTGCCGCCGATCACGACCGCGAGGTGATACGGCGGGCATGCCGCGGTGCCAAGCGAGCGCAGCTTCGTATCGAGAAATGCAGCGAGGCTCTTCGGGTTGAGCAGGGCCTTGGTCTCCTGGTACAGCAGGCTCTTATTCGCCGAGCCGCCGCCCTTGGCCATGAACAGGAAGTGGTACTCGTCGCCATCGGTCGCGAACAGATCGATCTGCGCGGGCAAGTTCGAGCCGGTGTTCTTTTCTTCGAACATGTCGAGCGGCGAGACCTGCGAGTAGCGCAGGTTGCTCGTCTGGTACGTGTCCCACACGCCGCGCGAGATGGCGGCTTCGTCACCACCCCCGGTGACGACGTACTGGCCCTTCTTGCCCATGATGATCGCGGTGCCGGTGTCCTGGCACCCCGGCAGGATGCCACCCGCGGCGATGTTCGCGTTCTTCAGCAGCTCGAGCGCGACGAAGTGATCGTTCGGGGATGCAGCGTTGTCGTCGAGGATCTTCTTGAGCTGCGCGAGATGCCCTGGGCGGAGCAGGTGGGCGATGTCACGCATCGCGGTGCGCGTGAGCAGGGTTAGCGCCTCCGGGGCGACCTCGAGGAACGATTTACCGCGCGCCTCGAAGCTCGCGACGTGGTCGCCGGTCAACTTGCGGAACGGGGTGTCGTCGTGATGACCGATCGGGAGGAGCTCTTGGTACTCGAACGCAGCCATGACGACAGCATACAAGGCCAGCCAGGGCTGGGAACTAGAGCGGGCCGAGCTTGTCGAGGTCAGCTTGCGCCGCGCTACGCAGCCACACGAGATAGCCCGCGAGCACGTCGCGCTCGACCATCGTGAGCTCTGCATCGAACTGCGGCATCTCGCTGTTCTTGCCCATGTGGATGGCCTTCTTCGGGTTGGAGATGTAGCTGGTGAACCAATCGCGGCTCCCCAGATCGCCGAGGCCCGGGCCGGAGCCACCGGCAACGCCTTCGTCGACGCTGTGGCAGTCGGTGCATGCCTTGTCGAAAATCGTTTTGCCGCGATCACGCTTGGTTTGATTGACATCGCTCGCGCCGCTCTGTGCATACAAGAGCTCGACTAGATCGTCGATCTCGTTCGGCGCGAGCTCTGCGGGCTTCATCGCATCGTCGGACGCGCCGAGCTTGGTACGGCCCCAGTACGCATCGCCACTCGGTGCGTGCAAGAAGCCCTTGAGCCAGTCGCGCGAACCGTGGCCAGGACCGATGATCGGCCCCTTGCGATCCTTGCTCTTCGCGTCATGGCAGCCCGCGCACTTTTGCGCGAACAGCGTTCGCTGCTGATACATCGGCACGGTCGTGAAGACATCTTGCGCGCCAGTCACCGGCACGCCGTTTGCGGCGGCGAGTGCACGTGCGCGCGAGGCGAGCAATGCATCGGCTTGTTCGCGCTTTGCAAGCGCGGCGTCACCCGCATCCCCGGCGAATGACTTCAGCGTGAGCAGGCCGATGATCGCGAACAGCGCGATCACCGCCCCGACAAACTTCAAGCGCTTCTTCGGCGAGCGATCCGGATCGCGATCGATCAGCGGCAAACCGACGAGGAAGCCGCCGACGATCGCGGGAGATGCGAGCGCGGCGAGCTTCTCGTACGAGCCTGTGAGATGACGCAGCTCGAACAACCAGCGGAAGTACCAGAGCGGGCGCGCATCGAAGGCGGCCGCTGGATCGGCGGGTGCCGCGAGATCCGCGCCGTGTTGCGAGATCACGTAGCCGAGCAACACCGCGAACACCGCGGCCATCGCCGTGACGTTGCGGATCGTTTGATAGGGCCAGCGCGCGACGACCATCAAGCCATCGCGGCCCCAGCGCGGCGTCGTGCCGTGCCGGCGCGCGAGCACGAGATGCGCGAACGTGCCGACCGCGAAAAGCGCGGGCAAGACGACGATGTGGAGCGCGTAGAATCGCGTGAGCGTGAGATTGCCGTATTCGTTGCCACCAATCGCGAGCGAGCGAATCGTGGGACCAGCGACCGGCGTCGACGCGGCGATGCCGACCTCGACGCGATTTGCCCAGTAGCCCGCCTGGTCCCAGCGCAATACGTAGCCCGAGATCGCAAACCCGAGAACGAGCAAGAGCAGCACGATGCCGATCCACCACGTCAGCTCGCGCGGCTTCTTGTATGCGCCCCACACCGCGGTCTGCACGAGGTGCACACCGGCGATGATCACGATCGCGGAACCACCGTGATAGTGGAGGCCGCGCACGAGCCAGCCGAGCGGCATCTGGTCCTGGACGTAGGCGACCGAGGCCCACGCGTCCGTCGACGATGGCGCGTAGAACGCAGCGAGCGCGGCACCGGTGATCGCTTCGACGCCGAGCAGCAGCACGAGCACCCACCCGAATACATAGGCGAACGAAGGTCCGCCCGGGATCCCGGGCTCGCGCTTCTCGCCGCGTGCGCGCACCCGCATCCACTCGGTGAGGCGCATGCCGTTGCGCGCAGTCACGCGGGCTCCCGCGTCGGGATGTCGAGCTTGTAACGGACCCAGGTCAGTCGCAGCCGACCATCGTGCACTTCGATTGGCAGCGGATCGAGATCGCGTTGCGCGGGACCGGTGTTCGCGACGAGGCCACCGGACTCGCTCCACTTGCTGTTATGGCAGGGGCACAAGAACGACTTCGCGGTCTCGTCGAAACCGACCGCACAGCCGAGGTGCGGGCACACGGCCGAGAGCGCCTCGACCTTCGCATCGGTCCGGCGTAGCCACGCTCCACCGAGCACGATATCGCGCGCGGTGGTCCACGCATCCTTGACGACGGGCGCGACGACCGACACCCGTTGCCACGGCGCGCCGACCTTCAGCCGTTCGACGAGGCCGAGCTCGATCGGATCATGTGGCGTGGTGACGGTCTCGGCGCCCGTTGGTGCGATGCACATCCGCAATGCGGGCACCGCGACGACGAGACCGAGGCCACCCCCAAGCACACCCGTCGCGACTTTGAGAAAGCCACGTCGATCTGGTTCATCCGCCATCGCGCGGTACCGTAACAGAGCCGAAGGGCCCCGAGGTCAGTACGCGGACAACGGTATGTTCGGATCAAACAATGCGACATCGTGCGGATGGCGCACTCTGCTGCGGCGTTTCCCGACCAACGGGCGCAACGCTCAACCCATCGTGCGCTCTTCGCGCTCCTGATCCTCTTTGCATTTGATGCAGAGGGTGGTCTCGGGCCGTGCTTCGAGCCGCTTCTTCCCGATCGGGTCGTCGCAGATCTCACAGATCCCGAACGTGCCGTCCTCGATCTTCTTCAGTGCAAGATCGAGCTTCGACAAGAGGCTCTTTTCGCGCCCGCGAAGCCGAAACTCGAACGACTGGAGGTACTCGCTCGACGCGAGGTCCATCTCGTCTGGCAGATCGTTCGTGTCGAGCGACATGTTCTCGATCGAGAGCATCTCGCGGGCCCGCTCGAGTACCGCCTTGCGCTTCTCGTCCAGAAGGTCCTGAAATTTCTTCAGTTCTTTCTTGTTGAGAGACTTGGATGATGTAGCAGCTGCTGCGGTGGTCATTGGCGCTCCCTGAAAGGCGCGACAGAATAGTGACGACGCATGATGGTGACAACCCCCATTGCGCCGAGATCGAAGCCCGACTCGGCAGGCGGCCGTAGACCCTACAAATGTTAGCTCGGCGGACGGCTTGACAGTGTGTGCGTGTAGACCCGAGACTATTTAGTGATGGCCGGATCGGATAAGCGCAAGCAGTCTCTATACTTTCCCGAAGACATGCTGAAGGAAATCCAGGACGAGGCGACCCGTCAGGACCGCTCTCTTTCGTGGATCGTCCAAAAAGCGTGGAAGATCGCTCGGAAGGAAATCATGAAGTACCCCTCGGTCAACGAGTTCCCCGGCGAGGAAGACGAGAAAGAGATCGCCTGACGCGTTCGTCTCGGTGGGCGTACGCCGTTAGCTCAGACGGCAACCCATTGTTTTACGAGTGTTGGGGGGAAGACCACGGGAGCGCGACAGCGGTGCCGGTGCTTCTTTGCGACGGTATCGGCTGCGACGGCTACGTCTGGCGATACTTACGCGCGGATCTGCCTAACAGACTCGGGCTCCATCCCCACTACCGCGGCCACGGCCGTACCTCTGCGCCCAAGGATCCGACACGGGTCGGAATCGAGGACCTCGCGGATGATGTCGCGTGCGTCTTAGATGATGCGAAGGTCGAGCGTGCGGTCCTCATCGGTCATTCGATGGGGGTGCAGGTCGCGCTCGAGACCTATCGCCGTCATCCGGCGCGCGTGGCCGGGCTCATCCTTGTGTGTGGTGTGGCGTCTCATCCACTGAAGACGTTTCGCGGCTCGGCGGCGATCGGAGAGCTGATGCCAACCGTGCAGAAATGGGTTCATCGCGTCCCCGGCATCGTGAACTCGCTGACGCGAAGGCTGCTCCCGACGCGGCTGTCGTACGAGCTAGCGGCGCGACTCGAGATCCGGCGTGACCTCGTCGAGCCGAACGATTTCATGCCTTACCTCGAGGGCATGTCGAAAATCGACGCGCGGTTGTTCATTGCGATGCTCTCGGCCGCGGGGCAGCACAGTGCGGAAGAATTGCTCCCGACCATCTCAGCCCCTACGCTCGTGGTTGTCGGCGCTCGCGATGGCTTCACCCCACCCGAGCGTGGACGTGCGATGGCAGCTTCTATTCCTCGTGCGGAGCTTCTCGAGATCCCCAACGCGTCGCATACAGCGCCGATCGAACGCCCGCACCTGGTCGACTTTACGATTCGAGACTTCATAACAAGAAGGGTCGATGTCGCATGCGAGTGAGGCGTTTCGTTATCTCCGGTGAGGACATTGAACCCTGGTCGATTCAGTTCTGAATCTACTTCGCAGATCGCTCTTTTCGAGCACATTTTTTTGTGGGCGTTGGCGCTGATATTCATCGCTTTTCCGAAATCGATCAGGCAAGGTCGCGTCCATCGCAGCCGTGGCCCTTCAGGGGAAATCGAAGAGTCCGCTGCGAAATCAGGACAAAAAGAGCTATGGAAACCGACAAGTCAATGACACGCCCTGTCCTCCGTCGACCGGACGACGACAACGATGGTCTGGTTGCCTTGCCGCCCGTGACGCTGGTTCGCCAGCGTCTCCGGTCGTCGGTCAAGGACTTCGCGATCTCTCAGCCCGGCCGTCGCGCCGCGGCTCTCGCCGCCGTCTGGATCGCCGCCACGGGCTGTGAAGCGGATCTCCACCACTACGATCCCGAAGAGGCGCTCCGCACGTATCGCCTCATCGAGAGCGAGCTCCGCGCGGAGCTCCGTATCTCCCTCGGCCGTGCGATTACGAACGAGCCGCACGCGGCCACGCGTAACACGATGATCAGCATGCTCGAGCATCTCGAAGAGCTCGAAGCCGCTGCCGTCGCGCCGCGTCCGGCACGTCGTCGTCGTCGTCGCTGAGTACAATCAAATAGCGAGAATGGCCCTGACCTCTTCGTGAGTGTCAGGGCATTTTTGTTTGGGAGGACCGATCTGAGCGGTCCAGTGGACCGATCTTGAGCAGTCCGGAGGCCGGACGAGTTTGGCCGGACTCCGTCGGACGCTCGGACAAACCGAGCATGTAACCACTTGTATTCTCAAGCGCGATGGTTGGTCCCGCAGTTGCTGTGGGTCGCTACGATGGCGACTTCAAACGCAGACGGACCAACCGCAGTTCCGGCAGAGCTGACAGCGCGACTGCACCAACAACACCGAGCCGCACTCCGGGCAGCCCGGAACGCTAGGCGCGACGACCGCGCGGTGTCCCGTGACCAGCACTTGGCCATCACGGCTGCCATCCCGGTAGATCGTGATTCCCTTGCAACCCAGCTCGTAAGCGAGTTGGTACGCAGCTTTGACGTCGACGGGCGTCGCGCTGTTCGGGAGATTGATGGTCTTGGAGACTGCGGCGTGGACGTATGTTTGAAAGGCAGCCTGCATCCGGACGTGCGTGCCGACGTCGATCTCATGCGCAGTCGGGAACCGGCGCCGAAGATCCTCGGGCACGCGCGGGTTCGAGCGAACCCCACCATGCTCCGCGACTTCAGCGAACAGCTCGGGCGTCGCGATTCCGCGTTCGCTCGCGATCCGCTGGAACGCCGGATTGATCTCGGTGAGCTCGGCGCCATCGAGCACGTTGCGCCGGTACACGAGCGCGTAGAGCGGCTCGATACCGCTCGAACAGCCGGCGATGATGCTGATCGTGCCGGTTGGAGCGATCGTGGTCGTGGTGGCGTTGCGCAAGGGCCGGTGGCCGTCGCGTTGCCAGCGGGACCCCTGCCAGGCGGGAAACGGTCCGCGATCCGTCGCGAGCTGCTCGCTAGCAGCGAGCGATTCGTACTCGAGGAAATTCGCGAGCCGATGCGCGAGCTCCTCCGCAGCCGCGCTGTCGTACGGCAGGTCGAGCAGCACGAGCGCATCGGCCCAGCCCATGATGCCGAGTCCGATCTTACGAGTCGCTTTTGTCGCCCGCTCGATCTCGGGAAGTGGATACCGGTTCGCGTCGATGACGTCGTCGAGGAATCGCACGCAATCATGGATCGTGGTGCGGAGCCGCGGCCAGTCGAAATTCTGATCGACGACGAACCGGCCGACATCGATGGATCCGAGCGTGCACGACTCGAATGGGAGCAGTGGTTGTTCGCCGCAATTGTGGACGAGGATGCCGTCGGCAAAGAAGTGACTGGTCGTCGGCTCGGTCAGGTCGAAGACCGGGAGCTCGCCTTCGAGCGTGAGCCGCTCGAACGTCCACCACTCGCCGTTGCCGCACAGCCGGTCTCCTGGCTCGAGGTCTTTCGCAGCGACGTCGCCGCGTTCAGTAACGACGCGATGATCGCCGGTCAGCCGAAGCGTGAGGCCCTCGAGGGTCGTGAGCTTGAAGACGGGGCGAATGCCGGTGGAGAACACCGCGGTCGCCTGGCGAAACACAACCTGGTTAGCGTCAGCCCCACCGGCGTCGCGAACGAGCGTCGCGACGCGCGGCGCGGTGCCGACGAGCGATTCGATCGCGACGAGGCCACGGTCCTCGACCCAAACGCGTGTGTCGCCTGTGACGCAAGGGTTAGTGGCCTCGATGAGGCCGGAGTCCGGCGTAGGTTGGAGCGCGTTGACGCGATCGATGAAGACCATGCCCGGATCGCCGACGGCCCAGGCGGCATTCGCGATCGCATCGAGGACACGGCGCGCATCGAGTACCCCGTCGACGGCGTTGGTGCGTGGATTGATGAGGTCGTAGTTGGTTCCGGCCGCGACCGCAGCCATGAAGGTGTCGGTAATCGCGACGGAGAGATTGAAGTTACGCATGCGCTGGAGGTCGAGCTTCAGCGCGATGAATTCGAGAATATCCGGGTGATCGACGCGGAGCATACCCATGTTGGCACCGCGCCGCGTGCCACCTTGCTTGATGGCTTCAGTCGCTACATCGAAGACCTGCATGAGCGAGACAGGGCCGGAGGCCGTGCCACCGGTCGACGCGACGAGATCGCCAGCGGGACGCAGGCGCGAAAAGGAGAAGCCGGTGCCGCCGCCGGTCTTCTGGATCTCCGCGGCCCAGCGGACGGCCTCGAACACACCGGTGGTGGAGTCCTCGACCGGCACGACGAAGCATGCCGCGAGCTGGCCGAGTGGTCGGCCTGCGTTCATGAGCGTGGGCGAGTTCGGCAGAAAATCGAGATCGAGCATCATGCGCTCGAACGTGGCGGTGGTCGCGGTGACCGCAGCAGCGCTCGCGCCGTGGCGCGCCTCGACGGAAGCGATGTGGAATGCGACCCGGTGGAAGAGCTCTTCGGGCGTCTCGACAACGACGCCGCGCTCGCGAACGAGGTAGCGCGCACGCAGCACCTGGAGCGCATTAGCGGTGAGCATCGCCGGCATGTACGGACCGTACGATCCGTGGTCAGGGCACGCAACCGGCCAACCAGCTTGGTCGTCGATCGTTGGTGGCGTACCGCGCACGCGCTCGTCGCGTGGGTTCCCGAGCGGTTGCCCGTGCGCGCGTTGTTGGTAGCCGTGATCGTCGTCGTCGCGGTGCTGGCCGGGCGGGCAACGGCGGCGCCCCGCGCGAGCGCGCCGGTCGTCGCCGTGCCGACCGAGTGCGAAGGCCCCAATGGCGAGGCGTGTGGCGAGGACGTTCAACCGAGCGATACCGATGCGCCAGATCTCGAAGTGATTCCGCGCGTGGTCGCGGGACCGAACGAGGTGAGTCCGTGCGGGATTTGTCCCGCGATGCCGATCGCGGTCAGCGAGGTCGCGCGCGCCGCGGTGCGAGCAGCGGGGCTCGCGGACGATCCGGTACCGGGCTGGCGATACCGCGCGCGGCTCGCGGGCTTGGTGCCGATCCTGTCGGCGCGATTCGGCCACAACTTGAGCTGGAAAGAAGTCGACGATCCGACGCTCGCGAACACCAACATGTTCGACGTCCGTGCGACATGGCAGCTCGAGCGGCTGATGTTCGATCCCAACGAGATCCGGATCGAGGCGATGGATGCGAGCCGGCGCCGCGAGAAGCGGAAGGTCGAGGAGCTCGCGATCCACAGCTACTACGCGTGGCTGGCGGCGCGACCGTTCGCGACACGCTCGACAAGGTGGCAAATGCGAGCCGACGAGCTTGCCGCCGACCTCGATGCCGTCACAGATGGATGGTTCTCGCAGACGCTCAAGCGTGGGAGATCATAGAATTGTAGGCGTTGGCGCACCGCGTCCGAGCGGCGGACATCTCCGCCCTGCCCGATCACCTCGAATGGAAACTTGCCAGGATGCCGTCCGGACCGTCACAATTTCAAAGTAGTGCCGCCTTTACCGCCAGACCGCGAGGCTCCGCCGAGCCGAGAGCATCCGCGCTACGCGCACGAGGCCGCTGTGACGTTTCACATGGCCGACAAGACGGTGGAAGGCCGCACGCAAAACGTCTCGCGCGGTGGCCTGTGCGCGATCGCGAACGAAGCGCTCCAGATCGGCACCGATTGCAACGTCAGCATCGTGTTGATGTTCGAGGACGACGTCCAGTCCGAGCCGCTTCGCCTGCCTGCTCGCGCGGTGTGGTCGACGATGGTCGACGACGAGCATCAGGTCGGTATCATGTTCAAGGCGCTCGATACGCAGCACAGCCAGTACCTCGCGGTCTTCTTGAAGTACCTCGATGGTCAGCGCACCGAGAGGCAGCCGCGCGACGTGCCCATCGACGACCGCTTTCGCTAAGGGTGTCCAGAAATCTGAGCGACCAGCACGCACGTTCTTCCAAGGGCGTATTTGCGGAACATCTCTGCTAGGCGTTCTTTTTCGCGCGGAGCCGGCCCGTCTTCGCGAGCGAATCCCGCAAGACGAACTCGATCTGCGCGTTCAAGCTGCGCAGATCGTCCGACGCCCACTTTTGCAACGCGTCGAGCACCGCGGGATCGACGCGGAGCAGGAATGGTTTGCGCTCGGCCACCGGCGTTGGTCAGTAGAGCGTGCCGGCATTGACGACGGGCTGCGTGCCGCGCTCGCCACACAGCACGATCAACAGGTTCGAGACCATCGCGGCTTTGCGCTCGGGATCGAGCTCGACGATGCCGCGCTGCGAGAGCTGGTTGAGCGCCATCTCGACCATCGACACGGCACCCTCGACGATCAGCGTTCGCGCCGCGATGATCGCGCCAGCCTGCTGACGCTGGAGCATCGCTTGCGCGATCTCGGGTGCGTACGCGAGGTGCGCGATGCGAGCGTCGACGACTTCGCACCCTGCGGCGTGAATCCGCATGTCGACTTCCTTGCGCAGCAAGTTCGCGACGACCTCGGAGTGACCCCGGAGGCTCACCTTCGCCTCGTCGTGCGTGTCGTAGGGATGGTGCATCGCCAGGTTGCGGACCGCCGACTCGGCCTGGATCTGGACGTAATTACCGAAGCTTTCGACATCGAACATCGCCTGCGCGGTATCGGTCACGCGCCACACGATCACCGCCCCGATCTCGATCGGGTTGCCATCGATATCGTTGACCTTGATCTTCGCGCTCTCGAAGTTGCGCGCACGCAGCGAGACGTTCCGCTTGTTGGTGAAGGGATTGACCCACCGCAAGCCCGAGGTCCGAACCGTGCCGGTGTAGCGCCCGAAGAAGGTGAGCACGCGCGCTTCGTTCGGGCCGATCACGATACAACCGACCAGGAGGATGATGCCGGCGATGAACAAGCCGACCGCGGCCAACGCATATGGCGCCGGATCCAGCTGATGTTTCGGGATCTGCGCTAACGGAACGATCGTCGCGCCGAGCGCGGCCAACCCGAGCAACAGCGCCACCCAACCCGACATCGAGACCGCGTCACGCTCTTTCATCGCCATGACATCATATTGATATCACTTTGATGTCATGTCAAGCGCGTCGTGCGCGAGCGGTACCCCTGGGTCAAGCCGAGGATCGTGGCAAACGACGACCCCGGGCTCGGAGAAGCTGGCGCCGCCGCGCGCGGTCCAGCCCGGCAGCCAGACCTTGGCGTAGCGCTCGAACGCGTCTCCGTCGGTCGATGCAAGCCTTCGATCGTTGCAGAGCCGCTCGACCTGAGCCGCCGCGATCGGCACGCAGCTCGCGGCGGTCTCAGGCCCAGCCACGCCGTCGATTGGCACGCAGGCAACCCGGGTATATGGCAAAGCTCCGCAGCTGATCGTCGGATTCGATCCGCCGATCATCACGGCTCGCTGGGTCAGACCGATTTCTTCGCATCGACCATCGCGCGCGCCTTCTGGATGTCTTGCATCATCCCGAGCACGAGCCGCGGATCCGTGAAGACGTTGAGCTTTGGCGCGAGCGACTTTGCATAGCGATCGAAGTACAGCAGCTGCTTCGTGATCAAGATGAACTCGTTCGGCATCTTCATCCGATGGCGCGTTGCGGTCTTCTGGATGCCCGGCAAGAAGTTGGCGTAGTTGACCTGACCGAACGACAGCGTCAGCAGCGGGCTGTACGTCTCCTTGAGATCGCCGATGAACGCTTCGAGGTTCAGCGTATCGGGCGCGCCCGACATCTCGACGATGATCTCCGCGAGCCGTTTGTAGTTCCCGGACGCGAACGCGATCATGTAGTCGGTGACGAGATAGCGCGCCTTGTCATCGAACCGGCCGACGATGCCGAAATCGAGGAAGCCGATCGTGTCGTCGTCCAGCAGCATCAGGTTGCCGGCGTGGACGTCGCCGTGGAAGAAGCCGTGGAACACGACGCACTGAAACCATGCGCGCAGACCATCGACGAGCTTGGTCTCGCCATCGATACCCTTGGCCTTGATCTCCTCGAAGCTATCGACGCGAAGGCCGATGAACTTCTCCATCACGAGCACCTTGCGGGTCGTGTACTCGTGCTGCGGCACAGGAGCACGGATGTTCTTGTGCCCGAGCTCGCGCATGATGTCGTTGAACCTGTCGAGGTTCGCGGCCTCCTTGCGGAAGTCGAGCTCCTCGGCCAGGGTGTTCGTGAAGTCGTCGATGATGCCCACAGGGTTCGCGAGTTCCGCATCGCGCCGGAACTTCGCGAACAGCTTCGCCATGAACCGCATGATCTTCATGTCAGCCATGCAGCGGGGGATGATGCCCGGGCGCTGGACCTTGATCACGATCGGCGTGCCATCGCGCAGCTTGGCGGTGTGAACCTGCGCGATCGAGGCCGACGCGAGCTGCTTGGGCTCGACATCGATCAGGTGTGCGGCCTTCTCCGCGCCGAACTCTTCGATCAACGTGCGCTGGACGTCTTCGAATGGGAACGGCTTGACGCGATCGAGCACCTTCTGGAACTCTTTGACGTACGCATCGGGGAACATGCCCGACGAAGACGCGATGATCTGACCGAACTTGATGAACGTGGGCCCGAGGTCTTCGCACATCATTCGCATCAGCAGCGGTCGCGTCAGCTTCTGGTACTTCGCACTCCGGCCGGTGAGCGCGAACCACACGCGCCGCAGCTGCAGCGCATCTGCGACCCACAGCCAAAAATACTTGGCGGTGATCAGGCTGAACGCCCACATCCGTCTCGGTACGGGCAGCGTGACCGAGAGTGAGAACAGCACCGCCAGAACTGCGAGAACTGCGAGAAGGAGGTACCCAACCATGCGGCCTAGAGCCTACCACCCGCTCACCCGAGGCTGTCGCGCTATGCTGCCCGAGTTGCTGACGTCCGTGACCGCCGGTCCCTACACGCTGCGAGGCATCTCCCTCGGCGGTGTCTACACCTCCCTCGCCTGCCCCGAGCTCGGCATCCTGTTCGACGCCGGCATGCCGCTGCGCTCGCTCGCGACGATGGACACCATCCTCTTGTCCCACGGTCACGTCGATCACATCGGCTCGCTCCCCGCGCTGCTCGGTATCCGCGCGCTCCACGGCAAGACACGCCCTCCCCGCGTGATCATGCCGGCCGAGATCGTCGACGATCTCACCGCCGCACTTCGCTCCCTCACCAAGCTCCAGCATTGGCCCCTCGAGATCGAAGCCATCGGCATGATCGCCGGCGAAGAGCGCGAGCTGCGCGGCGACCTGCGCATCAAGGCCGTCCGGACCTTCCACCCCGTGCCCTCGCTCGCGTACGTCATCACGCGCCGGGTCTCCAAGCTCAAGCCCGAGTTCCACGGCCTCGCCGGTCCCGAGATCGCCGCACGTCGCCGCGCCGGGGAGCAGATGCTCGAGCACGAGGAACGCGCCGAGCTCGCCTACGTCACCGACACCCTGATCTCCGCGTTCGATCATGGGCCCGAGCTGTTCGCGCCGCGCGTCCTCGTCATGGAGTGCACGTTCCTCGATGCACGCAAATCGCGCGACGCCGCACGCGCCGGCTGCCACATCCACCTCGACGAAGTCATCGAGCGCGCCGACAAGTTCACGAACGAGACGATCGTGATGATGCACTTCTCGCAGCTCTACCGACCCGACGAGGTCGCGAAGATCCTCGACGCGCGCGTCCCGCCCGACCTCCGTCGCCGGATCATTCCGTTCGTCCCCGACACCTCCCAGTGGCCAGGCTGATGCCTGACACCGACGATCTCGACCCGATGCAATTCGTGACGCCGGTCCTCACGACCGAGCTCGATCTCCACACGTTCATTCCGGCGGAGTGCGCCGATGTCGTCGACGAGTACGTGCGCGCCGCGCGGGCCGAAGGTATGCCGAGCGTTCGCATCATCCACGGCAAGGGCAAAGGCACGCTCCGCACGATCACCCACTCCGTGCTCGCCCAGCACGATGACGTGGCGAGCTACACGCTCGCCGACGAGACCAGCGGGCAATGGGGCGCGACGGTGGTCAGGCTCGAGCCCAAGCGCACGTAAGTCCGATAAAAGTTTGGGATGCTGGTCGGTCAGACGCTCGCAATGATTCAGCGTATTCATGACGTCGTGCGTGAGATCGCATTGCTCTCGAACCTCGCCAGCCCGGTGCACGCAGCTTCGCCTGTAATCTCACGGGAGCGGACGCACGCCACTTTCGTCAACTTGGAGGCCCTCGCACACGACAAGCCCTCGCCTGGCAGGACGTCTAAGGACCCGCAAGATCACGTCGACACCATCACCGAGCTTCTCGCGCGCGTGCGGGTGTACGAAGATTGGGGCTTCGGCTCCAAGCTCGGCAAGGGATTGGGCGTAGCCGCGGTCCATGGTGGCTTCGCTGATCGCGAAGGCTCTCGGACGTGGGACCTCCGAGAAGGCACGCTGATCGACGAACCGTCCTGCTGGTGTACATGCGCCTCGTGGCCCCCGCGCAGAGCGACGCGGTCGCGACACGGTTCGCGCAGCTGCCACCGCGGCCGCGCCGCCAAGCGCCGCTAAGCGCGGAGCGTCGCGAGGAGCAGCACCATCACTTCACCGACTGCGGCTGCACACGCGACGATCGGCGAGCTCAGGCCATGATCGCGGCGCTGCGCATCCAGTCCGAGACCGAACACGATGGCAGCGGCAAGCGCTATGACGACGACGCCCGCTTTGCCGAGGCCGACCACATCGAGTGCGAGCACACCCGCACTGAGCGCAGCGGTGAGCCACAGCGGCGCCGGTGTCGCCACGAGCGAGCGCGGCGCACGATCATCGAGGATCGGATCGCCAAGCGATTGTAAGAACACCGCGGCCCACCGGCCCGTGATCGCGGTCGCGACGAAGATGCCAAGCCAGGCGCTCGGCGGTGACCCGATGATCGCGGCCGCGCGGATCAGCGTGAGAAAAATCAGCACGAGGATCGCGGTGACGGTCGGAGATGTCGTATCGGCTGCGCGATCGAGCCGATCGACCACGCCGCGTTCGATCAAGCCAGCCGATGCAACCGTGAGGGTCGCCAGGCCGAGCAATGCGGCGATCGGCAGTGGAAAGCCACACAGCCTTGCGAGCACCGCGACGATGTAAGCGATCATACCGATCGGCAGGCCGAGCGCGACGACCCAACCCGGCGAGCGCGCTTCCTCGCCGAGCGCGTCCCACTTCAACGGGGTCGAATGGACGATCGCAACCGCCCCGCCGTAGAGCGGGCCGAGCCTGCGCATCCAATCTTCTCGGGTCGCCACGCCCGGAATATAGCCCTACATCGCAGGTTTGATCGCGTGCTTGCGCTCGGGCATCGGCGCGACCGAGGCGTGCATCAGGAACGGTGCGGGATCGACGTAGTGAGTGTTCGTGTTGTCGCCGTGCGTGCCTGCGGTGTTCGGGACTTCGAGGCTAAAATGGAGATGCGGCGCTGCGGTATAGACAGCGGTCGCGCCGAGGGTGCCGATGTATTGACCACCGTCGACATGATCGCCGGGCTCGAGCCCCTGCGCGACATCGTCGAGGTGCATGTACGAGGTGAGCGTGCCGTCGTCGTGTTCGATGCGAACGTAGCGACCGCTGCGTCCGTCGAGACCGAGCTCGTGGCGCTCGACGCGAACAACGATACCGTCGGCGACCGCAACGACCGGACGACCTTCGGGACCGTCGAGATCGACGCCGCAATGGCCCGCGCCGCACTCGCTGCGTTCGATGCCTCTGCGCTCGGCACCAAAGTGACGGCTCGCCTGCTCCGGCATCTTCTCGGCAGCGCCGGTGACCGGATGGACCCAATCGAGCAGCGATGGATATTGCTCGTCGAGCGCGACCCCATCGATCATCGGGACCGCATAGGTCGGCTCGTGAAGCTTCGGTGGCGCATCATCGGGCGCGCTGTTGTGCTGACGAAGCGTGACGTGCTCGTCGTTGCCGAAATCGAGCGCGACGGCCGAGGCCGCGGTCGCCTTGCCCCCCGAGACCGCGAACGCGAACAGGACCAGCGCTGCCGAACCTGTTGCGACATAGCGCCAGCGCCCGTCCATGCGTTCGGCCGTGCGTTCGAACAAAGACCGCGGTGCGATCACCGCGACAGCCTCGACAGGGCGTGCGTGGCGCACGGCCCAACACGACGCGTGCCACAGCTCGACCGCACCGGTCGCGGTGATGATCGGTTTCCCTTCGTGAAGTGCCACGGCGCAGGCGCACTTCGGACAGTTCGCACCACTCATGCTCGCCATGGATGGTAGTGGAATCGACCGAAGCGCAATTCACGCGACGGGAACATTCGTGGAGCGATCTCGCTGATCGTGCAGTCGATGTCGCTGCGTGTCCTACCTGTCGTCGACGACGACGCTCAGCTCTTCTTACGCATGATGACGAGGTGGTTCACGTTCTTGATGTCGTAATAGCCGAACCGGAAGCCGAGCTCGCGCTTGGGCTCGCTGTCGAACTCGGTGCGCCAATCCTTCGAGATGCCGCTGCCGGCCTGGATGTGCGGACCGACGAAGCCGCCGTAGGTCTCGTACTCGTAGCCCGCTGGCTTGCCCCATTTCGGCGCGACGCCCGTCGCGTCCGACACCATCCACACGACGTGCGACGTGAGGTAGTCGCGAATCAGCGAGAACGAATCCCACGACAGCAGGTAGCTCGCGGCCTTGGTCATCGCGGCGACCGGGCCCTTGAGCTCGAGGTAGCGCAGCACGCGCGGATCTTTTTTCAAGCCCGCGCCGATGCCCGGGCTGTCCTCGTTGCCGAGGTTCTGCCGGATGTGACGATAGATCTGCGTGCGACCGCCAGCCTTCCTGAACTGGAGCTCGGCATTCGAGAACAGCCAATTGCGCTGCTCGGCCTTCGCCTTGCCAACGGTCGGCGCCTTCGCGATGTCCGCGTCGTCGAGATAGTGCAGCGTGCCGTCGTCGTTGATCTTGAAGTAGCGCAGGCCCACGACTTCGTAGCCGTGGATCTTCATCGCCGAGAGCGCGAAGATCAGCTCGGTGGGCAACGCGCCACCGCGCATCGCATCGATCATGTTCTTGGTGTTCGAGAAGTTCACGCGGTAGAGAAACTTGAGCTCGAATGCGACCGTGCCGAGCGCCCTGTCGAGGTCCTTGCCGCGCAGGGTGTCGATGTCGCGCGGATCGCCGGCGGGCTCGAGCGACATGTTCGTGATCTCGTCGGCATCGGGATAGACCGTGAGCGCCGTCGAGAGGTCGCCACCCGAAAACGGATAGACGACCTTCTTCGGGATATCCTTCGGCACGTGGGCGGCGAAGAACGCGCGCGCTGGCTTGACCCACGCGTCGGTGTAATCGGTCTGCGCCTTCTTCACGTCGTCGCAGTGCTTGATCACTTGGTCAGCGGTGATGCCCTCGGGCGTCGCGCCTTGCCCGCACGCACCGACCGCGAGTAGTGCCTTGGCTTCGAGCGTGAAGTCGTGCCCACCCGCCGGAACGGGCGATGCGAGCGGTGGCACCGGCTTTTCGGCGGCCGCCGATCCGGCGCCCGATCCTGCAGCCGCTGTGGCCGATCCGTCGCCCGATCCAGCCGAGGACCCCGCAGCGGATCCGGCGGAGCCCGTCGCCGCCGGTCTGGCGGACGGTGTCGTCGGAGCCGAGCCTGCCGAGCCGGAGCTAGTAGCCGGATCGCTCCCGTGACAGGCCGCGAACAAAAGGGCGGTGAGAATGAAGGCGGAACGCATGCGTTGTCATCATGCAACGAAGCCAGGACCCTTGGCTATTCCTGTGGGCGACCCAAGCCTATTTGATCGCGCGGACGAGCTCGCGGACTCGCTTGACGAGCTTTTGCGCCGCAACACCCCGCGCGGGCGCGACAAAGATCGCGTCGTCACCTGCGATCGTGCCGAGGATCTCGACCGGTCTCGCGCGGTCCAAGGCGCTCGCGATGATCTGCGCGGCACCCGGTGCGGTATGGATGACCACCATCGTGCCGTTATCGTCGATCGAGCGCACGAGATCGGGCAACAGCGGTGCGTCCCGCGGGACCTCGGGCAACTCGTAACCGCTCGCCGCGCGCCGCGCACCCAGATGCGCGAGGTCACGCGATAGCGTCGCCTGCGTTACGTCGTGACCGCGCTCCGCGAGCACCGTGCGGAGATCTCCTTGCGTCGCGATCGGACGTGCCACGAGCAGCTCGCGGATCAGCTTTCGGCGATCGCGGGCCTCCGCGCTCACGGAGTGACCAACGTTCCGACACCGCGATCGGTGAACAGCTCGGCGATCACGCTGTGGGGCGTACGACCATCGATGACGTGGACGCGACCGACGCCACCGCGCGACGCGCGCACGACCGCGCGAGTCAGGGTGCTGTCTCCAACACCCGGCTTCGCCTCGAGCTCATTCGCCGAGAGGTCGGGCACCAGCTCGCCCGCCTCGAGGATCCCGGCCGCGTCGGTCAGATAGATCAACTTCGGCGCGTGCAGCGCGACCGCGAGCTCGCCGGCGACCGCATCGGCATCGACCTCGTAGCTGCCACCATCGTCACCGAGCGCGACCGCTGCGACGACCGGCACGTACCCTTGGCCGAGAAACATCTCAAGCATGGTCGGGCTGACCGCCGAGATATCGCCCTGCTCCGTGCCCTTGCGATGCGTCGCGCGGATCATGCCGCCATCCTTGCCCGACACACCGATCGCGTGACCACCGTCGAGGTTCAACAGCGTGACGAGGTGGGATTCAAGGTCGGGGCCGCCATCGTGGACGACGATCGGCTGGAGGCCGCAGGACCGCAGCAACTTGATATCAGCGCAGAACGATTGCTGCAGCGCGGGGCGCTGGATCGCGGTGCCCCCGAACCGCACCACGCACCGGGTGCCCGAAAACCGCGCGATGTACGACAGCGCCTCGACGAGCAACGTGCGCTTGAAGGTCGGCGAGTAGTTCGTGAGCCGATCGTCTTTCGCGAGCCCGCCATCCGCGGTCTGCACGATCAGCGACGAGTAGTCGGCATTGATCTTGACGTAGTCGTAACCGAGGTCGCAGCCCCACGCGTGCGCGGCATCGCTACCGGCATGGAGCGCGACTTCGATCATCACCTCGGGTGCGCGCATCTTCGCGCGCAGCGCGGGCGGATCGGCGAGCACGGGCCCGCCGGCGTAAACAACCAGACCCTGGATCGTGACCGTCGCCTCGTGTGGATCGATCGGATAGCGCTGCGAGCCAGCCCGCGCACCGACGGTAGCGAGCACGCGACCCCAGTTCGGATCGGCGCCGAAGATCGCGGCCTTCACGAGCGAGCTGGCCGCGATCGAGCGCGCGAGGTCGCGAGCGATCGCGAAGCTCGGCGCGCCCGTGACGTTGACCTCGAGCAGGCGCGTCGCACCTTCGCCATCCGAGGCGATGTCGCGTGCGAGATCGTTGAATAGCTCGGTCAACGCCGCCGTGAACGCCGCGAGATCCGGCCCGGGGTCGCTGATCATGGGATTGCCGGCGCGGCCATTCGCGAGCGCGATCACCGCATCGTTCGTGCTCATGTCGCCGTCGATCACGAGGCAGTGAAAGCTCGGCTCGATCGCATCGGCGATCGCGCGGTCGAGCATCTGCGGCGCGATCACCGCATCGGTCGTGACCACGGCGATCATCGTCGCGAGCTGCGGCGCGATCATGCCCGAGCCCTTCGCGATCGCCGCGATCGTGACCGTGCGGCCACCGCTCGTGATCTGGCGTGACGCGAGCTTGATGCGCGTGTCGGTCGTGATGATCGCCTCGGCGGCTGGCTCCGGCGCGGCGCCGAGCGCCGCGACCAGCGCGGGTGCCGCGGCGACGAGCTTCTGCGCCGGCAACCGCACGCCGATCATGCCGGTCGAGGCCGTGAGGATCGCGTCTGCGTTCGTGCCCATCGCGCGCGCGACGGCCGTGCGGATCGCGACGACATCGGCGAGTCCTGCCGCGCCGGTCAACGCGTTCGCATTGCCGCTGTTCACGACGACGCCACGGATCGCGGAGCTCGGCAACCGTGGGCGCGCATCGACGATCGGCGCGGCGGCCGCGGTATTGAGCGAAAACCTGCCTGCTGCGACACACGGGTCATCACTCGCGATCAGCGCGAAGTCTTTGCGCACCGGTTTGAGGCCCGCGTGAACACCGGCGTAGCGAAATCCGATCGGCAACTTCATGGATGAAACCCTCGCAACTGCAAGCCCATCGTCTCGGGCAAGCCGAGCGCGATGTTGAGATTCTGGACCGCCTGCCCTGCCGCCCCCTTCACGAGGTTATCGATCGCCGAGATCACGACGAGCTCGTCGCCAACCACCGACCACCCGAGCTTGCAGCGATTCGTGCCGACGACATCTTTGATCGCGACGGCATCTGCGTTGGCTGCGAGCTCGATGAACGGCTCTTGTCCGTACGCGGCTTCGAACGCGGCCTTGATCTGCGGCTCGCCGATACCCGAGGCGAGCTGGGCGTGACACGTCGCCAGGATGCCGCGCGAGATCGGCACGAGGTGCGGCACGAATGTGACGTGCGTACCGGCGAGGCCTTGCGCGATCTCCGGCGCGTGTTGATGGCGCAGCGTGCGATACGCGCGAACATCGTTCGCGATCTCGACGAAGCTCATCTCTTCGGTTGCCTTTCGCCCTGCGCCAGTCACGCCCGAGAGTGCATCCGCGATCCACCGGCCGGTGACGAGGCTCTTGACCGGCGCGATGGCGAGCTGGATCGCGGTCGCGTAACAACCGGGGTTCGCGATCAGCGTCGCTCCCGCGAGCTCGGCGCGAAACAGCTCGGGCAGGCCGTACTGCGCTTCCTCGAGCAGTGCGGGATGGTGATGCTCGAACCCGTAATGCACGGCGTACGACTCCCTGAGCCGGAGCCGGAAAGCACCGGAGAGATCGATCACGATCGCCTTGCCCGCGAGCTTCGGCACCCACGTATGCGAAACCTCGGCAGGGGTCGCGAGCAGGACCACCGCGCACGACGAGGCGTGCTCTAGCGCTCGATCGGGCGGCAGATAGCGCAACCCCGGTTGTGGCAGACCGATGTGCGATTCCACCGTTTGGTCCGCCCAGCGATCGGAGCCCGCTAGGACGAGCTCGACGCCGGGATGCAACGCGACCATGCGAGAGAGCTCGACGCCGGAGTAGCCGGAAGCTCCGAGAATCGCGACAGAGGGACGCTGCATGGTTTCTGCATGAATATGCGCATTCTATGCAACGACGCAAGCGCTGACCTGCGCTGTCTTGGCACGGGGAATGAAATAGCTCCAGTCATGCTGACCGAGACCGTGCGAGCCATCCACACTTCAAGCAGCGTCGACGTCCTTCGGGGTCATCCGATGGGCGAGCGAATCCTCGCCCGCCAGGCAGAGCTCGAGGAGGAGATGGCGAGCATCGAGGTCGGATCTGCGGAGTATGTCGCGATCGACACGGCACTCGCGACGCTCGCTCAGTACCTCGGCGCGGATCTGAATCATCTCTCGCAGGTCACGACCATCGATCTCAATACCTGGTTGGAGCGCAACAAGTATCTCGGCATGACCGTGAGCGCTTCGCCGTCGCACTAAACGGCGCTCGGTACTCGCGATGGCGTTGTGTGGCTGCGCGAGCGAGGCACGGCTCGCGAAGTTGAAACCGAGCCTGCACTGCAAGGCGTGTCGTTCGATCCTCGAATTCGATGGCAGCGATGAACAGCTTCGTTACGGCGGAGAGCCGATGCGCGTAATTGGATTTCGGTGCCCGCAGTGCGGGACGAAGCGACCGCTCTACATCCGCATCCCGAAGACGGACAGCCGAGCGTAAGGCCCGAGATCGTTGACACTCCCGGCGCGTTGTCCTCGGTGTCAGAGGGATCACGTAGACCGATGGGCGATGAGGATCTACTTCGTCGGTAGCCACGCAACCGGCAAGACCACGCTCTGTCGCTACGTCAGCCGCCGGTACGGCCTGCCGATGATCAGCGAGGTCGCCCGCGCGATCCTCGCGGAGATGGAAGCCGGGCTCGATGCGCTGCGCACTGACATGGACCTCGTCGCCGAGTATCAGGAGCGCGTGTTCGCACGCCAGGTCCAGGTCGAGCGCATGCACGGGGGCAAGTTCGTCTCGGATCGTGCGTTCGATAACCTCGCGTACGTCGCCGAGCACACCACGAACGCCGCGGCGATGATGAACGATCAGCGCTTCCACGACTACATGAAGTGGGTGAGCCAGGGCATCGTGTTCTTCCTGCGCCCGCACCAGTCGTTGCTCAAAGAAGACGGCACCCGCGCCGGCGTATCGTGGGATTCGGTCCTGCGGATCGACGGCATGGTCAAGCTCATGCTCGAGCAGCACGCCATCAGCTACCTGCCGATCGAGAGCGTCTCGATGCAAGAGCGCGTGCGTGCGGTCGAGTTCGTGCTGTCGCGCTGCGGCCTGATTACGCAAGACAAGCCGCGCTCGCGCGCGCAGACCGTGCCGCCGATCGCGACCGGGTCCGCGCCGATCCAGGCTCCGCGGATCGAGACCTGGCCGAGCTACCTCGTCGAGAACAGCGACAACGAAGCGTAGCGTCTAGTCGTCGCGCGAGGAGGGGTCGCGCAGCTCGATGACGAACATGCCCGCAGCCATCGCGGCGCAGAACACGAACACCGCCGGCACCCCGCTGACGAGTGACACCACCGCGGGTCCCGGGCAGTAGCCCGAGAGCCCCCAGCCGACCCCGAAGATGGCCGCACCGCCGACGAGGCGTAGATCGACGAGCTGCGACGGAGGCGCCGGGAATGCCGTCGCGAACCGCGGCAGGCGACGCTTCGCGACGATTCGCCACGCGATGACGGTGACCGCGAGCGCGCTGGCCATCACGAGCAGCAGACTCGCATCGAACGCTCCCGCGAAATCGAGAAAGCCGAGCACCTTCGACGGCCGCACCATGCCGGAGATACAGACGCCTGCGCCGAACAGCGCGCCGCCGAGGATCGCGAGCAGGTTCACACCACCCCCCCGAACCTGCCGACGATGGTCGCCGTCACGACCCCGATGCCGAAGAACGTCGCGGTCGCGATGATCGATCGCTTCGAGAACCGACCGATGCCACACAACCCGTGACCGCTCGTGCAGCCGTTCGAGAGCCGGGTGCCGAATCCGACCAGGACGCCGCTGATCGCGACGAGCCAC
Source organism: Kofleriaceae bacterium (assembly GCA_043759355.1). Lineage (GTDB taxonomy): Bacteria > Myxococcota_A > Polyangia > Haliangiales > Haliangiaceae > JABFXX01. Next base: position 56,046 of record JAYVLQ010000057.1, read on the forward strand.
ATCGGATGCGGGGCGGTGCCATCGAACGTGCGCGGTTGCGCGACCTCGAAGATCGCCCCGACCGCGAGCGCGCCGATCAAGAAGCTGGCGCGCCAGCCGCGATCCCCGGTGCGCTTGAGGCCGATGACACCCGCGACGATGCCCGAGAGCCCCGCGATCCGACCGCTGCCGATCAACATCACCGCGAGGCCGAGTGCGATCAGGATGCCGCCGGCGATCGCATGCCCGGGCGTGAATTCGTGCACGCGCCAAGCTTAGTGCGAAACCTGACACCACGCTGTCATCGGAATGGCAGAGACTGCAGGCCATGACTCCCATGGAAATCGGAACCAAGCTCGTCGCCCTTGTCAAAGCCGGTAAGAACGACGAGGCAAAGAAAGAGCTCTACGCCAAGGATATCGTCAGCGTCGAAGCCGGCGCCCCTCCGGGCGGCAATCCCGAGTCGCATGGCCTCGACGCGTGCCTCGAGAAGGGCAAGGGCTGGGCCGCGGCCCACGAGATCCACGGCGCCGAAGTCGAAGGCCCCTTCCCGAACGGCGACCGGTTCGCGGTGGTGTTTCGCTACGACATCACCCAGAGGGCCTCGGGCAACCGCATCAAGACGAACGAGGTCGCCTTGTTCACCGTGAAGGCCGACAAGATCACGCGCGAAGAGTTCTTCTACGCGATGGGCTGATTGCAGTCCCTCACGAAGCTTCGTGCTACCGTCGCCAGCGCGGAATGGCAGACGATCCGGTCCACATCACCGACGTTTCCAGAATTGTAGATCCACTGGAAGGCAAGGTCGTGGTGTTTCGCCAGCAGCCCGATGTAAAGGGCTTCACGGCGCTACGCCAAGAGCTTCGCGATGCGGGTCGCGGCGAGCTCCTCGCAGATGTCTGCGCGACCTGGGCGCAGCACGAAAAGGATCCGGTCCGTGCCGCAGATGCGTGGAGCGAAGCCGGCGAGGCGATGATCGTCCTGGGCGAGCCCCTTACCGCGATCGAATATCTCCGCACGTCCCTCGAGCTCGATCCGACCAACGATCGCGCCTCGGATCGCTTGCTCGAGATCGTCGAGCCGAACGATCCAGCCGCGGCGGTCGAGATCATCGAAGGCGAGCTGAACGAGCTCGCCAAGCGCGATGCCGCGCGCAAACGGCCCGAGCTGACGCAGCGCCGCGCCGCGCAGCATCGTCGCGCCGCGGGGCTGTGGAACGATCATCTCGGTCGAGTCGATCGCGCACTCTGGCACTTCCAGCAGGCCTGGAAGCTCGAGCCCCAGCGGACCGAGGCGCTCGAAGCCGCCCGCGATCTGTATCGCTCGCTCGGCGACGACGCGATGGTCGCCAAGCTCTATCAAGCCGAGCTCGAAGTGCTCGGCAAGGAAACCCAGGCGGGAGCCACTTCGTCGCCCGCCGCCAGAAAGGCTGCGATTCGCCTCGAGCTCGGCCGGCTCGCGCACCGGGGTAAGGACCTCGAGGGCGCCGCGCACCACCTCGAAGAAGCCACCCGTCTCGACCCCGGTTCGCTCGAGATCTCCGAGGCGCTCGCGGACGTGTATTCGACTCCCGGATTTCGTGATGGCCAGACTCGCGGCAAGGCCGGCGAGCTGTTCGTCGAGCTCGGCAAGAGCAAGCTCCGCGAGCGCGACGACCAGACCGGCATCAATTATCTGCGTCGCGCGGTCGGCGTCGATCCGTACACGCGCGCATCGTCGAACGCCCTCGAAGAAGCGCTGCAAGGCAGCTCGCAGTGGGACGAGCTCGAGCGGATGCTGCGCCATCGCACCGCGGCGGTCCAGGATCCCGACGAGCGCAAGGAGTTGCTGCGTCGACGCGCCGCGCTCTATCGCAACCAACTCCCGAATCGCGAAGGTCTCGTCGAAGTCCTCACCGAGCTCGTCGCCTACGAGGTACCGGGCAGCAAGAACGTGCTCGAGCTCAAGGAGCTGCTGCGCGAGGATAACGAGTGGGAAGAGCTCTCGCACCTGATGGAAGCCGAGATCACGGCGCTCGGTCAGGACCCGAACACGCCGACCAATTATCTCGTTAACGAGCTCCTCGAGCTCGCCACGATCGCGCGCGAGCATCAGAACGATCGCGACCGCGCCGCGGAGCTGCTCCATCAAGCGCTTGGCATCTCGCCGACCCACGAAGAGGCGCTCGCGCGGTACGTCGATCACTTCCGCGAGCGCCGCGATTGGGCGGGACTCATCAACCTCTACGAGTTCGCGCTCGATAACGCGCGCGACGCCGGCGCCGATGCTGACGACATGGTCCGCCGGCTCGAAGAGATCGCCCAGCTCGCGGAGCTCCGGCTCGGTGATATCCCGCGAGCGATCGAAGCGTGGCAACGCATCAACGAGCTCGAGCCCGGCGCGCCAAAGGTCACCGAGGCACTCCGCCGGCTGACCTCTCGCGGCAAGATGTGGGAGCAGCTGGTCCAGAGCCTCGAGACCGAGGTCGCTTCGGCCGGTGACCCGGTCACGCGCATGCAGTCGCTCAAGAAGATGGCGCAGACGTATCGCGAGCGCCAGCTCGAGCCGCGCCGCGCGATCGAGCTCTACGAGCAAGTGCTCGCCGAGAATCCCGACGACGATGCGACGCTAAAGGCGCTCGTCGAGCTCTACGAAAAGGAAGGCGACGACATCGGCCTCGCGCACTCGCTGCGCCGCCAGCTCGATCTCGAAGCAGATCGGTTGAACATCCAGGCGGCGACGGCCGGGCGCAGTGATGGTCCGAAGGACTGGCCGGTCGCAAAACGCAGCGAGCGGCTGAACGTGCTGCGCCGGCTCGCGCAGATCTACGAGACCCGGCTCGCGGACGTCGATGGCGTGGTCTATACCTGCGGCGCGGTGCTCGAGCTGCTCAGCGGCGATCGCGATGCGCTCGACCGCATGGAGCGCGTGCTCGAGAAGGCCAATGACCCGCGCCTCGAACAGACGCTCGAGTATCACGCGGCCGCGTCGACGAGCCCGGCCGAGCGCGCGAAGCTCCTCAAACGGCTCGCGAAGCTCGCGACCGACCGCCAAGATGATGTTCGCGCGCTCGAGCGCTGGGAAGCGACGATGCGCGCGTCGCCTTCGGATCCCGATGCGCTCGCAGCACTGCGCGAGCTCTACGAAAAAGCGCAGCGCTGGCCCGAGCTCGCGCAGATCCTCGAGCGGCTCGACGGTGGTCGCCCGCTCCCGCCGCCCGGCACGCCCGATGCGGCGGTGCGCGTGTTCGATCTCGAAGCGTACGCGAACCTGCTCGAAGAGCACCTCGGCGATCCCGCGCGCGCGATCAAGGCATACCACCGCGTCCTCGAGCTCACGTCGAAGAGCCGAACCGCGCTCGATGCCCTCGCGCGGCTGTATCGCGAGGCGAGCAAGTGGCGCGAGCTCACCGAGATCCTCTATCGCCAGACCATCGTGCTCGTCGGCTCGAACTTCCAAGGCGACCTCGAGAAGGCCGCCGAGGTCGCGATGGAACGTGCGTCGATCCTCGAGGAGCGGCTCGGCGCACCGAACGACGCGATCAAGACGCTCGATGCGCTGCTGCGCGACATCAATCCGAACCACCTCGAAGCACACACCACACTGCGCCGGTTGCACGAGGCGCGCGGCGATTTCGATGCGGCCGTGCGGATCGCCGAGCGCGAGATGTACTTGTCGCCCGAGCCGATACGCAAGGTTTCGCGCGGCCTCGAGATCGGCTTCATCTGTCGCGATCGGCTCGGTAATCCAACGCGCGCCCTGCAGGCATTCAAGCGAGTGCTCGAGCTCGATCCCGAGCAAGAAGAAGCGATGGCGGCTGCGGCCGACCTGCTCGCGAAGCTCGGCCGCTGGAAAGAATACGTCGCGATGCTCGAGCGCCTGCTGTCGCGCTCCGTCGCGCAAGCCACCGTCGATCCGGAGGCGTCAGCTGCGTTCGCCGATGATCGCCGCGTGCTCGTGCAGCGGATCGCGGCAGCGACCGCCGACAAACTCGGCGATCCGCGCGGTGCGTTCCGCTGGTGGCGACGCGCACACGACGAAGCGCCCGACGAGCAGACGCTCGCGGATGTCCGTCGCGCGGGCGAGGCGTACGGGTTGTGGCGCGAGCTCTCGGAGGTCCTCACCGACGAGCGCAAGCGGCTGATCGCGGCGGGTGGTGGCGTGCCTGCCGAGCCCGAGCGGTTCGTCGCGCTGTCGCGCGAGCTCGCCCAGCTGTGCGAGCGCCGGCTCGGCGACAAGCCGCGCGGCATCACGATCTTTAGCGAAGCGCTCGCCGCCGCGCCCCGCGATAGCGAGCTGCTGATCGAGCTCGAGCGGCTCGCGGCGGAGCTCGACCAACGCCCGGTGTGGAAGCACGTGCTCGATGCGTTCGAGCTCGTGCTCGCCGCGGCGACCCCGACCGAGCGCATCGAGCTGTATCTGCGTCGCGCGAGGATCCTCGACGAGCGCACCGGCGATTCCAAAGGCGCGGTCGCCGACGTGCTCGCCGCGTTCTCGTGGGCGCCCGATCGCGAAGACGTTCGTCATGCGCTCGAGCTGCTCGCACCGAAGGCGCGTGCGTGGAACGATCTCATCGCAGTCGATTCGGCCTTGATCGATCGCGCGGCGACGACGCAGCGTCGTGTCGAGCTCTTGCGCCGTCGCGCTCAGACGATCGAAGACCAGCTCAAGGACGCGCCGCGCGCGTTTCGCTCGCACCTCGTCGCGCTGCTGCTCGCACCCGAGGATGCGGAGACCGCATCTCACCTGTGGCGGCTCGCGCGCGTCGTCGGCAAGTACCGGGAGGCCGACAAGGCGCCGCGTGCCGAACCGCCGTCCGCAACGATTCAAGGTGAAGGTGCGGTGGCCGAGGCCGTGGCGACCGCGAATCGTGCCGGGCCGATCCGGCCGCGCGTGCCAATGCGAGCGCAGACCGATCCGTTAACCGAGGACGATCTGGCGGGAGCGAACCTCTCGGTCGGCGATTCGACCCAGCCGCTCGATCTTACCGAGATCGAGATGGCCGAGGCCAAGCGCGCGCAGGGCGGCGAGACCAACCCGTTCACGCAGCCCGAGAACTCGACGATGCAGCTCTCGATGAACGACATCGCGAAACTCGTCGTGCCGCCGGCATCTCCAGCAGCGCCCGTGCGTCGCCCCTTGCCGGGCGTCGGCTCGGGTCCCACGAAGCTGCCGCCGCCGCCGCCGCGACCGCCACAGATCACCCCACAGAGTAACGCACTCGCTGGCGCGCGTTCGCGGCGCGTCAGCGCGCCACCGCCCATGCCGCGCAAGGCGCAGGCACCGGTGCGTCGGCCCCCGCTGCCCACGCTGCCGAACCGGCTGTTCGAGACGCCGTGGGAAGAGCTCGCCGTCGCGTACGAGAGCCTGCCGGCGCCCGATCCGACCTCGCGGCTGCGCTGGTTGTTTCGCGCCTCCGAAGTCTGGGAGACCGGCGGCAAGGACATCGCGCGCGCGTTCGAGGCACTCGCACGTGCCTTCGCGACCGCGAAGCGCGCGCCCGCAGGTGATGCCGAGGTCCGTGCACGCCTCCATCGCATCGCGAGCGAGCACAAATCCTGGGACCGCCTCGCGGATCTCTACGAAGGCCTCGCCGAGCAAGCTGAAACCGCGCATGCGGCGGCAGACCTCTTGATGGAGGTCGCGACGATTCGCTTCGAACAAAAGCGGCCGCGCGAGTCCGAAGCGCAGCTGCGCCGGATCCTCGGCATGCTGCCCGGCGACGAAGCCGCGCGCGCGCGGCTCGAGCAGCTCTATCGCGCCGAGTCGCGCTGGGTCGAGCTCGCCGCATCCCTCGAGGAGCGCACCGACCCACGCCTCGGCACCGCGGCACCCGAGGCCGAACGCGCGCAGCTCCTGCGCGAGCTCGCCACGATCTATACCGATCGGATCAATCGTCCGCACGATGCGATCGATGCGTTCGAGCGGCTGCGCCTGCTCGCGCCCGCTGATCCTTCGATCTTGATCAAGCTCGCGGAGCTCTATGGCACGGTCGGCCGGTGGAGCAAGGTGATCGAATCGCTGACGAAGGTCTCCGAGATCGCCGAAGGTAGTGACGAAGCGCGGAGCGCGCTGCGTCACATCGCGAAGATCTACGAGGACGAGCTCGAGCAACGCGATCGCGCGATCGATGCGTATCAACAGCTGGTCACCACGTGGCCCGACGACGAAGGTGGATGGGCGGCGCTCGATGCGCTCTATACCGGCCAAGCGCGCTGGGCCGAGCTCGGCGACGTGCTGCGCCGGCGCGCCGGCCTCGCACGCGAACCGGCAGAGCGCGCGCAATTGCTGTCGCGCCGCGCCGGCGTGTTGCTCGAATGGTTGGGCGCGCCCGAAGAAGCGGCAGCCACGCTGCGCCACGCGCGGACGATCCTCCCCGACGATCCGAAAATCGCAGACCAGCTCGTCATCGCCCTCGGCAAGGCCGGCCGCGCGCGCGAAGCTGCGGCGGTGCTCGAGAGCCGGATCGCGAGCGACCCGAGCGGGCGCAGCAAGGGCGACACAGCGGCGCTCCACATCCGCCTCGCGCAACTCCAGCTCGATGGCCAGGAGCGCGACGACGCGTACGCCTCGATCGAAGCCGCGCTCGCGCTCGTGCCCGAACATCCGACGGCGCTCGGTCTGCTCGGCCAGCTGCAATCTCCCGACGAAGATCCGCGCGCGTTCGCGAATGCGAAGCTTCGCGAGTCCGAGAGTGCGAACGATGAAGACGCCAAGATCGCGGCGCTGATGGCCGCGGCCGACGTTCTGAGCTCGCGCGTCGGCGATCTCGATGGTGCGCAGGCCGCCTATGATCGCGTGCTCGTGCTGCGCCCGTACCACGCGGATGCCACGTGGGCGCGTGCCGGCCTCAGCCAAAAAGGCGGCGATCCTGACTCCGCTACCCGCGTCCTCGAGAAGAAGCTCGAGGACGAATCTCTGATGCCGCCCGAGAAGGCGCGCATTCTCACACAGCTCGCGGCGCTGTCGCGCTCGGCAGGGGTCACACCGGTCACCGAGCGTCGCTTGCTCGAAGCACTCGGCACCGTGCCGGATCACATCCCCGCGATCGTCGCGCTCGCCGATTTCTACGCGGATGCCGAACGCTGGAATGATCTCGAAGCGTTCATGCGCGAGATCCTCGATGGCACCACCCTGGCGCACGCACCTGGCGCGCTCGTCGCCGACCTTCATCGCAGGCTCGCGACCGCACACGAAAAGCTCGGGCGTGACGAAGATGCCTACCAGACGCTCGTCGCGGCCGACCGGCTACATCGCGGTCATTTGTTGATCAAGCTCGCGATCGGCGAGAACCGCTACAAGGCACGGCGCTGGCGCGAGGCCGCGTTGCACCTGTCGCCGCTCGCCGCGCACGAAGATGGCAACCGCTATCCGAGTGAGGTCGCACTCGGCCTCTATCATGCGGCGCTCGCCGAGATTCGGTCGCTCCGCCCCGAGAATGCGCCGCCGCTCTACCAGCGCGCGCTCGAGCTGAAGCCGAACTTCGCGCCCGCCCTGCAAGCGCTCGCCGAGCTCGCGATGGAGGGCGGCGATCACAAGCGTGCCGCGGATCTGCTCACGCGCCAGGCCACCGCGACCGAAGATGCCGCCGAGCGCACGCGCTTGTTCGAGGCCCTCGGCGACATGGCGCTCATGCTCCTCCACGATGACGAGCGGGCTCGCACGTGCTTCGCCGCCGCGATCGCCGCTGCCCAACCGCTCGAGCAGAAGCACCTGCCGCTGCTCCACAAGCTACTAGAGCGCCAGCACCTCGCTGGCGACCTCGCAGGCTCCGCACGCTCGGCCGAATTGATGGCCTCGTTCGGCGCCACACCGGGCGAGCGCGCCGCACTTCATCTGCAAGCCGCTTACGACTATATCGCGGCCGGCGATCGCGTGCGTGCTCGTGCGGCTGCGGAGCGCGCCGTCGAAAACGATCCGTACGATGTCGGTGCCGTCGATCTCGCCTCGCAGATCGCGATCGAGCACAGCGATGTCGAAGCCGCGGCCAACATGCTCACGCGGCTACTCACCGCAAAAGACGATCGGTTCACCACGACCGATGCCGGGCATCGCGCCCTGCTCTCCTATCGCCTCGGGCACGCTCGGCAGACACGTGGTGACACGCGCCAGGCCATCCCCGCGTTCGAGCGCGCCGTCGCGCTCGCGCCCGAGAGCGAGGGCGCCACGCTCGCGCGTCGCGGGCTCGTCGAGATCGCCAAGGCGCAAGAAGGAGTCGACCCGGCTCGCAAGGATGCGGTCGTCCAGCACCTCGCCGCGATCACCGCGCAGACCGGTGCGCTCTTCGATCTCGTCGCGTGGGCCGACGAGCTTCGTCGCCAGAACAAGCTCGATGCGACGCGCGCGACGCTCGAAGTCGCGATCGCGTGTGGCCACGTGCCCGATGTTCATCAATCGGCATTCCTGCAATCGAACAAGTCGTACGTCATGCGCGACGACGAATCGTACAAGGCTACGGTTGCCGCCGGCGAGGCGGAAGGTCGCGCGCTGATCACCGGTCGGGACGAATCGCCGCTCGCGGCGATCGCCTCGACGCTCGCCGAGGCCGCGCAGCTGATCTGGCCCGATCTCGAAGAAGCGTTCGGCCGCTTCAACCTCTCGGGGGCGCGTCGCATCCCCGCCTCGTCGCACGCCGCCGCGGTCTCGATCTTCCCGCGCCTGACCACTGCACTCGGGGCGGGTGCCGTGATGCTCTACCAGCACGACGACGCACCCGATGTCACCGTGATCGCCGCGGGTACGCCGGTGATCGTCGTCGGTCCGCGCTTCGCTGCCGAAGGCGATGCCGTCCCGCACGCCGAGATCCGCGCCGTGCTCGCGCGCGCCGTCGAGCTCACGCGGCCCGAGCATCTCGCATTCGCTGGCCTGCCGCCGCGTGATGCCACGCGGCTCTTGACCTCGGTCGTGCGGCTGTTCGGTCCCGCGGCGCTCCGCGATGCGGTGTCTGCCTTGATCAGCGACGACGACGTGCAACGCGCGCATGACGAGATGGTCAAAGGCGCGCTCGCCTTGAAGCTCCGTTCGCGGTTCGAGCAACTCCTCGTCAACGTGCCCGCCACCGCGCTCGATAACTCGCGCTACCTCGCTGCCTGTCACCGCGATGCAGATCGCGCGGCGCTTCTCCTCGGCGGCGACGCGAAGGTGATCGTGGCCGGTGTGCGCGCGCGGGGAGAGACTACCGATCATTTGATCCGCGCGGTCGGTCAGGCGCAGTGGTTACCGACCCGCGCCAAGCTCGGCGTCGGTATCCGCTAGCCCGAACCAAAGCCAACTCGAGGCACACCGATGGTGTTTGCGTCGACCAGCGGGCCCGGGCTCGTTGCTCCGGACCGAACGAACGGTCTTATCCGAGACGATCCGAGACGATCGATTCCGATCAGTTGGCGATCTTACGACGTGAAGGGCGGTGGTTGGGAGGCGCGGGATGCGCGCACGGTCGGCAACAGGTGGCCGAGGTGCCACGCGTGGATCACGAGCTGGCGCTGTGCCTCGCGGCCGATGCGATAGAACCGCGCCGCGAACATGCCCGCGACGCCGATCATCGCGAGGCTGCCACCGATCAAGAGAGTCAGTGTCGGCACTCCGTGGAGCTCGAGCGCGCCGGCGTACGAGATCAATTGGTTGTTCGTGATGTCCCAGGTCTTCGTGAAGAGGCCGAGGTGCTCGAACACGAACGGGCAGATGAAGCTGAGACCGATGATCGACACCAATAGCCACGGGCGAACCACGAACGCGGGATAGGCCATCGCCGACATGATCACGATGCATGCGAGGGCCGGCACGAAGATGAACGGGCCCGCGAGCCGCGACATCGCGATCACGAGGAGCGCGTTACCGAGCGCGTAAAGCAGCATCGCCTTGAGCGTGCGCTCTGGTTGGCGATGGATCCGCCACGCGGCCACCGCCATCGCGATCGACATGCCGAGCACGCCGAGCACGACATCCCAGCGTCGGATGCCGTCCCAGATCGCGATCGGTAGGAACGATGCGAGAGCCAGGTACGCGACGGTCGCGCCTCGTGCATGGCGACGGATGCCTTGATGCTCGTGCTCGTCGAGAGCGGCGCGCAGATCGGGGGGTGGATCGGCGGGCAGCGTGAGGATCACGCGCGTGACGAGCTCGGCAGCCTCGGTCGATTCGGGATCGAGTGCGAGCGCGCGACCGGAGGCACTCATCGCCTCGGCGCTGCGACCTTCGTTGAACGCGGCCCGCGCGCTCCAGACGAGATCGACGGCCATCGTGCGACGGCGCGCGAAATCGCGATCGCCATCGAGGTACGCCTCGACGCGCTCGGCGACCTTGCGTGCGGACGGTCGCGCCGCGGGATCCATCGCGACCATCACGCCAACGATCCCGTCGAGCTCGGGCGGGACCGCACGGTCGGGCCGGCGCTTCGCGGGCGAGCTGATCACGATCCCGCCGATGGTCGATTGTAGCCCGGTCGGGCCGCGTGGATGGAGTGGCTCGCCCGCGAGGACCTCGAACAGGATCGCGCCGAGCGCGTAGATGTCGGCCGGGCGACCGGCCTCGGCGGCCTTCTGCAGCTGCTCGGGCGCCATGTAGCCAGGCGTGCCGAGCAGGGCGGATTCCTTGATGTCGAGGCTGTCGATCGCGTTGCTCTGGACCCGAACCTCGGAGACGGCTTCACCCACGACGCGGGCGAGGCCCCAGTCGAGGACGTACACATCGCCGAAATCGCCGAGCATGATGTTCGAGGGTTTGAGATCGCGATGCACCACGCCGCGCGAGTGCGCGAATTCGATGGCGAGACAGACATCGGCGAACGCGCGCAGCAAGCGCTGGCGCGAAGCGACGGGGGAGATGACGAGCTCTCCGAGCGTCACGCCGGAGAGCCGCTTCATCGTGAAGAACGGACGTCCTTGATCGTCGGTGCCGAGATCATAGACCGGCAGGATCGCCGGATGATCGAGGCGCGCTTGGATGCGAGCCTCGCGCAGGAACCGCGCAGCTTCCTCGGCGCTGGGATGCCCGGTATGAAGCCGCTTGATCGCGACATCCCGGCCGACCCGCAGGTCGTGTGCGATCACGACCTCGCCGAGCCCACCGCGGCCGATGACCTCGCCGAAAATGTACCCGCGGAGCGCCAACGTGCCCTCTTCGTCCCGTTCGAAATCGATCGGGGCGCGGGTCCGCGTGGGCTCGTCGTCGGCCTTGCCGACCAGTGTGTCGGGGGCGTTCGGATCCGACGACTTCATGCCTGCATCGTACGACGGCTGCGATGTATAGTCGCCGCGATGTATCTGGGCATCGTCAAGGGCACCGTGGTCGCCGCGCGCAAGGCCTCGGGCCTCGAAGGGCAGAAGATCCTGCTCGTCCAGCCGGTCGACGAGCACAAGCAGCCGCTCGGCGATCTGCAGGCCGCGATCGATACGGTCCAGGCCGGCGAAGGCGACTTCGTCTATCTCGTTGGCTCGCGCGAAGCGGCGCTCGCGTTGACGCCGTTCTTCGTCCCGGTCGATGCCGCGATCGTCGGTATCATCGACGGCTTGGACGTATGAGGAACGCGGAAACCGTATGAGGCAATGTCGCGTTGTTGGCCCGCTGTGGGCCTCGGTCAAGCACCCCGCGTACATCGGTAAGGCCCTGTTTGTCGTCCAACCGATCGATGACAAGGGTGCCGACGCTGGTGCGAGCTTCGTCGCGGTCGATCGCGCACAAGCTGGCGTCGGCGACCACGTGATCGTGATGACCGAGGGCACCGGCATCCGACAAATTCTTAAAGAGGGCGATCAGGTTCCGATCCGCTCGATGATCGTCGGCATCGTCGATGCGGTGGATGTCCCGTGAAGCAGCTGCGCACCGACGTCTCCGCGGCCTCGCGCCACCTCCACGCCGCCGGTTGGGTCGCGAACCACGACGGTAACGTCAGTGCGCGCGATGGCCAGCGCTTTATCTGCACGCCGACCGCGACCTCGAAGCGGTTGATTCATGACAAGGACCTCATCGAGGTCGACGCCAAGGGTACCGTTCACGGCCAAGGCAAGGTTTTCGGCGAGATCGGCCTGCACCTCGCGATCTACGAGCGGCGGCCCGATGTCGGCGCCGTCGTCCACGCGCATCCGCCCTACGCGACGGCGATCGCGAGCTCGCGCGGCAATCCGATCGAACAGCCGTTCATCGCCGAGGCGCTCGTATCACTCGGCGCGAAGATTCCCAAGCTCGCCTACACCCAACCGGGCCAGGCCGCGAAGGATGCGCTCGCACCGTGGTGCGAGCTGGTCGATGCCGTGCTGCTCGGCAACCACGGCGTGATCGCGTGGGGCAAAGACTGCGAGACCGCCCTGCTCCGCCTCGAGCTGATCGAGCACCTCGCAAAGATCGCGGTCGCCGCGGCCGCGCTCGGCGGCGTCGAGGCGCTGCCCGAATCCGCGATCCCACCGCTGCTCGCCGCGCGCGCGAAAGCCGGCCTCGGCCGTGCCGCCGATCGTGCCGTCGAGACCGCGAGCCAGCTGCTCGGTCGAACATCGACACAACCGGCCGCAGTCGTCGTCTGCGCGCCCGCGCCCCACTCGAACGTCCCCACGATCTCGCCGGGCGGCGCCAAGCTTCCCAGACTCGAAGACGTGGTCCGCGAAGAGATCGTCCGCGCACTCCGCGGCTCGTGATCGTCGGATCACCGGCGCGCGGGCCTTGATGCGATAGCGCAGCGAATCGCCCTGGCTCGGTCAGAGATGGTTCGGATCAGGCAGTTCTGGCACCCGAGCCTTCTGTTACAACCCGGGACGATGAGAAGCGCAGTCGCTCTGATGCTGGTGTCGTCGTTGTCGGTCGGGTCGGTCGGGATGCTCGGATGCTTTCCGCACAACGCTCGAAACCGAACGATCGCCGAGATCATCGAAGGTGGCTTGGCCATCTCGGGCGTGATCATCGAAGGCGTGACCCAGAGCGGTGCGGACTGCAACACCACCCACGCGCCGGGCGAGCCCACCATGACCTGCGCGCACACCGCAGCGACCGCCGGTGGCATCGGCGTCGCGCTGATCCTGGCCGGCGTGGTCGGCTTCATCGCCACGATCTCGACAGCCGAAGATGATGACAAGCCGGTGCCGAGCGAGATCAAGGCCACGCCGATTCCCGCCCCGACCGCGGGCGCGGGCGCGGGCGCGGGCGCGGGCGCGGGCGCGGGC
>JAYVLQ010000058.1:0-34977 GCA_043759355.1 Kofleriaceae bacterium
TGGCGGATCGCTGCGGCAGCTCGCGCTTCGCGCTGGATCCGCGCGCGGCGCTCCGGATTGCCGACGAGCTCCGCGGGCAACACCTTCAGGGCGACATAGCGATCGAGGCGCTCGTCCCGCGCGCGCCAGACCTCGCCCATCGCGCCCTTACCGAGCTGGGAGACGAGCCTGTATGGCCCGATCAAGTCCGCGGCTTCTGGCATCGAGTCCGAGTGTCGTACACCAACCGACCGAACATCGGCCAGCTCGGACAGTACCTCATGGGATTTCGGCAGCTCCGCGCGCCATGCAAAGTGCTCGGTGCTCACGATGGCGAACGTTGGCGAACGTTGCAAGGCGCGCAGAGCTCGCGAACTACGTGACGACCGAAACGCGGGGATTGAACAGGAGCACGTTGGCTCGCGACCTAATTCGCGAGGAACTCGACGAGCGCTTTGTTGAAGCTCTCGGGGTCCTGCCACAGCGCGAAGTGGCTCGCGTCCTTGAACACCACCTTCTTCGCGTGCGGGATCAGCGTCGACATCTCTTCGATCTGCGCCATCTCGATCACTTCATCGTGATCGCCATCCGCGATCATCGTCGGCGCCTGGATCGCCTTGAGCTGATCCTTGGTGAACCCCATCGGGTTGCGCCAGATCGGGAGCAACCAGTTGATCGATTCGTCGAATTGCTTCGGCGTCTTCGAGATCTTCTGGTAATCGGCGCGGCACTTCACCGCATAGGCATCGAACGTCGCGTTGCGCCCGTTGTGCCGGGGTTTACTGCCTTCCGAGTTGTAGTTCGCGCCGAACACGAACAGCTTGCTCACGCGCTCGGGATGCGCGATCGCGAGCTTCATCGCCATCTCGCCGCCATCACTCCAGCCGACGATCGCAGCCTGTTCGAGCTCGAGCTTGTCCATCACCGCGATCACGTCGCTCGCCATGGTGTCGTACGAGATCTTGGCCGCGCTGCGCGTGCTCCGGCCCTGGCCGCGCGTATCCATGACGATCACGCGGTGCTTCGCTTCGACGAGCGCCGGCACTTGATTGGACCAGTGGTCGGAGTTGCCCAGCCCGCCATGCAGAAGCACGACCGGATCGCCGCTGCCGTACGTCGCGTAATAGATCTCGGCGCCGTTCGAGCTGACAGTCCCCGTCACCGCCGCGGCGGGCATCGCCGGCGGCAGCGGCACGGTCTCCCACCTCGCGGGAGCGGCGTGGGCTGCACCGGCGACGAACAGGACAACGATCGCCGCGCGCATGCCCCGATCGTAGCGCACCCATTGGTCCGTTCTCGCTGGACACCGATGTTATCCGCGGATATATATCTGTTATTGCGGACGTTCACCCGACCTCACCTTCGCGCGCTCGAAGACGAAAGTGTTCATATCTTTCGAGAGCTTGCGGCTGAACGCGAGCGACCGGTCCTGTTGTTCTCGGGCGGCAAGGACTCGATCGTCCTTTTGCGCCTGGCCGAAAAGGCATTCCGGCCGGCTCGGTTTCCGTTCCCGCTCTTGCACGTGGATACGGGCCACAACTTCGCCGAAACGATCGAGTACCGCGATCGCACGGTCGCGCAGCTGGGCGAGCGGCTGATCGTCGCGCACGTAGAAGACTCGATCAACGCGGGTCGCGTGACCGAAGAGACCGGACCCCGCGCGTCGCGCAACCGGCTGCAGACGACCACGCTCCTCGATGCGATCGAGGCGCATGCGTTCGACGCCGCGATCGGCGGCGCCCGTCGCGATGAAGAACGCGCGCGCGCGAAGGAGCGAATCTTCTCGCATCGCGACGAGTTCGGGCAGTGGGACCCGAAGCACCAGCGCCCCGAGTTGTGGTCGCTCTACAACGGTCGCGTGAAACGTGGCGAGCACCTGCGCGTGTTCCCGCTGTCGAACTGGACCGAGCTCGACGTCTGGCAATACATCCAGCTCGAAGATATCCCTCTGCCGTCGATCTACTTCGCGCATCGTCGCGAGGTATTCCTGCGCGACGGCATGTTCTACGCCGCGAATCCATTCGTGACGTTGCTACCGAACGAAGTGATCCGCACCGAGACCGTTCGATTCCGCACGATCGGCGACATGACCTGCACGGGCGCGGTACGCTCGCCGGCACGCTCGCTCGACGAAGTGATCGCCGAGGTCGCCGCGGCCCGCGTGACCGAGCGCGGTGCGACGCGCGCCGATGATCGGTTCACCGAAGCCGCGATGGAAGATCGCAAGCGCGAAGGATATTTCTGATGGTGGCCGTGCCTCTGACCGCGCAGTGCGGGCGCGAGGAAGATAGCGAGCTCTTGCGGTTCTCGACCGCCGGCTCGGTCGACGACGGTAAATCGACGCTGATCGGCCGGCTGCTCTACGACACCAAGACGGTGTTCGAGGATCAGGTCCAGCACGTCGAAGACGTCTCGCGCCGCCGCGGCGACGAGCGAACAAACCTCGCGCTCCTCACCGATGGCCTGCGCGCGGAGCGCGAACAAGGCATCACGATCGATGTCGCGTATCGCTACTTCGCGACGAAGAAGCGCAAGTTCATCATCGCGGACACGCCGGGTCACGTGCAGTACACGCGCAACATGGTGACCGGTGCGTCGACCGCGTCGCTGTCGATCGTGCTCGTCGATGCGCGCCAGGGGCTGGTCGAGCAATCGCGTCGCCACGCGTACATCGCGTCGCTGCTGCATATCCCGCACCTGGTGTTCGCGGTCAACAAGATGGATCTCGTCGGCTGGAGCGAAGCGCGCTTCACCGAGATCGAGCGCGACCTCGTGGCGCTCGCCGATCGGCTCGAGCTCCGGAACTACAAGCTGATCGCGATCAGCGCGCTCACGGGTGCGAACGTCGTCGATCGGTCGCTCGAGATGCCGTGGTACGCCGGCCCGACCCTGCTCGAACATCTCGAAGCGGTGTCGCTCACCAACGAGCACGACTTGATCTCGGCACGGTTCCCGGTGCAGTGGGTGATTCGCCCGCAGACGGATGCTCATCACGACTATCGCGGGTACGCCGGTCAAGTCGCCGGGGGCGTGCTGCGCGCGGGGGATGACGTGGTGATCCTGCCGAGTGGCGTGACGACGAAGATCGCGCGGATCGAACAAGGTGGCATCGATGTCGTCGAGGCGTTCCCGCCGATGAGCGTGACGTTGCACCTCGAGCACGATGTCGATGTCAGCCGCGGTGACGTGATCGCCTGGCCGAACAACCAGCCCACCATCAGCCAGGAGCTCGACGCGATGATCTGCTGGATGACGGACAAGCCGCTCGAGCCACGCGGCCGCTACGCGCTCAAGCATACGACCCGGTGGACGCGCGCGATCGTCGGGTCGCTGGACTACCGCCTCGACGTGAATACCGGAGAGCAGCTTCCCGCGACGGCGCTCGGGCTCAACGATCTCGGGCGCGTCAAGCTGCGCACGACCTCGCCGATCATCTTCGATCCGTACCGCCAGAACCGCACGACCGGCTCGTTCATCCTCGTCGACGAGACCACGAACTCGACCGTTGCGGCGGGCATGCTGCTTGGCTAGGGTCCGCGCGCAGCTCACCGCGAGTGGCCAGCACAAGACTCAGTAGTTACCTGAGCTGCCGGCTGAGCGACTCGAGCATCAGGCGAGGCCGCGCGCTCGGAGAACTTCGACCAGGCGGTCGGCGCTCTCGTCGAGCGACTCGACGTGAGTGTGGACCGTCAGGGCCGGGTGCTCGGGTGGTTCGTACGGGTCACTCACCCCCGTGAAGTGGTCAATCTTGCCCGCAAGCGCCTTCTTGTAGAGGCCCTTCACGTCGCGAGCGGCGACCGTCTCGAGCGGCGCGTGGACGTAGATCTCGACGAACTCGTGCCCCGCATCCTGCGAGCGCTTCGCGAGCTGCGCGCGGGTCTCGGCGTACGGCGCGATCGACGCGACGAAGACCAGCACGCCGTGCTTCGCGAGCAAGCGCGCGACAAAGCCGATACGATGCGAGTTGGTATCGCGATCTTCTTTCGAGAACCCGAGCCCCTCGGACAAGAACTCGCGGATCTCGTCGCCATCCATGATCTCGCTCGGTCGCGAAACCTTCTTCGCGACCGCGTGAGCAAGCGTGGTCTTACCCGCACCCGAGAGTCCGGTCAGCCACACGACCGCGCCAACCATCAGTCTGGAACGAGCTGGAGGGTGATCGCGAAGCTCGCGCTCGTCGCTTCGTTGTCCTTGTCCTTCGGGACAGGGAAGCGCCAGGTACCCATCAAGCTGCTGATGCACTCGTCGACTTCGCCGGCGAAGCCATTCGCACCGGTCGAGACCGCGCGCCCCGTCTCGTTGACGGTGAGCTTGAGCGTGACCTTACCGCGAGCCGAAGCATCCTTCTTCAGGTACGTCGTGTAGCAGCGCTTGATCTGCGCCATGTAGACCGACTGGATCTTCGAGAGCACGACATCCGGCGTGAGCGACGAGTCGTCGAAGGTCTGCTTGTCGCTGACCTGGATGCGACCGGTCGGCGCCTTCTCTTGTTTCGGACCGCCTGCGGTCTCGGTGTTACCGGCGCCATTGATCGCGGGACCCTTGCCGTTACCGACCCGCGCATCGCCATCGCCACGCGGGCCACGGCCTCCACCACCACCGACGGCGACGGTCTTGCCACCTTCGCGAACATCCGCGATCTGCTGGCCGAGATCCGCGCCCGGGCGGCGTTTGCTCATGTCGCCTTGGCTCGTGCCGTTCGCACCTTCGCCAGTAAGCAAGTCGGCCATCGCGCTGGCTTGCTGTTGCTGCATCGCGATGTCCTTGGCCGAGTCGCGACCCGCGCCCGGATCTCTTTCCGCGGGCTTGGCATGCGGCTTGTCGGGCGTCTTCGCCGCGACCTTGTCGGGAGTCTTGGCGGCGGCCGAGCCAGCGGTATCGGCCGCTGCGGCCTTCTCGGGCTCGGTCTTGATATCGGCTTGGTACTGGTCCGGCTGGAAGACCATGTTGTAGGCGCGATCGGCCATGCCGTTATCGGTCTGGCGATCCATCGTGAGCGCGACGATCACCACCGCGAAGTGGATGATGATCGAGGCACCCATGATCACGGACAGCCGCGGATCGAAGCGATCGGCGAACGTGCCGCGCACCGAGGCGGGCAACATCGGCTTGGGCTGACGTGGCGGCTCGGTGACGAACTGGAACAGGACCGTGAGATCGCCGAGCGAGAGCTTGCCGCGCGCGGTCGGCGTGAGTGCGACTTGGTAGTAATCGCCGGTGTTCTGCGCGCCGTTGGTCTTCAGCTGCTCGAGCGTGAAGACGTTGCCGCCGTCGGAGAGGCGACCGTCCATCTTCGGCAGGAAGCGGAGGTAGTACTTATCTTGATCGATCGCGAACAGCGTGAACTCGAGCGGCAGACCTTCGACCGGGATCGAGAAGGTGTTCTTCATCGATTGGCCGACCGAGACCGCCGAGCGCTCGCGCATCAACCGCTCTTCGACGATCTTGCCGCCGAGCAAGATGCCGATGCGCAGCACGCGCTGGCGCGGTTGACCGTTCGGTTGCTGAGCAGGTCGTTGGGTCGCCATCAGAACGGCGCTTTCTTCACGGTCGCGAGAATGAGCGGCATGAAGTCCTGCTTCAGGCTCTCCCACTCGTAGTTGATGTTCTTCGCGGTGAGCACGTAGACGACGCTCGGGCGCGGGACCTTGCCGCACACGGCGACGACCGTATCGATGACGGTGACGGGCTTGCCGCCGACGTACTCGATGTGGAACTTGCCCTGCTTCTTGTCGCTATCGTTGCCGTCGTCGGAGCAGCGCTCTGGCGAATCGGCAAACGCCGGAACAACCGTGGTGGTGAGCAGCGCCAAGGCGAGGATCGAACGTATGGGCATGAGACCTCTCACGGGGTGGGCTTCTTCTGCTTCTTGGTCGCCCGTTTGATCGCCTTGTTCACGTCTTTCAAACGCTCGTCGTAGAGCTTCGTATCTACGCCGGGCATGTCTTTGTACTTTTCGAGAAAATCCTTAGCAGCATTCAGGCGTTGCATGGTGTCCAGGGTGCCGCCGCCCGAGGGAAACGGATCGGCATCGAGGTACAGCATGGCGAGGTCGAAGTAGGCCGGCCCGTAGTTCGGGTTCGCCACGGTCGCCTTGCGATACGCCGCTTCGGCCTGGGTGATCAGCTGGTTGCGGTCGCCAGAGCCTGCCGGGTAGTCCGAGGCGTGGCCGCGGTAGGCCGAGCCGAGCGACGTGAGCGTGATCGCATCGTTGCGATTGAACTCCCGGGTCAGGCGCTCGAACGCGCCTTGGGCCTCGGCGTACTGCTTGTTCTGGAGCTGGTGGACGCCGAGGTTCACGAGCGCGCTCGCGAAGTTCGGGTTGAGCTCGGTCGCCTTTTTGAAGGCGAGCACGGCCTGCTCGGGCCGGTTCGTGTGGTCGTAGACCAGGCCGTAGACATAATAGATACCGGCGTTCTTCTTCGCGGCGTCGCGCTTGAACACGTCGTCGAGCACGAGCTCGGCGGTGTCGTATTGCTTCTTGTGGTAGTAGGCGAACGCGTAGTAGGCGGCCGCGTCGATCGAGGTCGCGTCGATCTTGAGCGCTTCCTTTGCCTCGCGAAGCGCGGTGTCGGCATCGGGCGTCGGCGCCGAGAGTGCCTGGCGTGCGACCGCGAGGTGCTGATCGACTTGTGACTTGGCCTGGGTTGGATCGGGATCGAGGTTCGGGAACACGACCGGCGCGTCCGCAGCCGGCGTCGGGTCGGTGCCTCCGAACGCGCCGCCACCACCAGCCGCATCGCTGCCACCACCACCGGTCGCCGCGGGTCCCGCCGGATCGCCGTTGTCGGCCATCGATTGGCCGTTTGGATTCGCCGCGCTACCGCCACCGGCTTTCGGTGTGGTCGCTTGCTTGGCCGAACCGCCACAGGCGGCCAACACCACTGCGAGCAGGAGCTTCTTCATGGCGTGTCCGTCCCCTGGATGATCTCTTGGCGGAGCGCCTTGAACTCGTCGGGGAACTCGCGCGCGAGGTTTTCATTCGCGTGCTGGCTCCACTTGTTCGAGACGCCGCCCTTCTTCGCGAGGTCGACGACCTCCGCCCAGTCCTGCTTGGCTTCGTTGAGATCCTTCGCGAGGGCGGCATCGCGCTGCGATTCGAACTGCGCGACGACCGCGCCGTTCGCCGAGATGATCTTCGGCACCGGAATATTGCCGACCTTGGTCGCACGATCGTACTGGATATCGCCGAATCGGACCTTGGCGGCCATCGACTCCTCGAGCACGCCGTACTGATCGAGACCGATGTAATAGTCTTCCGCTTTCTTGCGGAGCGCCTCGATCGAATCGCGCTGGGCCGTGATCTGTTTCTTCGCGATGTTGATGTTCGTCGAGCTCGCCGGGTTCTTGATCTCGAACGGCGTCCACGTGTTCGCGTAATAGGTCTCGGCGTCCGCGAGCGCGAACTCGGCCGCGTACTTCGCGCCGGGCGTGTTCTTCGGCGAGCCGGTCTTCCTCCACGCATCGAGCGTCGCTTGTTCGGCGAGCTTGGCCTGCGGTGTGCGGCCCTTCGCGCGCCACAGCTTCGCGGTATCGTAGAACGACTTCACGTAGTCATCGGCGTTGCCGGCGTCCTTGCCGTACTTCGCGCGCCACCGATCGAGGTACTCGCTCATGTCGTTGACGTTGCCGGATTGGCGCGCCATGCCGGCGATCGACCACAGCGCGCGATCGTTCTTGCGACGATCCGGTTCGATCCTCATGTACTGCGTATAGAGGTCGGTCGCGCGCTTGAAGTCGCGGCTGACCTCGGCGGCGTACGCGGCGTTGTAGATAGCGTCGAGGCCGATCTGATCGAGTGTCTTGGGCGCTTCACCCGGAATCGGATCCGGCGGCTTGATGCCGAGCTTCTTTGCCCTCTTCGTGACGTCGTAGAGCTCGAGGTCGGTCTTGATCGCTTCGTCGTACTGGAACGAGGCCTGCTGGCTCGCAGCGGTCAGGCGGATCGCGTCGAGATAATACGGGCTCTCCTTGAACCGCTTGTCGGTCTTCGCGGTGAACTCTTTGAACAGGCCAATCGCGGTCTTCGGCCGGTCGCCGAGCTTGTACGCGACCGCGGCGTTGTAGAGCGCCGTCGGGAGATCCGGATCCGCCGCGGGAGCGTTCTTGTAGAACCGGTAGAACGCCTCGGCGGCCGGGACGTACTGCTCCTTCTTGTAGAGCTCCGCCGCGCGCGTGAAGTTTAGCGAGCGGTTCTGGCTGATCGCGAGATCGATCGCCGACTTGTCGCCGCAGCCGAGCGAGATGAACTTCTTGTTCGTTTGCTCGATCAGGTCGAAGTTGTTCTGCGCCTGATAGATCGCGAGGATGCCGTCTTTTGCCTTGGATGCCGGCGCGACCGATTTCGGATCGCGCGGATCCGCGGGCGGGGTGTGGCAGAAGTTTTCTTCGACCTTGGCGAACCGAAGGATCGCATCATCGGTATGGAGGTATGCGAGCGAGATCAACGCGGCGTTGATGCCTTGTTGTGGTGCGGCCGAGGGATCCGGCACGACGTTCTGATAGTTGTCGTATTCGGCCTGGAGCTCGACGTACGTCGGCGGGATCGGCTGCGGCTGCCACGGTTGCGGCTGCGCCTGGAGATCTGCGACCGTCGGGACCTTCAGCGGCTGGAGCTTGCCGGCGACGACTTCGGCTTGCGCCTCGGCCTCGAGCGACTGCAGCACCGAGCGTGCGGCATCGAGGTAGTACGTGGTGCCCATGTCCTTGTGGTCACGGACCCAGCGGTACTGCGCGATCGCTTCGGGATAGCGCTCGGCGTAGAACAGCGCCTCGCCCTCGAGGAAGTTGAACTCGTAGACGTAATCGGAGTCCGAGTACGTCTCGATGAACTGGCGATAGAGCTCGATCGCCTTGCCATACATGGCGAGGTACTCGGCCTTGGCCTGCGGATCCTTGGTCTTGGCGGCGTCGTAGTCCTTGCGAAGCTGGGTCGCTGCCGAGTGCGTGTTGCGCGACGCGGCGTACAACGCGCGCTCCGCGATCCGGCGCTGGTTCTCCATCGCCTCGCGGTCTTTCTCGTTCGCCGCGTACCACGCCGTGCCCGGCGCGTACTTGGTGGCGAGCTCCGCCGCGGCTTGATCGGCGGCGAACTTATCCCCCTTCGCTTCGAACGCGTTGACGATCTCCTGGTTGACGAGCGGGTTGTGCGGATCGAGCTCCCACGGCGGCCCGAGCGCGATCTTGTATGAATCGACTGCTTGGTCCCACGCCTGGAGATCCGAGAACGCGTGACCAAGCGCGACCCACACGTCGCGGACGTGCTTCTCGTTCTCGCGACCCTTGTAGAAGTTCTTCGCGCGATCGAAGGCCTTGGCCGGATCACTATCGGTCTCGCCTTCCCACGGATCGGTGAACGCGACAGAGATGTACTGGATCGATTCGTCACGGAGCTCGAGCGGCGGCTGGTTACCGGCGGCGACCGTGTCGTCGTACAGCTTCACGCTCTGATCGAAGCGCTTGATCGAGTCGAGCAAGAAATCACGCTTGTAGAAGCTCCACGCGAGCTTGTAGAGCGACTCGGCGTAGAGCTTGGAGTCGTTGCCGCCGTTGGCGACCTTGAGGTACGCGGCGATCGCGTCGTCGAGCTCGCCGGCGACCGCGAAGTGCTCGTCGGCAACGCCGCGAACCCACGCGTGACGAACGAGCTCGGTCTCGGCGCCCGGAAACGCCGTGCAATCGGCGTACGGATCGCGGAGCTGCTTCTGCTCGACGCGCTTGATCGCATCGGCCTTGGTCGGCGTGACCGGGGCTTTATCGTTCCACTTGTATTTGTTCGAACACGCGAGCGCCAAGAAGATCTCGAGCGACTTCCGGTCGTCCTTGGTCTTCGTGTAGTACGCGAGCAAGTACATCGTCGCCGGGGTCTGACGATACGATGGGAACTTCGTGAGGATCTGTTCCCACAGGATCAGCGAAGGCGTGTAGTCCGCGACGATCGCGGCCTGGTCTTCCTTGGCACCGGTGGGTAGCGCTTCCTGCGCGGCCATCCGCTGGTCGACTTCTTCGTTCGCCTTGTCGAGATAGAGATCGGCGAGCCGGTACATCGCATCCGGCGTGAAGGTCTCGTGATCCGGATGATCGACGAGGAACTTCTCGAGCAGCGCGATGGTCTGGATGTGACGCTTGCTCTGATCGGATTCGGTCTTCGCGATCCGCTCGGCGTAGCGACGCTCGAGCTCGTTCGTGCGCTGGTCGTATTCGCGATGCGCGATCGTGCGCATCCGCTTGTCGTGATCGTCCGCGGCCTTGGCGAACTGGTCGTACTCGGACTCGACGTCCTTGAGCTCGTCCATGTCACGCTGATCGAGCCTGATCGGCGTCGTGTCGACGGCGTGGCCCCGGTTCGGCGCGGGCGCCGGCGTGGCAGGGACACCGACGCCCGGCGCATTCGCCGGTTCGTTTGGAACAGGCGTCGGCGCGGGTGCTGGAGCTGGTTGTGCGGGCGCCGGAACAGCGCCCGGCTGTGCCGAGGCAATGCCAAAGCTGCCGAGCAGCGCGATCGCGAGCAGCTTACGCATGACGCCCTTCACTTGGCTCCCGTCTTCTTCGAAGTCGGAGCTGGAGTCTTGGTCTCGTCGGGCTTCACCGACGGTGCGGTCGTCGACGGCGCCGGCTTCTCGCCCGGCTTCACACGATTATCGCCCGGCGCGGTCTGCTTGTCGGGGCTCGAGGTCGGTTGTCCCTCGGTGTTCGCCGGCGGCAGATCGGATTTGCGCGGCGTGCTCAGCTTCTTGGTGGTGTCTTCGAGCACGTCCTTGAACTCGTCCTTGAGCTGCTTGAGCTCGCGGCTGCGCGCGAGGTTCAGGCGCTTGAGATCGTCGTCGTTGTCTTCGCGCTGTGACCACGACACGTCGACCACACCGACATCAGTACGCACGACCACGTCGTAGAGCTTCGCTTTGACGTCCTTGAACGAATCGGCGAGCACTTGCGAACCGACGCTGCGACCTTCGCTCTCGTAGTCGCCGAGCTCGGCCTTGTACGCGGTGAGGTTGCCGCGCTCTTGCGCGAGCAGGCTCTTCACTTCTTCGAGGCCGGCCGCGACCGAGCGATCGATCGTCTGGTCGGTGCTATCGAGGTTCGCCGCGAGCTGGGTCGCGCGATCGCCGAGCGCCACGAGGCTGCCGGTCTTACTGCGATCGCGGCTCGCCGAGGCGAACCCGTCGAGCAAGCGCTGCTCGTTATCCTGCGCGAGCTTGCACTGCGCGCGTAGGACACGCGCGGCCGCGATACCTTCATCGCCGACGCCCGCGAGGTCTTTCCCTAGCGCCGTCTCGTTGCGAATCGCCGATAGCTCGTCCTCGATCGACTGGGCTTCTTGCGCCGCCGAATCGAGATCCGTCTTGACGGTGTCCTTCATCGCTGCATCGACCGCCGGGGTCAGCGCGTACGTGCGCATCGCGACGGCCATCGCCTGGGTCGAATCGATCACGGCCGAGATCTCGGTGAGCGTGTTGTCGGTTTGCTCGTAGCTGCCACGCGTCTGCGCGATCCGGTCGGCATACGCTTTTTCCGGATCGCCCATCGCCGCGTACTGCTGCGCGAGCTGCTTGCGCGTTGCCGAGGCGCCGGCAAGATCGCCCGAGCTATCGACGAGGCGGAGCTGTTGATCGGCGATATCCGAGCGCACGCGCACGAGGTCGTCCTGGATCGCGGCGATCCGATGCCTGCGCGACGCGAGCTTCGGATACACGGTCGTGCGATCGCCCGTGGCGAGCACGCCTTCGATGCGGTTGATGATGTCTTCGCTCTCGACGATGTTCGAATAGATCTCGCCGAGGTCGCTCTCGACACCGACGACACGCTGGACTTCTGGTTCTTCGCGAAGCCACGCCGCCGCGGCATCCGGAATCGGTGGCGCGGTCTGGAACACGTGCGAGCTACGACCCGCGATCTGCTCGACGAACGCGGCGGCATCGAGGTTGCCGGACACGAGCGCCGACAGCGTCTGGTACGACGGGAAGTAGAGATCGTGGGTCTCGGAGAAGATCTTGGTGGCCTTGTCGTATTCGACACCCGGATCGGTCGTATCGCCGGTCGCCATCGTGCCATTGACCTGTTGCAGCCGGATCGCCTGCGCCTTGCGGATGCGGAGGTTGCCCTCGAGGATCCGCGTGGTCGGGGTCTTCTCCGATTGCGGATCGCTCTGCTCGAGGAGCTCGAGCGCGCGCAGGGCCTTGTCGTACTGCTTGTTCTTCACGTAGACCCACGCGGTCTCGTAAAGCGCATCTGGAAACAGATCGCTGCGGCGATCGACGAGCAGGTACGAATCGATCGACTTCGACGGCTGCTCTCGTTCGTAGAACAAGCGGCCGAGCGCGAGCTGCGCGAGCTCGATCACGCGGCGATCCGTGGACGTCCGCGGCTTCTTGCTGACGAGATCGCTGTAGATGTCGCCCGCCTTTGCGAGATCCTTCTTTGCGACCTGCGCGGCGCCAGCGTAGTACAGCGCCTGGAGCTCGTACGGCGAGCCCTTGGGCACGTTGTTAAACTGCGCGAGCGCGTCGTCGAACTTGTCTTGCGCAAAGGCGAGCTTGCCTGCGACGTACGGAATCTGGGGCAACGATTGCCCCGACAGCTTGGTCAGCGCGTCCTGGCCTTCGTTATAGTCCCTCTGGACGATCGCGATCTCGACGAGGCGCACGAGCGCGAGCTGGTAATACTTGCTCGTCGGGATCGCGGCGATCTCGGCGAAGTAGGTGTGTGCGGCGCCCTTGTCACCCTTCTGGTAGAGCGCTTCGCCGAGGTAGTATGTCGCGGTCTCTTTATCGGGACCGGTCGCCTTCGACGCGATGTCGAACAGGCTCAGCGCGGCTTGGTCGTAGTCGCCGAGCTGGAACGAGACCTGCGCATCGACGAGGCGGCGTTGCCCTTGCGTGGCCTGCTCGTTCGGACGCGGAAGATCCGTGCCCAGGTTGCGAGCTTCTTGCTCGTAGCTCGAGAGCTTGTTGCCGACATCGTCGGCCATGGCGGAATGCGCGCTCAGCAGGAGCGCGAACGCCGTCGCGATCGTCCCGAACTGACGCATGGATTATTTCCCAGCCGGAGCAGCCGGAGTCTGCGCGGGCGATGCCGCTTGTGGTGTCTGCGCCGGCAGCGGGGTCGCGCCCGGCGTCTGCTGCGCGGGTGGAACGGCGGCCTTCTCCGGCGCTACGTCCGTGACCTTGCAGTCGATCGCGGCGCGCTTCTCCATCGGCGTCGCGGCGCCACCCTTCTCGAAGCCGTGGCACTCGACGCGCGAGATCTTGCCCTCGGTCGAGGTGAACGAGCTCGTGTTGCGCGCGGTGAACGTGAACTTCGAGAGGTACTCGAACACGCCATAGCCGTGACCCTTGTAGGTCGCGACCATCGCGAGCTGATGGTTACCCGGCGAGATCGGGCCGGTGAAGATGTCGAACGACTTCGTCTTGTAGAGGTTCTCGCCGCTGTCGTCGGTCCGCGCGAACACCTGCGTGCCGTCGAGCGTGTACGTCAGCTTGACGAGATGGAACGAGCTGCCCATCTCGTTGTCGTGCGAGATCAGCGCCTGAGCACCGACACCACCGCCGAGCATTTGCTCCTTGAGCGTCTGGACGCGCGCCTTCAACTGCCACGCGCGCTCTTTGAGCGCCTGCGTGCGCTGCTCGAGCCGGCGCATGCGCACGGCCGTCGGCATGTCTTCGGGCTTGACCGAGCTCGGATCGATCGGCGGCTCGGCCGCGGATCCCGAACCTGCGCCGGCGGGGAGCGGTCCAGCAGCAGAACCAGATCCGGATCCAGTTGCGGCAACAGGGGTCGGCGTCTTCGCGGCGGGTGCTGGAGTCTTCGCCGCTGGCGTTCCACCAGCAACAGCAACCGCAGCTAGCAGCAGCGATGACAGAACGACGACGTTCGAAAATGCTCGCATAGATCTCCAGCCGACTCTTTCGGCCACTGGCGTGCCCTCTTTGCGACAGGCGCTCCTGCCACAATTCCTTTTAGGAATGAAGCGGTTGTAACACCCGGCTAGGGGTGGTTCAAGCTGACGCGCCCGAGATGGGAAAGGTCGAATTACTTCCGGTCGGGCCGGTTGGGATGAAGCTTGGCCCAGATCGCTTCGAGTACGGCGGGCACGCCCTCACCCGTCGCGGCCGACATGGCGAGTAACGTCACACCCTGAGTAGCAAACTCGGCCTGGATCTCGGGGATGTCCTTCGGGTCGATCGCATCACACTTGTTCAGCACGACGATCTGCGGCTTGTCCGCGAGATCCGGAGCGTAGCTAACAAGCTCGCGATTGATCACGCCGAAGTCGTCGAATGGTGACCGATCGGGACCGGTGGTGAACGTGGCTTCGACGATGTGGACGAGGACCCGGCAGCGCTCGACGTGGCGCAAGAACTGGTGGCCGAGACCGGCGCCTTCTGAAGCACCTTCGATGAGGCCCGGGATGTCGGCGACGATGAACGTTCGCTCGCCACCCGCGATCCGGACCACGCCCAGGTTCGGGGTCAGGGTCGTGAATGGATAGTCCGCGATCTTCGGCCGCGCCCGCGAGATCGCCGCGATGAACGTCGACTTGCCGACACTCGGATAACCGAGCAGGCCAACATCGGCGAGCAGCTTGAGCTCGAGCCGGATCGTACGCTTCTCGCCGATCGTGCCGGGCTCGGCGTGCGTGGGTGCTTGGTTCCACGGCGTGGCGAAGTGGCGATTGCCTTTGCCACCGATGCCGCCCTTGGCGATCACGTAGGTCGCGCCATCGCTATCGAGATCGACGATGAGGTCGTCCTGTTCGTAGACGACGGTGCCGATCGGAACCCGGATCGTGATGTCGCCACCGGCATGGCCGTACTGATCCTTGTTGCGACCGTCTTCGCCACGATCGGCTTTGAAGTGGCGCTTGAACTTGAAGTCGAGCAGCGACGCCATGTGGAAATCAGCGACGAGGTGAATGCTGCCGCCGTCACCTCCATCGCCACCGGACGGACCGCCGTGCGGCACGTTGTCCTCTCGGCGCATGGCGGCGGAGCCATTGCCGCCATCCCCCGCTTTGAGCTCGATAACCGCTTCGTCGATGAACGTCATGGGAGGGAACTTCCGCGAACCTGGCGCGGGTATATACCAGGCTGTGAGCTGGCTGGCCGCCTGGATGCGCGCAGTGATCGTGCCGTCGGTGCGGCGAGCCCTGCCGGTCTGGATCGGAGCGGGCATCGTCGGCGCCGTGATTTTTGGCGGCACGGGAATGGCGCCGCGTGATCTGACCCAGTTAGCGCTGCGCACCCCGGGCCTGGCCCTCGGGCTGGGGCTGGCCTGGCTGCTCTTGTTCGTGCCCGTGGCGCGGCTGCTGGTGCGAGATGACGAGACGCGATTTCTGAGGTCGCTTCCGTTTCCGCAATGGGCGCCGAGGTTGATCGCGGCGGGTGCGCTGGTGGCTCTGCAAGTGCCGTGGTTGATATTGTGGCTCGTTGGAGAAGGCGGGTTCGGCGGCGCACTCGCGCTCGCCCTCACGCCGATCATCGCGGTGCTCGCGCTGGTGCGAGGCAGGCCGCCGCGCGGCGTGCCCGTGTGGCGTGGACCGATCACGGCGCTGCTCGGCGTGTACGCGCGTGCGCTGCGGCGGCGCGCGCGTGATGCGCTGCTTCGTGCGGCAGGGTTGGCGCTGGTGGCCGGTGGTGCCGCCGGCTTGTTCGTTCGCAATAACGGGCTCGCACCGGCCGATGCGAGCGTGTTGGCCGCGTCGGTGATCGCGGTGGTGCTCGTACCCGGCTGGGCGGGCACGCTGCTGCCGCTCTGCGAGGTGCACGGCCAGGCGCGTTGGTTGGCGAGCTCGCTCGGCGCGAGTGATCGGATGCGCGTGGGCGTGCTCGGCACGGCGATCGGCATGGTTTACGTCGGCGCGATGGTGATCGCCGTCGCGATCGCCGCAGTCGTGGTGGGTGAGCTAGCGGTTGCGCTGGTGCTCGTGCCGGTCGGCGTGGGCACGGCGCTCGGGCTCGCGCTGGTGGTCACGCGCGGCGTGGTCTGGGCGGAGGCGAGCGTGACACCTGCAGCGAAAGTGGTGCTCGCGAGCATGGTGGCCTCGGCGCTCGCGGTGGTGATGCTGGGCTGGTTCGGAGCCGTAGGGGTCGTAGCCCTCGTGACATTTGGATTGGCAGCCGTCCCTGTTGGCGGACGTGAGTCCGCGGAGTTGGCGAGCGTAAAGTGAGTGCCCCCTTTTTGCCGTCCCTCCTCCTGGAGGATCTGGTCGTGAAGCGCGGCGGCCGCACGATCATCGCCAAGCTCGGGCTCTCGGTCGCGGCCGGCGAGGTGGTTGGCATCGTCGGCAAGAATGGCGGCGGGAAGTCGACGTTGCTGATGGCGATCGCGGGCGTACTCGCACCGACCGAAGGGCGGATCATGATCGCGGGCGCGAACGTGTGGGGATCGAGCACCCAGCGGCGCGCGAGCCGGCGCGCACTCGGTTACGTGCCCGAGAATGCGGACCCGCCGGGGTTCTTGCTCGGCGGCGAGCTGTGGGCGATGTGTGCCGCGAGCCGCGGCGTCGCCGGGCCGAGCGACGCGCTGGTGGAAGCCATGGGGCTCGACGAGCTACGTGATGTGGCGATCGAGCGGATGTCACTCGGCCAGCGCCGACGCGCGTGCATCGCCGGGGCCCTGCTAGGTCCGCCGACGCTGCTCGTGCTCGACGAGCCCGACAACGGACTCGACGCGAAGCGCCTGACTGTGCTCGGCGACCTCGTGTCGGGTCACTGCGCCGAACATAACAGTGCGATCGTAGCAACCCACGACCGCGATCTGCTCACGCGCATCGCCGCGCGTATCGTCGAGATTTAGTGGTTACGCTGCAGCGGCGACAGCCGGAGCAGCCGCGCCGACGGGATAGACCGCGACGCGTTGCTTCGTCTTGCCGTAGCGCTCGAACTTCACGATGCCGCCAACCTTGGCGAACAGCGTGAAGTCGCGGCCGATGCCTACGTTCTCACCGGCGTGGAACTTGGTCCCAACCTGACGAACGAGCACGGCGCCGCCCTTGACGGTCTCGCCGCCGAAGCGCTTGACGCCGCGCATTTTCGGCTGCGAATCGCGGCCGTTACGAGTCGAACCTTGTCCTTTTTTATGAGCCATGGCGGTACTCCTTACGCGGCTTCGATGGCCGAGATCTTGACCGCCGTGAGGTCCTGACGATGACCATTACGACGGACGTAGTTCTTGCGATGACGCATCTTGAACACGACGAGCTTCTCGCCGCGCGTCTGCTCGACGATCTCTGCCGTGACTTTGGCGCCTGCCACCGTCGGTTTACCGACGGTAACGGTTGCGCCATCGCCGGACGAGACAAGAAGCACTTGGTCGAAGATGATCTTGGCGCCAGTGTCGCCTTCGAGCTTCTCGATCAAGAGGGTCTTGCCGGGTTCGGCCCGATACTGTTTTCCACCCGTTTGGATTACGGCGTACATGACGTAGGTCTCCGCGAAAAAGCGATTACGAATCGCGGACTTTACGGATCTTCACGCGAAGGTCAAGTACCGCTTACCGACCAAGTCGTTTGTGCAATAGATCCGAGGTGATCACGGGGTTCGCGCGGCCCTGGGTCAGCTTCATGACCTGGCCGACGAAGAATCCGAACAGGCCATCCTTGCCCGCGGCGAAGGCTTCGGCCTGCTTGGCGTTGGCCGCCACGACCTGTTCGACGATCTCCCAGAGCGCCGCCTCGTCGCTGATCTGCTGGACGCCTCGCCTCTCGACGATCGCCGCCGGCGCCTCGCCGGTCTTGTAGGACTCCTCGAAGATCTCCTTGCCGATCTTGCCGCTGATCGTGCCGTTCTCGACGAGGACGACGAGATCCGAGAGGGTCCTTGCCGACATCGGCGTTCCGTCGATCGTCTTGCCATCGGCGTTGAGCGCGCCGAGCAGCTCGCTCAGCATCCAGTTTGCGAGCGTGCGGCCCGAGGCCTGTCCCGGGTGGGCCTGCTCGGCGGCGTCGAAGTAATCCGCGAGCGTGCGCTCGGAGATCAGGGTACGCGCGTCGTCCGGTGAGAGGCCGTGCTGCTTGATGTAGCGCTCGAAGCGCTGGGTCGGCAGCTCCGGCAAGGATTTCAAGATCGAGCCCATCAGAGCGCCATCCACGACGAGTGGCGGGAGATCCGGATCGGGGAAGTAGCGGTAGTCCTCGGCGGTCTCTTTGGATCGCATCGGAGCCGATGCGCCGAGGTCGGCGTCCCACAGGCGGGTCTCCTGGATGATCCGCTCCCCGGTCTCGAGCAGGCGAATCTGGCGCACGATCTCGTGCTCGATCGCGTTCTGCACGAACCGAAACGAGTTGATGTTCTTGAGCTCGGTGCGCGTACCGAGCCGGTCCTCGCCGCGCCGACGAACCGACACGTTCGCATCGCAGCGCATCTGACCCTTCTCCATGTCAGCCTCGGAGATCGCGAGCCAGCGGACCAGGCGATGCAGCGAGCGCATGAACTCGGCCGCTTCTTCCGAGGAGTGCATCACCGGCGCCGAGACGACCTCGACGAGCGCGACGCCCGCGCGATTGAGATCGACATGCGAGAACGCGCCGACGTGGGTGTTCTTCCCGGCATCCTCCTCGAGGTGGATGCGCGTGAGCGGCACGCGATGGATCTGACCGTTGACGATCAAATTCATGTGGCCGTCTTCGCAGAGCGGCTCGTCGTACTGCGAGATCTGGTAGCCCTTCGGCTGATCCGGATAGAAGTAGTGCTTGCGCGTGAACCGGCAGCGCGCACGGATCTTCGATTCGGTCGCGACGCCGAGCAGGAGTGCGAGCTCGAGCGCGTGCTGGTTGAATTGCGGCAGCGTGCCCGGCATGCCCAGGACGAGTGGATCGGTGAGCGAGTTCGGCGAGGCGCCGAACTTCACGGCCGAGGACGAAAATGCCTTGGACTTCGTCGCGAGCTGGACGTGGACCTCGAGGCCGATCACGGGTTCCCAGTTCTCGAGCAGCTCGTCGAGGTTGCTCATGCGGGCACGCCTCCTGGGCGACGCGCGCCGAGACCGACCACGGCCTCGATCACTCCGCCGGTGCGCAGGAGCGTGGCCTCGTCGAGCGGCTTGCCGAGGAGCTGCGCGCCGATCGGCAGGCCATCGATGGTGATGCCGCACGGCACGCTCATGCCGGGAATCCCGGCGAGGTTGCACGACAGCGTGAACACGTCACCGAGATACATCTCGAGCGGCGAGGCCTTCGAGTTGAACCGGAACGCCGCGGTCGGCGTGGTCGGTGTGAGGATCACGTCGACGTGCTGGAATGCGTTGTCAAAATCGCGCTTGATCAGTGTGCGGATCTGCTGCGCCTTCTTGTAGTACGCGGCGTAGTAGCCCGAGCGTAGCGCGTACGTGCCGAGCATGATCCGGCGCTTGACCTCGGGGCCGAAGCCCTGCCCGCGCGACCTCGCGTAGAGGTCGTACAAGTTCTTCGCGCCGGCGGCGGCCTTACCAAACCGGATGCCGTCGTAGCGCGCGAGGTTCGAGGAGGCCTCGGCCGGCGCCACGATGTAGTAAGCGGCGAGCGCGTGCGTGGTGTTCGGCAACGAGATCTCGACGAGGATCGCGCCGCGTTCGACGAGCGCCTGCTTGGTCTTTTCGATCGCCGCACGGACCTCGTCGTCGATCGTGCCTTCGAAATATTCGTGTGGGACGCCGACGCGGAGACCCTTCACCTCGCCGGTGAGCGCGTCCGTGTACTTCGGCACCGGCGCGTCGAGCGAGGTCGAATCGCGCGGGTCGACCCCGGCGATCACCTCGAGCATCAGCGCCGCATCGCGCACGGTGCGCGTCAGCGGCCCGACCTGATCGAGCGAGCTCGCGAACGCGACGACGCCCCAGCGCGAGACTCGCCCGTAGGTCGGCTTGAACCCGACGCAGCCGCAGAACGCCGCGGGCTGGCGCAGCGAGCCACCGGTATCGGTGCCGAGGCTCGCGGCACACAAGCCCGCCGCGACCGCCGCTGCCGAACCGCCCGACGAGCCGCCCGGCACGCGCGAGGTGTCCCAGGGATTCTTGGTTTTTTTGTAGGCGCTGCGCTCGGTCGAGCTGCCCATCCCGAACTCGTCACAGTTCACCTTGCCGAGGATGATCGCGCCCGCTGCGCGCAGCTTCTCGACGACCGTGCCGTCGTACGGCGGGATCCAGCCCTCGAGGATCTTCGAGCCCGCGGTGGTCACCGTGCCCTTGGTGACGAGCATGTCCTTGAGCGCGATCGGCACGCCGGCGAGGGGCCCGAGCGGCTGGTTTGCCGCACGCGCCTGATCGATTTCCTGCGCGGCCCTGCGCGCCTCGTCGCTCGAGACCACGAGGTACGCACCGATCTCGCGATCGATGTTCGCGATCCGCGCGAGATAGTGATCGACGATGCGCGAGGCGGTGAGCTCGCCCGAGGCGACCTTCGCCGCGGTCTCGGTGGCGGAGAGCCACTGGGTCGGCGGGCTCACGCATCACCGCCATTGATGATCGCGGGTACGAGAAACGTATCGCCTTCGCGCGCAGGCGCGCCCCTGAGTGCATCACTCGCGGGTAGCGACGGCGCGGGCTCGTCGCTGCGCAGGCGCAGGTCCATCGGCACCGCGTGGGTCATCGCTGGCACGCCTTCGGTCTCGACGGTGGCGAGCGCCAAGAAGTGATCGAGGATCTTGCCGAGATCTTCCTGCATCCGAGCCGATTCGTCGGGCTCGAGGTGCAAGCGTGCGAGCATCGCGATCTCGTCGACCTCTTTGCGCGTCAGGGTCGGCACGGCTTACTCCGGTAGTGGCTGAGGTTGCAGCTCCGGCCGGCCGCCCATGCGTCCCGCGAGCTCTGCGCCCATCTTGAGGTACTCGTCGGCGATACGGCCGGCGTTGTTGACGTCGCCCTTTTCGATCGCGGCGATCAATTCGCGATGATGTTTGCGCACCTCATCCTGCGGGCCCGCGAGGTTCGCGAGCAGCGGCATGAAGCCGCGCACACCGTCGCGGACGGTGTTGATCAAGAGCAGCATCACCTGGTTGCCGCACATCGCGGCGACCGCGACGTAGAACTCGAAATCGAGATCGAACAGCTCGGCCGCGTTCGTGGTCTGGTCGGCCTTGTCGGCGAGCGAGCGCAGCCGGATGGTGCCGTCTTTCTGGCCGCGCGCCGCGGCGAGGCGAGCGATCTCGCGACCCATGATGCGACGAAATTCGAGGAGGTCGCGGATCAGCTCCGGCTTGCCACCAGCGAGCGGCAGGAGGTGCTGGACCAGCTCGATGCCGCCGGTCTCCATGAAGTTCTGGACCCGCGTGCCATCGCCCTGGCGAATCCGCACGAGGCCGAGGTGCTCGAGCTTCTTCAAGGCCTCGCGCAGCGACGCGCGGTTGACCCGCAGGCGCTTCGAAAGCTCGCGCTCCGGCGGCAGCTTGGAGCCGGGCGGATACTGGCCGTTGAGGATCAGCGACCGAAGCTGCTCGGCGATTTCTTCAGCGACGCGCTGCTTCTCGACCGGCTTGAGCATTCCTCGGTGTGAAGGGTAACTCAAGGTCACTCCAAGTAGAATAGCTTGAGGCCCAACCTCTGCGCGTGTTACGGCTGCTAGGTGGGTGCGGTTTCGGGTCAGCCAGCGACGGGCGAGAGCATATGCGTGCTGCTCGTCGAAGCGGGAGAACCGAGCGATATCTTCGACGTCGTCGAGCTCACCGAGACCACGCTTCTGGCGCGCTCGCCGTTCTTGTTCGAGATCGGCGAGGAGCTCAAGCTGCGGATCGAGCGCGCTGGATCGATCAGCGATGCCACCGCGCGGATCAAGAACCACCGCGCCGATGGCGTGAGCGAGCTCGAGCTCCTCGACCAGAGCGAGCCGCGTCGCGTGGTCAGCGGCTGATGCAGGTCGCCGAGCTCGACGAGGTCCACTACGACCTCGAGATCGACGGCGAGCTCGCGCGGGAACAACTCGCGCGACGGGTGTGGGAGAGCAAAGGCTGGGCGACCGTCGCGATCGCGTATCGCGAGCGAGACACCGCCAGTGCATGGAAGCCACCAAAGCTCGCGCTCCTCCGGTTTCGCCGCGTTCGCGAGACCTGGCAACGCCAGGCTCAGATCACCCTGAGCGGTGCCGAAGCAAGCGCGCTCGCCGGCGAGGTCGCCAGCTGGTTCACCGCCGCCGCGCCCGACCAAGACTGATCTCGAACGACGACGCCCAACTCACCGGGATGATCGAAGTTGCTGCTACGTGTCAGTCGTTACGACTAGCGCTTCTTGAGACGCGCTTCGAGGACGCGGACTTCGCTCGACGCTTCGGAGTGGTTCGGCTTGATCCGCATCACTTCGCGGAAGTGCTCGAGCGCTTCACGCTCGCGACCCAAGATACGCTCGACGCGACCGAGATAGAACCGCGCCGTCGGCGATTGCTCGGAGCGCTCGGCCGCACGCTGGAGCTCGGCGCGGGTCTTCGGCGCGAGCGCTTGTTTGTCGGTCGCCGCGGCGAACTTGGTCCACGTGAACAGTGCCTGATACTCGGGCTCCTGTGGCTGGAGCTCGACGGCGGTGGTGAATTCTTTCATCGCGGTTTCGAGTTGCTCGCGTCGCAACGCCATCTCGCCACGGCGAAACGCCTCTTCGGCGTGCATCACACGCATCGCGAGCTCGTCGGCCTTGGCTTCCTCGGCGCGGACCGCGGATTCGCCGCCGCGCGACAACACGGTCATGTACTCGGTGCGCTTGACCGTGTCGTTGAGCACGGCGAACGCGGCATTGATGATCGCCATCAAGCGCTGCGAATCGCGATCGTGAATTCCGAGCGACGCGAGCCGATCGGGGTGGAGCTTGCGGGCGAGCGTGAAGTACGCGGCGCGGATGATTTCGGGTACCGCATCCCGCGCGATGCCGAGGAGGTTGAAGTGATCGGCGTCGCGCTCGACGAGCGCGAGCCGATCGCGGATCAGGTTCTCGGTGTCGATCGTCGCCGCGGTGTTCGTGCGCGAGCGCGATGGTGGTGGCGCGCGGCGCATCGGGGTTTGCATCGGGGGCAGCGCATCGTCGAGCGTCGGCGCGCGGCCGTAGGCGATGTCCTGCGGGGTCGGCGTGCGACCGGAGATGGTGCGCGCCATCGCCGGGTTGTTGCCGGTCGAGGTCCGCGAGATCACCGGACTGGTCGGCACACGCGGCACCGCTGGATTACTCGCGGTGGTGGGGCGCGGAGCTCTTGTCGGAGCACGCGGCACGACGGGGTTGCTGCCGGTCGTCGGGCGCGGCGTGACTGGCTGGCGCGGACCGGCGATGGGCACACGACCGACGGTGGGGGTGCTGGCCGTCGGCGAATTCGGGCGCGGTTGTTCGAACGCCGGGTGCCAGGTCGGCGTCTGGGTGCGTGGCAGCTCGGTGACGAGCGGCGCGCGAATGCTCGTGCCTTCGGGCGGGACCACGTTGACGACGGGCGTGGCTTCCCGGTCGCCCGGGATCACGGTCGCGGCATCTTCATTGATCGCGATCGCGATCGCGATCGCGTGCGGCTTGCGGAACGTCGGCGTGTTCGTGACCGAGCTCGGCCGCGGCGGCAGCATCCCGGCAAACACGCCCCGCGCCGGCGTCGGCATCGAGGCGGGTCGACGAGGGCGGTTCGTCGGAACTTCGGTGGCCGAGGTCTCGCACGCACCATACGAGGCGAGCGCGTAGACGATCGCGCGAACACCACGCTCGCCAACCTCGGGATGCTCGACCGTCATATCGGCGAGGTTCACGCCCGTGATCAGCTTCTGGAGCACCGGCTTGTCGGCCTCGATGAAGCCGAACTGCGGCAGATCGCCGATCGCATCGGGCATCAGCTTGAACCACACGCCGAACAGCGAAAGCTCGGCGGAGAGCCTCGCTTCCGAAAGGTTGCCGCGCGCACCCATGTTGATGATCGCGCGAACATCGAGCTCGCTGCCCGGGATCACGGGAACGCTGATCTGGTCCTCGATCACGAAATCGCCGCGATCGAGCGAGAACGTGCGGGCGGCGCGCTGTGCGACGAGGCGGCGGCGCAACCGTTGCGTTTGCTCGGGCTGGAGGCGTGCGGCTTCGGCTATTACCTCGAGCTCGTCGCGATGGGGCGAAGCGGCGACCCGGCGAGTGATCTCGGAGACCTGCGTCGACGAGATCAGGCCGCCAGTCAGGGCCAAGCGAACCGCAGCGTCGCTCGCCAGGGGCGAGCTCGCACCGACGACCGCGCCCTGCGCGAAGGCGATCCGGTAGGGTTTGCCCTCGGCGGTGATGGTCAGCTGGCCCGAAAGCCCGCGTTTGGCGAGCGCCCCGAGGGTCTGCCCCCACGGCCGATCTGAAACCGACCCTTTGGCGAGGACGGCCATTACCGCTTCCACCACCATCGGGTGAGGTAGGCGGTCGCCGCGACCACGACAAGCAGGGCAACGAGAGTGACCACGGTCTGGTTTCCTCCAGCATACGCCCACCAGGCCGCGATGACGCTCGCGGGGAAGTCACCCATGCCTAGAGGATGGTCAGGTCCGCGAGTGGAGTCAATCGGTGGGTGGCTGCTACAATCTGACTTGCGTGAGTACCTCGTTTCCTCTCGATGGAGCGCGACTCCGGTTCGCGGGCGATACCAACATCGGGCGCAAGCGCGATCACAACGAGGATTCGATCGCCGTGCCGGAAGCCGGCGAGCGCCTCGCGATCGTCTGTGACGGCATGGGCGGTCATGCTAGCGGCGAGGTAGCAAGTCGACTTGCCGTCGAGCTGATCGTCGATCACTTCACCGAAACCGGGAAGCAGCAGATCCTGACCTGGCCGTACAAGGTCGATCGCGACATGCGCAAAGACGTGAACCGGATGATCACCGGCATCATGTTGGCGAACCTCGAGATCTTCGAGCGATCGCAGCGCGAGCAGCGGTTCAAGGGCATGGGTACGACCTGCGTGGCCCAGTATTTCCTCGACGATCACATGATCATCGGCCATGTTGGCGATAGCCGCTGTTATCGCCAGCGCGGTACCGAGCTCACGCAGCTCACCGAGGATCACTCGCTGATCAACGACTACATTCGAATGAAGCGGGTCACGCCGGAAGAGGCCGAGAACTGGCCGCACAAGAACGTGATCGTCCGCGCGCTCGGGATGAAGGAGAGCGTGCAGGTCGATATCGTCACCGAGAAGCCGCACGTCGGCGACGTGTACTTGCTGTGCTCGGACGGCCTGACCGGCATGCTCAAGGACGATCAGATCGCGCACATCCTGGTGAGCGAGCGGGACCTCGATCGCGCCGTCGAGCGGTTGATCGATGCCGCGAACGAAGAAGGCGGCGTCGATAATATTTCGTGCGTGATCGCACGGGTCGAGGCGCCATGAAGCGGTTCCTGTTGCTCCTCGCGCTGGTCGCGTGCAGCACGCGTGACGAGCGCCACGCACAGAAGCTGCCCGCGCCGCAGATCGCGCCGTTGCCGGCCGTCGAAGTTCAGCGCGGCAAAGATGCGTGTGAAGCGTACATCGCCAAGGTCTGCGCGTGCACCTCGGACGAAGCGAAGAAGGCGTGCCCGCTCGCGAAAGCATTGCCGCAAGCCCTCCTGATCGCGCTCCAGACCTCGGCGAATCCATCGACGGATAAAGACAGCGCGATGCGCGCGCAGGTCAACGTGCGCGAGACCGCGAAAGAATGCATCGAGCAGGCAGCGAAGTTGCCGGCGCTCGATTGTAATTAGATCACGATCGGTTCGTCGGCATTCGCGGCGTTCGCGGTGGTGTGAGCCCACACGACGGCGCGTGCGACGTCGCGGTCGACACGGGCGCCCTCGCCTACCACCACGTACGGCCCGACGGTGACGTTCGCGCCGATCACCGCCCCGGCGCAGATCTTCAATGGCTCGACGAGCTTCGCGGTCGGATGGATCCGCGCGGTCGGATCGATGCCGGAGAGCCGGCCCGGTGGATGGCGCAGGTGTGTGCCGGCGAGCAGCGCCCAGTTCGAATCGAGGTAGCGCTCGGGGGTCGA
This sequence comes from Kofleriaceae bacterium, assembly GCA_043759355.1. Lineage (GTDB taxonomy): Bacteria > Myxococcota_A > Polyangia > Haliangiales > Haliangiaceae > JABFXX01. Next base: position 25,901 of record JAYVLQ010000058.1, read on the forward strand.
GTGCTCTGCGAAGTAGCCGTTCACGTGCTCGAACGCGAGCACCGGTTCGCCGGCGCGCAGCCACGGCAAGTAGCCCTGGCGAATCGAGTCGGACTCGCCGTCGGGGAGCCGCGCGATGACGGACGGCCGAGTGACGTGCGCACCGCAGAACATGTGCTCGCCATCGCCGAGGATGTTCGAGATCCGGCCATCGGGTTGGACCTCGACCGCGCCCCACGCCTTGGCATCGGGCACACGGCGCACGACCATCATCGCGATCGGGTTCGTCGTGCGATAGGCCGCGACCAGCCCGGTGAGATCGAGATCGAAGATCAGCTTGCCGTTGATCGTGAGGAACGGCTCGTCGGTATGACCGGGATCGAGGAGCGGCAACGCGTGCTTGAGGCCACCGCCGGTGCCGAGGATGTTCGGTTCCTCGATGTACGTGATGCGCGCGCCGTACGCGCGCCCGTCGCCGAGCTCGCGCTGGATCAAGTCACCCTTGTGATGCAGGTTGATCACGATGTCGCGTACTCCGTGGGCGACGAGGTTCGTGAGGCCGTAGCCAAGGATCGGGATGCCGCACACCGGCAACATCGGCTTGGGTCGCTCGCTGCCGAGCTTGCCGAGCCTCGACGAGAGGCCAGCGCACAGAATCATGGCGCGCATGTGCGCCGATGATACCGTCAACCATGCGCGTAGGGCCGCTCGAGCGTGCCGACCTGCCTGCTGCGACCGCGGTGCTCGTGGCGGGGTGCGCGTTCGATCGCGCCGCGGCGGTCGCGGACGAGAAGCTCTTCGGCCCCGGTCCGGTCGGCGACCCGCGCGCGTGGGGCGCGTGGGAGGGCGATGCGCTCGTCGGTGTCGCAGCGATCTGCGCGAGGTATTTGAGAGTGCTCGCCGTGATGCCCGAGGCGCGTGCGCGAGGCGTGGGCAGTGCGTTGCTCGCGACGTGCGAGACCGCGGCGCGCGACGCTGGCGAACCGCGCTTGCGCGCGCTCGATCAGCCCGGAAATTATCTCGCGCCCGGCATCGATGTCGGCAACGACGAGGCGATCAGCTGGCTCGAGAAGCGCGGCTGGGTCCGTGATGGCGAGCCGCGCGCGAACGTCTCGATCGCGGTGCGCGACAACGCACGGGTGACGAGAGCACGCGCGGAGGCCGTGGCGGATGCGATGCGCGAGCGGGGCTATGAAGTGCGGCGCGCCCGGGTCGGCGAGACCGCGCTCCTCGACGCGGTCAGCACCGAGTTCGGCGGCGCGTGGCCGTTCGAGGTCGCGGCCGCGCTCCATGATCCGGTCGGTGTCCACGTTGCGATCAAGGATGATGTGTACTGCGCGTTCGCCGCGCACGACGGTAACAATCGAGGCCTGGGTTGGTTTGGACCGACCGGCACGTGGCCCGCGCATCGCGGCCAAGGCCTCGGCGAGGCGCTGCTCCTGGCGTGTCTCGTCGATGTCGCCGAGCATCACGACCGTTGCGAGGTGGCGTGGATCGGGCCGCGTCCATTTTACGAGAAGGCCGCCGGCATCGTCGAGGATCGCGCGTTCGTCGCGATGATCAAGCGGTTCGCATGAAGCTCGCGATGGTGGCGGCCTGCCTCCACCTGCCCGTGCGCTGACTAGCGGAGCGGCGGCTGGCCGTACGACACGGCGAACCAGCTCGCGAGGTTCGTCGCGGTCCGGCTCGCGCGATACAGCCGCGGATAGATCACGCGCGTTGATCTTGTCGTCGACGAGTGGCCGTCCTCGCTCCATCGAATGAACGTTCACTCGATGTTGTTTGTACGCCGGGCGAAAAGGGCCGGTTAACGGCCTTTTTCTACGCGGTCGTCAGGTGCAGCAAGTATTCGACGTTGCCGGCAGGGCCGGTGATCGGCGATTCGACATCTTCGCCAGCGATGAAGTTGTTCGAGGCGGCCCACGTGCGAATCTTGTCGACCGCGCTGCGCCGCACCGCTTGATCTTTGACGACGCCGCCGCGGCCGACCTGATCGCGGCCGACCTCGAACTGCGGCTTGACGAGCACGATGACCGATTTGCCGACCGGCGCGCGCAGGAGCTCCGCCGTTCGCGGCAGCACCAGCGTGAGCGAGATGAACGACACGTCGATCACCGCGAGGTCGCACGCCTCGGGCACGAGCGACAGATCCATGTTGCGGACGTTCACGCGCTCGAGGACGACCACGCGCTCGTCTTGCCGGATGCTCCACGCGAGCTGGCCGTAGCCGACATCGATCGCGTACACCCGCTTCGCCTCGCGACGGAGCAACAGGTCGGTGAAACCACCCGTCGACGCGCCGATGTCGAGGCACGTGTAGCCCTGCGGATCGATTCCGAACGCACCGAGCCCTTGCACGAGCTTGAGCGCGCCGCGCGACACGTAAGGATGATCCTCCTCTTTGAGCGTGATCTCGAACGACACGTTGACGAGCGAGCCCGGCTTTGCGGCGGGCAGACCATTGATCAACACGACGCCACTCATCACGAGCGCATTCGCGCGATCGCGGCTCGCGGCGAGCCCGCGGTCGACGAGGAGCTTGTCCAACCGCTCTTTGATGACCTTCGGCATTACTTCGTCGACCCGTCCGGCGAGATCCAGCTCGGACCATCCGATGCGTCGGATGCGCTCACGTTCGGAACGAGTGTGGCAGGGCCGAACACGTAGAGGGTGGTAGCGCGAGTCGCGGTGTAGATGTCATAGCCACCGTTGCGATTCGAACGAAAGAAGATCGTCAAACCATTCTCTGTCACCACGGGGTCACCACGGGGTCACCACGGGGTTACCACGGGTTCACGTTCGTGGAACGCGGTCGAGAGCTCGCTGATCTCGGTCGGCCAGGCTGAACGTCGTACCGATGCGAACGAAGTGAACGAAGTGAACGATGTCCCCCGTTGGCTTCGTAAGTACACCTTCCGAGCTCCCCATCGATCGTTTGACAATTAGCACGGTCGTTTTATCTCGTAGAGGCGACGAAGGGAGAAGAGACCCGCCAGGTGAGGCCGATGACGACGACGACGACGAGCTCGCCGAGCTCGACCCGTCGAGGAAGAGCCGCCGCCGAATCCGGTGCGCGTCAAGAAGACTGTTGCTGATCGAGCCGAGCGCGCTCGGTCGCGCCTACATCGCGCACTGCAAGCAGGAGCTCGCGCGTGCACGCAAGCGCTGGCGCAAGGGGGAGGACGGCGATACCGACGAGGTGATGTTCCACGACATCCATCGGGTGGCGCTGCAACGCTCGGTGCGGGAGCACTGGGACCGTCCGTCGCGGACGTTGTCGGATGCGTTCACCAGCTACATGCGCGAGATCTTCGACTACTACGCAACCGAGGAACTGCTGGCGGCAAGCGCGATCGCAGCACAGCTCGATGGTGATCCGACCGCCGCCGAGCCCCGGCTCGCTCGGCTGCGCGCGCTGATTCCCGAATCGCTGGATCCGTCTCCGACCTGGCGAGCCGACGACGATCCCGGCCTTCACGCGCTCGATGTCGTCGCGCGCGTGCTTGGCGCCGATCGCGGCCTGACGATCACGCCGAACGGAGGCAGGGTCGTGATCGCCGCGCAGCCACAGGTCGCCGACCCGGACGACTTCTGACCGGGACCCGCGGGGCTCGGGATGATCTGAACGTCGGCGAGCACGCCGTAGTGGTCGCTCGCGCAGATCCCGTCGTGGCGCTCGGTCATCACGACCCGGCTGTCTAGAATCGTGCCACGCCCGTCACGCTTGCGGCTGGTCACGAACACGTAGTCGAGCCGGCGATCGATATCGAGCGAGCGCAGCGGCCGGGACAGCTCGTTCTCGCTCGACCACGTAATGCCTTCGGCGGGTCCATCGCCGGGGGGCTCGCGATGACGGCGCAGCCAGGCATCCTGAAAATGGGTGCGCCGCGCCCAGCGTGGTCAGCCCGCGCAAAGAACCGGATCTCGTCGCTGCCCGGAGTCGCGTTGAAGTCGCCGCACAGGATCTGCGGTGAATCGGCGGCGTCGCGTCCCAGGCTCCGGATCGCGGCGTCGACCGCGAGCACCTGATGCTCGCGCGCGAGCCCGTCGTCGAGCCGGTAGTGCAGGTGGGTCGTGTGGACCCAGATCGGTCCGCCCGCGGTCGCGACCTGCGCCGAGACCAGGGCGCGCGCGTCGCCGGGCCGCGCCTCGGGCAGCGCGAGGACTCCGGTGTCGTGGAGCTGCGCGGCGAGGATCGCGAGCCCTCCTGGCCCGGACGCTCGCGGTCCCACGCGACGCTGAGGCCGAAGTGCACGGCGAGCCCGAGGCGATCGGCGATCACGTGCGCGGTGGTCCGGCCGGTCACGCCGTCGAGCGGGCGGACCTCCTGCAAGCAGATCACGTCGGGCGCGAGCGTCTCGAATTGATCGAGCGCGAGCGCGAGCCGTCGGTCGAGCGGCGGTTCGATCCCCCACAGATTGAGCGTGACCACGCGTAGCGACGGCCGGAGCGTCGTCGACATCTATGCGCAGTCTTGTCGCACGGGGCGATAGCAGCAGATCGCGGCGCTCAAGGGCGCGTGATCGAGAGCCGCGCGCGTGCCGCCGCGATCAAGGCTTCGAGGACCGCGGGCTCGAGTGGTTGCGGCGGTGACGCGGGCGCGCTCGGCGTCGCTCGCGCCCACGGCGGACCCGACAGCATGACCGTGAGCACCGAGGCGTCGAGCGGACGCACGTCGTGCCAGCCATCGGGCTCGGTCATCGTGTAAACGGTCCCCGCGTTAGCGATGATCCGCGCGGCGACCGGCGGCGCGATCGTGCCCGCGCCATACCCGACCGCCATCTCGTAGCGTCCCTCGAGCACCTTGACCGCGGACGGCCACGGATGCGGGTGAAACAGCGACGCGCCGGGCGCGCACGGATAGATCCGGTGGATCGAGATCCGGCAGTCGCGCCACGGCCGCCACGCCCGGTCGACGAACGGCGGGTGGTAGTCGATGCGCAGGCTGCGCCAGCCGTCTGCGGACGTGAGCCATGCCGGGAGGTCGGCGAGCGCGGCTTCGAGTAGCTCGAGGTTCATCATGACCTCACCGTAACGAGGCTGGGCACGCTGTCCAAGCTGTCGTACACCTCCGACACCATGCCCGCAGACGAGCTTCGCAACACCCTGGAACGCCTCGGCCTCGGGGGGCACGAACCCGCCGTGTACGCGGCCCTGCTCGAACATTCGCCGGCGAGCGCCGCCTGGGTAGCCAAGCAGTGTGGCCTGTCGCGGTCCAGCGTGTACGCCACGATCGGGGTGCTGGTCGGCAAGGGACTGGTCGGCGTGACCCACAAGAACGAGGTCAAGCAATTCGTCGCGGGCGGGGCCGCGCCGCTGCTCGAGTCCCTGCGGGCCGGCGCGCGCGAGGCGAGTGACCGCGTGGCGCGTGCGACCAAGCTGGTCGACGAGCTCGCACGGTTCGCGAACGCGACCGCGGAGGTGCCACAGATCGCGCACTTCGAGGGCGGCAATGGCCTTCGCCGGATCTATCTCGCGATGCTGCGCTCGGCCCCGGTCGGCGCGACGATGCGGATCCTGCGCGACGAGTTCATCTGGCAGCCGGCATGGGCGTTCGTGTTCGAGGACGCGTGGCGCGCGCGGGTCAAGCGATACAAGTCAGACCACGACCTCACGACCCGGCTGCTGGTCAATCGCTCGGCGGAGGAGCGGCGCCACGCCCGCTACTACGCGAGCCGTCGCCAGCTCGAGCGTCGCTACCTGCCCAGGCCGGTGGCGCGGTTCGGCCTCTACCTGGTCGGGGACACCGCGGCGATCCTGTCGCTCGACGCGCACAACCTGATCGGTGTACGGATCGTCAACCGCCACATCGCGCATAACCTCGAGACCCTGTTCGATGCGCTGTGGGACCGCTGAGCGGCGGGTCGGGCTCACTGCGCGATCATCGCGGGCGGAATCTGCTCGGGAATGAACCGGCGATCGATCAGATCAGATCAGATCAGATCGCCGAGCGCGATCGGGCGGCGCAGGATCCTGGCCCTGAGCGCGTAGTGCATGATCGCGGCGAGATCCGCGTCGCTCGGCGTGAGCTGGCGGCAACTCACCCGATCGGCGGGCTGGGTCAGCAAGCATTCGGTTGCGCTCAATCCACTCGCCGCTCTGCGCGATCCCACGCACCAGATCGCGCACGATCTCCGGGTGATTGTGGATCAGCTCGTCACGCACCACGAGCACGCACGAGATGAAGTGCGGCCAGATATCCTTGGCGTAGTACAGCACCCGTCCAGTGCCGGCGAGCTCGGCTACCGCTGCACGATCTACGACGATCGACCCCGCACGCGGTCGCCGCGATGTTCCCGCCGAGCGACTTCACCGACTGGGTCGGCCACGCGCAGACCCGGACCGGCGCGGCGCAGACCGTGCTCGTGCCATATCTCCACCGGATCTTCGCGGCGACCGGCGGGCCACCGAGCCAGCCGGGCACCGACTACGCCGGGCTCCGGGTCGGCGATCTGTGCGCGCACCTGCCCGTCGGCGACACGCTCGCGCTCCACGACGAGCACGACAACCTGGTGCCGGTCACGGAGACCCAGGCCCTGACCTCGACCTGCCACACCGATGCGCTGTACTGGTACCGGGCAGGCCCCGTCGACACCGCGCAGGTCGGGCACGGCCCGCTGGTCGATGGCGCGATCCCGCAAGCGGTCACGCTGTACGCGATGTCCTATCTCCATCTCCGATTGATCCCCGCCGATCAGCCGTTCCTGGACCCCGCGATCTGTGTGCCGGCTTGCGGTTCTGACAGCTCGGGCTGGGTGGTATTTTACGCCCCGCAATTTGTCATCTCCGTCGAGCACGGACGTGATACGAGTCCGCGCCATATGATTCGTTCGTTATTCGGCGCGATGATCTTGAGCTCGCTCGTGGTGGCCTGCGGAAGCAGCGACAACGGCGGGACCCACCAGTGTGGCGACGGCGCCCTCGACACCGGCGAGCAGTGCGACGACGGCAACACCACCAGTGGCGATGGCTGCTCGTCGGTCTGCAAGACCGAGACGGCGAACACCTGTGGCAACGGCTCGGTCGAGGTCGCGACCGAGCAGTGCGACGACGGCAACACCGTGAGCGGCGATGGCTGCTCGGCGACGTGTCAGACCGAGACGTCCGCCAAGTGCGGCAACGGGATGCTCGACCCGGGCGAGACGTGCGACGACGGCAACGCGGCCGCGAACGACGGATGCAGTGCGGCCTGCGCGCCCGAGACCGGCTACACCTGCACGGGCACCCCATCGGTCTGCACGATGGTCGCGGCCGGCACCGGCACCTGCGCGGCGCCGTTCTTCGTGGCCCTCGCTGGCACCGGCACCCTCACAGGCACTGGCACGGGCGATACGACCTCCACGACCGATCAGGTTCCCGGAGGCCGCTGTGACGGACTTCATACCTCGGGTGGTGGTAACGACCAGATCTTCACGTTCACGCTCACCGCGGTCGCGGACGTCAGCATTGCCGTGACGACGGCCTTCGATGCGCAGCTTCGCCTGACGACCGCCGCATGCGACGTCGCGACCCAGGTCGCGGATACCGTGGGTCACGACGGTTGCGCGGATCTTGGCGCCGCGGCTGATGGCGAGACGCTGAGCTCGCAGCGGCTCGCCGCTGGCACGTACTACGTCAGCGTCGACGGCTACAGCAGCGCCGACTCCGGCACGTTCAGCCTCGCGATCACGGCGACGGCACCCACCGGCATGTGCGGCGACGGCACGCTCGATTCGTACGAAGAGTGCGATGATGGCAACCTCACGGCGGGCGACCGCTGCTCGGCCACGTGCACGCTCGAGTCGGACGTCGCGGAGGTCGAGCCCAACAACGACCTGGCGCACGCGCAGGTGATCACGCCGACCCACCACGTCATCCGTGGTTCGCTCACCGCGGCTGACTACGACCTCTACGAGTTCACGCTGACGCAGGCCGCGACCGTCCAGCTCGAGACCTACGACGCGATGGATCCGATGAGCAATAACGTGGGCGTCGGTTCGGTGACACCCGCTGACTGCATCTTCGACGAGCACACGGTCGCGCTGTTCGACACCACGACCGCCGGCGTCGACTACGCCGACAACACGACCGCGCTCTACTACGATAGCCTCAGCGGTGACTACGACGACGTCAACTACATCGGCAGCTGTGCCTATCTCGGCCCGAACTCGGGAGATGCAACCCAGGGCGTGCTTGCCCCCGGGACGTACGTCATCAAGGTCGAGAGCTACCTCGGCCTGGCCCAGAAGGCGTACATGCTCGACATCAAGTTCTCGACCGACAACGCGGGCGCGGTCGCGCCGGTGGCTGGTGACCTCGTGATCAACGAGGCGATGCTCGCCGACAACGTGTCGGATACGAACTGCGATGGCGTCACCACGGGCACGAACGACGAGTTCGTCGAGCTCGTGAACGTCTCGGGCCACGCGCTCGATCTCACCGATGTCACGATCGCGGATGCGGTCGTGGTGCGCCACACGTTCGCGACCGCCAACACCGGCACGGGGAGCATGACGCTCGCCGCCGGCAAGGCGATCACGGTGTGGGGAGGCGGGGCGCCGAACTGTGCGGGCGTCACGAACTGGTTCAAGGCGTCCACCGGTCAGCTCGGCCTCAACGACATGGGCGACACCATCACGGTCACGTCGGGCGCGGCCACGGTCGTCACCAAGGTGTTCACGGCCTCGACGCTGAACAAGTCGTTCAACCTCAACCCGGACATCACCGGCACCATGTACGTCACCCACGACCTGGTGACCGGCCACGTCGGCGACTTCTCACCCGGCAAGAAGAGCGACGGCACCGCGTTCTGAGCTCTGGGCCCGGGATGATTAACGGGCGAGCAACAGCACGGCGCTGATCCCGAGCGCCATCGCGCACACGAGCACCGCGATCACGACCACGACCGATGGTCCGCGATCGATGATCTCGGTCTCGTGCCGAGGCCGCTTGGGCGCATCGAACAGCTCGATCTCGACGAGCTCGAACGGTAACGACTCGACCGGGAACGGCAGCGCATCCGGCGCCGAGAACACCGGCAAGCGCTCGGCCACGGTGCGGAGGGGCGGGACCGGCGTGCCGATCGCCACGCGCCGCCCAGGCCGGGTGAGGTGCACCCA
>JAYVLQ010000059.1:0-14571 GCA_043759355.1 Kofleriaceae bacterium
TCGGCTTGCGGCGCGACGAACACAGTGCCCGGGCTGGCATCCGCGAGCGCTTGCAGCCGGGTCTCGGGGCGTGCAGACGACGCGGTCAGCAGATCGAGCGAGGATTCGCGCGCGCCCGAGAACCGGGCGAGCCAGCGATCGGCCCACGCGACGTGCTGGAGCGCTGCGGGCGATGCCGACTCGGTCGCCGAGATCGCGGTTGGCGACGACGGACGCTGGGCATCGCGCTGTTGTGCTGCCGGCGTGTTCGGTGCGGCGAGCCACGAGATCGCGGGCATGCGCAGCGCGCTCTTCGCCGCTTGCGCCGCTTGCGCCGCTTGGACCGAATTCGCGGCCAGCATCTGCGGGCGCGGCGCGATCATCGGCATCATCGACTGCGCCTGGCTCTGCGCCATCGGTAGCCCCGCGCGCGGTTGCGCGTGCTCCGCGACAAACGGGAGACCCTGCGCGCGTTGTTCGGTCTGCGCGACGTTGCGATCGACCGTCGCGACGAGCCCGCCGAGCCCCGCCGGCATCACGAGCCGCGGGCCGCGGGTCTGTTCGAACGACCGACCCGACGCAGCGGTGCGAGCGATTAGCTCGGCATTGCGCAGCGCTTCGTCGAGCTCGCCGATCGTTTGCACGGCGCGCTCGGGATGTCGCGCGAGGTTCGTCGCGATCATGCTCGCGAGCGCGGGCGAGAGGTTTGCGAGCGCAGCCGCGATCTCGTGAGGAACGCGCGGCTGAACCGGCGCGACAGGAGCTGCGGTGGGTGCACTGACCGGCGCGACCTGCGCATCTCGCGCCGCGGCTTCACGTGCCGCCTCGTGCAGCCGGCCCGTGCTCGACGACGACACGGTGGTCGCGGCCTGGCGCTGGTTCTGCTCGATCGCCTGACGCTCCGCCATCTGACGCTCCGCCATCTGACGCTCGGCGACCCGTTGCGCGATGCGCTCTTCGACGCGCGCGCGCTCGGTCGTCGCGGTCGTGGTGCTCGCGGCATCGGCTTGGCGTGCGCGCTCGGCCGTCGCGGCTGCCGTCTGTGCAGCCACCTGTCCGCGCGCGGCTTCTTCGTCACCGCGCACCGCTTGCGCCTGGGTTCGAACGAGGGTGCGCTGGACGTGCTCGCGCTCGGCGACGACACGCGCGGCGCGCTGGAGCTCGACGATCTGCGTGCGTTGCGCGCTGATGTCCTCGATGACGTGATTTGCCTGCGCAGTCGCTGCCGACACGGGTGCAGCGTCGAGGCTCGGCACGTCGCGACGCGGCGCGGGCGGCGTCACGAGCTCGGGTGCATCCGCCGCGCTCCGGGTCTCGGGCGACGACCCGGAGCCCGCTCGGGTCTGCGCGAAGCTATTCACGCTGCGCTCGAGCATCGTCGAGAGCACGCCGCGCAAACCGGGCGTCATCATCTTCGACGCGCCACCATCGCTGGTGCCGATCAAGGGCGCGACGGCACGCTGCATCAGCTGCGCGGCATTGACCGCGGCGAATGGAACGAGCGGCGAATACGCGTCGTGGATTCGCGGCTGGCGGAGATCGCCGCGCATCGGCGGCGCTATCGACAGCGACGGCGCGACGTGCTCGTAGAGCGCGGCCGGCAATGCGACCTGGTGACGCTGCGCGGGCGCGACGTACGTGCCGCGCGTGGTCAGCATCGTCGGTGCGGCGTGACGTTGCATCGCGGACTGCGCCGCGACTTCGCGCGACGCCGCGATCCAGTCGAGCTCGTCCTGGAACCAAGGGCGGGGGAACACCCACGACACGTGGTTCTCGCGCTCCGCCATGCCCTCGCCCGTGTGCTGCTGGAACAAGCGCATCGACGCCGAGCGCTGCGCGACCTCGAGCCACGGCGCGACGAGCCGATCGACAAAGCCGAGACTGCGAAGCGAGCGCACGCGATTCGCGCCCGTCTCTGGTGCCCACCGTTCGACGTGCCGCGTGGCTGCGTGCATCGCAGGACCGCTGTTCCTGGGCTCGAACACGGGACCGGAGAGCGCAGCCGACAGCGCCCGAGAGTCGGGGGCTGAGCCAGGCTGAGCCGGCGCGGAAGATTTGGGCGTCTCGGCCATTCGTTACATCGCCTTGAAGGTGAGGCCGTCGTGGGCAATCTCGAGGGTCTCGATCGCGAGCTCGCTCTTGCTCGCATCGAACTCCGACACGTCCCATTTGCACGGCCAGCCACGCACGAACGTCCACTGCGCCTTCGGCTGCATCGCCGTATCGAGCTGCGTGATGGTGCCGCCGATGCGGTTCATCTTTCCCTGCATCCACTCCTGGCGCCACTGGATCAGCTGCGACGACTTGGTGAAGCCTTGCTTGAACACCAGGTTCGTCCACTTCGTCGCGCCGACGAGGTTGTAGGTCGTGTCGTTGACGCCGCCTGCGCGGACCGGGATCGTCTCGGTCTCGTAGCGGAGACCAGTGACGCCCTTGAAGTACGCCTGCCCGCCCATGCCGAGGTCGACCCAGAACGAAAATACGGGGAGTGGATCGTTACGTAGATTTTCGGCCATCGGGTTCTCTTTTCGTCGGCTGTATCGGCACTAGGTCGTCGGAGTTGCCTGCATCGTCTGCACGAGGCTGATCATGATGAACTCTGCAGGGACAACGGGGGCGACTCCGATTTCACACAGCAACATGCCGCTATCGACCTGATCGAGAGGATTGGTCTCAGCATCGCATTTTACGAAGAACGCCTCCTCGGGATTCCCTCCAACCAACATCCCTTTGTTGTGGAGATCAGTCAGAAAGGTGGTGGTTCGCTGGGTCACCAGCTCCCACGTCCGATGGTTGTTCGGCTCGAAGGTGATCCAGGCAAACCCGGCCTCGAGCGAACGGCGTAACATGATGAAAAGACGACGAACTGAGATGTAGCGCCACTCCGGATCCGATGACGCGGTGCGAACGCCCCACGGCCGAACCCCCCGCTGGAGCCGAAACGTATTCACCGATTCGGCGTTCAAGATGCCGATGTGGTCCTCGGTGATCCGAAGTGCGACATCCTGCACGCCTTCGATTTCGAGGTTTGCGGGGGCATGATGGACGCCCTCCAGATCGCGACGGGCGTAGCAGCCGGCCAGAAAACCAGACGGAGGAACCACACTGACCTTGTCGTCCAGGCCGATCGCGCGAAGCCACGGCCAGTAGTACGCGCAGTACGAGCTATCGGTACGGCGACGCCAGCGGCGGACCCACTCGATGTCTTTGGTCTGCGGGATATCGAGGATCGCGAACCGGTCCTTCTGGTTCTCGCAGATCGAGATCATCTGATCCTGAACGCGCTGTGCCTTGAGCTCTCCCGAAGGACCTGGCTCGCGATCGTAGAACCGCATCACATCGGGTGCGACGAGGATCGCGACTTCTTCATTCGCGGCAAGCGCGAGCAAGCCCCAGCGTTCGCCGGGACCGTTGTCGTGGCCGATGAAGTCTTCCGGCGTGACGAGGTCCGCACCGTCGCGACCGGCGGTGAGCCGCGTCATCGCGAGTTGCTCGGGCAAGTTGTGCGGCACGGGCGACTTGGTCTCGAGGTCCTCGAGCCGCACCAAGCGCGAACGCTGCGCGACCACCTTGGGCGCGTAGTTCTTCGACGTGGGGTGCATCTGCAACCCCTTGAAGACCTCGCGTCGATCGCGCATCGCGACGTGGATCTCGAACGTCATGACTTCGAGGTGGGTCGGTGCCGCGGCGCGATGCCTGCGGTTGACCGGCGTCTCGACGCCCCACTTGATCAGCTTGTCGCCGACCTCGGTGATCACGATGTAATCGCTGTTTTCGCGATCGAAGATTCGCACGAGCGATCCGACCTCGAACCCGCGCGTCGAGGACACCTGCGCCTCGCCTGCGCCGATGTCGAGGTCGCGCGTCAGCAGCGCTTGCGCACCGGGCGCGTGCACGCAGCGGAACCAGATCATATTGCCCCACGCGCCCTCGTTGAGCGCACGGATCCGTAATGACGGCTTGTTCCAATCATCCTGCTGGATAAGATCGGCGCACGCCGCGTGATCGATGCCGGGAAGCTCGCCGACGGGTGCGTTGTGAGCGACGCGCACCACCCAGCAATCGGTGCCGCCGTTCTTGAAAAATCCGTAGACCGACTTCGCGGTGTACGAGGCGATCGACGAATCGGCGGTCGCTTGGGTCTCTCCAAATAACTCGACGAACTCGTCCCAGTTGGTGAGCCGCGTCGGTTCGTTCATCGGGCCCTTTTGAGTGAGCCCGACAAAGCCAGTGATTCGCGTGTTTGCGATAGATAGCGGTGGTGGTGCCACCGAATCGAAGCTCTGGTAGATGCCAGGAGCTCGGGGGTCAGCGAACGGTCGCATGCGCATGCCAGCCATCGGGGATTACGGTTCCTCAACGCCGCCGGGCGTCGTTGATCTCGCGATTGATTCGCGCGATTTCACGGAGCCAGACATGACGTTCTTCGTGTTCCATATCGAGGATGTCGTCGACGGACCAATGGAAGTGATAAGCGATGTAGCTCACTTCTTGATACAGCTGTTCACGCGGGTACGTAGCGACCGCCGCCCAGGTTACCCCGGGCCAGACTGGCCACTACCTCCATCCTCGGTGATCAAGGCACCGGTGACCATGTCGACATCCATCTCGTGCTGACACTTCGGGCACGTGACGTGATGTTTCGGCGCGCCGCCCTCTTCGTTGATCTTGCGATAGAACTCCTGGAGGTACGCCAGGTCTGTCGAGAACAGGTTCTCGATCATGTCCACGGTGACCTGCGCATGATCACCTAGCTTGACGATCACGCGTGAGAGCAGAACGATCACGAGGTACGCGCGGTTGGACTGCACGCGATAATCCTGCAGCGGCAGGATCTCGTCGCGCGCGGTTGCTAGGCGCATGACGCCATCGCGATGAAGCTTGCCTTCTTCATCCACGTATCCGCGGGGCAAGCGGAACGGGTACTGAGTCTTGAACGCCATGAAGCCCGAAGCCTTCCCCGAAAATAGTAAAAACGAAAACGACCTGCACCAGTTCCACTGGTACAGGTCCAATCCTAACCCGAAGGCGGTTTAGGAGTCGTAGCTGTTGAGCTTGAACTTCATCTTCTCGACGTAAAGCTCGACCGCGAAGCGCTTGATCTTCTCGGAGTTCGCTTCGTTGTCCTCGTCGCTGAACTTCTTGAAGCCAACGTTCTGGAGCTCGACTTCACCGAGCTCGTCCGACATGTTCGGGTCGAGGAACACGATGCGGCCGTGCATTTCGTCCGACTCGAGGTGGTGACCGTCGATAAACCACTTCTTCGCGGCCTGCGCCCACGCGTCGTGGTCGGCCGACGAGATGGTCAGTTTGATTTCGGGGACGGTGACCTTGGCCGGGTGCTTGGTCGGCTCGCGGAAGATACCGATCTGGTCGGCCGAGACCGAGCACTTCCAGGTGAACGAATCCACCGTGGCGACGCGGCTGCAGGGCAGACCGCCGATCTCGACCCGGAAGTTCGAGCACAGCCACGCCTTCTGCTTCGGACCGATCTTGCCGCGGATGTCTTCTTGACCACCCTTCGACCAGCGAACCTGCTCGGCCTCGAACTCGACGTCGAAGTACGCCGCGTCTTTCGACGCGCCGTCGAGCTTCGGCACCGTGACGCTCGTGATGAGCGCGTTCATGAAGTCGAGGCGCGACATCGCCTTGTAGTTGAAGTCGGCCGAGGTGAACGCGCCGTTCTTGGTCAGGTAGCCCTTGTCGAAGGCAGCCTGAATCCAGTCGTACATGCCCTTGCCCATGCCGATGCCGACGGTGGCCTTGCCAGGCGTCCACTTGATGTTCGAGACGTGCTTCTTCTGCACGTTGTCGGGGCCGAGGTCGTTCGCGACGATATCGGCTTCCATGGCCATACCGCTGAACTTCTTGAGGAAGCCAACGTTGTAGCCATCGACATCGAGCGAGAAGCGGCCTGCGGTATGTGAGCGTTGATCAGCCATTTGTCTCTATTTCCCTGGTTTCGTAGTTCGTGCCGACCGGGCACGGAGAGCGTCGGCGGCCACAACGCCGGTTCCCCTACCCCAGACCCACCCATTCCTTGTAGCCACCGAAGATCCCCCTGACAGATGTTCGTTTGTTGGCTTCTCAGCCCGACTTAGAACTGGTCGTCGGGTCGATCCAGAGCATCAGTGCTTCTGGGTCCCCGCTTTCGACTTCCTCTTACGAGGCTGTCAGGTCGATTCTTCCTACTCTTCGACGCCGCCGCCGGACGCCATCTGTCCAATGCGGAAGATGACGAATTCGGCGGGCTTCACCGGCGCGAGGCCAATTTCGACAACCAGCTGGCCGGCGTCGATGACTTCCGGCGGGTTGGTCTCGTCATCGCACTTGACGTAGAAGGCCTGCTCCGGGCTGGTGCCCATGAGCGCGCCGTTACGCCACAAGAGCGTGAGGAACGACGAGATCGTCCGCTGCACGCGTTTCCAGAGGCGATGGTCGTTGGGCTCGAACACCACCCACTGGGTGGCGCGCTCGATCGACGACTCGACCATGATGAAGAGGCGGCGGACGTTGATGTAACGCCAGCTCGGATCCGTCGAGAGCGTGCGAGCGCCCCAGATGCGGATCGCGCCGCTCATGAAGCGGATCGCGTTGATGCCCTTCGGGTTGAGCAAGTCCTGCTCGCCCTTCGAGACGTTGTACTTCATGCCGAGCGCGCCGCGGATGATCTCGTTGGCGGGCGCCTTGTGAACGCCGCGCTCGGAGTCGGTCCGCGAGTACACGCCGGCGATGTGACCGCTGGGCGGGACGAAGATGTTGCCCTTGTCCGGATCGTAGACCTGGATCCACGGGAAGTAGTACGCGCCGTACTTGGAGTCGCGCGGCTTGGGCAGCTTGTCGACGCCACCCGTGATCGTCTCGGGAGAATCGAGGATCGCGAAGCGATCTTTGCGCGTCTCGCAGTGCGAGAGCAGCGCGTCCTGGACCGCCGGCGAAATCTGACCCGGCGCGAGAAGGATCGCGATCTCGTCGACTTCATCCATGCACTTGAGGCCGGTGCGAGCACCGGGGCCGCCATCGCGACCGATGTAGAGACCATCGCGGCCACCGCCGCCGACGGCGACAGGAGCCTTCTCGTCCTTCTTGTCGGCGTTCGTCGCCTTCGGCGCCGCGGCGACGCCTTCAGGCGCACCGACGTTGACGATGAAGCAGCGCGAGCCGCCGTTGTTGAAGAAGCCATAGACCGCGTGAGCGAGGTGCTCGCTGCAGTCCTTGAAATCGCCGAACGTCTTCACGAACTGCGACCAGTTGGTGATGAGGACGGACTCGTTGAGCGGTCCCTTGGACGACTCGCCGAGGAACCCGACGGTGTTGGTACCGACGGCTTCGATGGGCTTGGAACCGCGATCGACTTCTTCGACGTAGACGCCTGGTGACAGGTAGCTGGTGGCCATGTTTCCTTGTTCCCCTTATAAAAAACCGATGGCGGTGGTCTTCGTCCGCCTATCGGTGATTGCTGACTTCCAGAGCCATCCCTTGATGGCTCCTGACTACTTCTTGGGGGGTCCCCCAAGATCCAATCGGCGCGAGCCCAGAAACGGGTTCCCGTTGGGACCCTGTTCGACGGGCGTGCGCGGTTCGGTCATCGATTTGTATTCGAGCTGCCGCGTCTCGACGCGACGGAATTCTTCGAGCTTCTCGGGCAGGATCGGGACCGCCGTCCACGCCTGCACCGCCGGACGCACCGGCTGATTGAGCGAGCCCCAGAACCGAGCGAGTGTGCCCTCGTCGAGGCGCGCGCTCATCAGCAAGTTGATCTTGAAGTCGTCTTCGAACGACTGGCCCTTTAACTTGTCGCGCGTGATCTCGGCGTTCTCCATCACGGTGCGGATCATCAAGCCGAGCAGTAGCTGCTCGTCTTCTGGAGTTTGCGCCCACGCCGACATCAAGTAGTCGAGGCGCACCCAGAGGCGGCGACGGCGAAAGAACTCCTTGATCGTGCCGTCTTCCTGGGTGACCTCGACGAGCTCCGAGTGTGGAGTCGAATCGTAGCCTTCGGGATCGATCGAGAGCTGATAGAGATAGACCGAGACCGCGGGCAACTTGCCTTCGATCGCATCCGGCTTCGGCGCTTGCTCGACAATGTGCACGCGCTTGTAGCCATTGCGCTTGAACTCGTCTTGCAACAGACGAGACAAGGACTCCGACGTCTCCTTGATGATGTGATGCTGTGGCGTTGTCACGGGAGGAACCACCCCTGGTTCCCGGCGCAGGATGTTGACTGACGATCGAGACGCGCAGCAACTGGTCGCGTACGATTTCGGGCGTGCTTCATCTGTTCGTGTGTACGAACGAAACCGCGAGCGGGAAGCCCGCCTGCGGAAGGCGCGGCGGCCAGCAACTGGTGACGGCAATCCAGAACGAGCTGATCGCGCGCCGTGTCATGGCACAGGTCACACCATGTGGGTGTTTGGGGCCATGCTTCGACGGCCCCAATGCCGTCGTCTATTCCAACACGGGCGCAAAAGGCGTCTGGTACGGCGGATTGACCGCCGAAGACGCGCCGGCGCTCGCCCACCACCTCGAGCACGGCACGATCTACGCGGCCAAGCAGGTCGATCCGCCCGGCGAGTAGCTACGCGATAGCGATAGCGAGCCGCGCGGTGTCGCTGGCCGACCACGCATCCGCGGCTGCGGTGACGGTCGCTTCGACATCGTTCGAGATCTCCTCGGCAATCACCCACGGAAAGTTTTCGCTCAGCATGTCGCGAATCTCGAGCGACGGCGATGCGAGCAGCGCGACGTTGATATGTAAGTGCGAGCGCGCGAGCAGATCGATCGCTTCGAGCGGTGTCGTCGGCGCGAGCGGCGTCATGCCACGTGCGGTGAGGCTCGCGATCAACGACGCGCGCCGCTTCGCCTGTTGATCGACGACGAGGACCGGGCGTCGCTCGGCCGCGCGAATCGCACCTTCGACCGCGGATTCGATCGCGGCCTGGAGCTGGGGCTCGACGCGATCGAACTCGACCGCGATCCGCGTGTGCTCGGCACTTTGTTCGACGCGCACGGTCCGCGCGAGGAGCGAACCACTCTCGAGCCCGAGCTTTAGCTCGAGCTCAAAATTCGGTCGATCGAACGAGCCGCTCGCGAGGAATAGCGCTCCATTCGCAGAGAGGTTTTCGATCGTCGCTCGGGTTCCGGACAACACCGCAACTCCTCGAATCGGCACTCGCATCGCACGTCGACGATCCATTCGGCCCTCCCTCTCAATTCGACCCGGGGCGAGGATAGATCGGTTGTCCCGATTGCGATCACGAAATAGTTGCTTAACACGTCGACGCGGCGCGCAACCCACACGCTGGCACCGTCAATAGGTCAGGAGTGCGTCGAGATGACCACGCTCCCAGCGCTTCGCTTCTTCGAACTGTGCGAACTGCGCTTCGTCGGCCATGAACTCCTTCGAGTGGAACTCACGACGACCGTTCTTGACCCGGATGTCGTGGACCTGATGAAGCATCTCGTGGAACACGATCCACGCCACGAAGAACCGCGGCACGAGCTCGCGATCGAGCGACCGATGAATCCGGATGAGGCGATCCTCGACGGCGTAGCTACCCATCTTGATCGAGTTACGACGACGCGGGCGACCAATCTTCTGCCCCCACGTGATCACGGCGTCGATCTTGTTCGCGAAGTACTTCGCGTTGAGCTCGTCGTAGATCCTGCGAAGATCGTGAAACTCGCCCGCCGTGAAGATCACTTGCGCGGGCTGGCGACGCGCGCGACCGCGAACGTGGCCGGAGTTGCCGTCGATGAAATCGCCGAGGATGCCCGACGCTTCCGCATCGTTCTCCGCGATGTAGTGCGCGAGCGCGCGCGTGATCACCGGATCGGAATCGGCGAACATGTGGTGGAGACGAACTTCGTAGCGGCGTTCCTTGGGAACGCGGCGGACCGAGATCATCGTGTAGCGATTGTCAGTGAGCGTGACGGTGACGCGACCTTTCGCCATGTGCGCGCGGATTCGCCGTTCGAGCGAATCCTGGGCAGCAGCGATCTCGGAAGCGACACTCGTGCTCGATCCAGATCGCTTGCGCCGGAGGGCGTCGCTGAGCGCCACGGCGCCGCTCGCGCTGTCGTCGTCCGCGCGTGAGTCCGCGCGTGAGACGACAGAACATGGAGTTGCGACCGCTGGATGGGCATTCATATCGGACGCGTGCCCTCTATCGGGGAGCGCTTCGTTCAACAGGGTTACTCCTCATATTTAAGCAGGAAATGGCGGCTAGGCGTAGGACAGACGAATCGCGTTCGGACGACCGCCGCCACCACCGATGGCGACGAGTGCCCGCTGCTGTTTTCCCCTCTCCTCTCGACCACAAAAATGATAGGGCGCGCCCTGGTGCTGGATCAAATTCCTTACCTCCAAGATCGACGGTAAGAGATCGGATCTGATCGCAACTACTCGGATAATTGGATGTAGGCGGGGATCTCACCGGGATCGTGTTTCACGCTAAGGTCGGCGTTTTTTGGAGGGATTTGAGATGAGCACGTTCCTGGCCCAACACACCCGCACTCACAGCTGTGGCGACCTTCGCGCCGAAAACGTCGGCAAGACCGTCGTTTTGACCGGTTGGGTCCAGAGCTCGCGCGACCATGGCGGCTCGGTGTTCATCGACCTTCGCGATCGCGGCGGGATCTCGCAGCTTCGCTTCGATCAAGCGTTCAACGCGAAGGTCCTCGGGCAAGCAGGAGATCTCCGCAACGAGTGGTGCATTGGCGTGGTCGGCGAGGTTCGCTCGCGCGGCACCGCGCTCGACAAAGCAGGCAAAGAACGCAGCCTCGCGAACCCCAACTTGAAGACCGGAGAGATCGAGGTCTGGGTCACCGAGCTCGAGGTATTCTCGAAGAGCGAGACGCCGCCGTTCGCTATCGAGGACGGCATCGACACCAACGACTCGCTGCGCCTCAAGTATCGCTACCTCGATCTCCGGCGCCCGGAAATGCAGAGGAACCTCGCGATGCGCTCGCAGATCACGAGCACCACACGCGACTTTCTCGCGACCAACCGCTTCCTCGAGATCGAGACGCCGTTCATGGTGAAGTACACGCCCGGAGGCGCGCGTAACTTCCTCGTGCCGTCGCGGCTCAACCCCGGCCAGTTCTACGCGCTCGCCGAATCGCCGCAGATCTTCAAACAGCTGCTGATGGTCGCGGGCTACGAGCGCTACTTCCAGATCGTGCGCTGCTTTCGCGACGAGGACCTGCGCAACGAGCGACAACCCGAGTTCACGCAGATCGATATCGAGATGTCGTTCGTCAACGAGCAGATCCTCCAGGACACGATGGAAGGCCTGATCGGTCGGCTGTGGAAGGACGTGCTCGGCATCGAGCTCACGCTACCGTTGCGCCGGATGACCTATGCCGAGGCGATGGACAAGTACGGCGTCGACAAGCCGGACCTTCGCTGCGACCTCGTGCTCACCGATGTAACCGCGCCGGCGAAGACCTCGGGCTTCAAGATCTTCGAGGGTGCGGTCGAAGCGGGCGGCATCGTGAAGTGCCTCCGCGTCCCCGGCCCGGCCGACAAGATGCCGCGCTCGTTGCTCGACACCCTGCCCGACTTCGCGAAGTCGTTCGGCGTCAAGGGCGTCGCGTGGGTGCGCGTCCAGGAAGCCGGCGCATGGACCGGCGGCCTCAAGGGCTTCGGCGATGCCGCGCGCGCCGAGATCAATCAGATCACCGGCTCGCAGGCCGGCGACACCCTGCTGTTCGTCGCAGACAAGTACAAGGTTGCGAATACCTGTCTCGGCGCGATTCGCCTGCACATTGGCGAGAAGCTCGGCCTCGTCCGCAAAGGCGAGTGGCAGTTCATGTGGCTCACGGATCCGCCGCTGTTCGAAGTCAACGACGGCGAGATCGCGGCATCGCACCATCCATTTACCTCGCCGCGCGTCGAGGACGCGCACCTGCTCGAGACCGCGCCCGAGCAAGTCCTCGCCCGCGCCTACGATCTCGTGCTCAACGGTGTCGAAGTCGGCGGTGGCTCGATTCGTATCCATCAATCCGAGCTTCAGGACCGCGCGTTTCAGGCGCTGCGGATCTCGGAGGAAGATCGCCGCGCAAAGTTCGGGTTCTTGCTCGACGCCTTCAAGTACGGCCCGCCGCCGCACGGTGGCATCGCGTTTGGCCTCGATCGCCTCGCGATGCTGATGACCGGTGCCGAGTTCATGCGCGACGTGATCGCGTTCCCCAAGACTCAGAAGGGCTCTGACCTCATGACCGAATGCCCGACGCCTGTCTCGAAGAAGCAGCTCGACGAGCTGTTCATTCAAGTCAAGGCGGACTTGCCGACGAAGTAGTGGCAGGCCGGACCGGCTGGACCGGCTGGACCGGCTGGACCGGCCGGACCGGCCGGACCGGCATCGTATCGTGCATCGGTCCAAGATCGAGGATGCGCCGTCCTGTCTCGGGGTCGGTGATGAACATGTCCACGTAACTGCGGTCGAACTGGATATCGTTCCAATTGTAGACGTAGCGCGCGTGGACGCTCGTCGCGAGCTGATCGTCGATGCCGGTGAGCGTCACGATGATGTTGATGTTTTGCGCCTGGATCGAACCGGATGTGCAGCCGAACAGGGGGCTCGCCTCGTCGATACTGTGGGTCGCGAGGAACGACAGCGCGAACACTGGCGAGGTCGTGCGGCGCAGCGGCAAATCGTAGACCCGGCGCATGAGATCGCCGTTGGCGAGCTGCTCGTCGCGAGTGACGTAGCAGTGCACCGTCGCCTCAAGGATCGCGGTGGTCCGCTCGTTTGCCATCCGGAACTGCAGGGCGCGCTTGCCATCGTGCTCGGAGATCAGCGCGGTCTTCGCGAACAGCACGCGCGCCGAGGGCGTCGAGAACCGCGAGAAGAACAAGCCGGTGACGAGCGCGGTCAAGAGGATGCTGTAGAACGTCTCGACCGTGACGACCGTGTTCGTCAGCGTGTCTTCGGGCGCGAGGTAGCCGTAGCCGATCGTGCCCATGCTCTGGACGCTGAACCAGAAGCAATCCATGAAGCCGTGCGCGTTCGAGATGTGACCGTGAAAGAGGTAGAGGATCATCGCGAAGAACAGATTCGACAGCAGGAACACCGCTGCGAACAACCCGAGCACGCGCGACCAGGTCGTCGTGCGCAGGTAGTGATACGTGTCGGCTGCGAGCGTGCTTTTGCGCTGGTTGCGCCGCTCGATGATCGTGCGACCACGCGCATCGAGCAGCTGCTGGGCTGGTCGGGCTTTTTCCACGCGCAACCACTATGAGGCCCAGCGTGGCGTGATGTCGAGATCGAGGCCGGCGCCGCTTTGGATCAGGCCGAGATTGATCGGCGTCTCCGCCGTTCGAACGCGCAGGGCTTGGTGCATCACGACCAGCTGCCGATCGTGATCGTCAGGTCTTCGGTGTGACCCGCGCGGAGGATCGTGACCGCAACCGACTTGTCAGCCCGCGCCGCGAGCGCATCGCGCAGCGACTCCGCGGCCTCGGAACGCGGCGGGAGTCAGGCCTTGCGATCGTCGAGGTTGCCATCGAGGTCGACGTCACTACGAGTTCGTCGGACTACACGATGTCAATGCCACCACCGAGCGCGCGAAAAATCGGGTGTTGTCATGGGAAACTCCGTTTCTGGGTTTCAGCGTGCGCTTCTCCCAACACCTCGCGTATCCGCTGTCCAGCCGGTTTTGAGCCGTTTTGTGGACAGGTTTGTCGTCGATAATCGAGGGTTTCGGGATCAATCCTGCCCGTCCAGGGAGGGTTGACCCGTACGTCCAGCGTGGCCATGCTGACTCTACTGGAGATCCGATGACCCGAAATCCATCACTACCTCTGCGTTCACTGAACGAGCCGATCCAGGTCGCCTTGCTGACGGAGGACCCGTTGCTTCGCGCTGGGCTCTCGAGCCTGTTGGCACAGCTCGGTTCGATCGACGTGGTCGAACGCGACGTTGCTGAAGTCGCATTGTGGGATGCCGGGCTCGATGGCGACAAAGCCCTCGCGCGCCTCGCCGAAATTCGCGAGCTCGACCTACCCGTGGTCGCCGTGGTCGGCGACCATTCTCACGTGGCCCCTGCCCTCGCCGCCGGCGCACGCGGAGTGATTCTTCGCGACCAAGTGGGCCCTGGTATTCAAGCCGCGCTCGCAGCCGTTCGCAGCGGCTTGACGGTCGTGGATACCGCGCTCGCTCACGCCCTGGTGCCTCCGACTCCGGTCAAGACCAGCAATGGCAAAGGTCGTGGCGAGCTCACCGATCGCGAGCGCCAGGTCGTGCAACTTCTCTCGGAAGGCTTGTCGAACAAGCTGATCGCAGACCGCCTCGGGATCAGCGATCACACAGCGAAGTTTCACGTCAACGGCGTGATGATCAAGCTCGGCGCTTCGACCCGGACCGAAGCGGTTGTCGAGGCGATGCGCCGCGGCCTGATCCATCTGTAGCCTCTCGCGCGGGCTTATCTGTCACGGCCCCGCTCAGTCGGGGCTTCCGTTTTTTCGGCGCGGCCGTGGGGGGCACCCAGCCGTAGACATCGAGCTTGATGAGCCCGTTGTCGGTGGTGATCACGCCCTCGTCGGCGAGCAGTTGACGCTGGACCGCGGCACCGACCGGGTCGCGGATT
>JAYVLQ010000060.1:0-12383 GCA_043759355.1 Kofleriaceae bacterium
GGTGCGCGGCTCTCCGAGCCGTACGGCACCAAGCTCGAGCTCGAGTGTCGCGCGCCGCACTACAAAGGCCACGTCACGGTCGTGTTCGATGGCTCTCGAGACGCGGTGATGTGCAACGCGAAGCGGCTGCCGTTCTGTGTCACGGGGTTGAAGAATCCGCTCGACGATTGCGAACCGAAGACGATGCCTTAACGCGGCGACCGCGCGAAGTGATCGCCGGGGAACGGGTCCGCGGTCTCGCGCACCATGACCTCGTTCTGATCGGGCATCGGTTGGAGCGGGATGCCGAGCGCCATCAAGCCCGAGGCGTCGTTGTAGCGGAGCTCGGCGATCGCTGTCGGCTTGGTCGTCGAGCGCGTGAACTTCGTGTAGTTCGCCGCGGAGAAGCGCGCTTCACCGAACTCGGTGCCGAGGCCTGGCCGCGAAGTCGGCGGAGCTGCGTCTTCGCCACCCAGGTCGTAGGCGCGACTCTCCTCGGCGTCGATATGCTCCTCGTAACGATGCGCTGCCTTGCCGGCGCCCACCGTGGCGGTGGTGGTGGCGGTGGGTGCCGGCTGCACCGGAGCTGGCCGACGTATGGCGTTGCCAGCCGGCGCCTTCTTCATCGCAGAGCGCGAGTCCTTGTCGGCCTTCGCGACGCGCTCGCGCGGTGGTGACAGTGGTGCCGAGGCGCCGACCGGACCTTCGTCGAGATCGTCGGTGTAGTTGTATTGTTGCGGGGCGACGATCTGCTGATCGTGTGCATGCTCTTCTTCGAACATCGCGACCGCGATCACGCCGACGTTGCGCGCCTTGCCCTTTTGGCCCGCGTACGAACCATCGACCGCAGAGAACCGGAACGTCGCGACATTCTCGAGCGACGTGCGAAAGCCTTCGATTCGGACCTCGCCATACGGCGGCACGATGTAGCCGCGCTTGCGCAGATCGCCGGCTTCACCATCGACCGCATCGAGCCCGTCGACCGAGACCACCGCTTCGACGCGATGACCGGTCGGGTTCGAGATCTTGATCGTGTAGCGCTCGCCGGAGTTGCCCTGGACGTAGAACCGATCGCGCGAGGCGTAGGTCGGTAGCGTCTCGCCACCTTCCTTGATGACCTGGACATCGTACGGCGCGCGAACTTTCGCGGGCGCGACATCGATCGCGATCAGCGTACCGGGCGCGTAGCCACCGGGTCCGGTCGGTTGATCGGCGTATGCCGAGCCACATGCCGCCGAGAACAGAAGAGCCGCGAACAGGTTCCGCATGCCCTGGTAAACGCGCCGAGCGCCCTGGCGATCTACGGAAAGTATAGATGGGGTCTGCCTCCTGATTTCCTCAGGCAAGCCAGCCAGTTAGAGTCGACCGGGGACGCCATGATCGAACGCTCGACAGCGCACTCGTTTCCACATTTCCATCGGGTCGAGATCGATCGACCGATCGATCGATCATCGATGATCGACGAGCCGACCGCGATCTCGGATGTGTACGACGCACTCGCGACCTGGAACATCGACTGATTCAGATCACCATCACGCGCGGTGACAAACTAATGTGTATAGTCGCTTCGATGGCCGCCAAGAAGCCGAAGAAAGCTGCGAAGCCAGCGAAACCTAAGGCGAAAGCCAAGGTCGCCCCGAAGAAGCCGCCGGATGTGCTGGCGGCCGATCCGAGCCTCTTCGATCCGCTCACACCGGGCGAAATCGCGGATGCCCTGCGCACGCTCACCGAGGATCGCCGGGTCGCTTCGATGGCGAAGGTCGGGCGCTATCGCGTGATCTGTACGGAGCCGCTCGTGGTCAAGCCACCGCACTGGATGGCGGGTCATCGTCTCGCGCGCGTCGTCGCGTACGATTACGCCTCGGCCCGTGCGGTCGATGCGTGCATCGATCTCGATGCCGGTGTCGTCGCGCACCTCCAGCTCGATCAGAGTCAGCCGATGCTGTCGCGCGATGAAGAAGCGCTCGCGGTCTCGATCGCGATGGTCGACGAGAGCGTGCGCTCGAAACTCGCGATGGGCGACATGCCGCTCGCGACACTCCACTACTGGGGGCGCAGCTCCTTGGATATCTCGTACAACCGGCGCTCGGCGGCGGTGACGTTCGGCCGGAGCGATGGCCACGCGTCGCTGGTCGCGGTCGTCGACCTCATCGATCAACAGGTGACCCAAGTGGTCCCCGCGGAACTGTGGTGAACATGTCGAACGTCATCACCGAAGCGAACTGGAAGTTTCACTGGAGGCTCACCGAGTCGGCCGGGATCATGATCTACCTCGCTGACTTCAAGGGTCGGCGCGTGCTGTGGGAAGGCTCGCTGCCGTACGTCACCGTCGATCATCAGCGCCAGGAGGTTGATCCGCAGAAAGATCCGAGCGAGCCGCATGGCCCGTGGTGGATCCCGCTGGGCACGCGCACGCTCGTCGGGCCGGTTCGCGTGCAATCGTTCCGTGGCGGGGTCGAGCTTTCCGCGAACTTCGTCGCTGGCCCGTACCAGTACACGCAGCTGTGGCGGTTCCATGACGATGGTCGGTTGTGCCCGTGGCTCACGATCGGAGGCCCCGGCGTCCACGATCAACACACCTATCACCCGCACTTCCGGTTCGACTTCGATCTCGACGGCGCCGATGATGACGCGTTCGAGCGGTTCGAAGAAGGCCGCTGGCAGCGTGTCGAGCGCGAGGGCTGGTTCCCGTACTCCGGCGAAGCCGACGAGCACGGCAACGTGTGGCGCCAGATCGATTTCGGATCGCGCGCCTCGATCAACATTCGCCCGCACACCTGGGACGATGCGGAGGTCTTCGCGATTCGCTATCACGATGGCGAGTGGGCACCGTTCTCGCCGCGGTCTTCGCAGGGCAGCCAGCCGTTCCCGGCCGGCTACGTCGGCGACGAGGAGCTCGACGGTAAGGACGTTTCGCTGTGGTACGTCGCGCACGTACACTTCGACCAATCGTTCCCGTACACGGCGGGCCCATGGATCCGGGTCGAAGGTCTGTAGGCTCGCCAGCCGCGTAAAGTGGTCGATACCAGGAGCGTGACCACGTCGCCGCTCCTCTTGATCCGGGCCGCCAATCCGCGCATCCCGATCGCGCAGCTCGGCACCGGTCCGGACGCGCACGCGATCCTCGCGCGGGCCGGTACCGACCTTGTCGAGGTCCTCTGCACGAGCTTCGCGGGAGGCTCTCCGCCGTGGCTCGCGCTCGAAGCGCGCCTGCGCAAGGCAAGCGCCGTCACGCATCCGGCGGTCCGCCAGATCCTGCTGGTCGAAGCAGCCCATTCTACGCTCGTCCTCGAAGGCGATCGCGACATGTTGCTCGCCGAGCTCGTCGTCCAGCCCTCGTACGATATCGAGCGCGTGGCGCAGATCATGGTGGAGCTCGCGAACGCGCTCGCAGCGGTCCACAAGGCGGGGCTCGCTCACACCCAGCTCCAACCGTGGGCCGTCCGTGTCGCGCCGGGAGACCAAGCCAGGATCGAGCTCACCGGGTTGCGCGTACGCTCGGAGGATCATCCGTGGATTGCACGCTGCCACGCGCCCGAGCTCGAAGCCGGTGGTGCGCCCGATGCGGCCTCGGATGTCTATGCGCTCGGCGCACTGCTCGAGCTGTTCGCCGGCACCCGGACACCTCCGCCCGCGATGCGCGCGATGATCGATCAGATGTTGCTCGCGGATCCGGACCAGCGCCCGACCGCGAGCGAAGTCGCACGCCGGCTCGAGCTCGGCACGCGCGCCATGCGCCCGACCGCAGAGGACTTCGATAGCGAGCACGTTCGCACACCGCGGCCCGGACCTGGCCTTCGCCTCGGCCGGTTCGAGCTCGCGCGCCAGCTCGGCGTCGGCTCGAGCGGTGAAGTATGGTCCGCGCACGATCTCTCCGGCGGTCCCGATGTCGCGATCAAGCTGCTGAAGCCCGAGATCGCGGCCGACCCCACGTTGTTGCGCAGGTTTCGCAAAGAAGCCCGCGTGCTCGCGATGGTCGGCAGCCCGTACGTCGCGAACATCATCGATCTCAACGAAGATCGCGGCTTCCACTACCTCGTGCTCGAGCTCGTGCACGGTGGCAGCGTCGCAGCCGCACTCGAAAAACTCGGCACGCTGCCTTCGATGCTCGCGATCAGCATCATCGCGGACGCGTGTCATGCGCTCGAAGAGCCGCATCGTCAGGGTATCGTTCACCGCGACGTCAAACCCGACAACTTGATGTTCGTGCGCGACGGCATCGAGCTCGAAGGCGCACCGAGCGCACAGATCGTGAAGCTCGGCGATTTCGGCATCGCGCGGCTGATCGAGACCGCGCCGCATGAGGGGACACGAGAAGGTCAGCTACTCGGCACGCCCGAATACATGGCGCCCGAGCAATGCTTGAACCAAGGCGTGACGCCGGCGACCGATGTCTATGCGCTCGCCTCGTCACTGTTCACGATGATCGCCGGGCGCCCGCCGTTCGAGTCCGAGGGCGAGGGCCAGGTCGCGATGTTGATGGAGATCGTCAGCACCACGCCACCAACGCTCGCGAGCCTCGTCCCCGATGTCTTGCCGGCG
Source organism: Kofleriaceae bacterium (assembly GCA_043759355.1). Lineage (GTDB taxonomy): Bacteria > Myxococcota_A > Polyangia > Haliangiales > Haliangiaceae > JABFXX01. The sequence goes on from JAYVLQ010000060.1 coordinate 4,522, forward strand.
ATCAGCGAGCTGATCGCGCGTTGCCTGCAGAAGGATCCGAGCACGCGTCCGCAGGATGCGACCGAGATGCTCGCCGCGATCGACCAGGTCGTGTTCGGGTCGACTGCGATCGTCAAGGCACATCCGTCGCCACCGATCGTCAAGCCAGGCTGGGTCCAGATCTACACGTTCCAGTGGGACCTCGCGTGCTCGCCCGAGCAACTGTGGCCGTACGTCTCGAACACCGAGAAGATGAACCGTGCAGCGGGCCTCACCGCGGTCAAGTTCGAGATCACGGCCGAGCGCACGACCGGGAGTCAGACGGTCGCGGGGATGCCGCTGCGCTGGCAGGAGATGCCGTACGAGTGGGTCGAAGGCTCGCGTCACACCGTGCTGCGCGTGTTCGATCGAGGCGTCCTGCGCTGGTACACCGCCGAGGTCACACTCGAGCGCTTACCGACGGGTGGGACGCGCGTGCGCAACGTCGTCACGATAGAGCCACGGCGGTGGATCGCGCGCATCGCCTCGAAGTGGGAGATGGGCGTCGTCTACAAGCGCAAGCTTGGCAAGGTCTATCGTCGCCTCGACGCGATCCTCGCTTCGGGGCCCTCCCCTGGCGTCGATCCGATCGCGCCCGAGGTCGTGCTGGCGACCGATGCGCGCGCGCGCCTCGAGAAGGGCCGGGTCGAGCTCACCGCCTCGACCGACGAGCGCGGCGCGGACGCGATCATCAACTACCTCGAGCGCGCCTCTGATCAAGATGTCGCGCGGATTCGTCCGCTCGAGCTCGCGCAGAAGTTCGGCGTACCCGAGCACAACGTCGTCGAGGCGGCGCTCCACGCGACCCGGCTCGGCCTCGTCGAGATGGTGTGGGACGTGATCTGCCCGTCGTGCAAGATTCCCTCGAACGTCGTCGATTCACTTGCCAAGATCGAAGAGCACGCGAGCTGCAAGGCGTGCAACCTCGACTATCGAGTCGATTTCTCGCGTGCGATCGAGCTTGCCTTCCGCGCTGCACCCGCGATTCGCGACGTGTCGACCGAGACCTTCTGCGTCGGTGGCCCCGGCAACTTCCCGCACGTCGTCGCACAGATCCGGCTCCAACCGAACGAGCGCTTCGTGTTGCCGCTCTCGCTCCCGACCGGCTACTACGTCGTACGATCCGCCCAGCTTCCGGGCGAGTACGAGGTCCGCGTCGTCACCGCAGGTGGCGTCCGTCGGGTCGACATCGCCCTCGGCAAGCCCACCACTATTCCTGCGCTCACCGCCGGCGACCAGCTGATCACCTTCGGGAGCACCGAAGACCACGAGATCGTCGTGCGCGTCGAACGCGCGGGTGATCGCGCATTTGCGCTCACCGCGGCACGCGCGATGGCGACCTCCACGTTCCGCGAGCTATTCCCCGATCAGCAACTCGCGCCCGGCCGCTTGATGGCGATCACGCAGACCACGCTCGTGGTCGCGCAGCTCGACGACGCGGCGGCCTTGTTCCAGCGGCTCGGTGATGCAAAGGCGTTCCCGGTCGCATCGCAATTCTTCGAGCTCGCCGCGGCGCTCGCGAAGGTTCACGGCGGGACGATCGTCAAGACGTTCGGCGGTATGGTGATCACCGCGTTCGATCGTCCGACGGCCGCGGTCGAAGCCGCGCTGGCGTTGCAGGCGAGGGTCTCCGCGCATCCGCTGACCTCGAAGCTGCAGTGCGGCGTCGCCGTCCACCGCGGTCCGATGATGGCGCTCACCCACGCCGGTCGCCTCGACTACTTCGGCCAGAACGTCGAGCGCGTGATCGAGTTGCTTCCGAGGGTCCCCGCCGGCGCGATCGGGCTCACCGAGGTCGCGTGTCGCGACATCGGTATTGCTGAACGACTCGCAAACCGCAGCGAGCGGGTTGGCCTGGAAGTCTTGGCCGACGGCGGGTGGATCCAGCATGTCAAGGCGCGCGTCAGTACCTGACCGCTCGCGCTCCTTCCGGACCCACCACAAAGGCACGAAGGCCACAGGGCCGGATCCACACGATCGCTCGGGGAGATCGAGTTCGGTCCGAGAGCGTCGCTACTTCATTCACGAAGCTACGCAGCGACGCCGTGGCACTTCTTGAACTTTTTGCCCGAATTGCACGGGCACGGTTCGTTGCGACCGGTCTTGTCCGTCGAGACGACCGTTCCCTGCTGCTGGCCTTTGCGACGACCGTTGACCGCAGCGTCGAACGCTTCGATCACGACTTCGGTCGGCTTGATGATCGTCGAGGCCGTCTCGACCGTCATCGCCGCTTCCTTTACATCTTCGGCGAGGAGCTCGGCGAGCTTCGCGTAAATGTGTGGCTGCGTGCCGACGAGCTCGGGCGCGACGCGCTCTTGCGGCGGCAATTCGGCGAGACCCGGTAGACGACCGAGCGCTTCGGTGACGACGCGATCGGCATCTTCGAGGTTCTGCTGGGTGATCCGCGGCAGCGTACCGTCATCCCCGCGATCGAACATCGCCCAGATCAACGTCGCGTAGAACACGGCGGCTTCACCGACCGCGTCACCATGCTCGGTGCGAACGGCAGCGGCATGTTGGAGCAAGTTCGGCTGCTCTTTTTGGAGCCGCTGCGCGAGCTTGTTCATCGCCTTCTTGTCGCCCTTTTGATCGAGGCGAGTGAACGCGGCGATGGTCTTCTCGACTTCTTCTGGAGATACGACGTGCGCGGTCATGACCGCGACATCTTATCTCAACTCGCCCGGAGGCCAGCCAAACTGACCGACTCAACCACCGCTCGTGGGACACGCGCGGAAACGGACTCGATCAGCGGCGCGGTCCAGGAGGTCAAACCTGGCGGCGCACCTATCGAGCACGCGCCGAGACAGACTAGTGCCGCGTACCGTCCGCCCCGACTTCCCACACCATCCCCGAGTACATCAGCTTTGCGAGGTCGCCGGGACCCTGTTTCTCGATCGCGTCCGCGACCTGTGCATTGGCCTGCTCATCGTAGGTCGACTTGTCGGTGCGATAGAGCACGCCCATCGGCATCGGGAAGTCCGGCGTGACGAGCTGCGCGAGCAAGTTCGCGTAGAGCGGCGAGCCCCTCTCGGTGTGAACGAGGAGCTGGCTGGTGTCGCCATCGACCACATCGACGATCTCCGGAACCAGCCCGGCGCCGAGCTTGATGCCCTTGGTGCCGCCCGCGAAGAGGAGCGGCTTGCCCTCTTGAAGGAGGATCTGCTTGCCGGCCGGATCGTCCTTCACGCCTTCCCAGACGCCGTCATTGAACACGGGGCAGTTCTGGAGCATCTCGATGAAGACCGCGCCCTTGTGGCGGTAGGCCTCCTCGAGGATCTTCGCCATACCTTTTGCGTCCGTGTCCGCCGCGCGTGCGACAAACGTGGCGCCAACGCCGAGCGCGAGGCTGATCGGGTTGAGCGGGTGATCGATCGAGCCCGTCGGCGTCGAAGGAGCGCGCGTTCCGATCGCCGAGGTCGGCGAGTACTGGCCCTTCGTGAGGCCGTAAATCTGATTGTTGAACAGGATGATCTTGAGATCCATGTTGCGGCGGAGCGCATGGACCATGTGGTTGCCACCGATCGAGAGGCCATCGCCGTCGCCGGTGATCACCCAGACATCGAGCTCGGGCCGCGTGATCTTGAGACCCGACGCGACCGTAGGCGCGCGGCCGTGGATGGTGTGGAACCCGTACGTGTTCATGTAGTACGGGAACCGGCTCGAACAGCCGATGCCCGAAACAAAGACCGTATTTTCACGCTTGATGCCGAGATTCGCGAGCGTGCGCTGGACCGTCGCGAGGATCGCGTAGTCACCGCAGCCCGGGCACCAGCGGACATCCTGATCGGTCTCGAGGTCTTTCTTCGAGAGCTTGAGCTTTACAGTTTCAGACATGGCTACACCAGGTTCGCTTGGGCAATGGCTGCGTGGGTCTCGGCCGGGCTAGCGCCGACGAGCGCTTCGATCTTCGCGATCACTTCGCGGACCATGAACGGCTGACCTTGGACCTTGTTCAGGCCGATGCAATCGATCAGGAACTCGGCCCGCAGGATCGTGAGGAGCTGGCCCATGTTGAGCTCGGCCACCAAGACCTTCTTGAAGTTCTTGATGATCTTTGCGAGGCCCGGCTCGAGAGGCGAGAGCCAGCGCAGGTGCGCGTGGCTGACCTTCTTGCCTTGCGCGGCGACGGCCAGCTGCGCCTGGCGAAGCGCACCGAATGTGCCGCCCCAGCCGATCACGAGCACGTCGCCCGATTCGGCACCGGAGAGATCGAGCTCGCCGCATTCCTGCGCGACGCGCGCGATCTTCTCGGCGCGAGCGTGCGTTTGCTGCTCGTGGTTCTCCGGCGCGTAGCTGATGTTGCCGGTGAGCGCATCCTTCTCGATACCGCCGATGCGGTGCTCGAGACCTGGCGTACCGGGGATGACCCAGTCCCGCGCGAGCGTGTTCGGATCGCGCTGATAAACGAAGTAGTCCTTCGGATCGGTGCGGTGCTTCACGTCGAAGCGCGGCAGCGTCGTGAGGTTCGGCAGCGGCCACGGCTCCGAGCCATTCGCGATGTAGCCATCGGAGAGCAGCATCACGGGTACCATGTACTTCGTCGCGACCTTTACGGCCTCGATCGCGCAGTAGAAGGTGTCACCGGGCGACTTCGCGGCGATCACCGGGATCGGGCTCTCGCCATTGCGACCGTAGATCGCCTGGTAGAGATCGCTTTGCTCGGTCTTGGTCGGCAGGCCCGTCGAGGGACCACCGCGCTGGACGTTGATGATCACGAGCGGCAGCTCGGTCATCACGCCAAGGCCGATCGCTTCGCCTTTGAGCGCGATGCCCGGACCGCTCGATGCAGTCACGGCCACCGAACCACCGTACGCGGCGCCGAGCGCCGAGCCGATGGCCGCGATCTCATCCTCGGCTTGAAACGTGAGCACGCCGAAGTTCTTGTACTTCGCGAGCGAATGGAGGATCGACGACGCCGGCGTGATCGGATAACCCGAGTAGAACAACTTCTTGCCGGCGAGCTCGGCACCGACGACGAGCCCGAGCGCGATCGCTTCGTTGCCCGTGATGTTGCGATACACGCCCGGCGAGAAGTGCGCCGGCGGGACCTTGTAAACGGTCTGGAATACTTCGGCGGTCTCGCCGTAGTGGTAGCCCGCCTTGAACACCTTCACGTTCGCGTCACCGTAGCCCGGCTTCGTCGCGAACTGCTGATGGATCCGTTTGACCTCGGCTTCGGTCTCGCGGCCGTACATCCAGAACACGAGCCCGAGGGCGAAGAAGTTCTTCGCGCGCCCCTTCTCCTTGTTCGTGAGGTCGCTGCCGTCGAGCGCAGCCATCGTGAGCTGCGTGATGTCGACGGCGTGGACCTTGTATTTGTTGTCGAGCGAGCCGTCCTCGAGCGGGTTCGACGTGTAGCCAGCCTTCTTGAGGTTTGCTTCGATGAACGCGCCGGCGTTGACGATCAGCGTGCCGCCTTCGACCAGGTCGCGAAGGTTGGTCTTGAGCGCCGCCGGGTTCATCGCGACGAATACGTCAGGTGTGTCGCCCGGTGTATAGATCTCCGACGAGGAGAAGTGGAGCTGAAAGCCCGAGACTCCGAACAAGCTGCCGGCCGGAGCACGAATCTCGGCGGGGAAGTCAGGGAACGTGGAGATGTCGTTGCCAGCTTCGGCCGCCGCTTTCGCAAACTCGGATCCGGTGAGCTGCATGCCGTCGCCGGAGTCGCCCGCAAAGCGAATGACGACTCGGTCCAGATGCTTCGTTTCCATCGAGCTACCTCTACAGATCGCTGACGAGCGATTGGCGCGGACCTTACCAGCACGTCGTAACAAACCCAAGACGATCGAGTGAGCCGTTGTTACGTTCCATGCCAACGGTTACGCGGTCTTACCGAGTGCGCTAGGCTTGTCGGGTGCTACGCCTAGTCTGCCTCTCGACGGTCCTGTCTGCCTTCTCCTGGGCGTGCGGGAGTACGCCCGCGGCGCCGAACGCGCCGAACGCGCCGATCGCGCCGATCACGAGTGACCGGTTCGGGATCGGCCCGCCGCTCGTTACGCCCGGCGAGCACATGTCGTACCGGCTCGAGCTCCAAGGTATGGAGCTCGCGACCTACGACTTCGCGATCGGCGAACAAACCGAGGTTGGCGGCAAGAAGGCGATCATCGTGCAAGGCCACGCGAAGGCGACGGGCCTCGCGCAGATGGTCGCGAAGGTCGATGACTACTTCACCTCGTGGATCGATCTCGAGACCGGCCGCCCGCTGCGCTGGACGACCGACGAGTTCGCGAGCAAGGGCGATGACAAGGAGCGCACCGATGCGCGGTTCTTCGAGCGCGCGAACGATCTCGTTCCGGTCGATTTTCACGTCAACGATGCCGCACCGGTGTCCGAGCCGCAGCACGTGTCGCTGCCCGATGTCTGGGACTACAACGCGTTCCTCGTCGCCCTGCGTACGTGGGATGCGCCGTCGGGCTCGACGCTCACCGCCGAGGTCATGCGCAGCCGGTACATGTGGCACGTCGAGATGAAGGTCAAAGGCAAGACCACGCTGACGACCGCGATCGGCGACTTCCCGGCGACCCAGCTCGAGGGTCACACGTTCAAGGTCGATCGCAACAACAAGCCGGTCGGCGATACGCCGCGCGACTTCTCAGTGTGGATCAGCGACGACGACGGTCGCGTGCCATTGCAGAACGTCGCGAAGACCGACTACGGCGACATCAAGCTCGAGATCACCGACTATGCGCCCGGCACCGGCGCCCGCTTGCGGCAATAAAAAAGCCCGCACGAGGCGGGCGAGTCTTCGCGGCGACCGCTCGTGACGCTGCGATCAGCTCGGCTTCGGATCCTTCTTCGAGCGGAACTGCTTCTCGCCCTTCCCCAACACTTCCTTCTCGTAGTAATCGGCCGGCGCGACGCCCGAGGCTTCGACCGCCTTGAGCTTGTCGTCGATCATCGCCTTGAACTGCGCCTCGGGGAGCGCGCCACCGACATGCGTGCCGTTGACAAACAGCGTCGGCGTCGAATTGACGTGGAACTTCGCCAGCTCGGCCATATCGACGTCGAGCAACTTCTTGCACTCGTCCGACTTCATGTCGGTCTTGAGCTTGTCGACATCGAGGCCGACACCCTTCGCGATCGCGAGGATGTTCTCCTCGCCGAGCTTCGAAGGGTCGCGCGCCGAGGAGTACGGATCGAAGCCCTTGTCCCACAGCGCGTTCTTGAAGATGGGGTACTTGCCCTGCTTGGCAGCAGCGCAGCTCGCGAGGTGCGCCGTGGTGGCGATCTGCGGATGCACGACCATGTTCTTGAACACGACACGGACCTTGCCGTTGTAGCTCTTCACGAGGCTCTCGAGCGTCGTCGAGACCTGACGGCAGTACGGGCACGCGAAGTCGAAGGCTTCGACGATCGTGACGGGCGCGTTCGCCGGACCCTCGACCTGACCGGCCGCGAGATCGGGTGCGATATCGACCGCGAAGACCGCGTCCGGAGCCGGCTCTTCGCGCTCCTGCTGATCGGACTGCGTCTTCTGCTGTGCGTAGACCTTGGCGAGGAAGTCGAGCGCCTCGGCGTGTTTCGCCTGGTCCGCTTCGAGCTTCTTGACGCGCGACTCGAGATCACCACCGCCGGTGCTCGCCGTCGTACCGCCCTTGTCGAGCTTCGAATCGTTCTGACAGCCGAGCGCCGTCACCAGGCTGCAGGCCAAGAACACAGTGGAGAGGGTCTTCATCGCGGGCATCCTGCCGCGTCAAACCGAGGGACGCAAGTCGGCATTCCCTCCCTGCCTGTCATTATTATCGGGCTCGATCGAGCAGGCTTTGGCAGCTTTGGCGGGCTTTGGCAGGCGTTAACAGGCGTTGGCAGGATGGTTTGTTCTACGATAGGCCGTACGTGAAGAG
>JAYVLQ010000061.1:0-10264 GCA_043759355.1 Kofleriaceae bacterium
TCACTCGGTTCCGATCAACTTTCTGATTCGAGGGCCCTTACTTCGTCGGGATCGGTGTTCTCGTCGAGCCACGCAAGGACAGCATCGATTGCGGCGCCGCCCGTTGTCCTCGCCGTAGCCAGGCCGCGAGGTCGGTCGCCTCGCCGAGCCAGGCGGGATCGTCGTGCCACGCGGCGAGGGCCGTGCGTGCGAGCGCGCGATCCCCAGTGAGCTTCGCGAGCGCGGCCTGGGTCTGCGCGAGATAGCCCGCGGCCATGTGCGCGTGCGTCTGGGCGGCGAGCGCGTGCTCGAGGAGCGCGCGGGCGTCGGGCTCGCGGTGATCCTCGACGTAGATGCCGGCGAGCTCGCGCTCGACATCGCCCGTCCTCGGGTCTTCGGGTCCGTACGCGATGCGCGCATCGGCGAGCACGCCGGTGAGCAGCATCCGCGCGCGATCGCGATCACCGAGCATCCGGGCCTGCGCGCCGGCCTGCATGCGCGCGAACATCGTCTGTTCGGCGCGCGGTCCGAGCCGGGCCTCGAACAGCGCCGTGGCGGCGTCGCTATCGGCGAGCGCGGCACGCCACTCGTGCAGCGCGGCGCGGGCCGACGCGCGCAGGTTGAGCGCGGCGCCGCGCACAAGCTCGCTCATCTCGATCGCGAGTGCCTGATCGATGGTCTTCGCGCACAGCTCCGGCTGCCCCTCGTCAAGCTGGATGAATCCGAGCGCGAGTAATGCCTGTGCGGTCAGCGGATCGCGCTCGCCGGCTGACTTCCTCGCGAGCTCGAGCGCCGCCTGGGCTTCGCGATGCGCAGGGACGAGGTCATCCAGATGATACAGGCACTCGGCGTACATCATGCGAAATCGCGCGGCATCCGCATCGCGTTCGTGCGCGAGTGCAGGCAACAGCGTCTCGAGGTACGCGCGCTCGGTCGCGAAGTCGGCGCGGGCCCCTGCGGCGGTCGCGAGGGCACGCATCGCGAGGCCGCGGCGATGTGGATCATCGCCGGCGAGCGCGGCGGCGGCCTGCGCGTGACGCTCGGCCGCGCGCGGATCCGAGTGTTGCCAGGCACGGCCCGCGGACTCCTGTTCCCAGCGGGCGCGCAGCATCGGTGGGTTGCCGGCGCGGTCGATGGCCCAGCTCGCTTGAGTGAACGCGAGGTCGGTCACCGCGGCGTCGGCGTTCGCATCGCCGCGTGCGAGCGCGAGTGCCAGCCACGCGCGCGCGGCGGTGGTCACGTGCCCCTCGCGTTCGGCGAGCTCGACGGCGCGCTCGAGCAGCGCGATGCGTTCGGCGGTGGTCGGCTCGTGCGCGGCCTGATCGAGCAAGCGCTCGGCTTCGAGCGAGGTCAGCGGTGCGACGTGCCACGGCGTGCCCGCCGTGGCCATGAACCGCGCGCGGGCGAGCGTGCGCCGATCATCATCGGCTGGTGGCAACACGGCGTCGAGGCGCGCGGCGGGGGACGCGCAGGTCGCGGGCCACGGCAAGGCGAGCGCGTCGTCGAGCTCGTCGTAGCTTGGCCAGCGCACGGCGAGCGCACGCGCGAGCTCGGTCTCCTCGATCGCGTGATCGTGACGGCAGCTGATCCACGCGCGCCGGGCGGCATCGTCGTCCACCGCGCACACGCGATGCTGCAGCGCGGACACCTCGCTCGCGCGGGCGTCGAACAGCTCGGTGACGCGCTGCTGCACCCACGACGGTGCCAGCGGGATCTGGATGCGTGCCGGAGCGGGTGCGGCCCCGCACTGGGCGGCGAGATCTTGCGATTGCGGCCACAGGAGAATCGCGGTCGCGGCGGCAGCGATGACGCACGCGCCAGTGATCATCGCGAGGCGATGACGTCGCGGCCGCAGCGAGAGGATGAGCTCGTCGAGCGACGGCCTGGTAGCGGGATCCATCGCGAGTCCGCGCAGCGCGATCGCGGGAACACCGCGCGGGAGCTTCGGAATCACGCGCATGGCGGCGCGCAGCTCGGTGAGGTTGCCGCCGAGAAACGGCCGCACGCCGGAGACCGCCTCCCACAGCGCGACGCAGAACGCGTAGACATCGACGCGCTCGTCGATCGGCCCGCCATCGATCTGCTCGGGCGCCATGTAGCCAGGGGTGCCGGCGGACCCGGTGCCCCGTTCACTGCGGGTGATCGCGAGCCCGAAATCGGCGACGAGCACGCGGGTCTCTTTGCCGCGCACCTCGACGAGCACGTTGTCGGGCTTGAAGTCGCGATGCACGAGCCCGTGGTCGTGCGCGGCCGCGAGCCCCTCGGCGGCGCGGCGATACAGCGCGAGGATCTCGGTGCGATCGCGGCCCGCGCAGTGGGCGCGCAGCGTGGTACCGGGAATGAGCTCGGTCGCGAGGTAGAGCGAGCCTTCAAGCTCGCCGGCCTCGTACACCGTGAGCACGGCAGGGTGGCGGATCCGCGCCATCGAGCGGGCTTCCTCGAGGAGCGAGCCATCGTGGTCGCCGCGCACGAGCTTGAGCGCTACGGCACGCCCGAGACGGTGATCGATCGCCTCGTACACCACGCCCATGCCGCCGGCGCCAAGCCGGCGCACGAGCTCGAACGGGCCGAGGTGAAGCCCGCGCGCGTGATCGCCGTCGAGCCCGATTGCCGGCTCGGTGTGGCGTGCCGACGAGCCGACGGCGATGCCGAGGCGGCACGGATCGCAGACGTCGAGGTGATCGCGGATGCGATCGCTGTGACCATCGGGCAGCAGCTGCTGCACGAAGCGTGTCAGCTCGTGCTCGCTGGGGCAGATGGTTGCGGCCTGCACGTTGCGGCGGACGCTAGCGCGCTCTAGTCTAAATTGGTGAGCGATTTCGAGGCGGTCGTTGACGAGATCTGGGCGAAAGGGGTCGCCGTCTGGCCGAAATTATTCGTCGACAAATACGCGGCCCGTGGCCTCGTCACCGTGGCCCACGTGCCGCTCCATGCGGCGGATCTCTATCTCGCGATCGGCTGCGCGCTGGGCGATCCGATCGCGCTGCAGCTGTTCGAGGACGGCATCCTCACGGATGCGGCGCGCGCGATCCGGCGGTACGACTCGAGTCACGCATTCGGCGCCGAGGTGATGCAGCGGATCCGCATCCACCTGCTCGTCGCCGACGGAGACGTGCCACGGATCGGGCGGTACGACGGCCGCGCGAGCCTGCGTGCATGGGTCGGCACGTGCGCCGTGCGGATGGCCCTGTACGTGATGCGCGGCGTGCGTAACGCGAAAGAGATCGCGATCGAATGGCCCGACGTGATCGCCGCGCTGCCGACCGGGCAGATTGAGCTCGAGGCCGTGCGCCTGCGCTATGCCGACGCATTTCGTACGGCATGGCGGGATGCCTGTGCGCGGCTCACGCCGCGACATCGCACGATGCTACGGATGTGCTTCGTCGAAGGTGCGTCGGTCGATCACATCGCGACGACGTACGCAGTACATCGCGTGACCGTGTGGCGCTGGCTCGAGGACGCGAAGGCACGCGTGCTCGTCGGCATACGCGTTCGGCTGGGCGAGCTCCTGCCGGCGAGCGATCCGGGAACGGGGTCGCTACTTGCGCTGATCGGCAGCCAGCTCGAGCTCGGGCTGTCAGTTCTGTCGTAATTTCGGGGTGTTGTGCGTGATGCAACACGCGAGGCCGCTCTGCATAGAGCCGGTATGAAGAAGCTCTTGTTGATAATCGTCGTGACTGGGTGCGCGCTCAAGGGGGTGCTCATGGGTGGTACGTCCGTGGACGGAACGTCGTCGACCGCGACGGCGGGGCCGACGGCGTCGCAGCAGGCGGTGAATCAGCCGACGGCGGTTCCCGTCGGGCTCTCCGAGTATGCGACGCGGTTCATCCGGTGGTCGAACGAGCTCAAGGAGAAGTGTCCCGCTGGGCCTACGGCGCCATCGCCCGACTACGGCTCGATCTGCATCAACAAGGCGGACTCGGCGGAGAACCTCTACAAATCGGTCGACGAGAAGTCGAACCCGCAGGTGCAGGAGGCGGTCGCGTACCTCGCGGAGCTGCGCAAGAGCCTCAAGCACTGGGACGCCACCGCGGCCGCGGGTGAGGCGAAGCGCGACCGCGATTACAAGATGTCGCACGATAGCGAAATCTCGGCGCGCAACGCGAGCGAGCTCCTGCGCCAGCTCGGGGATGCGCGCACCGGCAAGATTACGTCGACGCTCATCAGCTTCGACAACCGCGACGCGGGCTACGTCGAGCACCGCGTGGGCATGCTGAAGCAGGAGATGCCGGATGTCGCCGACATCGCGAAGGGCTGCGCCTCCGGCGTGGGGACGAAGGACCTCTGCGATCTCGCGATCAATCGCGACAAGTACTTCGCGAAGGTGATGGAGCTGCAGTTCGACGCGATCGTCGCCGAGCGGCTCCAGGCCTGGACGAACACGATCAACGGGATGAAGGACGATGGGCTCGTCGCGGTCGTGAACTACAACGAGATCGGCGATCTCAAAAAGCTCGGCGCGAACCTCGGCGGAGAGCTCGGCGACATCGGCAAGGCGCTCGGTCAGACGAACACGAAGGCGACGATCGCCGCGAAGCTCGAGCAGCTGCATCGCGCCTTCCTGGCGGCGGTGAAGTCGAAGGAATCGACGAACGCGTGGGCCTCGCGGGCGAAGGACGCGAGGTTTCAGGATGCGGCCGCGACGAAGGCGGTCCGGCAGATTGACGGGCTGTCGCTGGTGCGCATTGCTGCGAACGATCCGACGTGGGAGGTGATCCGCGGCGACTTCAATCAGCCGGTGCAGCGCAACCGGTACGTGTGGGCGTTGATGCGCAAGGGCGGGGAGAGCTTCTGCCGGCTCTACGCGTTCACCGTGGCCGAGGATCACATGGGCGGCGGGCGCTACGGCGAGCCGCGTGTCCAGGTCGACTCGCCGCCCGAGTTCTACGTCTCGACGTGCAAGTGATCAGGCGGTCGCCGGGGGCGGTATCGCCCTGCCGTAGCACCGCCGCAGCAGCTGAGATATGGTGTCGCCGCCAGGCAGCTCCTTCGTTATCTATCACGCCCGTGAAGAAGAAGTTCTTCGACGGCCTCACGTTCCATCGCGTGATCCCCACGTTCATGGTCCAGGGCGGGGACCCGGAGGGCAGCGGGCGCGGCGGGCCCGGCTACGAGTTCAAGAACGAGGTGGCGGGGCTCAAGATGGGCCCGGGTGCGCTCGCGATGGCGAACGCCGGTCCCGACACCAACGGGAGCCAGTTCTTCATCATGGAGGGCGACCACCCGGATCTCGAGAGCGGCTACACCAACTTCGGCCAGTGCAAGGAGCTCGACGTCGTCACGAAGATCACGCACACCCCGACATCGCCCGGGGACAAGCCGGTCACGCCGGTGGTGATCAAGTCCGTCAGCGCATAGAACGTCGCGCCCGATCCTCACGCGATCGTGCGGCTCACGTCGCGGTTCCGTGGAGCGGTGGTCCGCGAGCTTCTGCGACTCAAGACTGGAGATGGTTCGGCGACGTGGACGCGCGTCGATCGCGACGTGCGCGTGTCGATCGCGGACATGGTCGGTAAGGACGCGGACAACGCCCCGCTCAAGGGGCATCGGCACACGGAGTTTTTTGCGTGGTGCGAGGACGGGCAACCGAAGCGTATCCTCGTCTGGAGAGGCGCACGTGCCTTCGATGCGGACGAGCAGGAGGCCATTCTGTTGGCAGCCTCTCGCGACGTGTCGTGGGCCGCCGCAGGTTCGGACGCGGACGAGTGGAAAGTGCGCCTCATCCCCCTGGATCGCGATGTCTCTGCGCCACCGGGATTCGATGCCCGAGCCTCCGTCACATGGGAGTCGGTCACGCCCTACGTCCCGCCGCGGCACCACCTCCGAGGAGGTAAGGAGCGAGATGGGGAATCGATGACCGAGCAGATCCAGCGCGAGCTTCATCGGCGCGGGTTCGCCGAGCAGGTCGAAGTGGAGCCCATTGGGTCACCTGCCTGGGTGTCGGTACACGTTCCTCGACGTGAGGCCGACAAGCGTGCCTTCATCGGCGACCGTCGTGGCCAGAGGGTCCGCTTGCGGTTCCCGTCACCCGTCACGGGGCCTGTCCGCTTGGGCCACTCCAGCAGCTTCGGCTTGGGACTCTTCCGCCCCGTGTAGCGATGCTCACGCGCAAGGAAATATCCCGATCAACGATTTCGACGCCGGCCGTGCCCGTGATCGATCGGATCCAGCAAATCCTCGCGAGCGCAGGCACGCCAGGGACCTTCGCGACACGGCACACCGCCACGATCGACGACATCTACTTCGACGTGGTCGGTGTCGGGGCGGTCCCGCTTGCCTTGCCGCCGCCCGCATCGACCTCCGCTTGCATCATCCAGCTGCGCAACGAAGACACCGTGAGGTCGAGGTCAGTCGCCATCGCCGTCATCGACTTCCCGCTCGACCTTGCGAGCTGCACTGCCTTCGCCTTGAACTCGTCCGTGAAGCTCCTACGCCGCCGCCTCTCCACGAACACTCCTCGAGGCATTGTGGCCTCTCGTTGGGTGTCCACGAAACCGGGGCAAGATCACTGAACCATCGCTTCGACACGGTCCCTTGATACGACCGGAGAGCGGCCCCAGTGGAAGAATTGGAAAGCATCCAGAGTCAGCTTGCCTCCCGGTCGCGCCGCCTTCTATATTCCGGCTCTGGGTGATGCGACCATATATGGACCAGTCGTTTCATCGGCAACCTTGAAGAAGGAGCCAGTAAGCGCGGAAGCCTCGCTGCGCGACCTCGCAAGATGGCTTGCCTTCGGCGCCGGACTGCTCGTCGCTGCGGTGGTGGCCGAGCGGGTCGCCGTGCGCCTAATGATGCGCGTGGAGCATGGCTATAGCCGCTACGAGGGCATCCTCACCGACGCGCGGCCGCTACTCACGAAGTCTTCCGAGCCGCGCGTTGTCCTGCTCGGCTCCTCCCTCGCATATTTCGGCTTCTCACCCGACACGTTCGAGCGTGCGCTGGCCGCGCGCGGACATCGTTACCTTGCAGCCAACCTCGGCGTGTCCGGCACGACCCCCGACCTGCTGTGGTCGGAGGCCAAGATGCTCGCCGCCACCGTGAGCGACGTCGAGCACGGCCGCGACGTGTACCTCGTCGAGTGGACGCCCTACTTGTCGACGGCGCTGCCGAGCAAGCAGGCACTCATCGAGTCCAACCTGCCGCTGCGTGCGCGCACGCTCGACGCCGCCGATCTCGAGATCGCCGCGTTGCGCTCGCCGAGCGAGGCGAGTGAGCTCCTCGGCGCCTGGGCGCTCGGGCTGCCGGGGCAGTCGTTCGGCAAAGAGTGGGTGCAGAACCGCGTGCTCGGCTTGCGAGACGCGACGATGTGGTGGCTCCCGATGACCGAACGACCCCGTCCGGAGCTCGACGCGCTCGTGAAACGCGCAGAGGCCAGTGGCTGGCTCGATGCGGTCCGTCGCCAGGAAGGGTGGGATCTCCCGCACCGCGGCGAGCGCATGCTGGCCGAGCCGGCGAACGCGGAGCAGGCCGAGGTGCAGGCGACGCTGCGCGCGCTCTGGACCAGTTCACCGAAGATCCAGATGCTGATGGCCAAGCGGTGGGATCGCTTCGGCTGGCGCGAGCCCGAGCTCGACCCCACGGCTATCGAGCACCTCGCGCGTGCGCTCCGGACCTTGCGCACGCTCACACCCCACGTCTACCTGGTCCTCGCGCCGCGCAGGCCGGGCTACCCGTTCACTGAGTTGGGTCGCAAGCGCATCCGCGCCGCCACTGATCGCATGCAGCGCGAGCTCGGCGTCGACACGTTCGACTGCCTTGCGGATGCACAGGACGAGTCGTTCTACGACGACCCGGGCCACCTCAACCCGCGCGGCGCGCGTGCCTTCTCGGAGGTGATCGCCGCGCGCGTCGCCGAGCGCCTAGAAGCCGGGCGGTAGGTGCTGTTCAACAGCACAGCGTTCGTTCTCTTCTTCTTCACTTTCGCGCTGGTCTATCACTTCGTCGCGCGGTCCTCGCGAGCGAAGGTCTGGGTGATGGTGGTCGGCAGCATCCTCTTCTATGGAGCCTGGGACTTCCGCTTCGTACCTTTGCTGCTCGGAGCCGGGCTCTATGACTTCTGGGTGGCCCGCGCGATGAATGTCGAGGGCACGACGCCCACGCGCCGCAAGCGGCTCCTCGTCGCGAGCCTCGTCATGAACCTCGGTGTGCTCGCGGTCTTCAAGTACCTCGGCTTTTTCCTCGAGGGCACACGCGGGCTCTTCGCCGCGCTTGGCCTGAAGATGCATGTGCCGATCGCCAGCTTCGTGCTGCCCGTCGGGATCTCGTTCTACACGTTCCAGAGCATCAGCTACGTCGTCGACGTGTACCGCGGCAACTTCCAGCCGAAGCAGCGCATCTCCGAGTTCCTCGCGTCGCTGGCCTTCTTCCCGCACCTCGTCGCCGGTCCCATCATCCGCGCCTCCCAGCTGCTCCCCCAGTTCACGCGCATCAGCGTCGGTGCGCTCTCCGACTACCGGCGCGCGTACTTGCTCATCGCGTTCGGCGCGCTCAAAAAGACCATCGCCGACCTGCTCAGCCATTCGAGCGACGCGTTCTTCCAGGGCACCGATCCGCACAGCGCGCTCGACGCGTGGACCGGAGCCCTGGCCTTCGCCGGGCAGATCTACGGGGACTTCTCCGGCTACACCGACATGGCGATCGGCGTCGCGCTGCTACTCGGCTTCTCGATCCCCGACAACTTCAACCTGCCCTATCTCGCGTGGTCACCGTCGGAGCTGTGGCGACGCTGGCATATGTCGCTGTCGAGCTGGCTGCGCGACTACCTCTACATCCCGCTCGGCGGCAACCGACTGCACCGAGATCGCAACCTGTTCCTCACAATGGTGCTCGGCGGCTTCTGGCACGGCGCGGCGTGGAATTTCCTGCTGTGGGGCGCGTACCACGGCGCCTTGCTCGTCGGTGCCAGGTGGCTGCCTGGCACCGACGCGCAGCCGACGGGCCTGCAGCGGGTGATCCGCACCGTCGGGATGTTTTACCTCACGCTCATCGGGTGGGTCCTGTTCCGCTCGACGAGCCTCGCGGGCATCGGTCGCGCGCTCACCGACCTGCACGCGAGCTCGACGCCGTCGACGTGGGATCGCGACCACGTGGGCACTCTCGTCGCGTGCGTGGCCCCGCTCGTCGGTTGTCACGCCCTCGACTGGGTCGCGAAGCACCGTACACGGTGGTTCGACTCACGTGCAGTGTTCGTGTCCGTCGTCGTGCTCGCCGTCGCCGCCGCGATGCTCTTCAGCGAGCCGAGCCACGTCTTCATCTACTTCCAGTTCTAGTACTACCTATTCACATTATTCACGGCGATCCGCAGGTGTGATCTACCGTCGGGATGACGCCTGAGCCCAATGCCAGTCAGATAACACCTTTGGCCGTCGGTGAGACTGGCGCTCGCTTCTTCGCGTAGGGGCTCATTCTGACCTTCACGGCGCGTGGAAAGCTGCGGTTGGTGCGACGCTCGGGCAGGATGAAGCGGGCCTGGTCTTCTTCGAGTTGCCGAAGCCGTTCGGGAAGCGCGCCTGGGGACGTCTGTTGCCACATCACGAACGCGACGCGGAGCTCGCGAAGCACCCCGATGAAGCTGATTCGAATCGGCGACACACCGACGGCTGCGGCGATGCGCTCTGCCTCGAGGCGCACCAAGTTGTACGCCTGCAGAATTTCCCACAGCTCTTGCCAGACCAACCGCGCGCACTGGGTTCGGAGCGTCTCCTTCCGCTCCAGCATCTTCGTCTTGATCTCGTCGTAGCCGAGCTCGAGCTCCCATCGCTCGTGATAGAGAGCGATCATCTCGCTGCCGGGGTAGCTCGTCGCATCCAGCAGCGACGTGAGCAGCACTTCCGGCCGAAAGCCTTTTCGCTGGTACGGGATCGCACGCATACGCCAGGTCTTGGGCAGCGAGGGGTCGGCGCGCCGCGCCGCCGACGAGACAGCCATCTCGACGATCTCCTCGCCGTTGGCAAGGCGCTCGACGGTACGCAGTCGCAGCTTGGCCTTCTTGCGCGTCACCCAGTGCCTGTTGCGGCCGTGCTCGGTGAGGCCCGGCAAAGTCGCTGCGCCGAAGGCGCATAGCGGACTGAGCGGATCGCGATCGTCACAACGTCAGACTGCCAGCGTCTGCTCTATCCGGGAAGGACGCTGCTCGTGCAGCGGATACATGCGGCGTGCGCACCAACTGCACCAGCCGGATGGACGTCGACGCTGCGCCGATCGTGTGCTCGCGCTGCAGCATCGACGACCACCAGCGCAGCGTACTCGCCTTGATCCCTTCGCGTGCGCCAAACGCCGCGGCGGT